>CANMTO010000015.1 GCA_947500755.1 Flavobacteriales bacterium
GAGTCTGGTCCGTGTCTCAGTACCAGTGTGGGGGATCACCCTCTCAGGCCCCCTACCTATCGTAGCCATGGTGAGCCATTACCTCACCATCTAGCTAATAGGACGCATGCCCATCCTGTACCGTTACCTTTAAGTATATAACCATGCGGTTACATAATACTATGGGGTGTTAATCCGAATTTCTCCGGGCTATTCCCCAGTACAGGGTAGGTTGCATACGCGTTACGCACCCGTGCGCCGGTCGCCACCCAATTAGTAAACTAATCTGTGCTGCCCCTCGACTTGCATGTGTTAGGCCTGCCGCTAGCGTTCATCCTGAGCCAGGATCAAACTCTCCGTTGTATAATAACTTTGAATTTGTAAGAGCTCGAGATGTTGTTTTATTCTTTAAAACGCTGTTTCCTTGTTTCTCAATACGTCAATGAACTTCATTCGTTGCAGTCAAGTAATCAAACTTTATCTGCTTTTAAAAACCCTCTAATCTTATTTATCGGGGTGCAAAGATACAAACTCTTTTTTAATTACAAAGAAAAATATCAAAAATCTTTTTCTTTCCTATTAAACTCGTTCACTCGTTTGTGATGTGTTTCTCAATTGCGGGGTGCAAAGATACATACTCTTTTGCATTCACCAAATTTTAACAAACAAAATTTGAAGTTATTTTAACGATATCCGCATGCAAAAGGTTACAATAAGTAATGCCGAAAGATTGAACTCCCTGCAAATGAATGTATTAAATTAAACATCAGATGGAGTGGTGTATTGGGACTCCGAATAATTATTGAAGAAAAATCCGTTCCGTGTAAAGTCTACGGTTAATATTCATGGAAATAAAATAGACTCCATGTGCTAATTTTGACCCTCTCTCAATCGTAATTTCACTGTTATATGCCTTGATGCTTGGGGAAAAAGAAACCATGTCTCCAGTTGAATTGTAGATAACCAACCCATTCACCTGATCAATACCACTAGGTATATTAAACCTAACATAATCGCTCGTGATTTGAATTAGCTGAATCACTTGCCCTTCTTCCTCCGATAGGTTGCTGTTGGATGCCTCCTGAATTACATGCTGTGATAAATAAATTACATCCCCATTGTTGTTACTGTTATTGTTCGTTTTATTGGTCGCGACATAAAAAGTAACCGGGCCAGACCCGGCGGCTGGTGCAGTCCATGTCCATATCCAAGAAGGTGCAGTAGCACTCGTATTACTTAATGAAGTGTGATTCGCATATTTTTTTACCCCTCCATTAATAGAGGTATTACCCGCTTGTCCCGTAAATCCACCTGCCATGTTATTTGTTGCAGTAAGCGCAGTTGCTTGAAAACCCTTCTTCACGGGATTGGAAGCCATTAGCAGGTTAACGTTATATTGTTGACCTGGTGTGTAGGAATTCACGGGGGTGACTCCGTCAAGGATGCTTAGGATGTTTTCAGAATCCCCATTTTGAACTGATCCTGAATGGCATTGCGTACAGTTGCTTTCATTGGGAGCACCAGTCATTCCCGGCGATACGCCACCGCTGTTCTTCGGCGAGCGGATAAATCCATGCTGTGATGAATCCACAGAAAAATAAGCAAAACCAGACATTAATAATGCAACGGCAGGTAAAATTAAAACTATACGCATCTTTGTTAAATTTTTAAATCCCCACTAAATTAGTTATTTTTCTTTCCTTGGTCAAGCCAACACGCAACTTTTTGAATCAATGAATCTGGCAACGCAGGACCTCCTTGTGGCATCAATTGATACCCATTGGCATGCATAGAACCGAGAATTGCATTTGCCGAGGCACTAATATTCGAGTGATTTGTTAAGATATATCCCGTTCCGTTACCAACATTATGACACCCCGTGCAATTCGATTGTATCAAAGGCAACACTTGCGTAGTAAATGAAATGGTGTCCGGACAATTGAGCGGGGTTATTACAGTTACTTTATCTTTCGCGCATGAGAAAATCAAAGAAAGGTACAGCGTTAATGCAAAGATGAATGTATATGCCTTTAGTGCCATGTTATTTAGATTTTCTTTCCATTAAAAATAAAGGTTGACAACCCATCCAAATTAATGGCCATATGTAAAACAAAGGTGTTCCAATAATTTGAAACACATCCCATCCATCACGTAAATAAGTAAGCACAAAATAGAACCCTAAAATCGAGGCAGCACTTATCAGCGCATTTAATGCGAAAACCCCCCACTTTCCTGCATACTTATACAACACCCCAAGAAGTAAAGAAGCTACTAATGACATAGAAATATAAATCGCAACAAGATTGAACGTACTAAGCTCATTACGCATTGGCGAATCGAGGCTTACCAAAGGGTCTGGGGATCCTTTAGGTACAAAACTATACATGGAATACAAGTATGCAGCAATGACTATGGAGGAAATAGACGCGCTTAATAACCCTAGATACATGAATTTTCTCATTTGTCTATCTTTTTACTTACTGGTAATTCGTAAACAATTTTCATTTTATCCGGAACAGTTTCACTTTTCTTACCGACCTTAAAATCAATTCGGTTAACATAAAAGGTTCCTTTAAACGAATATTTTGAAGCGCTGCCTGAAACTTTTGCAGGGATGGTGTATTCTTTTGATGTACCTTTTATGGTTAAGTCTCCTTTAATTTGTAAATCTCCATTTTCGTCTTTAGTTACGCTAGAAGATTTAAATTTAATATTTGGGTACGTTTCTTCTTCGAACCACTCCTTGGTGAGGGCTTTTTTGTTCATCATGCCATTTCCTGTACTTATAGTATTCACCGGAATTTTCAAATTAAATGTGGCGTCTGTAGGAGAGCCCGATGTATAGGTCACATCCCCACTAATGTCTGTAAACTTTCCTGAAGGGTCCGCACTTTTGAAAGCGATCGAATGTCCTTCCGTTACTTCATAGTCACCTGTTGGCGCAAAGACCATTGATGTTGATGCGATTAATAAACCGAAATAAATAATAGGTAATAAGGCTTTTTTCATAATAATAATTTATTCGTTTTCAAATGCAAACTTTCTGCCTACGCAAAAACCTAGCCGAAATTGGCCCTTTAACCAATCCGACGTGGTATAAGGGATAAACTGTGTCTCACCAATTCCTTGAGCATTTGTTAGGTTAATTGTAAAATTGTGTCCAAACGTATACCATTCCAACGCGAGTCCTAAACTTCTCTTGTACGTATCATTTGGCCTCAGACCTTCGGATGCAAACGTATGGTAATATTCTACAATCAAAGCAAAACGACCGCTTAATTTAACCCGCGCCGCCGCACCAAGAGCAAACAAATCGTTTTGATCATTAGCAGCCACATAGTTGCTGTGTATTAAGGTTGGCATTACTGCTACAGAAAGACGATCACCAAAGTGCCTTGCTGCATTCAATTGTGTAAAATACGCGAAACGGTGACTCACTTTTGGGAAATGGTTTACTTGAGAAATGTCAGTGGACGCTGTCATATAGGTAAAGGTCAGCCCAGCAATACCCGTAAGTGATATTGGACTTTTTTTACCTTGCCTTAAAATTCGATACTTTGCAAATCCATCGAGCAAGGATCTATAAGGTGTTGCGGTACCTTTTGCTCTTCCCACGCCAATCATTAAATCATTGGTTACACCATATTCTAAGGCAATTCGTATATCGGCCAAGTTATCAAAACCAAACATATTTTGCGCTCCACCATTAGCACCAAACATATCACCAAAACGATGCTCTATTCTAAATTCCATGGTGCGAGCGGGAAGGGTTTCAACCGAATGCCCGCAAATGATTCGAGTTGAAGAGAAGGTTTTTGGCTGAAAAGGCTCATCTGTGAATTCTACTTCCTCTTTCTGCGCAAAGAAATTCAAAGGAAAAATGAGCATCCACAAAAAGTAAGTAAATTTAGCCTTCATCTGTATAGTTTGATGCATCAAATGTATTAATTTAAATCACGCCTGTGAACCTCTCGATATCAAAACATAACCTAAGACAAGAGGCTAAAACCCAACGTAAGGCACTAAGCGCTGATGAATTAGAATACTATTCGATACAGGTTTCTAAACAAGTAAGTACATGCTTTAGTTTTCGCGATAAGCGAATATCTTGTTTTTTAACCATGGAATCTGAGCGCGAAGTACATACTGAATATATTTTGAAGCAGCTTGCAGAGCATAATCAATTGTTTGTTCCGGTGAGCAACTTTTTGGATGGTTCCATGCAACATGTCCCATTTGAACCGGGAGATGTATTAGCGCTAAATTCATATCATATACCCGAACCCATTCATAAAAAAAACCCAATTAATCCAATTGAATTAGATGTAATATTTATTCCCTTATTACAAGCCGATGTTCAAGGAAATCGACTGGGTTATGGAAAAGGATTTTATGACCGATATTTAGCGTTGTGCAGACCAGATGTAATTAAAATTGGACTAAATTTCTTTGAACCAATCCCTGCTATTCCAACTGAAAAAACAGATATTCCTTTAGATTATTTAATTACACCGAATCGTGTTTATGAATTTAAATGACAAAGGACATCAAGGGAAATTTCACCTCTTGGCGATCTTACTTATTCCGATTAATTTAATGACCTGGTTTCTTACCTCACATTGGGCGTGGGGATTATGTATCACTGCGATATCCGCTGGTGTTATTTATTTTTTTCTTTTTCGGAAACCAACTTAATTCCGTCTCCTTCGAAATTCAACTTGAATTCTGGTTGGGTAATCTTGTTTATTTCCTCTAGTGATTTCCCAGCATCCTCCGCATAATGACGGAGCATCTTTACCGAAACGGTATCCCAATAAGCCACCCCGTGGATGTACGCTTCTGTGCCAACAGGAGTTGACGGTGGAATGGTGAAATGATTTTTGAATCGGACCATTAACGGTTTTCCATCCGGTTTTGAGACCTGCACCCAACAACCCGCATTTTGACAAACAGCGGAAAGCGGAGCTTTGATGGTGGCCATTTGTGATTCCGTCGACTTATCCATTCGCGCCACTAATTCCGATACACTGATTGCGGCAGTTTCATCTACCTTAACCATACCATATTCCTGCTTGAGGCTTGCACAACTGATTAAAACTCCTAATAAAAAAATAACACCTACAGCCTTCATGTTACTCTTTATTATGTTTCATGAATGATTCAAAGTATGACCAAAGTTCATATGACTCCGCTCCTACCTTAATCTGACTTACTTGATTTGCACCAAGGAAGCGCAACATTACGCGACGCACCTCTTCTGAATCATTAATTGGGTAAACATCTACCGTTTTCGTGATTTCATTAAATGTATACGTAAACGATGTAGTATAATATTTGGCTGTATTTTGAATGCTCTCCACCGTTGTTTTTTCAGGGAAAACCCACTGAAAATGACCAAGTTTTGCTTCCTTATTGATTTCAGAGGCACTTAAGTTTGATGTTACCGTGATTTGCTGTGCAACACTTAACACACCAACCGTTAAAAAAATCGTGAAGAACAGATGTCGCATGATGATTAATTTATTGCGAATTTAGCAAAAATGGAACGTTTAAAAAATAAGGAGTTACTTTTTTCAAAATCAACCTATTCAAGCGAAGCTGGATGTGATGAGGCTGGACGAGGCTGCCTGGCCGGACCTGTAGTGGCTGCTGCGGTTGTATTGAAGAGCCCAATCCCAGGGTTAAATGATTCCAAAAAACTCAATGAAAAGCAACGAAACTCCTTAGCGGAGCTCATTAAATCGGAGGCGCTTGCGTACCATATTGCATTTGTTGATGAACGCAAAATCGATGAAATCAACATTTTAAAGGCCAGTATCTTAGCAATGCATTTGGCGCTTGACGGATTGAGGATTCGTCCAGAATATATCATCGTGGATGGAAATAAATTTACCCCCTATGAAAGTGTCCCACATGCCTGTGTTGTTAAAGGAGATGGAATATACCAATCCATAGCAGCGGCTTCAATTTTAGCAAAAACAGCGCGAGATGCCTATATGAAACAGATGCATGAAACCTATCCTCAATATCAATGGCATGTAAATAAGGGATACCCAACAAAATTACATGTCAACACCATCAAGAAATTTGGAATTTGTTCATTGCATCGACAAACCTTTGGAATTGTTCGAGAAATGTGCCAAACCAAGCTCTTAGATTGAAGATAAACAGCGTATTGTTAATTAGATTCTGTCGCACTTCGATTTCAGCCCCCCGTTACTCCTAGTTTTGTAGCATGTTGAGAAAAGTTTTGTTCATCGCATTCCTAGCATTGTTGGCAGGATGGTCAAGTTTCGCGCTTTATTCCATCGTAGATGCCTCTGATGAAAAATCATATTTAGCGCATTTTAACCCTAACTCTGACGAGTTAATTGTTGCCATCCATCACCCGGGAGATTTCAACCTTGAAAATTTGGAAGTAGATTGTAATCAAAAAAACTTAGCGGTTTATTCTTCTCTTATTCCTAGAATAACAGACCTCACCTCGGTATACCTCAGTAAGAATAGAAGCCTAATGGTCTTTAAAACCCGTGAAAAATGGTCGATCAAACGGATAAAGAAAACCTTTGAGCGCGGGATTTACTCCTTCGAACTTACCGGGCCAAACACTTTTAAATTCGGGAAATTTTTGGGGCGATTCAGAGGGGAGGAAGTTCTCTTATACTCCTACGAGTTAACCTTAGAAGAGGAGCGAGAATTTTCGCCGTGGCCCGTTGATCCTCAATCCTCCTACAGCATTATTTATTTATCTGATCCCAAGCGAACCCTTCGAGATGTTTATTATAAGTCCAATTTGAAAATTAGTTATACCAGTTCGGATATTAAATCAAAAAAGCCCAAGTTGATTGACGATTTATCCCTGTTTGGAAATCTAATCCCAAAAGAAACTAAAACTTACCAATTTTTCGAGCGAACTTATTTAATCGAAACTGATCAAACGTTTAAGATTAGTCCCATCAAAAAGTTGATTAAAACAGGATTAGTGATTATTCATGTGGCAGAACAACCCGTGTTGGTGTTTGACATGAATCAAGACATCGGGTTGAGCACCTATTTGAATGATTTCTATCACCTTGAAGAAACGAACCAAGAACGGGGTCGGTTTAAGAGTTTTCCAGTGTGCACAGCGTTCAATAGCCTGCTTACAGAGGGAACGGGGGTAATTAAGACTAACCGATTAATCGCCTACAGCATCGATGGCTTTGGATTTCTTACGCCCGATGAGGCGGCACTTGATGCAGTTTTGCTTGAATTGGAAATGCAGAAATCCATAAACACCACCAGCGATGAGTTTTCCATATTTAAGGTACCTCTGCCTAAACAGGTGTCGTACCGTTCACTCGGGAAAAACAACCAGCGCAGTATAAGTTGGATTGGAAATCGTTTGATTGAAACTACGTGGGGAAAAATTGGAGATAAGAGTTCCACTAAACAACTCGAAGAAACAAAAAACTATTTTACCATGAATCCCGGTTCATCGGTATTGTCATTTTGTGCGTTGTCCGGAAGGGGCAATGTTGTTATGGAAATTGAACAAGAATTGGTTGGATATAAAAACGGAAGTTTAAAGTGGCGTAAACCATTAGCAACGAGCCTGAGTGATCGTCCATCCGCGTTGAATTCAATGAATATTGAAAATGAATTTATTCTACTTCCGTTCGAGAATCACCTTGACGTGATTGATAAAATGGGGCGACCTCAGTATACCATTAATGGAACATTTACAGGGCCTCCAATGCAATGCGCGATTAATAAACAGCCTGCATTTGGAATTCAAGGAAAAGATGGGGTTTACTTTTTTGCATCAGCCACTGGTAAAACGCTAAAACGCTTTACCGTGAATGATGCTATTGATTCGTGGACCATTATAGCAGATGGAGGAAAGCGAACCTTACTGATTAAAACGGATAAACAAATGCTTAGCATGGATTATTTCACCGGAAAAAGACAAAACCTCCGTACGAATCCTTCTGATTTCATTGCATTTTCAAGCTCCGGTTATTTACAACGTGGCGCAACAAGTATGCAGGAAGTCATTGGAACAAAACTTAGGGACATTCAAGTTCCTTCCTATTGGAAATACAGTGGAGAAATGATATTCAGCACGGAAAAAGGTCAGTTGTTCCATGATGGAAAAACGATGGCCTTGGTGTATAACGGGAAAGTGCGTTGGAAAAAAACAATTGCGCACTCAGAAATCTCAGAACTTGTTCTTTCATCGCAAACACCCTCCCTTTTTGTACTGAGGGATGCGCTAGAAAACAAACTCTATTTATGGGATTGGCAAGGCGCCTTATTAGATCAGGAGGAAAGGCCATGCCAACGTTTAATTCAGGTGACCCCCATGGGAGGACAAGGTGCATCAATTACAACCTATCTCAATGATTTTATTATTCAATATAATTTTTAACCCCAACTAATGCTATGAAAACTGTACATACACTCTTTATTTTACTTTGTGTCTATACCTGGGGAATAAGCCAAACATATTTGGGGGTTTCAACCAGTAACTATGCTGGAAGTATGGGAACTCAACTACAACCCGCAAGTTTTGTAGATGGTCGATTTGTATTTGACCTTAATCTTGTTGGATTCAACAACAACACCTATCAGAACTTCGGATATTTCGATGAGAAAGCGATGCGAGATGCTCAAGGCAAGGGCGGTTATTGGTGGAAAAAATCCTTTGGCGACTCTACAATATATGCTGCTTGGGCTAGTCCAGACTCCACGTTTATAGACAGATTTATAGTTCGGAATTACTCAGCTGAAACTAAAAAAGTTCTTGGTTTATATAGCAATACCCAAATTGATTTACTTAATTTTAACGTTCATATTAATCCCAAAATCGCTGTTGGCTTATTTGGACGGGTACGTTCGATAACAAATATCGACAACATGGATCCTAAATTGGCGATTCTCGCGGAAAACGAGTTAGATTATTCGCTTTTGTGGAACCAAAAATTGAATGAGGAGTTAATCAACCTTAATCAGCTAACATGGAATGAGTATGGATTCAATTACGGGCAAATAGTCCTTGATAATAAAGAACACTTTGTTAAGGTTGGCGGATCGATCAAACTTCTAAGCGGAAATACTGCTGCCTATTTTTACACCAACAACTTTGAATACAACCTAAAAAATTCAGATACTTCTTTTCTTTTACAGGGGGACTTTAATTACGGTTATTCGGAAAATATTGACAGTTATATAAATGCTGGGGGTATTAATCCAATGGACGTTTTAAAAAGGAATTCTAATTGGGGTCTTGGAATAGACCTTGGTGCGGTATATGAATGGCGAGAAAACTATGAAAACTATCAGTACGATATGGATGGCGAAACTGGAATTTGGGCACGCCATAGAAATAAATACAAGCTGCGCGTTGGTGCATCACTTTTAGATTTGGGCGGAATGCGTTTCACAAAAGGAGGACTTAGTCGAAATTTTACCGTGAATTCAACCAGCCCATTTGATCTCACAGTCTTTCAATCCGCTTCGGATTTGGCAGAATTCGACCAAGTAATTGACTCTTTAATTCAAAATCCAGATCAAGCATGGATTGCTCAACAAGACACCTCGTCTACCTTTTACATGAGAACTCCAAGCGCCTTTAGTATTCAGGTAGATTACCACATTTGGAAAGGCTTTTATGTGAATGCCACCTCCATGATTAACCTCATCGGAAAGAAAACGGACTCAAAAGTAAAAGTGGCCAACCAATTCAGTATAACGCCTAGCTTTGATATTGCTGGCATTGGACTTCACCTCCCGTTATCATACAATAAATACAGCGGTTTCAGAGCCGGGATTGCAACACGACTCGGCCCACTTACCGTGGGAGTTACGGATTACCGCCCCTTACTTGCTCGAGGAAAAGTCAAAGGACTTGAACTTTTTGCTGGGCTTCGTCTACCCATTTTATATGGTGAGGTAAAGGATGACGATAAAGACAAGGTTTCAAATAAGATGGACGATTGTAGAGACACGCCCGGTATTTGGGCCTTTAAGGGCTGTCCTGATACCGATGGAGACGGAATCCAAGATTTAAAAGACGCGTGTATTAACGAACCAGGGCTTGCCGAATTCAACGGTTGTCCAGATCGAGATGGAGATAAAATAATAGATAAACTAGATGACTGTCCAGACCTTGCAGGGTTGCCAGAATTTAAGGGCTGCCCGGATACGGATGGCGACAAAATCATTGACCCAAAAGACCAATGCCCCACAATTGCCGGGGAACTTTACATGAATGGGTGTCCTGATCGTGACCATGACAGCATTACAGACCTAGAAGATTTATGTCCTGATAACTTTGGTCCTCTGGAAAACAAAGGCTGTCCTGACTCAGATAAAGATGGCTTATTTGATTATATTGATGAATGTCCTCTTGTGGCTGGTCCTATTGAAAACAAAGGGTGTCCGTGGCCCGATAGCGATGGCGATGGAATCTTGGACAAGAACGACGACTGCCCACAACTGCCTGGTCCTGTAGAAAATAGTGGTTGCCCATACAAAGATTCTGATTCTGATGGATTACTAGACAAAGACGACGATTGTCCAAATACACCAGGTCCAAAAAGCAATAAAGGGTGCCCTGTAATTGAGAAGGAAGTTATTGAAGTGTTAAAAACAGCGTTTAATAATTTAGAATTCGAAGTTGCGAAGGATGTGATTCTTGCCGGATCGTTCACCTCATTGGATGAATTAGCAGGCGTATTGATGAAAAAACCGACCTGGAAATTAGAAATTACGGGGCATACAGACAATGCCGGGGACGATGCCTCCAATTTGATCTTATCCAAGAAACGTGCAGAGGCCGTTAAGAACTATTTAGTTTCTAAAGGGATTGATGCGACGCGTTTCGTAATTAATTATTTTGGTGAAACCAAGCCTATTGCCGACAACAGTACAGCGGAAGGAAGAGCAAAAAACCGTAGAGTCGAAATGAAGATAGTTTTTGAATGAGCCCGGCAATATTAACATTTACTTAATATTGAGTTAATTCATACGTGAGATAACAGAACGACCTTTGCATATAAAATGCATATTATGGTACGTTTTTTAATACTTTTCTTGTTTCTATTAGGGATTAACGGTGTTAATTTCGCCCAATCAACGGTGAAAGGTGTTGTAAAAGACGGAAGCAATAGTGATCCTGTAGAAAATGCTAAAATCACCTTAATCGGCTCTGAAAAACGCTGTTTATCAGATGCCAATGGCGTTTTTGAATTATCCGGAGTACCTAAAGGAAAATATTCCCTCGAAATCAAAGCTTCTACCTTTAACGTTTATGTGTTAAACGACGTTACTGTTGGTGAAAATGAAGTTAAAGAGCTTACTATTGCCATGGAAGCTGCGGACCTTGTGAAAGGCCCCGTGGTTGTTACACGAAAGGTAAAAAAAGATGGAAACATCGAACTTATAAGGGTGCAACACAATCTTGGAGTTGTTTCGAATGGAATTAGTGCAGAAGACATTAAAAAAAATAATGACTCCAAAGTTTCGGATGTAATGAAACGAATCTCTGGAGCAAGTATACAAGACAACAAATTTATTGTCATTCGTGGATTATCTGACCGATACAATTATGCCTTTTTGAATGGCGCTAGCTTACCAAGTTCAGAATCAGACCGAAAAGCGTTCTCGTTTGATATTTTTCCATCGAACATACTCAGCAGTATTAGCGTAATAAAAACCGCATCTCCTTCTATGCCCGGAGAATTTGCTGGTGGAATAATTAATATTACTACCGTCGAGCCTAGTGACAAGCCTGTTAATTCACTTTCTCTTTCATCGGGGTATAACGCTATATCTACATTTCGAAATTTCTACCGAAGTGGTGACAGCAAGTTGGATGTTTTAGGATTTGGTGGAAAAGACCGCTTAGTCCCAACAAACATACCGGGTTCTGCGGAATATGCCGCGTTAGATATCCATGAGCGTGCACGTTGGGCACAAAAAATGAACTACAACTGGGCCCCTGAACAACGAACAGCCATGCCAAATTCGAGCATTCAATATAGCCTAGGTAAAACCTACCAGTTTAAAAACAAACAAAGCCTCGGATACGTAGCTGCTTACAGTTACCAAAACAACCAAACGTTTTCTTTAAATACACGTCGTGAATTCGAAGAATCAGCAACAGGTGTGGTAAAACGTATGGAATTGATCGACTCTGTATTCACACAGAATATACTTAATACGGGAATGTTGAATCTTAAATATTCCTTTTCACCGAAAAGCAACATTCAATTCAAAAATTTGTACAGCGTAAATTCAGAAGATAAAATCAATGTGCGAAATGGGGTTAGAGAATTGGATAATGACCCGCGACAATGGGAAAAAGCTACTAACTTTTGGTATACACAAAATAAAGCGCTTTCGAGCCAATTGTACGGAACTCATGACAATGAAAAATTAGTCTTCAATTGGAACCTTGGATATAGTAATGTTGATAGAGTTATACCTGCATTACGCCGTGTTATCCACCGAAAATATAGCCTTAATGAAGAGGACCCGAATGAACAATACATTGCCATCATTCAAAATAATGGAACCATTCCTACAGCAGCAGGGAACATGTTCTGGTCAGATGCAAATGAATCCATATACAGTGCAATATATGATGTTGAAAAAAGGTTCCAACTTGATTCCTTCAATATTAATCTTAAAGTTGGTGCAATGCATCAATATAGAGACCGCGATTTTCAAGCGAGAAACTTTGGTTTTTCAAAATACGACGGAGGAGGAGTGGATTTTTATGACTCTTTATTACTAGCTTCTCCTTCTTCAATTTTTAATGAAGAAAATCTCGGATTAATGGAAAATGGCCGCGGTGGATTTAAATTAGATGAAGCAACTAATGTAGATGACAGTTACCAAGCAAGCTCATTCTTGAATGCAGGATATGTGCAAATAGACGGAAACTGGAAACAAAAAATCCGTTTGAACGGTGGTTTGAGGGTAGAATCATACCGACAAGCGTTTAATTATATTGAATTCGGATCAAACAACGATACAAATATTACCACAACCGTGGTTGATTTTCTACCCTCTGCAAACCTTATTGTATCGCTTACACCTCGTATGAACATCCGTGCAAGTAGCTACAAAACTGTTTCACGTCCTGAATTCCGCGAATTAGCGCCATTTACCTTTTACAACTTCGTGATTGATAATATTATTTCAGGCGACCCAAATCTGCAACGCGCTACCATCATGAACTATGATTTGCGTTACGAGTATTTAATTGGAAATGGTCAAAACTTTAATATTTCAGGATTCTATAAAGACTTTACCAACCCGATTGAATTAGTAAACCGAACGGGAACTTCTGGAGCCTCTGAATTATATTACACCAATGTTCCAGGCGTAACCACCTTTGGAGGTGAAATTGAATATCGATTCAACCTTGGTTTTTTAAGTAAAAAAGAAAACCATAAATTATGGGATCAGCTTAGCATAAACTTGAATGCTTCATTAATTAAATCACGCGTTGAAATCGGTGATTCATTATTCGGACAAAATGAATATCCAGATGGACGGCCATTGCAAGGTCAATCACCATATATTATCAATGCCGGTATTTATTACCAGTCTCAAGACAAGAAATGGGCCTTTACTGCCGCGTATAACCGAGTGGGTCAACGTATTTATATTGTTGGGAACGAGCAAGAACCAAGCGTATGGGAAAACGGAAGAAATCTTATTGACTTCCAGTTAACCCGTAATTTTGGCGAAACATTCGAAATGCGATTGAATGTCAAAGATGCATTGGCTAACGAATTGGTGTTCTTTCAAGACCTAAACAAAAACCAAAAGTTTGATGAAGGTGACAATGAATGGCAAAACGTAACATTTGGTCAAACCGTATCTCTTTCATTGAAATATAATTTCTAGGCGCAAGAGACGTAGCGTTAAAGAAACCTTCGCTTAACAATTTAATAAACACGATTTAAGTTGTTCGTAACACGAGAAGCGCCTTGACATCGCAACTTTGTCAAAAATTTTATAACATGAAAAAGATTTACTTATCGCTTACACTTGTAAGCACATTAACCACGGCCATGGCGCAAGATGCGTTTTGGACGCCGACTACTTATCAGGGTGCCTTTCCAGTTACTGACGGAACTCCAGCAACAAACTGGGCTAGCGGCTGGTCTAACTTCGACCCGGAAAACACCGTTTATCTACCCACAGTTACTACAGCGTCTGCAGACATCACAACAAACACAACTTGGAGTGGTGTTGTTTTGCTTCAAAACAAAATTTATGTAAAAAACAACGCTACGTTAACCATCCAACCAGGAACCATTATCCGAGGAGATAAACTAACACAAGCGACGTTGATTATTACCCGTGGTGCTAAAATTAATGCAGCCGGTACTGCAGCTAACCCAATTGTTTTTACTTCAAATGAAGCCATTGGAAGCAGAAACGAAGGTGACTGGGGTGGATTGGTGATTTTAGGTTTAGCGAAAAACAACCAACCTGGAGGCGTAGCGAATATCGAAGGTATTCCACCGTCAACCGATACCCAATTCGGAGGTAACTTTGACAATGACAACTCTGGTGTATTGCAATATGTACGTGTAGAATTCGCGGGTATTGCTTTAGAGCCGAATAAAGAAGTCAATGGTATTACTTTTGGTTCAGTAGGATCTGGAACTACATGTAACAATTTACAAGTTTCTTTTTCTGGAGATGACTCTTTCGAGTGGTTTGGAGGAACAGTTAATTGTAAAAATTTAATTGCTTACAGAGGATTAGATGACGATTTTGATACGGATTTCGGATACCGAGGTAAAATCCAATTCGGTTTATCGATTCGTGATAAAGATTTATCAGATGCTGTTGGAGATTCTAACTCTTTCGAAACAGACAACGATGCTGCAGGATCAACTGCACAACCTAAAACACGTCCAATTTTTTCCAATATGACACTTGTTGGACCAAAAGGAAATGGTAGCATTAGCTTACCTGTAGGTGAGAAATTTGAAAAAGCATTCCGTTTACGAAGAAATACAGCTACTTCTTGTTTCAACTCTCTAGTAGTTGGTTGGGAAAAAGGATTATCTATTGAAGGTACTGCAGTTGTTGCTAATGTTAACGGAGATTCATTAGTATTTTCAAACAACAGTTTGACTAATTTCACTAACGGTACTAACACTATTCTTTCTACAGGTGTTACGCCAGCATTCTATCAATCTTTCTGGACACCAGACGGAAATGATTCTACTGAAACTATTCTTCAAATTAACTGGGTTAATTTATTTACCGCACTTGGTGTAACTCCAGATGCGCGCTTAAATGTGGGTTCTGTTGCTGCTAATGGCGCAACGTTTACCCATCCTAAATTCTTCTCAGTATCTGCTCCAGGTGTTGCTAACCTTACATATTGCCAAGGTGCTATAGCAGCGGCATTAAACGCTACTGCAATCGGCGGAAATACCTTATACTGGTATGCTGCAGCTACCGGTGGTGTTGGTTCAACAACGGCTCCAGTACCATCTACCTCAAATGCAGGAACGTTCAACTTTTATGTAAGTCAAAAAAATGCAGCAGGTGATGAAAGCCCACGTGTAATGATAACTGTTACCATCAATGCAAGTCCAGCTATACCAGTTGTAACTGCAAGTGGTTCTACTTCATTGTGTTCAGGAAGTTCTGTGAACTTAACTTCTTCTTACAACAATGGAAACGTATGGTCAACGAATGCAAATACAGCTACAATTTCTGTGAATGCTACAGGTGCTTACACGGTAACTCACACAGACGCTAACGGTTGTTCTTCTACTTCATTGCCAACTATCGTAAGTGTAAGTAATGCACCAGTACCAACCATTCAAGCATCAGCGGTTGAAGCATGTGCGGGAGATACAGTGCAATTAACTGCATCTAGTTCTAACACTTATTTATGGTCAACTGGTGACACTACACAATCCATAGCAGTAACAGCAACTACAGCGAACATTACTGTAACTACAACGAATGTTAATGCATGTAATGGTGTTGGAACGTCTACACCAACAAGCATTACCTTTAACGCTAACCCTACCGCTGCTGGTTCGTTTACAACCAATGGAAACGTTGCTACGTTTGCAAATACTTCTACAGGAGCTACTACATACTCTTGGGATTTTGGTGACATGACCAACTCAAGTGCAGCTGCTCCATTACATGCTTATGCTGCAAACGGCTCTTACACAGTAACACTAACAGCTACCAATGGAAACTGTAGTGATGTAACCACATTTACTGTAAGTATCGCAGTAGGTTTAGATGAATTACCAGGTGTTGCATTAAGCTTAGTACCCAATCCTGCTACAACTTCATTCAATGTAGCATTAACTGGTGCCTCTTTGGAATTAGTAACTGTTATCGATGCGTTCGGTAGAACTGTATTAAATTCAACTGAAGCAACAATTAACTTAAACCAAGTTGCAAATGGAATCTACCAAGTAGTCGTAACTACCGACAAAGGTTCTAGCGTTCGCAAATTGATCGTTAATAATTAATATTTGATTCATTAAGGGGGCCTTTTGGCCCCCTTTTTTTTTACACCATGGAAAACAGTAAAGGTCATACTATACTCATTGTAGACGACGAATCCGATATTCTTGAATTCCTATCCTATACGGTTCGAAAAGAAGGATATCGCGTATTCACCGCAAGTAATGGTGAAGAAGCCGTTAAATTAGCACAACAATTAAGTCCTTCCTTGATTTTAATGGATGTTATGATGCCGCAAATGGACGGGATTGAAGCATGCCAAATCATTCGAAAGGATCTACAATTGGCGCAACCTGTGATTGCATTTCTAACCGCAAGGGCAGAAGATTACGCACAAATCGCCGGTTTTGAAGCCGGGGCAGATGATTACATCAGTAAACCTATTCGCCCGAGGTTATTAATTAGTAAGATAGAATCTTTGTTGCGAAGAATGAATGTTGAACGAAACACGCATGAAGCGCATGAATCCTCAGGAATTATCATTGATCGGGAAAAATTCGTAGTCATTGTAAACAATAAGGAACTTCAACTGCCTAAAAAAGAATTTGAATTATTGGAATTATTAGCCAGTCGTCCTGGGAAAGTGTTCAATCGCGAACAAATTCTCACCATTGTTTGGGGAAATGAAACTATCGTTGGCGAACGAACGATTGATGTACACATCAGAAAACTTCGTGAAAAGATTGGAGAATCGTATATTCGTACCATTAAAGGGGTTGGATATACGTTTAACCGAAAATGAAACAACTAAAACCAGCATATTTACTTGCCTTATTGAGTGCCCTTGTGGCACTTTTGGCGTTTTGTTTCGATATAGTACAGCAAAAATATAAACTAGAACCCGTTAGCTCTACACTACTTCTAGCCTTAATTTTAGGGGGATTCACGTTTGTTTTGTTGTATTTCGGTATTAGAATTTTCCTTCAAAATCGCCTGAATAAAATGCTAAAAAAATTGCATAACCCTCCGCTTATCAAAGGCAATCCGCTCAATAAAATGATTGATGAGGCAGAACAACAAGTAAATACTGTGGCCAATCACCGAATCGAAGAAATCATACAATTGAAATCCCAAGATAGTTTTAGAAAAGAATTCATTGGAAACTTAGCACACGAACTAAAAACGCCGGTATTTGCCATTCAAGGGTATTTAGACACCTTAATCGATGGCGCCATCGATGACCCTGAAATCGCTATGAATTTTCTTCAAAAGGCGTCAAAGGCCAGCGACCGAATGACTCAATTATTGGAAGATCTTGATGCCATAACACGCCTTGAAAATCCAGAATTAAGCATTGAAAAACGTCCTTTTGATATTCTGGAGGTGATTAAAGAAGTCTATGAATCCTTGGAATTTCTTGCAAAAGAGAACCGCATTGAATTAAGCCTAAAAAAAGAATATTCGAGTATATATGTACTGGGTGACCGCAATAAAATTAGTCAAGTATTTACCAATCTGGTTAAAAATTCCATTTTGTATGGTAATGAAGGTGGGAAAACGATGATTACACTTGATTTTATTGATAAATTAATACTCATTGAAATAACAGACAATGGCATTGGTATTGACCCTAAACATTGGCCAAGATTATTCGAGCGATTTTATCGCGTTGAAAAGAGTAGAAATCGGCATGAAGGAGGCACCGGGCTTGGATTATCCATCGTTAAACACATTTTAGAACTGCACGGACAAAATATAACGATGCAAAGTACGGTTGGTGTGGGTACCAAATTTACCTTTGGGTTAGAGAAAAGCTCCAAAAATGTACAATTAAGTTCAAGAGGCGTGCCGATTCGATAAATTTAACCTTGGTTTTAGGTACTTTTGTACCATGAAAAATAGGTTGTCCACCAATTCTTTTTTACGACTGATTGCATTTGTTTCTCCGTATAAAAGACTTTTCATTGGCGCCTTACTTGCCGTAGTCACACTATCTATCCTGGGACCACTTCGGCCTTTTCTGATTGGAAAAGCGGTAGATCAATTTATAGTTAAAGAACCAAACACAGATAAGTTACTTGGCGCCTTGCTCGGTGTTCTGCTTATTTTGCTGGTTGAAACCATTGTTATTTGGGCTTCGGCATACCTATCAAATCTCTTAGCACAATCCGTTATTAAAGACCTGAGAACCAGGGTTTTTAATACCATGTTATCCTTCAAAACACGGTATTTCGACCATACTCCGGTAGGTTCTTTGGTGACACGGGTAGTATCAGATGTTGAATCTATTTCAGAGGTATTCTCTGCAGGATTAATGGAAATATTCGGAGATATGCTCTCGCTCATCGCTATCTTAAGCTTTATGTTTTGGGTAGATTGGCGATTGAGTTTATTGACCTTAATTCCTATACCCATATTGATTTTCGCAACGCGCTTGTTTGCAAAAGCTATGAAAAAATCATTTCAAAGTGAACGCACCCAAGTTTCTAAATTAAACACCTTTGTTCAAGAGCATCTCATGGGGATGAATCTAATTCAATTGTTTGCCTACGAAAGTAAGGCTGAATCAAAGTTTCAATCCATTAATGAAAAACACAGAGATGCGCACATCAGTGCCGTTTGGGCAAACTCCATCTTCTTTCCGGTGGTGGAACTCCTCAGTTCTTTATCCATTGCCTTTCTTCTAGTTTGGGGGGCTATGATGGTAGAAGGTAAAAGTCAACAGCAATTAACCCTATTGTACGGCGAAATAATCGCATTCACCCTATGGATTAATCAACTTTACAGGCCTATACGGCAACTCGCAGATAAATTCAATATCTTCCAACGAGGAGTCGTTAGAGCAGAACGCTTATTTGAAATATTAGATGAAACAGAGGAGGTAGAACCCAATGAAGCATTTCCTACCGCCTTCACCAACGGTGATATTGAATTTAAAGAGGTCTCCTTTTCTTACACGGCTGATACCACGTTGTTTTCCTCTTTTAATCTGAATATTCAAGCTGGAAAGACCACCGCATTTGTTGGAGCAACAGGCTCGGGTAAAACCACCATAATTAATTTAATTGGTCGATTTTATGAAATCTCAGCGGGAGAAATCTGTATTAATGACGTTAATTTAAATAAAATAAATCGCAGTGAAATCAACCGTCACATCGGTTTTGTATTGCAAGATGTATTTTTATTTTCTGATACTATCCACAACAACATTACGCTTGGAAATACTTCCATTACTCGAGACCAGGTCGTTGATGCGGCGAAGTTAATCGGTGCCCACGAATTTATCATGAAAATTCCGCAAAACTATGACTACATAATTGGTGAACGCGGTGGAGTACTATCTGTTGGACAACGTCAATTGCTTTCCTTTATTCGAGCTATGGTATACCAGCCCGCAATCCTTATTTTAGACGAAGCCACTTCAAGCATTGATAGTGAATCAGAATTACTGATACAAAAAGCGATTTCCGAGGTAACCAAGAATAGAACATCGATCATCATTGCTCACCGCTTATCCACGATTCAACAGGCAGACCAAATTCATGTCATGGAGAAAGGTCAGATTATTCAAACAGGAACACATAACACCTTACTCGCGACCGAGGGGACGTATAAAACCTTGTTCGAAAAGCAATTTAACGAACTCAATGAAAAAATTTAAGATTGGAGGTGTCCCTGAACACTTTAATTACCCGTGGCGAGTAGCCATTGAAGAGAAAGCATTTGACTCATTAGGAGTATCGCTGCACTGGTCTGATATGACCGGTGGAACGGGGCAAATGATAAAAGGATTAGAAACAGGCAGTTTAGATGTCGCCGTTTTACTTACTGAGGGTATCAGTAGAGCAATTTTACAGGGAACACACGCGAAAATCGTAGATCTTTACGTGGCTTCGCCCTTGCAGTGGGGGATACACGTTCCAATGCTCAAAAAATCACTCGGTGAGGTATCCGCCCCTAGATTTGCCATTTCACGGTTTGGTTCAGGGTCACACTTGATGTCTTATGTGCTTGCACAAAAGAATCAATGGAAAAAAGAGGCCTTACAATTTAATGTAATAGGAGATGTATATGGTGGTATTTGGGCCCTGGAAAATAACGAAGCTGATGTTTTTCTATGGGAAAAGTATACTACTCAACCGTTTGTAGATAAAGGGAGTTGTCAGCGTATCGGGCAAGTGGATACGCCTTGGCCTTGTTTTGTTATCGCATGTAGAGAAGAATTACTGCAAAAAGATGCGGAAGTGATTCATCAAATCATTGCCATCGTAAAAAAGCATGCTGCAGCGCTTAGTGCTGATTCACAAACTGCGGAGGCAATCGCTTGGAGGTACCATTTGAGTATACCAGAAGTTACACAATGGCTTAGTGAAACCACTTGGAATACGGAATCGATAGGGCTTGTTTCTGCAATTCAACCTACCATTGATTTTCTCCTAGATTCCGAATTAATCACTGCAAAAGAAGCTGAAGTATGGGATACAAAATTATTCTAATCCTTCTTGTTTTCATCCCTCTCCCCTATTTATCACAATGGGGATGCACTGACCCTCAGGCCACAAACTACGATGTAAACGCCTCATTAAACGATGGGAGTTGTGTCTACAGTACTACGAATTACTCCTTAAGTTTAGTTAATACCCTAAGCGATGTACTCCAAGAAAACTCCGGAATAATTCGCGTCGGGAGCTTCCTCTATACCTTTAATGATTCAGGAGCGGGGGCCTTAATGTACGAACTTGATACCCTGGGAATAGTCTTGCGCACGATAACCGTCGGTGGAGCAACCAACGTGGATTGGGAAGCCATTACCTCAAATTCCACCCACGTATTTATTGGCGACGCAGGAAATAATAATGGCAATCGACTCGACCTATGCCTCTATCGTTTCCTTAAATCGGACTTGACGTTAGATACGGTCCAAGCAGACAAACTACCGTTTTACTGGTCGGACCAAACACAATTTACCTCGCTACCAAACGCGAACAACTATGATTGTGAAGCCATCGTGGCGGATGCGGATTCAATTACCCTCTTTTCAAAAAATTGGGAAGATCTACAGACCCGAAGGTATCGCCTTCCAACGTTTTGGACCGATACGATTGCAGCGCAATTAATGGATAGTTTCAACGTGGACGGATTAATAACCGATGCCTGTGTAGACACCGTATTAAATCGTAATTATTTACTTGGATATAAAAACAATGGGAATAATTTCTATACCAGTTTTGTTTGGTGTTTGTGGGATTATCAAAACCAGCAAATATTTTCTGGAAACCGTCGCCGGGTTGAAGTTGGAAATGTACTTACCGTAGCGCAAACCGAAGGGATTGCACTAAAAGCTTCCAACAAGGGATATATAAGTTCAGAAAAAGTAAGCTCCGTAATCACCATTGCCCCAAAACTTTTTCAATTTGATTTCACACAATTCATTGAGTCTACCGCATCCGCTAAACCCCTAGAACCGATGATTCCCTTTCAGCTCATCCCTCATTTGGGAGAAGGGTATACCGAGTTACTGATTCCAATGCCATTTAATCAGTGCATGTTATCCGATATACAGGGCAGAACGATACACATGGAATCCACCAATCGATTCAATATCTACGTACGTGGATTAGTGTTGCTTAGCGTTGATGGAAAAAACACCCTACTTTTCCTTCCTTAATCTTTCTTAAAGAGTGTCGCAGAAGCTTGGACGGAGGGCATAATCACTAAATCATGGATAGAAACATGGGGAGGCCGGGTTACAATAAATTGAACGGCTTCTGCAATGTCTTTGGCATCCAAGGGTGTAAACCCTTGATAAACGGCCGAGGCTTGATCTTCATCTCCCTTAAATCGCACCAAAGAGAATTCGGTTTCTGCAGCTCCCGGCGCAATGGAACTCACTCTAATGCCAAAGGGTAGCAGGTCCATACGCATTCCTTTTGTAAGTTGATCTACAGCCGCCTTGGTGGCACAATATACATTGCCTTGAGGATACGCTTCTTTTCCAGCAATACTGGTAATATTTATGATCAACCCCTCCGTACGAGCTTTAAATAAAGGAATCACTGCTTGACTAACATATAATAAGCCCGTAAGATTTGTATCGATCATTTGCTCCCAATCAGAAACCTCTCCTTGGTCTATGGGGGCTCTACCGGCTGCTAACCCCGCATTATTTACCAGTATATCCAAATTTTTCTTCACCTGGACAGGCAACTGATCAATCCAGCCATTAACTGCTAAACGATCGCGTACATCCATGACTCCAATGATTACATCCGGCGAAATACCAGAAAGCGTTTTCTTTAAGGCCACTAAGCGATCTAATCTCCTCGCTGTTAAAATCAATCCATAACCTTCCTTGGCTAAGACTGAGGCAATAGCAGCGCCAAACCCCGACGATGCGCCTGTTATAAGTGCGTATTTAACCATTGATAAATTCTATTTGACGTGAACAATCGTTTAACATAGGGAACTTGATAATGCGATAAACTCATTAATAAAAATGGCAATACAGGAGCTTTGTAACGTACCATTGCCCCCACCACGGGAGCGGTCATCCCAACGAGCGACAAAACAGTCAGACTAAACAACAACGTAGGAAAACGCCAATCAAGCTTCCAAGACACCCCCCTCAAGCGCAGAACAGCACCGAGTAAAATCAATAAGATCAATACGTTTTCGGTGAAAGCCACGACGGATTGTCCATTTTTTAACATGCTGATGTCTGGATACACCAATACATTCCAAATCCCTAGAGGGATCAAGGCCAATATGGTACTAATACTACCATCCATGGGGATAATAGGAACAATACTACCCGCATTTACTGCATGAGCCATTTGTATAAAATCAAATTGTTTTCCTTGTAACGTTGAAAGTGCGCTCCATTCAGGAAAGAAAAGTACATGGCAGGTGATGTAGGCCGCAAAACAGGCCAATATACTTCCCGCGAACTTCTTCCAAGAGGTAGTTCGAGCCCATAACCACGTGATCAATACCATCGGAAGTAGGGCCATCAAAATGTAAATTTTTAAAAACAGCAACAGGGAAAAACATACAACTCCCAGGGTTAACAACTCCCATCTAAAGCGTTGATGTAATCTAAAAATGCTGTACAAAAATCCGCCCAACGCGAAAAACAACAATCCCTCTTTTAATATTCCGCTACTCCAAAATACCGTTGATGGCACAAGAAAAGCAGCAATATAGGACGTGATTTTGGAGGATGAAAAGCCGAGAAACACCTGAAACAACCAATACGAACCCAGCCAGGCTAAGGCTAAAAACACCAAAAGATTTAGTCCATAAGAGCCGCGAGTTACCAGATTCAATAATGCGTTTACACGGATGACCACGCGGTTATCATTCGCAATGCCATGATCATAGGAACGAAACCAATAGTTTAAGCGGTTTAGATAGCGTAAATCGGATTCAGACCACGTACCAAGTATTATCCGAGTAAAGGCCGCAGGATTTTCAGTGGCGATCTCACGCAGAATAATGCCATCATCAAAGTACTTAAAGGCATCCGCCTCTGCGCGTTTCGGATAAACCTGAGTGTATGTGTAAAGCAGGGCAAGCGCAGCAATAACTTTGATAGCCCATGAAAAAATAAATGCTTGTTTAGATGCTCCTCTAAGCCCTGGCATAATATACATTAAACCACCGAACACGAGTGCTCCAAGTCCGAGGGGGAAGGCAACCATCACATCGACAAAAGTACCAAAATATGTCAGTTTGTTAGAGAAATCGCCTAGTAAAATATGGCAATTGTGCCAAAGTGTCACCTTGGCTGTTTTGGTATGTAAATTGAAAGAAGTAGTTGTCTTAAAATTTATCACATGAAAACAGGTCAAATAAATGTACAAACGGAAAATATATTTCCAATCATTAAAAAGTTTCTTTACTCGGATCATGAAATTTTCCTTCGGGAGCTTGTATCTAACGCGGTAGACGCCTCTCAAAAACTAAAGGTTTTGGCTACTAATGGTGAATATAAAGGTGAACTCGGTGAATTGAAAGTGGAAGTGCTATTGGACCGTGAAGCCAAAACCTTAACCATCAGAGACCATGGAATCGGCATGACCGAAGAAGAAATCGATAAATACATCAACCAAATTGCCTTTTCTGGGGCCGAAGAATTTGTAAACCAATACAAAGGCAAAGAGGGCGCTGAACAAATCATTGGGCATTTTGGATTAGGATTTTATTCCGCCTTTATGGTAGCAGAACGTGTACAAATCCAAACCTTATCTCGTCATGAAGGCGCACAAGCGGTGCAATGGGAAAGTAATGGATCGCCTGAATTTACTATAACAGAAATCGAAAAAACCGAACGCGGAACAGATATTATTCTATACATCAATGAAGATGCCCTTGAGTTTAATGATAAAAATAGAATTCAGGGAATCCTTTCCAAATACTGTAAGTTTCTTCCTATTCCCGTATTTTTTGGAACTAAAACAGAATACATTGATTCTCCAGAAGGAGAAAAAGATGACAAGGGAAATGTGAAACGCGTGGCCATTGAAGTGCCGAACCAAGTGAATAATGTAAAACCGGCATGGACCGTGTCACCGGCTTCATTGAGTGATGAGGATTATCAATCGTTCTATCGTGAACTTTACCCTTCTACCTTTGATGCGCCCTTGTTTAACATTCACTTAAATGTGGATTATCCATTCAATTTAACCGGGATTCTTTACTTCCCTAAGATTAAAGAAAATGTAGAAGTTCAGCGAAACAAAATCAACCTCTATAGCAATCAGGTATTCATTACGGACAGTGTAGAAGAAATAGTACCTGAATTTTTAACCTTGTTGCACGGGGTTATCGATTCCCCAGACATTCCATTGAATGTTTCTCGTTCTTATTTACAAAGTGACTCCAACGTTAAAAAAATATCTGCGCACATCACCAAGAAAGTTGCGGATAAATTGGCAGAGATGTTCAATAAGGACCGAAAAGATTTCGAAGAAAAATGGAATGACCTTTACATTTTTGTTCAATACGGGATGTTATCGGACGAGAAGTTTGCAGAAAAAGCAAAATCGTTCGCTTTACTGAAAAACACAAGCGGTGCATATTTTACCATGGAAGAATACCTGGAGAAAATAAAAGCCAATCAAACCAATAAAAGTGAAGAAACTATTATACTCTACACTTCTGATGCTGAAGGACAATTCTCTTATGTGAAACAAGCGGCTGACCGCGGATATGATGTGTTAATTTTAGAAGGTCCCTTAGCGTCGCATTGGATTCAAAAACTGGAACAAGGCAATGAGAAGGTTCGCTTCAGTAGAGTTGATTCCGATAGTTTAGAGAAATTAATTGACACGGGGGAGGAAATACCTTCTAAATTAAGTGCTGCCGAGGAAGAAAAACTAAAACCCTTGTTTGAAGGTGCAGTTAACAAAGAGAAATTTACGGTTCAATTAGAATCAATGCCTGAACAAGATTCACCAATACTGATTACCCAACCCGAATTTATTCGCCGAATGATGGAACAGCAACGCATGGGTGGTGGGGGCTTTTATGGCGCCTTTCCTGAAATGTATCAACTGGTTGTGAACGGCAATCACCCGGTAATGAGCAAAGTATTGAAGATGAAAAGCGCTAGACAGCAAGAAACTGTGAAACAGTTAGTAGACTTAGCCATGTTATCTCAGGGCTTATTGAAAGGTGAAGCACTTACTGAATTCATCCAACGTTCTGTGAGTGGTATGATAGAATCTTAGTAAGTTTGCAATAAAATAAGAAATTGTATAAGTGGTTTTTAGGGGTTGGGCTCCTCATTCTTACGGGTCGGATTAAATTTGGGATCATTGGTTTTGTTATTGGAAGTATAATCGACTTCATCAGCAGAAACAATGCATCCAATTCCCAATCCTCGAAAAATACAGGTAGCGGCTTTGAGTATTACCGTCAACGCGCTACGCAATTCGATTTTCCAACGATGTTAATGGCTTTGTCTGCGGTAGTCATGAAGGCAGACGGCTCTGTAAAACGTGCAGAATTGGATTATGTTAAGGGATTTTTCACTGCCCAATTTGGGAATCAATTCACACGGGAACACTTACAAGTACTCAAGCATTTCTTAGATAACGGGCAGATTCCAATCTCTGACATTTGCAATGATATCCGGAACAGAATTTCAGTAGATGGCCGCATTCAAATGGTTCACTATCTTTTTCAAGTGGCCAAAGCCGATGGGCATGTGGATGATAGCGAAAAGAAAATCATAGAACAATTAGCTAATAAACTCGGGATTCCAGCCATGGAGTTTGAAAGCATCAAGAACATGTTCTATCGAAGTGCAGATTCTGATTATAAAATTCTAGGCATCGAAGCATCCGCGACCGATGACGAAATAAAAAAAGCGTATCGTAAAATGGCCATTGCCTTCCACCCAGACAAGGTAGTACAAATGGGTGCGGAATACCAAAAAGGCGCCAAAGAAAAATTCCAACAAATTCAAGACGCTTACGAGAACATCAAAAAGAAGCGCGGGATTAAATAGCGTTGTACTACCCCACCCTAGTCGTGCATAGTTCCCGCAAAAACGTCTGACTTACTTATTATTCTTTTTTAAGAAAAGTAACTTTAATCGTTTGGCATTTGTCTAAGAAGGAAACCCAATCTGATGCGAATTATAATTTCCCTTTGCTTTTTCACCTGTTTCTTGAATGGCTATGCACAAAACATGTATGCCATAGATGATTATTTCATTTCAAGCAATCCATCAGCATTCGCTGAGAAAAAGCTATATGTGAGTAATACCAGTTCGATTGCCGATTTAAACAGCGGCCCGTCATTTACTCCATTATTCAACAATTTCTTTGCCTTTAGGCAACGCGTCGGTTCCTTTTCGTTTGGTCTCAACAATGGGTATGGGCAAATTATGGATTGGAAAACTGTTGGCACCAGCATAAGTGCTGCACATACCACCAAAATTAGCCGAAAACTCACCTTAAACAGTGGCCTCAGTGCAAGCGTTAGCAGGGATAATCTAACCTATGTTGAAACTACTACACCGCCTTTTTATTATCAGTTTTTTTGGAATCCACCTTCGTATAACATGAATATTGGAATGTCCTTGCTGCACAAAAATTGGACATTAGGAATCGCTGGAAACAACCTATTTCGTTCGAAAATAACTAGATTTCCATATTCGTACATAACCCCCTTTTCTCTTTCAACCCATTTTGCATATCGCTTCGATCTGGACTCAGCCAAACATATTTCGCTTACACCAGCCATCTTTTATAGCAACACAGTGGTCGAAAAATCGCATAATTTCTTCGTGAGCTTAACCTTAGGTCTAAAAAAACATAACCTTGGGATTACTTCTACCTCGAATCACAATGTTGGACTTTTCTATCAATACAACTTCAATAACAAGTGCTTCATTGGCACATCCATTGGCACAACATACTCCCTGCTTTCCTCCAATATCTTTGAAGATAATTACTACTCAGGAATACTTCGGTTCGGTTATTCAATTCCTACAAAATTACGTGGTTGTATTGGCACGCCTACATTTTAAATATCTAAAAGAACCAGGTATTATTGAGTAATTAATGTGTTCGAGTCATTTGTTCGGGAACACAAATGATAAAATCAGCTTTACCCACATGTTCTTTTTCCAAGGTATTGATATCAGATTGTGTTACCGTAGAAATCGTGGTGATGCGCAACTCCGGTTTTGCCTTCAGGAGATACCACATAATTCCTTGGTAAAAATCACTGTGATACGCTCCATTGTAATGCATGAAAAAAGTAGCAGGCTTTAGATTGGCTACAATAAATTTAGCCATGGTCGCATCCTTAAATGCCTGACTTTCTACCATGTAACTTCCTTTTGAACCCGAAGGCATGTGAGAAGCCATTTCTCTTAAGGACTTATACTGCGAAAGATTCGTGTCTAATTCAAAGAAGGGGTCGGCCATTTGGCTTAAAATAAGTGGAGACAGGGTATCGAAGGCTGAACGTCCTTTTTTAAACATTAAACTCGCATATTTTCGTTGAATATTATCGGCAATACATGGAAGCCTATTCGCTTTTGCAAATTCGATCAGGGGCGCGTAATCCGTTTCATAATTAGGCCATAGGCGCAGTGAATCTTTCAACGACTTTTCCGGGAATCCACCGTTCAGGTAGCGCGATAAAACGGCTTGTTGGTCTTGCTCAAACATTTCGAATCCCAGCATGAGATTAGCTCCGTGTTGATCGAAGGCATCCTGCGTTAATTCCAACTGCAACCAATGCACAATGGGATTGTCATGATATTCACCAAAAAGCACCAAATTACCTGCTAAACTTTTCGATTTGAGGTCTTTGTACTTTACAACCTTTCCTTTGGCATTATAAATAACAAAGGCTTTATCGTGTTGACTAAAACAAAAGGAAGCCCATACAAAGCCACAACATACCAATAAAATTTTCATAGCGTAGATTTCTTACGAAGGTAAGTAATCTGAACTTAATCTAACAAGGTCTGCAATGCCTCTTGAATGTGGCTAGACTTAACGGCACCTACGATTTCAGCCATAAATCCCTTGATGAGCATATCGGTAGCTTTAGATTCACTTATTCCCCGAGCCCTCAAGAAAAATAAGGCTTGTTGATCCAGTTGTCCGGTGGTAGAACCGTGAGAACACTTAACATCATCCGCATAAATTTCTAGTTCCGGTTTAGCATTTATTGTCGCTGAATCCGATAACAGAATGTTTTTATTGGATTGGTATGCGTTGATTTTTTGCGCGTCTTGATACACCTTCACTTTCCCATTGAAAACCCCGGTGGCTTTATCTGAAAGTACGCCTTTATAATTCTCATCTGATGTGCAATTCGGAGCCGTATGATGCACATAGGTGTGGTTATCTATGTGGTTGTTTTCAGTTCCAATGAATGCCCCATATAATTGAGTATGTGTCCCCTCTTCTTGTGAAAATACCTCCACGTCATTGCGCGTAAAATGTGTATTGGAAGTAATTGTCTGTAAGGCGAAGGTACTGTCCTTTTGTTGATAGATCCGTTGCGTATGGAACCCGTAATGTGTTCCATTGGTTTGTTGTAACATGTCTGCGTGCAGATTAGCCCCTGCTCCAATAAAGAAATCAAAAAGCACATTGGCATACGAATCTTGGCTCGTTCCCT
Source organism: Flavobacteriales bacterium (assembly GCA_947500755.1). Lineage (GTDB taxonomy): Bacteria > Bacteroidota > Bacteroidia > Flavobacteriales_D > Crocinitomicaceae > UBA952. The sequence goes on from CANMTO010000015.1 coordinate 29,587, forward strand.
CAAAGAACACCTCCAATTGAGCACTGGCGTGATTACCCAGAACGAGTTGATGATGTAAAATCAAGCCGGTGTGTTCACCTTGAAGACGGTGGATTATTCGTATTGGCTTGGTAATCTTAGTATTGGCATCAACGCGTATAGCAACTCCACCTTGAGCGGTTAATGCATTGATGTGTTGTACATGCCCCTGGAGCGTACATGCATTCCATGCGGTTGTATCTAGGTCGCCGGAAAAATTAATATGTAATCCAGCGGTAGGTTCAGCACAATACCACGTTTCGTGTTCAAAAATAATATCAATCGTTTCAGCAGTCAGAAGCCGTTCTGCGCTTTGATTAATTTTTACGGGGCTTAATTTCAGTGCTGCCACTCTACCAAGCCGCGTATATTTCCAAGGCTCCTCGCGGGTGGTTGGAAAATGATGTTGGAATTCAACCCCGTCCCTGGCTGCTTGTAAAAGTGCGCTCGGGAGCTTGAGTTGTGTTGGCTCAAGTTGCTTACAAAAATCAATTAAAGTACCACTCATTACTCCGCTGATTTAATCCAATCGTATCCTTTTTCTTCCAATGCTAAGGCTAATTCTTTTCCGCCAGTTTTTACAATTTTACCATCGTAAAGCACGTGAACGAAATCAGGGATAATATGATCTAATAAGCGCTGATAGTGGGTAATAACGAGCGTTGCATTATTTGCTGATTTTAAGGTGTTTACTCCTCTAGCCACAATGCGAAGGGCGTCTATATCTAAGCCTGAATCGGTTTCATCCAGTACCGCTAATTTAGGTTCAAGCATAGCCATTTGGAATATCTCATTGCGCTTTTTCTCGCCGCCAGAAAATCCTTCGTTCACTGCACGAGAAGCCAAGGATGCATCAAGATCAACTAAGGCTGATTTTTCTTTTACTAAGCGTAAAAAATCTTTGGCTGAGAGCGCGGGTATGCCTTTGTGTTCACGAATTTCATTGATGGCGGTTTTCAAAAAATTCACATTCGAAACACCCGGGATTTCTACAGGATATTGAAAGGCTAGAAACACCCCTTCTCGCGCGCGCTCTTCAATCGACATCTCTAATAAATCTTGGTCTTCAAAGGTGATGGTGCCCGAAGTCACTTCATAATCCTCTTTACCAGCAAGCACACTCGCCAAGGTACTTTTTCCGGCACCATTTGGTCCCATAATCGCATGAATCTCTCCCGCTTTTATTTCAAGGCTTAGGCCTTTTAAAATTTCTGTCCCATTAATGGACGCATGTAAATCGGTTATTTTCAACATAAGTTTATCAATTCTATCCAACACTTCCTTCTAAACTAATACTCAATAATTTTTGTGCCTCAACTGCAAATTCCATCGGTAATTGATTGAGAACTTCTTTACAATATCCATTAACGATCAAGCTAATGGCTTTTTCTTCCGAAATCCCTCGTTGCTGACAATAGAACAATTGGTCCTCTCCGATTTTCGAGGTGGTTGCCTCATGTTCAATTTGCGCTGAAGCATTTTTACATTCTATATATGGAAAGGTATGTGCACCGCATATACTTCCCATCAATAAGGAATCGCATTGGGAGAAATTCCTTGCATGATCTGCTTGTTTGTGTATCTGCACAAGTCCTCGATAGGAATTTTGGGAATGTCCTGCTGAAATACCTTTTGAAATAATAGTGCTTTTGGTATGTTTTCCCAGGTGGATCATTTTGGTGCCTGTATCCGCTTGCTGATAATTATTTGTTACCGCTACGGAAAAGAACTCCCCAACAGAATAATCCCCTTTCAGAATGCATGAAGGATATTTCCAAGTCACGGCAGAACCGGTTTCTACTTGGGTCCATGAAATTTTCGCATGCGCTTCACACAGTCCGCGTTTTGTGACAAAGTTGAAGATCCCCCCTTTACCTTCTTTATCCCCGGGATACCAGTTTTGAACGGTTGAGTATTTTATTTCAGCCTTATTCAATGCAATGAGCTCTACCACAGCTGCATGCAGTTGGTTTTCATCGCGCTGAGGGGCTGTACACCCTTCTAAATAGGATACATAGGATGATTCGTCTGCAATCACTAAGGTACGCTCAAACTGTCCGGTTCCGCCTGCGTTGATTCGAAAATAGGTAGACAATTCCATGGGACAGCGCACTCCTTTTGGGATATAACAAAAAGACCCATCCGAGAACACTGCTGAATTCAGTGCGGCGTAAAAATTATCGGTTGTTGGAACCACGGTTCCTAAATATTGTTTGACTAGCGCGGGATGTTCTTGAACCGCTTCTGAAAACGAACAAAAAATAATACCTAATTCAGCAAGTTTAGCTTTAAACGAAGTACCCACGGATACGGAATCCATCACGAAATCTACAGCTACACCGGTTAAGCGTTGCTGCTCTTCCAATGAAATACCCAATTTCGCCATGGTTTCCTTCATTTCTGGGTCTACCTCATCCCAAGATTCAAATTTCTTAGTTTGTTTCGGGGCGGCATAATAAGAAATGGCTTGAAAATCTGGTTTTTGATAAGCAACATGTGCCCATTCAGGTTCTGTCATCGTTTTCCAAACCTCGAAGGCCTTTAACCGGTAATCTAACAACCAAGCTGGCTCATTTTTCTTTGCAGAGATTAAATGTATGACCTGTTCGTTCAAGCCCGCGGGCACCACATCCGAATCAATCTCAGAGATAAACCCATACTGGTATTCTTTATCCGCTAAATCTTTTGCTAATTCGTTTTCTGTATATCCAGCCATAATTATACAGAAAAAGACTCACCGCAGCCACAGGTACGATCAGCGTTGGGATTATTAAACACAAAGCCTTTGCCATTTAATCCACCTGAAAAATCTAGGGTTGTACCAATGAGGTATAAGTAACTTTTTCTGTCCACTACTACCTTTATGCCATTATTTTCAAATGCAGCATCGTGCTCTAATTCTTGATTGTCAAAGGTTAGTTGGTACATAAGTCCTGAACACCCTCCTCCGGAAACTCCCACGCGAATAAATAAACCCTCTTTCCCTTCATCTTCCATCAAGCGAAGGGCTTGCTTCTTAGCCTGATCTGTTACGGTTATCATCTTATTTAGATTAATTTTAAATAACGTGCACAAAAATACCACAAAAGAGGTATTGACTGCAAGTATTTAAAACAAAAAAATCCCTAAATGTTTAGGGATTTCTGAAATAAAGAAAGAACAGATGTCTTTCCACGAGTATTTTTAGCGAGCCACTTCAATGACTTTGGTGTATAATGTCTCCGTAGCCGATTTAAAAATCAAGGTATACGTTCCATTCATTAAATCATTCATGTGAAGTGACTTGGCATCTGAAATCGGAATCGTCGGCATGAATTGTCCGTTGGATGCAATAATTTCAATAAACTCGATGCGCGTATCGCTCCAAATGATTGTAGCATTTCCAGTAGACGCGTTGCAATACACTTGTACTTTATCATCCTCCAATTTCACAGGAATCTCATGATTTGCTCGGACTACGGTTAGGGAAGCAAATACTAAAACTAAGGTTATCATCAGTGTTTTCATAAGTAGTTGTTTTGTTGTTACTTGTACAAAGTTGCTATAGTTTAGCGCATGTAGCAAGCATTTGACCTCTTTACGTAGGAAAATACGATTTGTTACATAAATAATCCTACGTATAACTACGTAGAGAGCAAATATTCAATAGAAACTCTCTTTTAGTCAAATATTTATGCCCAATAGTCATTTAGTGTGTGGCACATAAATAATCCGTGTAAATTGGTTAAAGAAATAAGGAGAGATACAGGTGGCTTCTTAAATCGAGTTACTGCTTGGAGAGGCAGAAAAGTTTCTAGTCAAAAGTTTTTTCGCACTCGATTTAGTTATAGAAGCCCCTGTTTTTTTAGACCACTCAGGCATTATGCCTACTACGATAGAAGGGAAGCTTAGGCTTCCTTTCTTTTTTTATACAATAACGGTCTACTTGGTGCGGCATCGTTATCAAAATTTGATAGCTGCAATTCCAGGATGTAGTGGCCATCTTCCACCTCATTCGGAACGTAAATCAATTCGGTGATCGTTCGGTTAGTTATCGGCTGTTCGGGAACATTCCAAAACGCATGATGAAAAGCTAAGGCCCCTCCGTCTATTTCCTTGTCAACCGAAGGAATATCGACCAAGAGGTGTTTTACCCCTAATTTATTTAATACTTCTACACACGCCACATCCATATATGTAGGATTCGTATCCGAATAATTAACGGTGAATTTGTTGAGATCGTTTGGCTCCGTTCGAATGACCAAGGCTTCACACGCAGAAAGCTCAGCCAATTGTTCAGGGGTAATCACTCGGTCTCCATCAATAAGCACAGGCATAACAGTAAGCAGCTGGCTATCAAAAAAAAACTGGTCAAAACAAGCGGATACAGGAAAAATCTCCTTAGAAATATGCCCATGCGATTCGGTATGCGTTCCATGGCCATGGGGATTAAAATAAATATCCCTAAAATTCACTGCGCCCCCCTGAGCCACGCTGCCAACGAATCCATGTTCCATAACGGGTGTAATCCGCGGACTATTTAAATACCATGCACGAACCCCATGTGGGGTAACACCTATGGAAAGATCTATAAACTCAGCGGTATCGATGAACCAATCTCGATCTAGATAAAATTTCATAATCAAAGCTAATCAATTCCCCGTACTTGACAATTGAGTGTAAATAAAGTTAAACCCGAATCATAGCGGTAATTTATTAAGCCCTTATCTTTGGGGCATGGAACAAAAAGATCTACTCAAAGAAATCATCTCCCACTGTAAAGAATACGGATTTGTTTTTCCCTCCTCAGAAATCTATGATGGACTTGCCGCGACATACGACTACGGGCAACTTGGTGCAGAACTAAAAAACAATATCAAAACGTACTGGTGGAAATCCATGACGCAATTAAATAGTAACATCGTTGGGCTTGACTCCGCCATTTTTATGCATCCAACCATATGGAAAGCATCTGGGCATGTCGATGCGTTTAATGACCCCTTAATCGATAATAAAGATTCGAAAAAACGCTACCGTGCCGATGTGTTGCTTGAGGAGTATCTTGAAAAGCAAACCCAGAAAATTCAAAAAGAAGTTGAAAAGGGAGAGAAACGCTTTGGGGACAGTTTCGACAAAGAACAATTTATTGCGACCAATCCAAACGTACTGCGCATCAAGGAAAAACAAGGGCAAGTGCAAGAGCGCATGAAAACCGCGCTTAATGACAGTAACTTAGAAGACCTACGCCAACTAATTATTGATCTAGAAATCGTTTGCCCAATTTCGGGATCCAAGAACTGGACAGAAGTTCGTCAATTCAATTTAATGTTCTCCACGTCCCTTGGCTCGGTTGCGGGAGAATCTGCTACCATTTATCTACGGCCAGAAACAGCGCAAGGGATCTTTGTAAACTTTTTGAACGTACAAAAATCTGGGAGAATGAAAATCCCTTTTGGCATCGCACAAATTGGAAAGGCTTTCCGAAATGAGATCGTGGCGCGTCAATTTATTTTTAGGATGCGTGAATTCGAACAAATGGAAATGCAATTCTTTGTAAAACCTGGTGAAGAATTAACGTGGTATGAGCACTGGAAAGAAGTTAGAAGAAAATGGCATCTAAACTTGGGACTGGGAGAGAAAAACTACCGGTTCCATGACCACATTAAACTTGCCCATTATGCCAATGCTGCGTGTGACATTGAATTTAATTTCCCGATGGGATTCAAAGAACTGGAGGGAATTCACTCTAGAACGGATTTCGACCTTAAACAACATGAACTCCATTCAGGGAAGAAACTACACTATTTCGATCCTTCAACGAATGAGAGTTTTGTTCCTTATGTTGTAGAAACTTCAGTAGGCTTAGACCGACTCTTCCTTTCTGTGTTAAGCGCTTCGTACACGGAGGAAACACTAGAAGATGGAAGCGAACGCACCGTTTTAAAAATTCCTGCTGCGCTTGCACCCTACAAAATTGCTATTTTACCGCTGATTAAAAAAGATGGTTTGCCAGAAAAAGCGCAAGAAATCATGCGCATGTTACAATTAGAGTATACGATACAGTATGATGAAAAAGATTCCATTGGAAAACGCTATCGCCGTCAAGATGCCATTGGAACACCGTTTGCCATTACCATTGATCATGAAACCCTAGAAAACAATAGCGTTACCATACGAAATCGGGACACCATGATTCAAGAACGAATTGCTATTGAATCCTTACCTGCCTTCTTAAACACCCATTGCAGTTGGCCTTCTATATTAGGTGCATTAGTATAATCTTGGGATTGTTCTGGCTAACACCAACACGGGGATTTAGTCAGCTCATTAATCAACCACTTAACGTGGGTGGTAGCCAACCTTTTCTGAATCCACAACTCATTAAAGAAATGGGTATCCGTGAAATGCATGGTAAAATTTACACCAAGCGTCCAAGTGATTTAATTCGCAACACGGATGGTTTTGTAGACTACAGATTCGATTCATTAGGTAACACCACATATACCTTGACCTATGTTCCTCACCATTCATTTAAAGATTCAATCGCTCATGTTTTTCAATATGATCAGCATTATTTAACCGATCATAGAACCGAAAGAAATACCGATTATTCCATTGAACAATTTGAATACTTGAATGGAAAACTTATAACTTCAGAGGAACGCATTGGATTGAAACAATCGCAAGAAGAAGTGACAACTCATTCTTTGGTTTATGATTATATTAATCAATCGGATCAAGAGCTGATAACGATAAGCTATCAAGGAGGGAATCGATATCAGGAGGTAGTGAGAAGCTATGATTCAATAAACCGCATAAGCAGCGAACAAATAAAGGAATACTTAACAGGCCTTATTAAAACTACCACCTATACCTATAATACCACAAATCAAATCGAAACAATTGAATGTATTGATGAAACGGGAAAAATCACCTCCACCTGCATAGAATACGATTCAACAGGGGAAATTCAAGCCATTAAAACATATACCAATAGAAAACTAGCGTTAGAAAATCAAGTGATTTATAGCAATAGACAACTTTCGTCTGTGCTCATGTTAAATCACCAAACGCAACTGATGGAAATCATTAGATTTGATTAATTCCCTTTTTTGTTTCCGACAAAAAATGCAATTAAAAAGACTACCACTAAAAATGCAATCACCATAAAAAAGCTTGTGATTCCCGGGGCTTTTAAAAATACCATATGCTAAAAGTTATTATTATATTAAGTTATGTAAATTATGTTGACGCACTAGCGTCGATTTTCAAACACAATCATTTGTTTATCAAACATATAACCCCCTCGAATATCTCATGCATAAAAGTGAAAAAATCATGGCTACTTATTTATAACTTTGCAGAAAAAAAATAATGTTTCGAACGCATACCTGCGGTGAATTAAGAGCCGAGCACATAGGAAAAGAAGTCACACTCAGTGGATGGGTACAAAAATCACGAGATCTAGGAGGTATGACCTTTATTGACCTTAGAGACCGTTACGGAATAACACAATTGGCATTCAATCTAGAAAAAGATCACGCCCTATGTTTGGAAGCGCGAAAACTTGGTCGCGAATTCGTAATTCAAGCAGTCGGTTCTGTTATTGAGCGTTCAAGCAAAAATCAACACTTAGCTACCGGACATATTGAAATCGAAGTGTCTTCGTTTCGCGTGCTCAATGCATCCAAAACGCCTCCATTTACCATTGAAGATCAAACCGACGGTGGCGATGAATTGCGTATGCAATACCGTTATTTAGACTTGCGACGCACCCCAGTTCAACAAAAACTAATCCTTCGCAATACGGTAGCCTTAGAAACTCGAAAGTACCTAGATAAGCTTGGCTTTATGGATGTGGAAACCCCGGTATTAATTAAATCTACCCCAGAAGGCGCGCGCGATTTTGTAGTGCCTAGCCGTATGAATCCCGGTCAGTTTTACGCCCTTCCCCAGTCCCCGCAAACCTTCAAGCAATTGCTCATGGTTTCCGGACTTGATCGCTACTACCAAATCGTGAAATGTTTCCGCGATGAGGATTTACGTGCGGACCGTCAACCGGAATTCACGCAGATCGATTGCGAGATGGCCTTTGTGGAGCAAGAAGACATTTTACAGGTTTTCGAAGGCTTAATTAAACACCTGTTTGCCGCGGTAAAAGGCATTGAGTTTAACGATCCTTTCCCTCGAATGACCTTTGACGAAGCCATTCATAGGTACGGGTCAGACAAGCCAGACTTACGTTTCGGTATGCAGTTCAACTATTTGAATGCACTCCAAGGAAACGGCTTTGCCATCTTTGATCAGGCAAAAACGGTTATCGGTATTGTGGTAGAAGGCGCAGCAGAATATACCCGCAAGCAATTAGATGAACTCACTGAATGGGTGAAACGACCACAAATTGGTGCCAAAGGCTTAGTGTATGTAAAATACAATGCAGACGGTAGCATCAAGTCTTCGGTTGATAAATTCTACAGCGAAGCGGACTTTCAAGCATTGGCCACCGCGCACAACATAAACGCCGGTGATTTGTTATTGGTATTGAGTGGGGAATTAGCCAAAACGCAAAAACAAATGAATGAACTTCGCCTTCATGTAGCGCAGCAACAAGGACTTCGAAACACAGGCGAATTTTGTCCGGTTTGGGTGTTGGATTTCCCCTTGTTAGAAAAAGACGAAGCATCAGGAAGGTACTTTGCGATGCATCACCCGTTTACATCACCGAAACCTGAAGACATTGCGCTCATGGATTCTAATCCCGGAGCCATTCGTGCGAATGCCTATGACTTGGCCATGAATGGTGTAGAATTAGGTGGAGGATCGATTCGAATTCATGACCGCACCTTACAAGAAAAGATGTTCTCCTTGCTTGGATTTACTCCGGAGCAAGCCCAAGATCAATTCGGCTTCTTAATGGGGGCATTTGAATACGGAGCGCCACCGCATGGCGGACTCGCCTTTGGCTTAGATCGTTTAGTAGCGACCATGTCGGGTGAAGAATCCATTCGTGATTTCATTGCCTTCCCAAAAAACAACAGCGGTAGAGATACAATGATCGACGCGCCGTCCATGCTAGAACCTACTCAATTAACCGAATTAGGAATTAATTTACTCCCCAATGAACATTGATCACTTGCAAGATCGAATTGCACCCTTGCGTGCCCAGTTAATTGAACACCCTGTATACCAGCAAATTGCTACGGAAGAAGAATTGAAGGCCTTTACGGAAGAACATGTCTTTGCCGTATGGGATTTTATGAGTTTGCTCAAGAGTCTTCAACAGCACCTTACCTGTGTCCAAGTGCCTTGGATGCCTACAAAAAATAAAGAAACACGTCGGTTTATCAATGAAATTGTCGTGGGCGAAGAGAGTGATTTTGATGCTTCAGGAAAGACCATGAGCCATTTTGAGATGTATCTACAGGCGATGCAATCGATGGGAGCGAACACCCAAGAAATGGGGCGATTCATTGAAATAATTTCAAGCAAAGTGCCTATAGCAGAAGCGCTAGATGCGTGTGCGATTAATCCGGAAACGAAGGCTTTTGTTCGCTTTACTTTTTCGATCATTCAGCGCGGAAAAATCCATGAAATTGCCTCCGTATTTACCTTTGGTCGCGAGGATTTAATTCCAGAAATGTTTATTGAAATGGTTAAAGAATTAAAGGCTAATCACGAGTCAACACTAAATGATTTTCTATTTTATTTAGAGCGCCACATTGAAGTAGACGGCGAAGACCATGGGCCGCTTTCCTTGAAATTAATGGACGAGGTATGCGCAGGGGACGCCACCAAATGGGAAGAAGCAACCCAAGTAGCCGAGGAGGCTTTGCGCATGCGAATTCACTTATGGGATGGCGTGGTAAGAAAAGCCTCAACCTTAGTAAATGCGTAAACGTTCTGTTGCACGGGATTTAAAATCCCGTGCAACAGAGCATCCTGGGTGCGGGTTTAGACCCGCACCCAGGAAAAACTCACACTTGCAAAATCACTACCGCCCCCTGCGCTTGGCTAACCACGGAGGAAGTTGTTTTTCTTGCGGGCGTTCCACTAATTTTTGACTTAAATCCGCGCGTCCGGCTCGTTTTAATCGGCTTGAAATCCATTCTTGGTTTTCGCGCTTGTACCAGAAAAAATAACGATTCTGGTTCTTTTTCTCTTCCGGTGATTTTGCCGTAAATACAGGTTTCAAGGTGTACGGATGCAAGCCGGTATAATAAATTACCTCAGCCACGGTCATTGGTGTAGGGGTAAAATCCTGTACTTGCTCCAATTTAAAGCCCATGTCCTTGGTTTCGGCCGCTAATTCAGCCATGTCCGTTTCCTCACACCCCGGATGGGAGGAGATGAAATATGGGATCAAGGGTTGATTCAAGTTATGCTTGGCAGAAATGGCCTCGTATTTATCCTTGAACTGGTGGAAATACTTAAAGGGGGGCTTTCGCATCATGCGCAAGGTATTGTCGGCGGTGTGTTCAGGCGCTACTTTCAATCGACCGCTTACGTGACGTGTTACGACTTGCTCCAAGTATTCGTCGTGGTTTCCGTCTTCGTTGTTCTTGTTAAAGTCATCCACTAATAAGTCATAGCGAATTCCAGACCCCACAAAAGCTTTTTTGATTTTAGGATGGGCATCAATCTTGCGATACAACTCGGTCATGGGTTTATGCGAGGTATCCAGGTTATTGCAAATCACAGGATGAATGCAACTTGGCGCTACACACCGGGCACAGATGCTTTCGTCTTTGCCTTTCATTTTATACATGTTGGCCGAGGGTCCGCCCACATCCGATAAATACCCTTTAAAATCTGGGTGTGCTGCAATTTCCTCTAATTCCTTCATAATGGAACCCTCACTGCGAGAGGCAATGAATTTCCCTTGATGCGCGGAAATCGTACAAAAACTGCACCCCCCAAAACATCCGCGGTGAATGTTCAAGGAAAACTTGATCATTTCATAGGCGGGGATTGTCCCACGCTTCTTATACTTTGGATGGGGTAAGCGGGTGTAGGGCAATTCAAACGAAGCATCGATTTCGTTTTCCGTCATGGTTGGATACGGCGGATTCACCACCAGGCGTTGATTCCCCACTTCTTGCAAAATACGGTTTGCATTCAGTTTATTGGATTCTACCTCCACAATTTTAAAATTGGAGGCATAGGCCACCTTGTCTTTCAAGCATTCTTCGTGGCTTGCCAAAGAAACCGTTTCCCAGTGTTTATTTTTTAATACGTCTTCCTCCTTGTCATGCACGTATGCAATTTGTGGCAAGGTGCGAATTTGTTCGAAGGGAACTCCTTTTTTCAAAAGCTTAAGGAAGGTACGCAAGGGTTGTTCCCCCATGCCATAGACTAAGGCATCTGCTTTGCTGTCCACTAAAATGGATGGAAAAAGCTTATCTGCCCAATAGTCGTAATGTGTTACCCGCCGTAAAGAGGCTTCAATACCTCCCAATAACACGGGAACATCCGGAAAAAGTTCTTTTAGGATGTTTGAATACACGGTGCTGGCATAATCGGGACGAAATCCGGCTACGCCGCCCGGGGTGTAGGCATCTGTTGAACGCAAGCGTTTACCTGCGGTGTAATGATTCACCATGGAATCCATGCATCCAGCAGTAACCCCAAAGAAATATTTTGGTTTTCCGAGTTTCTTGAAATCACGCAAATCGTCTCGCCAGTTCGGTTGAGCAATGATGCCAATGCGAAAGCCTTCGTCTTCAATGATGCGACCAATCACCGCAGTTCCAAAGGAAGGATGATCAACGTAAGCATCACCAGAAATTAAAATAACATCAAAGGCATCCCACCCACGCTTTTCAGCTTCTTTGAGTGATAAGGGCAACCAATCGGAAAGTGGACGTTCACTGAGCATGGTACAAAAATACGCAAAGAGATTTGTAAACTCCTAGAAGACCTAATCTCCGATGGTAACTTTGATTGTTTGGGGTTGCGTCCCTTCGCCAATTTGTATTAGATAATGACCGCTGTACAAGGTACTTACATCAAAATAGGCAATTGTGCTTCCTTGAAAAATTGTTTTTTCAGCGATCAATTTACCATTTAAATCTACTAGTTTCAAGGCAACATCTGTTTTAATTAAATCGCTAAGTTGCACGATAAGCACATCATTGCTTGGATTTGGAAAAACCTTGACATCAACAGGTGTGTTTTCAGAAAGTTCGTTGCTTGGATTATACACCGTAACCGTTTCGGTAATGGTGTTTACTTTGGCGCCTGTTTTTGTGCCATAAAAAGTGGGGCCAACTACATACGGATAAGCAGAGTTCCAATTTGCATCTACCGTTGCAAAGTAGCAATAAATACCATTGGGATATTCTGGCGTAACACAAAAACGCCCGTTGTGAACGTCTAAATAATCTTGCCCTGCATTTGAAATATACTCATAATCTTCTCGAAAATAACCTAAAGGGTAGGTAGCAGAAACAGGTGGGCCAGCCGTTACAGCCGTTCCATTGGAATAAGTAGTACGCGTTGAAATATTACGCAATTGGTAACTAGATTTCATTCGTGTGATTCCACCCGTTCCGTTTGTATTTGCATAGCCATATGCGCCATAAATCGGGAAGCCATCGTATGCATAACCAATTAAGGGTGAATGTTGCATGGCATTGATTAAATACAAGCCATCAGCAGCATAAATATCACAAATATTAGAAATAACAGTTAGGTCTAAATTAAAAGCACTAGGATTTTGATGGTGGTGATAATTACCCATCGCAGGGTGTCCTTTAGCACAATCGAATCCTACTTTTTCTGCAGGAATAGCGTCTCTATTCCAGACGCCATCACCCATTCCGCCTAAAGGTCCACCAGCAAGTGCATTTGTTGAATTCTTCCAAGAAACACCATCTCGGTAATCAAATAAAGCGACACCATTAATAAAAATACCGATGTTTCCTCCATTGGTATTTGTTGGATTTCCGATATTTTGAACTGGATTCAAAGAAATCTTAAAAATTGCATTTTGATTGGTGGCAAGTGACGGATTTCCATCCAAGAAAGGTCCCGTAATGTAAGAAGGTACTCCGGTGGTAGACACATAAACCCAATTGGCAGAATATTGCACTTGTTGCACATTGGCTAGCACAGCATCAATAATTGGGGTGGGATTTCCTTGAACATAATGGCGCCCGGTGGTACCGTCGGTATTAAGTAACCAGTTAGTGATTGCAGGATTTAATTGTGCTTTAGCACCAAAAGCAAACAGAAATAGGGATAAAAAGGTCGATTTTTTCATAATAGAGGTTTAATGTACAAGATGTTAGTTGCCTAAAGGCAAAAATACTTGTGCAAGGGTACTAAAAAAAGAAAAGGGGGATCGCTCCCCCTAAACTAAAACTAACTTTTAAAATATTAGTCGTTAGAATCAGATTTTGCCAACGTGTAGATGACCAAACCAAAACCAATTTTGTTAATTGCATCAGCAATGTTGTACACGATATCCATGGCTACTGCTGCATCTTTGGGATCTGAAACAAACGTCATTCCAAACAATCCACCTGGAGTTCCAAGAATGTATCCTAATGGATAAATCGCCCAACCTACCAATACAAACCATGCTAAGATACGTGTAGCTTTAGCAACAGATGGACCTGCTGTTTGAGCCAAATTCGCTACTTCACCAAACCAGATAAGGTATGCGATGTAGAAATAAGCTGCACCAGAGATAACTCCCCAAAGTACACTGTGGGCACGATCCATTGTTTCACCAAAATAACCAGTAATTAACATAACCACAGAGGCAAAGATTAATTTCCAAAGTAAGCCGATTTTAGCACCTGCTTTTTTGGTGATTAGGTAAAATTCAACGCACATTAACGGAACGGTTAAAATCCAATCTACATATCGAAAGAATGTAGGTGATTCACCCGTCTCAAGATTATAACTTCTCATGTAGTAGTAATGTACTGCTGCAATGAATGTTATTAGTCCTGAAACTAAAACTGAAGTTCTCCATTTTTGAGGTACATTGTTTAACTCAAAAAAGAAAAATACGGATGCGGCCATCATGGCCATGGTGCCGATAAAAAACGTAAACGCTACGTAATTGTCTTGCGCTATCGGCGTAATTGTTGATAATAACATAAAAAAAAGTATTAATTTCCCCTACTCTTTAAATTGGATTTTCGGGATCCTCCAAAATTTTACAAAAGTTTAACAATAATAATAAATTTTTGTTTAAACCTGGTTAAAAAAAACTAAACATTTTTTTATTTTCGAGGAAACCTAAACGCTTGATTGAAAAGGAATTGCTTATCTGATAAAGTTTTCAGAAAAGAAAGTAAATCTTTTTGCTCATTTACATTCAGTGTAATTTTTTTTTGCGTTAACTCTCTACTTTTTGGTTTTTGCCAATTGGATGAGTTTGCATAGTGTGCAAGTACCTCCTTTAATTTGGAAATGCGACCATCGTGCATGTATGGAAAACTGTATTCAATGTTTCGGAGAGTCGGAACTCTAAATAAATACGCATCCGACGCCTTTCCTGTTATCATTGCCCTTCCAGAATCAATGATTTGTTTATTCGGGCCAATCCCATTGGCTTTAAATTCGAAGTTGGTGAACAAAGGAGCCGTATGACACTGATTACAATGTTTAATAAATAAGGAGTACCCTCGTCGTTCTTGCGCGTTGAAGTTGCTTTCTTTACGAAGCACACTGTCGTACTTACTATTCGAGGAAACCAAAGAAACCGTAAATTGACCCAAGGCTTTTAAGAGGTGGTTTGTTTGAATTGGATCGGCGCCAAACACCTTCATGAATTCGGTTTTGTAATACCTGTTGCGGTTCAGTTTTTTGAGCACCCCTTCCAGTGTTTCCCCCATTTCATCCGGGTGCGTTATAGGATTGATGGCTTGCCCATTTAAATTAAGTACGCCTCCATCCCAATGTAACGTTGGATACCATGCCAAATTCATTAATCCTGGCGCGTTACGTTTACCAATCCTTGAGTTAATGCCATGGCTTGTGGGATGATCCACATGTGCAAATGCGGTATATTGCAAATGGCAAGATGCACAGGAAACCGTTGAATCCTGCGAGAGTATGGGGTCGTAAAATAAGGCTCGGCCAAGATTAAATCCTTCAAGAGTAAGCGGATTGTCATCGAAATTATACAAGGGCTTGGGCCATTTTTCTGGACGATAAAACAAGCCGTCTTCGGGCAGTACCATCAGGGAAATTAAGCCAAGGCAAGCAACGAAAAGAAATCCCCAAGTTTTCATTCGAAGGCCGTGCTAAACGCGTGAAAGATTTGTTGTGCTGCTACTCCAGGCAACATAATGTTTGGCCTTGTTGTAATGGGTAGGGCTGTAAATAAGCGTTCCAATTGCAGTGTTATATTCTTGGTTCCTTCGGGTATTGTTATTGGAACAAAGGTTTCAAATGGCGCTTTATATCCGCCAATGTGATATTCAAAGGGGAGTTGGCGCCCTTTTTGGACAAGGCACCCTACCAACTTCAGGTGAATATACCCTGTATTCCAGGCCCAATACATACCGAGCAAGGGATCGTACGCTCCATCGAATCTTCCCGCCGTGTTCGCGGTGCTATCCAAACCCAATTGAATTTCTTTACTTAAAAATGGTAAGGCGTACGTGGTGGGGTCTGAGGCATCTACTAAATAAATCTCCCCCAGTACTGTGCTCATATACCACTTAAACTGATCAATGCGAATTGAATCCCCATCCGGCCGAGAATATAGTTGGTGCAATTCAAATCGTTCTAAACCTACCTGGGGAAACAGCGTCATTTGGCTGAAAGCCAGCGAAGGAAAAAGAAAGAAGAATAAAAAGAATCGAAGCATTAAGGCCGTGGTTTACGGTCGAAATTACCAATTAATTTAAGGACCTCTTCTTGTTCTTCAACATTTAATAAAACGCCTAATTCACTAAAATAGCGATGCCTTCGCATTAAATCCTTGTTTTTCTTTAGGATAATCGATTCAAACAGTACGTTTACCTTGAGCGTATCTCCGTTCATGGCAGATTGAATAAACTGATGCTCCAGGTTCCGCAACTCGTTCATATCATTTTTGCGCTCCATTAGAAATGGGGTTTCTAGCCCTTCAAGCGCCTTCGCTTTTTTCTTGCTCAAGGTCAACTCCTGTACGAGCCGCGGTGGATGGGGTGGTTTGTGGGTTACCAATAAAAAAATCAGCACGGCATTCAGTCCTACCAATAGGATTAAAGCCCAGTTTTTCCAAGAATTATTCATAAGATTCGAAATTATTAAGATAAGTTACACGTGTCCCTTGCTGTTGTTTGATGACGAACAAGCATGCCGCAACATTTAAAGAAATGAGCACTAAAAAGGAAGCCGCGATGAGCCAATTGGAGCGCGCTGGCTTGATGCCGGATTGCTGGTCAAGGCAGCGGGCCCTCAGTTCATCGCTCACCGGGATGCGCGTTTTCAATAAGGTAAGATCAGCTTTCATATGGTTTATATTTTTTAAGTTGTGTTCTCGCTCGAAAAAGGAGTGATTCAATAGCCGATACAGAAATATTCATCGCCGCGGCGATTTCTTGATAGCTCAGGTCATCCATCGCAAATAAGGTCATCGCGAGGCGTTGCTTTTCGGGTAGTGCATGTATTTGTTTCCAAAGCAGCCATTCCGCTTCTTTAAGGATGTGAACTAATTCGGGAGTTTCTTCCGTAATTAGGGGTTGCGAATCAACGATACCAATCATAATTCCTTTTCTTTTCTTACGATTTTTGGTACGTAAAAATTCATTGCATTTGTTTAAGGTAATGCGATACATCCACGTTTGAATGCTCGACTCTGCCTTAAAACTGGCCACCCCAACCACTACAGATTTAAATACTTCCTGAGTTACATCCTCAACATCTTGGCGATTACCCAATAAATAGAAGGCGGTGTTTAAAATACGGGGTGAATACAATTCAAAAAGTTTTTTGAATTCTCGTTCACTTCCCAATCTCAGTAGCTCAATATTCGGCATTCAAATCCTTAGATGCCCTTTTTTAAGAAATCTTGCATTCCTTAAAGGTAACATTTAAGCGTAAAAGTGTACCTTTAGGGCGCTTTGAAAGAATCAAAATTCGTTGGAAAAAACCAAGAAAAGTGGCAGCGCTTTGAATCGATGCAAAAAGACCTTTCGAGTGATCCGGAAGCACTGAGTGCCTTATATTTAGATATTACGGATGATTTAGGGTTTGTACAAACCTATTATTCCCGGCGGACAATCAGAGTTTATCTGAATCAACTGGCCCAGCGGGTGTTCATTGGGATAAATAAATATCAAAAAATTTCTGTTAGGAATGTCCTTGATTTTTGGATCATTGAACTCCCGTTGGAGCTATATCGCGCGAAAAAATACATGGGCTTTGCCTTGATTAGCTTTTTAGCGTACATCGCCTTGGGATGGATATCAAGCAGCGTTTACCCAGATTTTACTGCTACTGTACTTGGAGAAAGCTATGTGGAAATGACGATGGAGAACATTGAGCAAGGGAATCCGCTCGGTGTATATGAAGGAAGCAGTTCATTTATGATGTTCATTCAAATCACGGGAAACAACCTCATGGTTTCCATATTAACGTTTTTTGCCGGTATATTCTTCACGCTTGGCACGCAGTTTCTCCTTTTTGGAAATGGGGTAATGCTTGGGGCTTTCCAGCATATGTTTCTTAAAAAAGGATTGCTGATTACAAGTTTCCTTGGGATTTGGATCCATGGGGCATTTGAAATCTCAAGTATAGCACTCTCGGCGGGTGCAGGAATTACAGCTGGGGCGGGATGGCTTTTTCCTGGCAGTTTTTCTAGAATTCAAGCTTTTAAATCCAGTTTTTCTCGTGGCGCTAAAATTATGCTTAGCATCCTGCCTTTTATTGTGCTTGCTGGATACCTAGAAAGTTATGTTACTCGAAATTATGACACCCTGCCTGATGTTTCTAAATGGACGATCATTATCGGATCGTTTGGCTTAATTGGTTTTTTATATATTTTCCTCCCCATTTACCAGGCCCAACGATATCCTGAGCGCTTGTTCGAAGAAACAAATTTTAAACAACCTCATCCGGAATCGATTCAATTATTGGCGGTTCGTTCGATTTGGCAAATATACCGCCAAGGAATTATGTTGTTTTTTGAATCCTTTAGTGCCCTCTTAAAACCCGCATTGCTACTCAGCGTGCCGACAGGCTTATTCCTAATTGCAACCCGTGCGCTGTTATTTCCAGATGATTTAACCTTTGTGTATTGGTTTGATTGGGCAAGCCATTTGTCGTTTATGCTCGGATACGCACTTGGAACAAGCATAGATTTAGTTTCCCTTATCACTTGGACTGGATTAATTGCGGGAAATTTTTTAATTGTTTATCATTTTTTCCTTGTAAAAGCAAGCTTAACCGATTTGACCTTAAAGGCCTATTGTCGTCGATTTTTTGTACGAACGTTTGTCTTATTCATCGTCATACTTACCCCCATATTTCTTTTGCCGTGGTACATCTTATTGCCTTCCTTAACGTTGTTGCCCTTTGTGCTGTACCTCCCCGTTTCGTTGGTATTTCCAAGCCACAAGATAAGCCTTGGTTTAAAAAAAGGATTGAGGTATGGCGCCCGATCCTTTTTCTCCCTTTTATTATTAAGCATCATCGGTGTTGGCACTGTCGCAATCGCTGTGCAGCCCATCGCTGCGGTGTTTAGCATTCAAAAAGAGGTGCCAGACCTCTTAGACCTCGTTACCCAGGGGTTAACTCCATTTATTGATAAGGCTGGACTCAATAGCGTTTTCTGGACCAATATATTGCGTGAAATTATTTACTTGGTTGCTTTCATCTTGAGCATTGTTTTTTGGATGGTCTTATTGGTATTGTCTTATTTTTCTACCCTTGAGAAACGCGAGGCCGTCAACTTAAAAAAAGAAGGGCGGCTTTTCGGGGAACGCAGCCGATTAAAAGAGCAAGTGGAGGTGCCGGAATCATGAAAATACCACTCATTATTTATTGTTTTATGGGGTTTTTCGGGATTGTTCATGCCCAACACGGCATAGAGGAAGCACTTAACAACACCCGTTACACCAAACAAGGAAACCAAAAATTAAAAAAAGAATGGAACAATAGTTCGGGAGGAATCATTCAATCCACGGACGTTTCTGATGGGGAACTGGAAGATAAACAAGCCTATTCTGACAGTATTTTGGCTTATTATCACGAAAAATATCAAGCGCA
>CANMTO010000016.1 GCA_947500755.1 Flavobacteriales bacterium
TGTCTCCATGGCCAGGCGATAAATTTCACCCCCACCGATAATAAATAGGGTGCGTTCGTCTTCTTTGTATGCATCAATGCAATCCTTTAAGGTATGAAAGACCTTGCAGCCGGGTGCTTGAAAGGTTAGATTTCTGGTGATGACACAATTCTCTCGATTCTGTAAGGGCCGAAACCGTTCTGGGATGGAGTCGTAATTTTTTCTACCCATCACTACGATTTGACCATTGGTCATTTCTTTGAAAAACTTCATGTCATTGGGAAGATTCCACATCAGGTCATTGTTTTTCCCAATGCCTCGCTCTTCATCCATGGCAACGATTAATGAAAGCTTTTTCATACGGCTACCGCAGCTTTAATGTGTGGATGTGGGGCATAATTCTCTAATTCGAAATCTTCAAATTTAAATGCAAACAGATCCTTCACATCGGGATTGATTTTCATGGTTGGCAATGGTCTGCATTCCCTTGAACGTTGAAGCTTGGCTTGCTCTATGTGATTAGTGTAAAGATGCGCATCGCCAAAGGTGTGGATAAACTCACCCGGTTCCAGGCCACATACTTGAGCCATCATTAAGGTGAGTAAGGCATATGAGGCAATGTTAAAAGGAACGCCTAAAAAAGTATCCGCGCTTCGTTGATACAGTTGGCAACTCAGCTTTCCTTCTGCCACATAAAATTGAAACATGGTATGGCAAGGGGGCAAGGCCATATCATTCACACACGAAACGTTCCATGCAGAAACTAATAAACGACGTGAATCTGGATTTTTTTTAATCTGTTCAACCACTTGTGATATTTGGTCGATATGACCTCCATCTTGCGTGGGCCAAGAACGCCACTGGTAGCCGTATACAGGTCCAAGATTGCCATCTTCATCTGCCCATTCATCCCAAATAGAAACATTGTTGTCTTTTAAATACTTAATGTTGGTGTCACCTTGTAAAAACCAAAGCAGTTCATGAATAATCGAACGAAGGTGCAATTTTTTGGTGGTTACCAATGGAAAACCCTCTGCGAGATTAAAACGCATTTGATACCCAAAAACGGAATAGGTACCTGTGCCCGTGCGGTCCTCCTTTTTTACGCCGTGGTCAAGAATGTGCGTTAAGAGTTTGTGATATTGTTCCATCGTAGTACGAAAGTAAACTTTTATAAAAAACCAACTTGGGTTGTTTCGATGATTTTATTAACGGGATAATAAACAATATTGAATTTGCGTACTTTCGTGGCATGAAGCAGTGTTTTTTTTTGGTGTTCTGTGTAATTTTCAGTCAATCTCTCGTGGCGCAAGCTACAAAAAAGCTACCCAAAAAAATGGTTGGCACCTACCTTGGCAATCAACCCGCATACTTGGTTTCACAACACAATCAATCCATTCCTGTAGACTCAGCTGCGCTAAGCATTGAAGTGGCCCGAAATACGGTTTCCATATGCTATAAAACCCCGATGTTTTGTCCGGTATTGAATGGAAGTGTCACGGCAGTAAAAAAAATAGGAAAGGGCAGGAATCAAACTTGGAACGTTCAAGTAAGGACGGTAAATTCGTTGATACTCGAAGAGCTCATTTTCAATCCAAAAACAAAGGAGCTTATTCGAACAGGGATATTCCCTCAGCCTAATACGCGGCTAAAAAAATCACGGAAAAAATAGGGAGAAGGTGGTCCCTTTACCAGGGGCGCTTTTTACGTTGACCTTACCTCCGTGTGCATCAATAATCAGCTTCACATAGTATAGTCCGAGCCCATAGCCTTTTACGTTGTGTAGATTTCCCGTAGGTACCCGATAGAATTTATCAAAAATTAAAGAAAGGTTTTCCTTTTTTATTCCAATTCCATTGTCCTCAATCTCAATCCAAATTCCCTGCTTGTCATTTCTTGTTTGTATGGTAATGTTTGGTACCGATTCACAATATTTTATTGCATTTTCCAATAGGTTATAAATCACGTTGGTTAAATGAACCGCGTCTGCTTGTATAATATGATTATCAGCGTTTAAATCAATGTGAATGATCCCGCCTTTTTCTAAGTGATGCAGCTCAAAGTTCTCCTTTACTTCATCCAATAATTCATTGACGTCAAACTGGTCTTTATTGAGGACCACCTGATCTTTGTCTAATTTAGCGACGTTAAGTACGCGCTCTACTTGGTGCTCAAGGCGCTTGTTTTCCTTGTAGATGATACTTGCATATTTTTGAATTTGTTCCGCCGTGATTTCTGGTAGCCTCATCATCATCTCTGCCGATAAACTAATGGTGGAAATTGGCGTTTTGAGCTCATGGGTCATGTTGTTGATGAAATCTGTTTTAACTTCCGCTAAGCGATATTGACGCATAATAACGGTTACGCTAAAGGCGAAAAATGTGGCAATGACCACTAACATGAGGGTTAGATAAATCCATGGTGAGTAATCGTTCTGGGGTTCGATTTCTCCAAGTTCCAAATTCGGGAAATACACGGTAAAATAATGACCGTCTTTGGTTAAGTTCAGTTTCTCTGGTGTAATCTCATCGGTAGAAACAGCATCCGTGACATAGATGGAGTCTTTCTTGTAGCGCACCCGATTGCTTAATACAATTGAATCAGTAAAACAATCATAGATTCCATAGTAAAAATCCCTATGAATGTTCTGAATGTAGAATTCCTTTTTAAGTAAGGTTTCCAGATAAAAGGGCTGCAATTCTTCATTGAAATCTACGGTGTAATGGTTATTGGAGAGTTGCCTCACCGCACCGTACATATCCGTTTGATCCCCATCCCTTTTTTGAATGGTAGATAATACATTCATCAAAGAACGATGCACGTGATCTTGAAATTCTTTTAGATTAAGACTGTCTTCTTTCTGCTGAATGGCCAAACTGACGTTTTGAGTCTCTATCGTACGACCAACCCATAACAACTGAATAATCAAAATAGACAGCATCGAGAGTGCTCCTAAAATGATAACCGTGCTATTGGATTTGTTTTTCATGGCAATCTAAAAGCCTTGAACGCCATTTACGGTAGTATACTTCAATACATTTTTCTTTTCTGGGTGGATGCGTGCAAAAGCGGATTGCACAGCGAGCGTTCCCTCATGAAACCCGCAAAGAATCAACTTTAATTTGTTTTCATAGGTATTCATATCCCCAATGGCATAAATTCCAGGGATATTGGTCGAATAGTCTAAGGTATTCACCTTGATGGCATTTTTTTCTATTTCCAAGCCCCAATCTGAAATAGGACCTAAGCTTGGTTTTAAGCCAAAAAGCGGAATGAAATGGTCTACTGTTCTGCGGATTTCGCCCTGATGTTGATGGGTAATAATCACTTCCTCTAGGGTACCGTTACCTGCTAATCCTGTAACCTCTGCCTCAGTAATTAAATCGATTTTACCTTGCTCAGCTAAGTCGATTACTTTTTGAACGGAGTCTAAATGTCCTCGAAAAGACGCACTTCGGTGCACTAAGGTAACCGATGAGGCAATGTTGTTTTCTACGAGAAAGATGGACCAATCCAAGGCAGAATCTCCTCCTCCTGCAATAACACAGGCTTTATCTTGATAAAATTTAGGATCGCGTATGATGTACTCAACCCCTTTGTCTTCAAAGTTCGAAAGATTGTCAATCGGGGGCTTTCTTGGTTCGAAAACACCCAATCCGCCAGCGATCATGACAATGGGGGCGCAATGTTCGGTTCCTTTTACTGTAGTTACGTTAAAGGTGCCATCTTCCAAGGCATCAATCGACATCGCAGCTTCACCCAAAGTGAAACCAGGCTTAAATGGCGCGGCTTGAGCCATCAGGTTATCAATGAGATCCCCTGCTAATATTTCCGGAAATCCCGGGATATCGTATATCGGTTTCTTAGGGTAGATTTCAGAACATTGTCCACCCGGTTGTGGTAATGAATCAATTAAATGGCAACGCAATTTTAAGAGTCCCGCCTCAAAAACCGTGAAGATACCAACGGGGCCAGCACCAATAATAATAATATCAGTTTGAATCATGGGGTTGAATTATTACAATAAAGAGAGGTAACAAGTTTTTTTTACTTTTGTTTTAATAGTCAGGTCTAAGCGGCTTATTCTTCATGTCCCGCTCTATGCGCTCCATTACCTCTGAAGTAAGTAGGGATTGAATTTCCATGGCTTCCAAGTTTTCCATTAATTGGGTTTCATTACTCGCCCCTAAAATTACGGTACTTACATTCGGATTTTTAAGGCACCACGCCAAGCTTAGTTTCGTGCTGGTGGTACCAAGTTCGGTGGCTAATGTTTCAATCTTTCTTGCTTTATCAATTCGTTCCGCCGTTACGTTTTTATCGCGAAGCCATTCCAGGCCCTCTATTCCAAGGCGGGTACCTGCTGGATTCCCATAGTTGTATTTTCCTGTTAATACGCCGGAGGCTAAGGGAGACCATATCGTGGTTCCTAACCCCATCGTTTTATAGATTTGTTCGAATTCAACTTCTACCTTGTGTCTACAAAATAAATTGTATTCGGGTTGTTCCATCGTTGGCCCAATCAAATGGTTTTGTTTGGCAAATACATGCGCTTCCATGATTTCTTGCGCGCTCCATTCAGAGGTGCCCCAGTATAAAATTTTACCTTGAGTGATCAAGTTATGCATGGCCCAAACCGTTTCCTCAATCGGCGTTGCTTTATCCGGACGGTGACAGAAAAATAAATCGATGTAATCTACTTGCAGGCGTTCAAGCGCTTGATGGCACCCTTCCACTACATGCTTCCTACTTAATCCGCGTTGCGTGGGCCAAGTTCCACCCGTTCCAAAGAAGACCTTACTCGAGACTAAATAACTGTCGCGACTCCATCCGAGTTTTTTAAGGGTTTTACCCATCACCGTTTCACTCATTCCTCGCGCGTAAATCTCGGCGTTATCATAGAAATTGATGCCGTGTTCATACGCAATCGCCATTAACCGCTCTACCACGCGTTCATCAATTTGTTTTCCAAAAGTTAGCCACGATCCGAGCGAAAATCGGCTTACCTGAATTCCGGATTTTCCGAGCCTGTTGTATTCCATGAATTTATTTTTGCAAAAGTACGCAAATATGTGTGAAAGTTGGTGTTGCAAATCAAGCCGGTTTTCAATCATTTCTTTATATTTGTTAAATAAATAATTGGATATGTACGGCCTAGTAAACAAAGCGATAAAGGATTTAGTGGTTACCAATTATGGCGAAGAAGCTTGGAACGAAATCGCATCGAGAGCAGGGTTTGATGAAGTTGAATTTATAGGATTACAACCTTATCCAGATAAATTAACCTATGACTTGGTTCGTCACGCTTCGGAAGTATTGAAAGCAGATGCTCATGTCATTTTAGAGGCGTTTGGTGAATATTGGATAACCTACACGGCAGAAGAAGGGTACGGTGAATTAATGGACTTGTCAGGTGATAATTTCTCTGATTTTTTATCCAATCTTGATATGCTACATACGCGAATGAGCAATATGATGCCTCATTTGGCACCACCTCAATTCACTACAAGAAATGAAAAGTCCAAATCATTGGAATTAGAATATCGTTCCGAACGGGCCGGTCTTACCCCTATGCTCTTTGGATTAATTAAAGGATTGGGCAAACGATTTGGATTAAACTGCCGCATTAAACAACTTGTCGAGAAAGGTCCGGATTCGGATTGCCATGTGTTTTTGATTGAATGGGAATGAGCACCGACGCCGAGCTAAACGAGTTATTTAGTGCGTTAGAATTCGCAAACCCACATACCTTATTTGTTGGGAATGATTTTTCCCTGCTTAAAGTGGGTAAGGCCTTTCATAAAGCAATTAATTTATCTACTTCGGATTCTTTTGACACCACCTTCGAGTGGGTCACGGGTGGGTCTTTTGATAAATTGCGCAATAACACTTCCCAACTTTTTTTTATACAGACGCACGATGGGAGTAAACGGTATAAAATTTCAGGTAGGCCTGTGGAATGGGGGTATATTATCCATGGATCGCCCGTAATCAATGCGAATTTCCATATTTCAGCCTATCAGCTTACCTTAAAGGATTTTCCACAACAAGATTACATCGCAGAATATTTGTTCCTGCTTCAGGCGTCCACCAAAGCCTTGGAGGATTTACAGCGCCTCAACCATGAATACCGACTAAAAAATAAAGCCTTAGAAGAGAGTAAGCAAGAATTATTGAATACCTCCTTATTTCCTGAGGAAAATCCGAATCCGGTATTGCGGATTGGGGTAGGGTGTAAGTTGCTCTATGCTAACCCTTCATCGACACAATTTTTAAGGGACTTTAATTTTACCACAGACATTCTAAACGATAAAGAGCTTAATGAACACTTGAATTATGCGCATGTGAATCACCTAGAAAATCATTCAGCTTACCTTACACGAAATAATAATACCTACCAGCTTAATATTCGAAAAAAAGGGTCCAATGAGTTTTTTAATCTGTATGCCGCGGATATTACTCATTTCGTCAATGAAGTGGCGCAGAAGGAAAATGAACTAACCGAACTGGCCTTAAAACTCAACGATCAGCAAGAATTTTACGAGTATATCCTAAATAATATTCCTTCAGATATTGCCGTATTTGATGATCAGCACCGCTATCTTTTCGTGAATCCACAAGGGATTAAAAGTTCAGAGACTCGTGAATTTATGATTGGAAAAGATGACTACGACTATTGCGCGTTAAAAGGAATATCTACTGCAGGAGCGGATTTTAGAAGGGCTAAGTTTCTTGAGGTGTTGAAACAAGACCGAGAAGTAGAATGGGAAGACGAGATACATGACGCTCACGGAAACCGCAAAGTGATCATGCGAAGGATGCGACCTATTTATAACCCAAACAATAAACAACGAAATGTTGTAGGGTACGGTATTGATATTACTCAAAGAAAATTGGCGGAAGAGGAAGTACAGAAATCGCATTTAAGACTTACCCTCCTTGAACAATTCTTGAATGCCGCCTCAGATGCGGTGCAGGTGGCAGATGAATACGGCAATTTTGTGTACATCAACAAAGCGGCCTCCGAGCGTTTAGGGATTGCTGTTGAGGAAATTACAGCGTATAAAGTCTCGGATATTGACCATCAATTTAAAGATAAAAAAGCCTGGGAAGCCCACATTTCCTTTTTAAAGGAGAAGGGTTCTTTCTCTTCGGAGTCTGTTAATGTCAATCAAAAAAATGGTAAAACCATGGATGTGGAAGTGTATGTTCGCTTTCAAATTATTGATGGCATAGGCTACATTATAGCGGCCTCAAGGGATATCTCTGAACGTAAGCTGGCAGAACGAATTGTTGCCTATAAAAATAAGTTTCAGGCCGTTATTATGGGGGTTGCAACGGAGTTTATTGATATTAAGCCTAACGAATTAGATGCCTTAATTAACAGCACCCTAGAGCGACTTGGTACGTTTATGAATGTAGATCGGGTTTATTTATTTGAATACAATTACGAAAACCAAACTACATCCAATACCCACGAGTGGGTTGCTCCGGGGATTAGTCCCGAATTAGAGAATCTTCAGGATATTCCCTTTGAATATGTGCCGGTTTGGGTAGAAACACATGCCAAGGGTGAGAATATTGAAGTCGAGAATACAAGTCAGCTTTCTGAGGGAATGTTTAAAAAGCTATTGGTCGATCAAGGAATTAAATCACTGATTGCCTTACCGTTAATGCACGAAGGAATTAGCTTGGGATTTGTTGGTTTGGATTCCGTAAACGACTATCGAAAGTTCTATGAGGATGAGAAAGTGCTCCTGGTACTGCTTTCGCGCATGCTTGTAAATGTTAAGGAGCGAATTCGAAATATTACGGCAATTCAAGAATCCAATATCACCATTCAACAAATGAATGAGGAGCTACAGCATATTGTTCAGGCCGAAAAAACCGTCAATTTATTGGCAGATTCATTCCTTACTGGAACCGACTATGAAGCGATTTGCTGGGATATTGTGGAGAATATAATCTCTCAGCTAGATTTTGAGGATTGTGTGATTTATAAACTTGAGGATAAATCCTTGGTTCAAGTAGCCGCAATGGGCAATAAAACGAAACGCCGCAGGGTACTGAAGGATACAATGAAAATCCCCCTTGGGCAAGGTATCGTTGGAACCGTAGCAAAAACTGGCAAGCCTTTGCGAATTGATGACACCTCCCTCGATGAACGCTACATTGTCGACGATGAAAAAAGGCTTTCTGAGGTGGCGGTACCCATCAAATTAGGTCGTAAAATCTGGGGAGTCATAGATTCAGAAAATGATCAGGAAGGGTTTTTTACAGACCTTCATTTACGGGTTTTAATGACTATTTCGAACCTTTTATCACAGAAAATATCAGCCCTTGAGGAACAAAAAACGAAAGAAAAGTTACAGCTAGAAATCTTAGAAATTAATACAGACCTTGAACGGCGGGTGATTGAAGAAACCAATCGAAATTTAGAACTCACTAAATCCATGTCTGACCAAGAGAAACTGGTAACGATCGGGGAGATTGCTTCCGGCATCGCACATGATTTGAATACACCCTTAGGTGCAATAAAAATAGGAGCGGAAAGCATTCGATTTACACTGGATAACCTGTTTGGCAATGTCGTGTCAAAATGTTCTGAAGCCCAAATAAACCTTGCCTTGAATCGCTCTATTGAACGTCAAGGAGAGCTCTTTGTGGGTGGCATTCAACAACGTAAAGAAATGAAAGCACTCGAGTTGTTTTTCATCGAAAAGTACCCGGCGATTGATGAGGGATCCCGCGCCAAACTTGTTGCGATGTTCGTAAAAACCAGGGTGCTGCCCGATCAAGAAGAGTTTATCGAGCAAGTAATAGAATCCAAGAATCCCTTTGAATTTTTGGAGTTAATTTATAGTTTGCAAATTGTCCGGAATTTTATAGAGACCATTCTAACCTCCTCGGATCGGGCAACCAATGTGGTACAAGACCTGAGGTCATTTATAAAAGATCAGCGCAATAGCGATAAGGGTCCGGTTAATTTGTTTGAAAATATTAATACCGTATTAAATGTCTTTAATTACGAGATAAAACGAAGTGTCGAATTAGTCTTTGAGGTGGAACGCTCGCTCTTCATTGAAGGGTTTGACATTAAATTGTTCCAATTGTGGTCCAATATTATTAAAAATGCCATTGAGTCTTTAGATCAATTTAAGGACCGTGGAATTATAAAAATTGCAGCCGAGTCTACACCGGATTATGTTACAGTCCATATTTCCAATAATGGCCCAAAAATACCTACGGAGGTAAAAGAACGAATGTTTGAGAAGTTTTACACCACCAAGGCAAGACGAAACGGATCAGGACTCGGATTGAGTATTGTTAAGAGCGTGTTAGAAGAACACGGTGCGAAAATGACCCTTGAATCTACGGATGAGTGGACTACTTTCTCCTTTGTGTTTAGGCGTTTAAATTATGAAACGGAGAAAAAAAATGAGGTCGAGATTGAATTAATGTAATACCTTTGTTCTATGGATGAAATAAAATATGCGGTTGTTTGTGTGGATGATGATCCATTCATTTTGCAGATGTTGGGCTTTCAACTGGGTAAGATTTTAGACCAAAAATGCACCTTGCTCGAGTATTTTACAGACCCTTATGAAGCCTTACTTAATATTGATCAGCTTGTGGCTGATAAAATAGATATTATCTTTATAATCGTGGATTATCAAATGCCACAAATGACTGGTGCACAGCTTATTCGATCTATAAAAGAAAAATATCCAGAACTCAAATGTGTCATGCTTTCTGGCCAAGCTAATCCAGTTTCTTTAGATGGATTGGTTAAAGATAACTTACTCGACTCTTTTATTTCCAAACCATGGGATGAAGAAGTGCTCTTCAATGCGGTTCGACCTATCCTAGAAAACATTCACTAGTACCGATGAAAACCATTTTGGTATTGGGAGCAGGACTGTCTGCTTCTTCCTTACTTCGCTATCTTTCTGAACGACTAATCTCTCAAGATTGGTTGCTTAAAATTGGGAATTCGAACATTGAGCCGCTGCGTTCTAAATATGGTGATAATCAGCGTATTCAATTAATTCAACTGGATGCCAGTGTAGCCGAGGAGCGTCGCGCAGTTATTGCTCACGTTGATTTAGTGATTTCCATGCTTCCGTCTAAATTCCATCTAGAAGTGGCTCGGGATTGCATAGATTTGAGAACGGATTTAATAACGCCAAGTTATGTTTCTCCAGCCATGAAACAATTGCACGAAGAGGCCGTACTCAAAGGTGTTACCATTTTGAATGAAACTGGAGTAGACCCGGGAATAGACCACATGAGTGCCATGCGGATTATGGATGAGAAACGACAAGAAGGCGCCAGATTGAAAGTGTTTAAATCCTTTTGTGGGGGGCTCATTGCGCCAGAATCTGATGATAATTCATGGCATTATAAGTTTACATGGAATCCACGCAATGTAATCCTCGCCGGACAAGGAGGGATTGCCGCATTTCGTCAAAACAAAGAACTCAAGTACATTCCATATGCTCAGTTATTCAAAAGAACTGAACGATTTATTATTGATGGGTACGGTGCTTTTGACGGCTACGCCAATAGAAATTCATTAAAATACATCGATAGTTATAACATCGATGAGGTGGAAACCATTTATCGAGGAACCCTCAGAAAACCAGATTTTTGTCAAGGCTGGGACGTGTTAATTGAACTTGGCCTTACCGATGATAGTTATGTGCTAGAAAACAGCAGCTTGCTAAGCCCACGACAATTAATGAATGCCTTTTTACCCTATCATCTCGTGGATAGTGTGGAAGTTAAATTTAAAAAATTCTTACGTCCAGAACGCGCGCATCTTTTTGAGCTGTTTCAAGAAATTGGCTGCTTTAAAGGGGATGTATTGTTGTTTCATGAAGATGCGAGTCCCGCGGTGCTGCTGCATACCCTCCTTGAAAAAGCGTGGGTGTTAAAGCCAACGGATAAAGATATGTTAGTCATGTTGCATGAGTTTGAATTTGAATATGCAGGGGCGCGCACTAAAATCAATTCATCTATGGTAGCACTGGGAGAGGACAATGTGTTTACGGCAATGTCAAATACAGTAGGCATACCCATTGGTATTATCGCTAAACTCATTTTAAATGGCTATTCAAATCCT
This sequence comes from Flavobacteriales bacterium, assembly GCA_947500755.1. GTDB lineage: Bacteria > Bacteroidota > Bacteroidia > Flavobacteriales_D > Crocinitomicaceae > UBA952. Next base: position 11,105 of record CANMTO010000016.1, read on the forward strand.
GGGGTTCATATTCCTATTCAAAAGGAATTATATTTGCCTGTACTGATGGAATTGGAAGAATTTGGAATTAAATTTACCGATACAATAACAGAAATAAACTAAGCCATGGATCAACAAGAAAACCAAATGAATATTGAATTATCCGAAGAGATTGCTTTGGGTATCTATTCCAACCTTGCTGTCATCACGCATTCTACCGCAGAAGTCGTTTGTGATTTTATTCAAATGATGCCGGGAATGCCCAAGGGAAAAGTGCGATCCAGGGTGCTAATGACTCCCCAAAATGCAAAACGATTTTTGCATGCATTGGCAGATAATATTGAAAAATACGAGCAGAATTTTGGTGTAATTGAGGAGCCTCAAGCAGGAATGCCCCCGATGCACTTTGGTACGCCGAATACTATGGCATAATGCTGAGCATTTGCATTCCAGCCTATCACTGTAATGTAGATGCCTTAGTGCTTGCCTTGCAAGGTCAGCTTGAATTACTTCCGAATTCCGTCGAGGTTTTGGTCTGTGATGATTGTTCACCATCCCCAGTCATCACCACAGTGCCCTTGTTCTCAGGATTCAGGTTACTTCGAAATGACCACAACCTAGGTCGGTCAGCAACTCGAAATAGATTGGTTCACGAAGCGAAAGGAGACCTTATCCTATTCTTGGATGGTGATTCAGAACTCGTGGAGCGCGATTTTGTTGCAAAGTGGTTGAAACTTGCTGAAAACGATTCAATCTGCGTTTGTTATGGCGGCAGTGTTTACCAAGAGGAAACACCACCCGCTGAACAGTTTTTACGATGGAAAGTCAGTAACACAAGGGAAAGTAAAAACCTAGAAGAACGGTCGAAAGGTGGCTCGGGATTCAAAACAAACAATGTTCTCCTTCGGAAATCAATATTCCAAAACTTATCGTTTAATGAAGCGCTCAGGGGATATGGGCATGAGGATACCTTATTTGGTGTTGAGCTCGGTCTTTTGGGGTTTCAAACCCATCACATCACTAATCCCGTAAAAAATGCAGTCTTGGATTCGAATGAAGTGTTCTTGCGGAAAACAGAGGAGGCCATTCAAAATCTCAATCGCTGTATTCATTATGCCTCAAATCCCGATGCATTTATCGCACAGGTTAGGGTACTTCGGGTTCACCGTTCCTTAAAACGATTCAAGCTATTGTGGCTGTTGAGAATGGTGTCTAATTTAGCCATGCCAACTGTAGTAAACCGGTTAAACGCAGGTAACCCCGTTGGAATAATTCCCTTATTTGATGTGTATAAACTATGTATGCTCGATCGGATTATCCGTTTAACGGACTGAGTATAGATGCTAATGCTGCTTTCTCATGATCCCAATGTTCTGTTTCAGATGCTTTTTTTGAATTCCGTTGATGCGTGGCAAGTAACGCTGGATATTTTTGATAGAAAGCAATCGCCCACTGAATTGATTCTGGCGTAATTTGCTTCATTATATACCCACATTCATAGGTGGACACCAAGCCTGATATTTCTGGCTGAGGCCCGCTAATTACCGCAATTCCGGCGTGGAAATAATCAAATATTTTATTGGGCAGTGCCAAGTGAAAATTCAAACATGGGTCTGCATCATAGGCGAGGCCAATCGATGCGAGTTGAGTATATCGCATCATTTCATGATAAGGAATACGTGTGATGAAATGAACCTTTGCTTCGATTCCAAGCGCTGCTGATTGTTGTTTCGCGTCTTCGATGGCATTGCCCCCGCCAATAATCAATAAGCTTACACCGCTCAGTAGACTCATGGCTTTGATCGTTTCCTCTAACCCTCTTCCTTTATTTATGCCGGATCCTTGAATCACAACTACGAGGTCTCCCTCCGGGATGCCTAAAGCCATCTTTGTGTGTGCTGAAGTGAGGGTGATTCGTTTGGGTACATTTCGAATGACGCTTGGATTGATTCCGTATTTATGATTGAAGTAGCGAGCCAAAGAGTGGTTTACTGTAATGAATAGAGCTGCTTTTACGGCAAGGTGTTTTTCAATAATTCCCCAAATTGACCTCTTGATCGGAGCGTTCCGCAGTTCTGGGACTTCGGTAAAGAGCTCGTGGGCATCAACGGTGAAAAACAGGCGCCTTATTTTACAAACCATAATACACGGTAGCACCGTATCTAGATCGTTGGCCCAAATAATATCTGCTTTTTTAAATAGTAAAAAGAAAAAAAGCCAAACGTGAAAGCTGAGGTAAAATAAAGGTCCGTGTGAAAAAGGGAGCTTAACCCTGTAGCTGGCATAGGGCAACATAGGCATCACCGGGCTTGAAGGCAGTTGCCTGCCCAGAACAAGTACCTTGAAACCCATCTCGTGCATGAGTTCGCAATGCCGTAAAACCCGATTGTCGGTGGCTAAATCAGAAGTGACACAAACAATAATTGTTTTCATAGTTCTCGGGGTAAAGGTATGAAACGTTACCCGAACTCCGTTGAATGAGAATTAAACTCAAAAAAATGAACAAATATTTTTTCAATAAAAAAAAGCTTTGTACATTTGCAATCCGAAATTTGACGGGGAAGTTCTTTTTTTCATGAAAACCAATAATTGCCGATGTAGCTCAGTTGGCCAGAGCAGCTGATTTGTAATCAGCTGGTCGGGGGTTCGAATCCCTCCATCGGCTCGAAATTGTTGGGGAGATACTCAAGCGGCCAACGAGGACAGACTGTAAATCTGTTGGTTCATACCTTCGCAGGTTCGAATCCTGCTCTCCCCACAAGAAACTGCAAATAATAAGCGGGAGTAGCTCAGTTGGTAGAGCGTCAGCCTTCCAAGCTGAATGTCGCGAGTTCGACCCTCGTCTCCCGCTCAACTGCGTGCCGGTGTAGCTCAGGGGTAGAGCGCTTCCTTGGTAAGGAAGAGGTCACGAGTTCAAATCTCGTCATTGGCTCAATGAAAAAGAATTGATTCTTAGGAATCATGTTAAAAACAGAGTATTAACTAGTAATAAATAAAGTAAAATGGCTAAGGAAAATTTCGATCGTTCGAAACCACACGTGAACATTGGAACTATTGGACACGTTGACCACGGTAAAACTACGCTTACTGCTGCAATTTCCAGCGTATTGGCGTCAAAAGGTCTTGCAAAAATGCGAGACTTCTCTTCAATTGATAACGCTCCAGAAGAGAAAGAAAGAGGGATTACCATTAATACCTCTCACATTGAGTATGAAACTCTTGCTCGGCACTACGCGCACGTTGACTGTCCAGGTCACGCCGATTACGTGAAGAACATGGTAACAGGTGCTGCTCAGATGGACGGCGCAATCCTTGTGGTTGCCGCAACAGATGGTCCGATGCCTCAAACAAGAGAGCACATCCTTCTTGGTCGTCAGGTAGGTGTTCCTTCTATGGTTGTATTCATGAATAAAGTGGATATGGTGGATGATGAAGAGCTTCTTGAATTGGTTGAAATGGAAATCCGTGAGTTGCTTTCTTTCTACAAGTATGATGGTGACAACGCTCCAGTAATTCAAGGATCTGCACTAGGTGCATTGAACGGAGACGCGAAGTGGGTTGCTACTGTAGAAGCACTAATGGATGCTGTTGATTCTTACATTCAATTACCTCCACGTGAGGTAGACAAAGCATTTTTGATGCCAATTGAAGACGTGTTTACAATCACAGGTCGTGGAACCGTAGCAACAGGTCGTATAGAAACAGGTGTAATTAACTCTGGAGAGTCTGTAGATATTCTTGGAATGGGTGATACGAAACTTACTTCTACCGTAACTGGTGTTGAAATGTTCCGTAAAATTCTTGACCGTGGTGAAGCAGGGGACAACGTAGGTTTATTGTTACGCGGTATTGAGAAATCTCAAATCAAGCGTGGAATGGTAATCTGTAAGCCAGGTTCAACTAAACCGCACCAAGATTTCAAAGCTGAAATCTATGTATTGAAAAAAGAAGAAGGTGGCCGTCACACGCCATTCCACAACAAATATCGTCCTCAGTTCTATTTCCGTACAACGGATGTAACCGGTGAAATCAGCCTTACAGACGGTCGTGAAATGGTAATGCCAGGAGATAACGTATCAATTAATGTGAAGTTAATTGTACCAGTAGCTATGGATAAAGGTCTTCGATTTGCGATTCGCGAAGGAGGTCGTACCGTAGGTGCGGGTCAGGTAACTGAGATCATTGGATAATAATTTGAGTTATTAATATGTTTAAAAGGGGAGTGGATTCTACTCCCCTTTTTAAACGGGTGTAGCTCAGCTGGTAGAGTAGTGGTCTCCAAAACCATTGGTCGTGGGTTCGAATCCTACCGCCCGTGCAAATAAATTTAAACACTGTGTTTCAAAAAGTTAGAACCTATTTTAATGAAACCTATACCGAGATGGTCCATAACGTAACATGGCCCACGTGGAAGGAACTTCAAAACAATACAATCATTGTACTTATTTCGGTGATTCTTTTTTCAGTGGTAATTTTCGGAATGGATTTCGCTTTCGGTATCGCGGGGAAGCCCGGAGATTCATGGCGCGGTTTACTAGGTTTTATCTATTAATTAAACGACGGTATACATGTCAGATATTTCGAAAAGATGGTACGTGGTTCGCGCAGTGAGCGGAAAAGAGAAGAAGGTAAAGGAACTTCTTGAGTTGGAGATTTCACGTCACAAATTGAATGATTTCGTAGCCCAAGTATTGATCCCAACTGAAAAGGTATTTCAAATCCGCAATGGAAAAAAAGTAAATAAAGAAAAAGCGTACTTACCTGGATACGTGCTAATCGAGGCTTCCTTGGTTGGTGAAGTTCCGCACATCATTAAAGGAATTCCTAATGTGATTGGTTTCTTGGGTGCTGTTAAAGGCGGGGAACCTGTTCCCATGCGCCTATCAGAAGTTAACCGAATCCTTGGTAAAGTAGATGAATTAGCCGAGAACGAAGAGGAAGTAAGAATTCCGTTCGTGACTGGAGAAAACGTTAAGGTAATAGATGGTCCATTCAATAATTTCAGTGGTGTGGTTGATGAAATCAATGAAGAGAAGAAGAAGTTAAAAGTAATGGTTAAAATATTTGGTAGAAAGAACTTGCTAGAGTTGAGCTATATGCAAGTTGAAAAAGAGGTTTAAGAGTGTATTAACCGTAGGAGTAAGGAAAACGAACAAAGCTTCCCGTGAGTACTTATGTTTGACTACATAAATTGTGAATAAATGGCTAAAGAAGTAGCAGCTTTGATCAAATTACAGGTCAAAGGAGGTGCGGCGAATCCGTCGCCCCCAATCGGTCCAGCACTCGGTGCAAAAGGCGTAAATATCATGGAGTTTTGTAAGCAGTTTAATGCGCGAACTCAAGATAAAGCGGGAAAAGTGGTTCCAGTAGTAATCACTGTATATGCAGATAAGTCATTCGACTTTGTGTTAAAAACAGCCCCTGCAGCAGTTCAAATCGTCGAGCAGACGAAAATCAAGAAAGGCTCTGCTGAGCCGAATAAGTCCAAAGTGGGAACCATCTCATGGGATCAAATTCGTACCATAGCAGAGGATAAACTTCCTGATTTAAATTGCTTTACGGTCGATGCTGGAATGTCAATGGTGGCTGGTACAGCGCGAAGTATGGGTGTTGTTGTAAAAGGAGGATCTGCTCCAAAAACTAAATAAATCAAGAAGACATGAAAAGAATTTCGAAAAAAAGAAAGGAAGTTTTGTCTAAAGTTGATTTAGACAAAGCCTATCCACTAGGAGAAGCTTGCGAATTAGTTAAATCAATCTCTACAACAAAATTTGATGCATCCGTAGACATCGCAGTGCGTTTAGGCGTTGATCCAAGAAAGGCTAACCAAATGGTTCGTGGTACGGTAGCACTTCCTCACGGAACTGGTAAAGACATGCGCGTTCTCGTGTTGTGTACACCAGAAAAAGAGGCGGAAGCTAAAGCTGCAGGTGCGGATTTTGTAGGGTTAGACGACTACATCGCCAAAATTAAGGGCGGTTGGACCGATGTTGATGTAATTATCACAATGCCATCTGTGATGGGAAAGGTTGGAGCTCTAGGACGTATTTTAGGTCCACGAGGGTTAATGCCGAATCCAAAAACAGGAACTGTAACACTAGACGTTGCGAAAGCGGTAGCAGAAGTAAAAGCCGGTAAAATCGACTTTAAAGTTGATAAATACGGGATTATACATTCTGCGGTTGGTAAAGTAAGTTTTAATGGTTCGATGTTGAAAGAGAACGCGAACGAATTGATTCAAGCGCTTATCAAGTTAAAACCGTCTGCAGCGAAAGGTACTTACATTAAAAGTATTGCAATCAGCTCTACCATGAGTGCCGGAATTCAAATCGAACCCAAATCAGTAACTGCTTAATATTTTTAACATGAACAGAGAAGAAAAAGCACAGTACATTGACGATTTGGCTGCTGAGTTGTCCGCTGCAAATATCCTTTATTTAACAGACACCGCTGACTTAACCGTCGAGACTATTAACAGCCTAAGAAGAAGATGTTTTCAATCAAATATCTCGTTGAAGGTTGTTAAAAACACCTTGTTGAAGAAAGCAATGGATCGAGTGGAGGGTAAAAATTATGGCGAACTTACGAGCCTGTTGAAAGGTTCAACTTCCATAATGATTAGCCAAGAAGCTAATGCTCCAGCGCGTTTAATTCAAGAATTTCGCAAGAAAAATCCAAAGCCTATCCTTAAAGGTGCCTACATTGAAGAGGCAATCTTTGTTGGGGATAATCAATTGGTTGCTCTTGAAACCTTGAAGTCTAAAGAAGAATTGATTGGAGAAATTGTTGGATTACTTCAGAGCCCTGCTAAGAATGTGTTGTCTGGCCTTATAGGAGCAGGCGGTAAAATCGCGGGTATTTTAAAGACCCTAGAAGAAAGATAGTTTATTAACCTTATTTAAAAACAAATAAAATGGCTGAATTAAAGCAAATCGCAGAAACCCTAGTTAACCTTACTGTAAAAGAAGTAAACGAGTTAGCGGCAATCCTTAAAGAAGAATACGGAATCGAACCAGCTGCAGCTGCCCCAGTAATGATGGCAGGTGGTGGAGGCGGTGCCGAAGCTGCTGCTGTAGAGGAACAAACAGAATTCAATGTAATCCTAAAAGCAGCCGGACCAAGCAAACTTGCTGTAGTTAAACTTGTAAAAGAACTTACAGGAAACGGATTGAAAGAGTCTAAAGATCTAGTTGATAGTGCACCTGCTACCCTGAAAGAAGCAGTTTCTAAAGACGAAGCGGAAGGCCTGAAAAAGTCTCTTGAAGAGGCTGGCGCCGAAGTTGAGATTAAGTAATTTCAGACGGAATTCACAGGAAAGGCAACCGATTTTTCGGGTGCCTTGTCCTGTTTTTGTAAAGTGCATTTTCTAAATTTTATAAATTAATAGCCTTGGCAACAAAAAATAATTCAACCCGAATTAATTTTGCCTCCAGTAAAAATACCTTTGAGTATCCCGACTTTTTGGAGGTTCAATTGAAATCGTTTCAAGAATTCTTTCAGCTTGAAACAACACCTGAAAACAGAGAAAGCGAAGGGCTTTTCAAAGTTTTCTCAGAAAATTTCCCAATTACCGATACCCGAAATCAATTCGTACTCGAGTTTTTGGATTATTTCATCGATCCCCCAAGGTATTCGATTGAAGAGTGTATCGAACGTGGGTTAACCTACAGCGTGCCTCTGAAAGCAAAATTGAAATTATATTGTACCGATCCTGAACATGAGGATTTCGAGACCATCGTACAAGATGTGTATCTAGGTACAATTCCGTATATGACCCCCAAAGGTTCCTTTGTCGTAAATGGCGCAGAACGTGTAATTGTTTCGCAGTTGCACCGCTCTCCAGGTGTGTTCTTCGGTCAGTCCCGCCACGCCAATGGTACTAAATTGTATTCCGCACGAATTATCCCATTCAAGGGTTCTTGGATGGAATTCGCTACAGATATCAATAGTATCATGTATGCGTATATCGACCGGAAGAAAAAATTACCCTTAACTACCTTGTTCCGTGCAATGGGGTACGAAACAGATCGAGACATCCTTGAGATTTTTGGCCTAGCCGATGAGGTGAAGATCACCAAAGCAGGAATGAAAAAACTAGTAGGTCGACGGCTTGCAGCTCGTGTTCTAAAAACATGGATTGAAGATTTCGTAGATGAGGATACTGGAGAAGTAGTTTCTATCGAACGGAATGAAGTGATCCTTGAGCGTGAGTTGGAAATTAAAGAAGAGCATTTAGATGATATCCTCGATTCAGGTACGAAATCATTAATCCTACACAGGGAAAATGCGAATGCGATTGACTTTACCATCATTTATAATACCCTTCAGAAAGATCCAACTAATTCTGAAAAAGAAGCAATTGAATACATCTACAGACAACTTCGAAATGCGGATGCCCCGGATTTTGAGACCGCAAAAGGAGTGTTTGAAAAATTGTTTTTCTCTGATACACGTTACGACTTAGGAGAAGTAGGACGTTACCGAATTAATAAAAAATTGAAAATCGGTCCAGAGGAAGCATCACGAGTGCTTACAAAACAAGACATTATTGAAATCGTTAAGTATCTCATCGAGTTAATCAACTCTAAAGCAGATGTAGATGATATCGATCACCTTTCAAACCGACGTGTACGTACGGTTGGAGAGCAATTGTACTCTCAGTTTGGTGTTGGTTTGGCTCGAATGGCTCGTACCATCAGAGAACGTATGAATGTTCGTGATAATGAGGTATTTACACCAATAGATTTGATTAACGCTAAAACGTTGAGTTCCGTTATTAATTCGTTCTTCGGCACCAACCAGCTTTCTCAGTTTATGGATCAAACCAATCCATTAGCCGAAGTAACACACAAACGTCGTCTTTCCGCCCTCGGACCAGGTGGTTTATCAAGAGAGCGCGCAGGATTTGAGGTTCGTGACGTTCACTATACGCACTACGGAAGACTATGTACTATCGAAACACCGGAAGGACCTAACATTGGTTTAATTTCTTCGCTTTGCGTTTTCGCCAAAGTAAATAAACTTGGATTCATTGAAACTCCTTATCGTAAAATTGACAACGGTAAAATGGTGTTCACGGAAGAACCTATTTATTTAGCAGCGGAAGAGGAAGATGGGAAAATTATCGCTCAAGCGAATGCCAAAGTAGATAACAAAGGAAATTTCCTTACGGATACCGTTAAGGCTCGTTACGAAGGTGATTTCCCTGTGGTTAACCCGAAAGACCTGCACCTTATGGATGTAGGGGCGAATCAAATTGCATCCATTGCCGCTTCTTCTATTCCATTTTTGGAACACGATGATGCCAACCGTGCCCTGATGGGATCGAACATGCAACGTCAAGCAGTTCCGTTATTAAAACCACGCTCTCCCATTGTAGGGACCGGAATCGAAGAGCTTGTTGCTCGTGATTCACGCGTGCTTGTAAATGCAGAAGGTGATGGGGTAGTAGAATATGTGGACGCTAACGAAATCGTGATTCGTTATGATTGGAACGATGAAGATAAATTAGTTTCCTTTGACAGTGAGGTTAAGCGTTATTCTCTAACGAAATATGCGAAAACAAACCAAAGTACGTGTATGAATCTTAAGCCAATTGTGGCTAAAGGTGATCGCGTAGCGAAAGGTCAAGTACTGTGCGAAGGATATGCTACCGAAAGTGGAGAGCTAGCGCTTGGACAAAACCTAAAAGTGGCATTCATGCCATGGAAAGGATATAACTTTGAAGATGCAATCGTGATTTCAGAGAAAATTGTTCGCGATGATATTTTTACTTCAATTCATATTGATGAATACTCCTTAGAGGTTCGTGACACCAAACGAGGAATGGAAGAGTTAACCTCGGATATTCCAAACGTAAGTGAAGAAGCAACCAAGGATTTAGATGAAAACGGATTAATCCGAATCGGTGCTGAAATTAAAGAAGGAGATATTCTGATTGGAAAAATCACTCCAAAAGGAGAAACGGACCCATCACCAGAAGAGAAATTGCTACGTGCAATCTTCGGTGACAAAGCGGGCGATGTGAAAGATGCTTCCTTGAAAGCTGGACCATCATTACGCGGTGTCGTAATTCAAAAGAAATTGTTCTCTCGTGCGGTGAAAGACCGTAAGTCTAAATCACAAGACAAGCCAATTTTGGAAAACTTGGATATGGAGTACCAAAAAGAGTACAATGATCTGAAAGAAAAATTAACTGAAAAGTTAATGATGATCCTCGGAGAAAATAAATCTGCCGGGGTATTCAATAATTTTAGAGAAGAGCTGATTAAGAAAGGCACTAAGTTTTCTGGAAAAGGCTTAATGACCTTGGATTATACCATTATCAATCCATTGAATTGGACTGCTGATGAGAAGATTAATCAAATGATTAGCCGAGTTATTCACAACTTTAGTATCAAAGCGAACGACTTATTAGGGAACTACAAACGAAAAAAATTCCATATTTCAGTGGGTGATGAATTGCCTGCAGGAATCGTGAAATTGGCCAAGGTTTATGTGGCTAAAAAACGTAAGCTTCGCGTAGGAGATAAGATGGCCGGTCGTCACGGTAACAAAGGAATCGTTGCGAATATCGTTCGTCAAGAAGATATGCCATTCTTAGAGGATGGAACGCCAGTTGATATCGTGTTGAACCCACTTGGGGTACCTTCACGGATGAACTTAGGTCAGATCTACGAAACCGTACTAGGTTGGGCAGGAGAAAAACTTGGAATCAAGTTTGCTACGCCAATTTTTGACGGAGCACATCCTTCTGAAATTGATGAGTGGACTGCAAAAGCGGGTGTTCCAAAGTCTGGTAAAACCTATTTATATGACGGCGGTACTGGAGAGCGTTTCGATCAGCCTGCAACAGTAGGAGTAATCTACATGTTGAAGTTATCCCACATGGTGGATGATAAAATGCACGCGCGTTCAATCGGACCATACTCCTTGATTACACAACAGCCGCTTGGTGGTAAAGCCCAGTTCGGTGGTCAGCGTTTTGGAGAAATGGAGGTTTGGGCTATCGAAGCCTTCGGAGCAGCAAATATTCTTCAAGAGTTGTTAACGGTTAAATCCGATGACGTGACGGGCCGAGCGAAGGCCTATGAAGCTATCGTTAAAGGAGATAACATCCCAGAACCAGGTATTCCTGAGTCATTCAATGTATTACTACATGAATTGAAAGGACTTTGCCTTAATGTTACTATGGATTAATTAAAAAATTGTTAAAGCGTACAACATGGCTTTTAAGAAAGAAACACCAAAAAAACAAAACAGCTTCAATAAAATAACCATCTCTTTGGCCTCGCCAGAGTTGATTTTGGAGCAATCTAGTGGGGAAGTACTTAAACCGGAAACGATTAATTACCGAACCTATAAACCAGAACGAGATGGATTGTTTTGCGAGCGAATTTTTGGACCCGTTAAAGATTATGAATGTCACTGTGGTAAATACAAGCGTATCCGATATAAAGGAATTGTCTGTGACCGCTGCGGTGTTGAAGTAACAGAGAAAAAAGTACGTCGTGAACGAATGGGCCATATTGCCTTAGTAGTTCCGGTTGCGCACATCTGGTACTTCCGTTCATTGCCGAATAAAATTGGCTACTTGCTTGGACTTCCAACCAAGAAACTCGACCAAATTATTTATTACGAACGGTATGTGGTTATTCAAGCAGGAGTTACCGCAGAAATGGAAGGCTTAGGCCTTAAAAAGTACGATTTCTTAGCCGAAGAAGATTATCTCGACATTATTGATAATCCGGCCCTCAAAGACAACCATTTCTTAGACGATTCTGATCCGAATAAATTCATCGCTAAAATGGGTGCCGAAGCACTTTACGATTTATTGAGAAATCTAAATTTAGTTTCCCTCTCTAATGAGTTGCGTGCGGCAGCGGACGAAGAAACGTCGGTTCAACGTAAAAACGAGGCACTGAAGCGTTTACAAGTGGTGGAGGCAATGAAAGATTCACAGACACGCATCGATAACCGTCCGGAATGGATGATTGTTAAGGTGGTACCAGTAATCCCACCTGAACTTCGCCCGTTAGTTCCTTTAGACGGTGGTCGCTTCGCTACCTCAGATTTAAATGACCTGTATCGTCGGGTTATTATACGTAATAACCGACTTAAGCGCTTGATCGAAATTAAAGCACCTGAAGTGATTTTGCGAAATGAAAAACGGATGCTTCAAGAATCTGTAGATTCGTTATTTGATAATTCGCGTAAATCGAGTGCCGTTAAAACTGAGTCAAACCGTGCATTGAAATCACTTTCTGACTCCTTAAAAGGTAAGCAAGGTCGTTTCCGTCAAAACTTATTAGGAAAACGAGTGGATTATTCTGCGCGTTCCGTGATTGTGGTCGGACCAGATTTGAAATTACATGAATGCGGCCTTCCTAAAGACATGGCAGCGGAACTATACAAACCGTTTATCATTCGTAAAATGATCGAGCGGGGTATTGTTAAAACCGTGAAATCTGCAAAGAAAATCGTAGATCGTAAAGAGCCAGTAGTTTGGGATATCTTAGAGAACATATTAAAAGGTCACCCGGTATTACTTAACCGTGCCCCTACGCTTCACCGTTTAGGTATTCAAGCGTTTCAACCAAAATTGATTGAAGGAAAAGCAATTCGCTTACACCCATTGGTAACTACGGCCTTTAACGCGGATTTCGATGGTGACCAAATGGCGGTGCATTTACCATTAGGAAATGCGGCAATTTTAGAAGCTCAGCTGTTAATGTTGGCCTCTCATAATATTTTGAATCCTGCGAATGGCGCACCGATTGCCGTACCATCTCAAGACATGGTTCTTGGTTTGTACTACATCACAAAAGGTAAGGTTTCCACTGCGTCAGATATCGTGAAAGGAGAAGGAAAAATATTCTATTCGCCAGAAGAAGTTATCATCGCATACAATGAACGTCGCTTAGACCTGCATGCAACCATCAAGGTTAAGTCCTATGACCTTAACGAACAAGGGGAGCCGGTATTAAAAATGATTGATACCACCTGTGGTCGCGTGCTGTTTAATGAGAATGTTCCACGAGAGGTTGGGTATATAAACGATGTACTTACGAAAAAAGCCCTGCGTGATATTATTGGTGAAGTACTGAAAGTTTCAGGAACTAGCCGTACTGCCCAATTCTTGGATGATATCAAAACCTTAGGATACCACATGGCTTTCAAAGGTGGACTATCATTCAATTTGGATGATATTATCATTCCAAAAGAGAAAGAAGTATTGGTTGCCAAGGCAGAACAAGAAGTTATCGAAGTGATGTCCAGCTATAACATGGGATTAATCACGAATAATGAGCGGTATAACCAGATTATTGATATTTGGACACACACCAATTCCCGATTGACAGCAACCCTAATGGACCAGTTGAAAACTGACCGTCAAGGATTCAATTCCATCTACATGATGTTTGATTCAGGAGCTCGTGGTTCAAAAGAGCAAATTCGTCAGCTTTCTGGAATGCGAGGATTAATGGCAAAACCTCAAAAATCTGGAGCATCCGTGCAAGAGATTATTGAGAACCCCATTCTTTCGAACTTTAAAGAAGGGCTTTCGATCCTTGAGTACTTTATTTCCACACACGGTGCGCGTAAAGGACTTGCAGATACCGCCCTTAAAACGGCTGATGCAGGTTACCTAACACGTCGTTTGGTGGATGTGGCTCAAGATGTGGTAATTAATTCCGAGGATTGTGGTACGCTTCGCGGTATCGTTGCTTCTGCCCTGCGCAAGAACGATGATGTGGTTGAGCCGCTTTACGATCGAATCCTAGGTAGAACTTCCGTACACGATGTGTATTTCCCTGAATCTGACCGATTAATTGTAGAGAGCGGGGAGCTCATTACTGAAAATGTTGCCCGAGAAATTGAGGCGGCAGGCATTGAAGAGGTAGAAATTCGTTCGGTATTAACCTGCGAAATGCGTAAAGGAGTGTGTTCGAAATGTTACGGACGAAACCTTGCCTCGCACAGGCCAGCACAGATTGGAGATGCTGTAGGTGTTATAGCCGCACAGTCCATCGGTGAACCAGGAACGCAGCTTACACTTCGAACGTTCCACGTTGGGGGTACTGCATCGAACATTGCAGACAGTTCAGACATCAAAGCCAAAGTGGCGGGTCGCATTGAATTTGAAGAATTGCGTACCATCGATCACAAAGGAACGGACGGAATCGTTAAAACAATAGTGGTAGGTCGTTCCGGAGAAATGCGGATCGTTGATGAGAAAACAGGCATTGTAATCATGAATGCTAACATTCCTTACGGTTCGGATTTAATGGTGATTGATAAAACAAAAGTTAAGAAAGGAGATGTAATCTGTAAATGGGACCCATACAATGCCTTAATTATTACGGAAGTAAAAGGTAAAGTTAAGTTTGATTTCATGGAAGCGGGCATAACGTACCGTGAAGAAATGGATGAGCAAACGGGATATAACCGTAAGGTGATCATCGAATCGCGAGATAAGAAGAAAAGTCCGGCCATTCACATTGTAGATGCTAAAACGAAAGAAGTACTCCGAGAGTACTCCCTACCGGTGAGTGCCTTATTAAATGTAGAAGAAGGAGAGTTAGTAGACGCAGGGGTAATCTTAGTTAAAATTCCACGATCTTCAGGTAAGTCGGGGGATATTACTGGAGGTTTGCCTCGTGTAACCGAGCTTTTTGAAGCACGTAACCCTTCCAATCCTGCAGTTGTTTCTGAAATTGATGGAACTGCGGCATACGGGACAATCAAGCGTGGTAACCGAGAGATTATTATTACTACAAAATCAGGTGAGGTTCGTAAATATCTTGTTCCACTTTCGAAGCATATTTTGGTTCAGCAGAACGATTTTGTTCGTGCAGGACAACCGCTATCCGATGGTGCGATTACACCGAATGATATCCTAAATATTGAAGGACCAACCAAAGTTCAGGAGTATATCGTAAATGAAATCCAAGAAGTTTACCGACTTCAAGGGGTGAAAATTAACGATAAGCACTTTGAAGTTATTGTTCGTCAAATGATGCTTAAAGCGGAGATTGTTGATCCAGGAGATACGCGTTTCCTTGAGGGGCAATCCATTCATAAAGCTGATATCATGGAGGCTAACGACCACTTGTATGGCATGATGTTTATCAGAGATTCGGGCGATTCTACCGAAGTCGAAAAAGGTCAGTTGATTTCCGTACGTAAGTTACGTGATGAAAATTCAAGATTGAAGCGTGAAGATAAAAATCTTATTGAGGCTCGTGAGGCAGAACCAGCGACTTCTACACCACTTCTTCAAGGGATTACGAGAGCCTCACTTCAAACTCAGTCGTTTATTTCAGCAGCTTCCTTCCAGGAAACCACGAAAGTGCTTAACGAAGCAGCGATATCAGGTAAAGAAGATCACCTACTTGGATTGAAAGAAAATGTAATTGTTGGTCACTTGATTCCAGCAGGAACAGGAGTACGCCATTTCCAAAATATGATTGTTGGCTCGAAAGAGGTTTACGAAAAACTAATCGAAGAGAACGAAGCGTAATACGTTGTTCTTTCAGACATTGAATCCCGCTTCGGCGGGATTTTTTTATGCAATTTTATCCCATTGCGGTTTGTTTTGAAACAAGGTAAGCATATGTGACCTTAGGGTCGAATGTTGGGGATTTGTTAAGCTTGGGTCTTGTTCGTAGAGTTGCGTTGCGGCTTCCCGTGCAATGCTCACGATATGCTGGTCTTTCGAAAGGTCAGCAACTTTTAAATTTAAGGCACCACTTTGTTGTGTACCCAGGAGGTCACCAGGACCTCGTAAACTCAAATCTACTTCCGCAATTTTAAAGCCGTCCGTAGTTTCAACCATCGTTTCCATGCGTTTTTTGGCCTCCTTGGATAACTCGTAGTTAGTCATGAGAATACAATAAGATTTTTCACCTCCACGGCCCACGCGTCCGCGCAACTGATGTAATTGCGATAATCCAAAACGCTGTGCACTTTCAACAACCATAACCGTAGCATTTGGAACATTTACTCCAACTTCAATGACCGTGGTAGCCACCATAATGTTGGTTACCCCATCAACAAAGCGCTTCATTTCATACTCCTTAACTTCTGGCTTTAGTTTTCCGTGTACGATACTTACTTGGTATTCGGGTAATGGAAATGTACGTGAAATGGCTTCGAAGCCGTCAGATAAACTCTTGAAATCTAAGGTTTCACTGTCATCAATAAGCGGGTAAACCACATAAATTTGTCTTCCTAACCCAATTTGTTCGCGCATGAACCCATGTAGTTGAAGGCGATGGGTATCGAAGCGATGGATGGTTTGGATGGGCTTTCTGCCCGGCGGTAATTCATCAATAACAGAAACATCTAAATCCCCGTAAAACGTCATGGCCAAGGTCCGGGGAATTGGCGTAGCGGTCATGACTAACACATGCGGAGCAATGGTATTTTTCTTGCGCATTTTCGCTCGCTGCGCCACACCAAATCGGTGTTGCTCATCAATTACTACTATGCCTAAATTTTTAAACACTACTTCATCCTCCAACAAAGCGTGTGTTCCAATTAAAATGTCTATTTCACCATTGGCTAAGGATTCAAGTAAGGGTTTGCGTTGAGAACGCTTTACGGATCCCGTGAGTAGCGCGCAACGTATCGGTAAATCCGCTAAAAAACTTACGATCGTTTCATAATGCTGGGCAGATAGAATTTCCGTAGGCGCAAGCAAGGCCGATTGAAATCCATTTCCTTGCGCGATAAGCATCGTGATTAATGCTACTAAGGTTTTTCCTGAACCCACATCACCTTGCAACAGGCGGTTCATGTGCTGGCCCGTTTGCATGTCTTTTCTGATTTCACGAACAACCCGCTTCTGTGCCTCCGTTAAATCGAAGGGCAATTTGTTGTGATAAAAGTTGGCCAAAATATCCCCGGATTTTGAAAAAACAAAGCCTTTTTCGGAACGTTTGCGCACCCCTTTCCTGAGAATCATTTCGAGTTGCAACAAGAATAATTCTTCAAATACAAAACGCTTTTTTGCGTAAATAAAGTCTTGTTCTGCGGTGGGTTGATGCATGGTGCGATACGCTAAATCAATACCCACGAGTTGCATGGACTTTCGTAGAGATTCCGGTAAGCGATCTGGAATATTTTCAAGGGAGATTCGTTCTAAAAGTCCTTTCATTACTTGCTCTAATCCCCGCGTATGCAGACCTTTGGCACTTAATTTTTCAGTGCTTGGATAGATGGGTTGAAATCCAACGCTACTCGCCGCCTCGGTTGGAGCCAATTCGGGGTGGGCAATACTCCAAAAATTTCCGTTTAGTCGAGGCCGACCAAAAACTCGGTATTTTTTACCCAATACTAAGGTCGGTTTTATCCATTTCCACCCTTGAAACCAAACGAGTTGAATGCTTCCTGCGGCATCTGTAAATCGACATTGTAAACGCTTGGCCCGTCCACCACCAATTTCTTGTATTTGGTCTATTAAGCCCTCTAATTGAATATATCCATCAACCAAATGCAATTGGTCGCATTGTTGAATTTTTGAGCGATCAACATAACGAAACGGAAAATGATTCAATAAGTCCCAATAGGTTTCTATTTGAAGTTCTTTCTTAAGCAATTCTGCCTTTTGGGGCCCGATTCCTTTCAAATAAGCAATTGGAGTAAAAAGCGATTCAGACATTCATTCTAGCGCTTATTTCCAAACTCCCATTTGGTTGAATTTCTCTATTCTTTTAGCGATTCGGTCGGTCGGATGCATAGGTTCAAGTTCCTTAAGATAAGCAAGGATATTGGTTTTAACTTCGCTAAATATGGTCTCATGATTACGATGTGCACCATCAACAGGTTCTTTAATGACGTCATCCACTAGCCCAAAACCTTGCATATCGGTTGGGGTAAGTTTTAGTGCACTGGCTGCTTGTTCTTTGTGCTCCCATGAACGCCATAAGATCGACGAACAACTTTCGGGAGAAATTACAGAATACCAGGTATTCTCCAACATAACTACTTTATCACCAACGCCAATTCCTAAGGCGCCACCTGATGCACCTTCACCGATAATAATGCAAATTACCGGTACAGTTAATCGCATCATTTCGTAGATGTTTCTGGCAATGGCTTCCCCCTGTCCGCGCTCTTCCGCTTCTAGGCCTGGGAAGGCACCCGGTGTATCAATAAAGGTAACGATGGGTTTATTAAATTTCTCAGCAAGTTTCATCAAACGTAGGGCTTTGCGATACCCTTCAGGATTAGGCATCCCAAAGTTTCGGTATTGACGCATTTTTGTATTGATACCTTTTTGTTGACCAATGAACATAACGGTTTTACCATTAATTGATCCAAAGCCACCAACCATAGCCTTATCATCTTTTACTCCACGATCCCCATGTAATTCAAGAAAATCATTGTCGGTGATGGCATTAATGTACGCTAAGGTGTACGGACGGTCAGGGTGCCGTGACAACTGAACCCGTTGCCAAGGCGATAGGGTAGAGAATAAGGTCTGAGCAGTCTCTGTATATTTCTTCTTTAATGCCGTTATGTTTTCGGACATGTCCACTTCGGTGGTAATTCCAATCTGCTCCGTTTGCAAGATTTGTTCTTGTAACGCTTGTAATGGAGCTTCAAAATCTAGATATGTACTCATGTTTGATTTTCTTGTATAGACAAAAGTAAAAATTTTAACGCGTTCTTGTATTTTTGTACCAAATGATCCTCTATCCAAATGCAAAAATAAACCTCGGGTTGCGAATTCTTCGAAAGCGCGAAGACGGTTTTCACGACATAGAATCCATAATGATTCCCGTGCCAATTTATGACATCCTAGAACTAAGTACTTCGGAAGAGTTCTCATATATGCAAACAGGCATTGAGATTCCTTCGGATGGAAGCTTAGGTTTGGTTGAAAGCGCATATATGCTCTTGAAGAATAGGTATGGTATAGGACCGGTGGCTATTCATTTGCGAAAACAGATTCCAATTGGTGCAGGTTTAGGTGGCGGGTCTTCCGATGCGGCATTTACCTTAAAGGGCTTGAATGCATGGTTTGATTTGGGTTTAGCTACCGAAACGTTAGAACAATTAGCAGCAGAATTAGGAAGTGATTGCCCCTTTTTTATTGCAAATCAACCTGCCTTGGCCACAGGTAGGGGAGAACAACTGCATCCTATGAATGTAAATCTTTCCGGGTTGTATATCGCAATTTACAATCCAGGAATTCATGTGAGTACGGCAATGGCATATGGATCCATTATTCCAAATCCAACGAACAGCATCGATCATCAAATCAAAGCCTTACCTCAATGGCAGGCCTACTACGTGAATGATTTCGAAAAGCCTGTTGCCTTGGCTCATCCCGAAATTTCTATGGGTATTCAATACCTGTTTCAAGAAGGGGCTATTTATGCAGCCATGTCAGGCAGCGGGTCTTCCTTCCTCGGGATTTTTGAGAATCCCCCCAAAACCCTAACAACGAAGGGATTACTCTATCTTGGTCCCCTTTCTATATCCAGTTAATTAACAATTGTTTAAAGAAAGTTTTTTCAATAAATCATTGAAAATTCGAATTTATTTATAATTTTGAAGTTGTCTAATTAACACTAAGTAATTATTAACCGTTTAAATTTTTTGTGTATGAAAAAAATGTTTACACTTTTATCTGCTCTTTTTATTGGAGCAATGGCTACTGCACAAGTAACCGTAACTTTCCAAGTGGATGTAACCAACTATGTAGCAGGAGGAGCAACACTTGATGGAACTGGAATCCGCGTAGGGGGTAATTTCTCGGGAATGAGTGGACAAGCGAATGGCGGTCCAATGGCTGACTGGTCTCCAACTACTGCAACTTCAGCGTGTACTGACATAGGAAACAGCATTTGGGAAATCGCTGTTGAATTTCCAGCTAGTTCTGTTGGTCTCACACTTAATTACAAGTTTATCAATGGGAACTGGGGAATGAATGAAGGTACAGATCCACTTAACACAATCGTTTCTGGTGGTTGTGGTGTAGATGATGGCGCTGGAAATATTAACCGTACCTTGGTTATTCCAGCTGCTGCAACTACATTAACGTATTGTTGGGATGCGTGTGCTGCTTCTTGTTCTGCGAACTTGAGCAATAACGCAATTAGCAACTTAACAGTTGCTCCAAACCCAGCAACTGACGTAGCTACATTTAACTTTAGTTCAAATGCAAATACTGCAGAGATTGTATTATTTGATTTGTCCGGTAAAGTAGTTGCTACTAAATCAGTAGTTACTGGTGCTGAAAATTCAATAGAAATTTCTACAGCAAACTTAATGGCAGGTTCTTACTTATACCAAGTAAATGCTGCTGGTAATGTTGTTACAGGAAAATTGATGAAAAAATAATTTGATATTTTTTTCTTGGAAAAGCCTATGTGAAAACGTAGGCTTTTTTTTATCTTAACCTTATGAAATTCACACGCCATTTGTTTTTTGTTTTTGTGCTATTTACCCTAACGATGAATGCTCAGATTTTAGAACTTACTCCAGCATTCCCTACGGTTAATGATGTGGTAACCATCGTTTATGATGCAAGCGAAGGCAATGGTGCCCTAGTGGGGACCAATCAGGTGTATTGTCATACAGGGGTAATTACCACAGCGAGTACCTCACCCACCAATTGGCTTTTTGTTCAAGGGAATTGGGGTCAAGTAGATCCCAATGTGCAAATGACCAATCTTGGAAACAATAAACACTCAATTACCATTGATATCGATGCGTTTTATGGATTTCCTGTGAATACCACCGTTCTTAAGCTAGCCTTTGTTTTTCGTAATGCCAATGGCTCTGTGGTAGGACGTGAAGCAGATGGTAGCGATATTTATTACGACGTTTACCCAGTTAATGGAGGATTACAAGCTGCGATTTTTAATCCGAGCCAAATGCCTTTATTAGATTTAAATCAAAATTTCGCGTTCAACGCGCAATCAAATCAACCCGCTACCTTAATCTTAAAAGAGGATGGGGTACTGATTCAATCAACACCGAATGCAACGGCAATCAATTCGAACATTACCGCTACTGTTCCGGGAACCCATTTGTTATTGTTTGAGGCAGACAATGGAACTACCGTGATAAAAGATAGCGTTTACTATACCGTTAATCCACCCCTAACTTACCAAAATCCGCCTGCAGGAACAAAGAATGGAGTGCAAATGCTGAACGACTCCACAGCCTTGTTTCAATTGTATGCACCAGAGAAGGATCATGTGTATCTTGTAGGAGATTTTAACAATTGGTTACCTACGGGACCATTTCACATGAATTGTTCCTTGGATTCTACCCGATGGTGGCTGGTTGTAAATAACCTTCAACCTGGACAAGCCTATGGCTACCAATATTTTATTACGAATCAAGGAAAATATGCTGACCCTTTGAGTACCTTAGTGCTCGATCCAAATAATGATCCATTCATTAACGCGAATACCTTCCCGAATTTACCTCCATACCCAACCGGGTTAACTACGGGAATTGTTTCTGTTTTTTACACAACGCCATCTACCTATACCTGGCAAAATACAGCCTTTACTCGTCCTGAAAATAAAGATCTCGTGATTTATGAATTGTTGGTTCGTGATTTTGTAGCTGCTCGAAACTATCAGACACTGATTGATACCATTGCGTATTTAGATCGCCTAGGAATTAATGCCATTGAACTTATGCCGAACTTCGAATTTGAAGGCAATGAAAGCTGGGGCTATAATCCATCTTTTCATATGGCGCTTGATAAATATTATGGCACGGCACAAAAGTTTAAAGAATTTGTAGATACGTGCCACGGTCGAGGCATTGCCGTTATTATTGATATGGTGCTTAACCATGCCTTTGGACAAAACCCGATGGTTAATATGTATTGGGATGCCCTAAATAGCCGGCCTGCAGCAAATAATCCATGGTTTAATGCCGTATGTCCTCACCCACCAAATTGTTGGGGTTACGACTTCAATCACAGTACAGCTCCAACCAAAGAATATGTAGATCAAGTTAATCGCTATTGGGTCGAAACCTACAATATCGATGGGTTCCGTTTCGATTTTACGAAAGGTTTTGCTAATACTACAGCAAGCTTTAGCGTTGAACGGATTAATAACATCAAGCGCATGGCCGATAGCATATGGGCTATAGATCCCGAACAATATATCATCCTTGAACACTGGTGCGATAACAACGAAGAAGAACAATTAGCAGATTATGGATGCATGCTGTGGGGTAACGTAACCTATGGCTATCACAATTCAGCTAAAGGGGTGCCTGCAAATTCGAGCATCACTAACGGGATTTACACCAACCGCACCTGGACCTTACCCCATTTAGTAACATACATGGAAAGTCATGACGAGCAACGCTTGATGTATGAGGCAATCACCTTTGGAAATGCTTCAAATCCGGCCCACAATGCGAAAGACCCCTACACCGCACTCGGTCGCATGCAAGCTTTAGCGGTTATTTTTCTTTCGCAACCAGGCCCCAGAATGATTTGGCAATTTGGGGAGTATGGTTATGATATCGATATTGATTATCCATGTAGGGTGTGTAATAAACCGATTTTATGGAATTACCTTCAGCAAGGAAGACGCCAACAATTGCTTGATGTGTATACGGCTATGTTGACCTTGCGGAATACTTATGAGACCTTCAGGTCCTTGGATTTCCAAGCCAGTCTTGGCGCAGGTATTAAACGTATGATTATGAATCATCCGACTATGAATGGGCTGTCTTTAGTGAATATTGATGTGAACGCCGCTTCGGCAATCCCGGCCTTTCAACATACCGGTTGGTGGTACGAGTATTTCACCGGTGATAGCTTGAATGTTACCAATGTTAATGCATCCATTCCGCTACAGCCTGGAGAATATCGCGTTTATACGGATGTTCACCTGCCTCAACCATACATTACTTCAGTGGCGTCCATTGAAGACTTGGAAAACCCTTCGTTCGATTTTATGGTGTATCCGGTTCCTTTAACATCTTCTTGTACCATCAAATTAACATCCCTTGATTTTCAACCAGTAGAGATTCAGCTTTTTGATGCAAAAGGTGTACTGATAAAACAACAACGCGCTATGGCGAAAGCAGGGGAGAATCACGTGGTACTTGACGAGTTGAATCTTACTTCAGGAACATATTTGGTATTAGTTAAATTAGGTAATTCAATCGCATATCAAACCGTGGTAAAATAATGAGAAAATTATTTTGTGTCGCGTGTTTTTTTCCGCTTGCTTTTTTTGCTCAATTGCTACACCCAGCGAATTCTAATGCCTTCCTTCAAAATGAGGTAGCTAAGATTTATATTACTATGAATCCTCAGGATTTTAATACCATGGTAGGGGATAGTTTAGGGTCTAATTTTGAGTTTCCAGCCCATTTCATTTATTCAAGTTCGGTAGTTACAGATACAATTGATACCGTTGGTATAAGGCTTCGTGGAAACACATCCTTACAGTCTGCAAAAAAGTCCTTTAAAATCGATTTTAATGTATACCAACCCGGATTTAAATGGTACGACTTAAAATCGTTAAACCTAAACGGGGAGCATAATGACGTATCAATCATGCGCAGCAGAACCTGTCAAGAAATGCTTCGATGGTCGGGATTGCCTGCCGCACGCACGTCGTATGTCGAAGTTTATATAAACGGCGAATATAAAGGCCTGTATATAAACGTGGAACACCTCGATGATCAGTACTTAGAAGCACGCTTCAATAATGATGATACTGGAAATCTCTATAAAGCTAAATGGGGTGCGGACATGGTTTACCAAGGTGGAGGACAAGCGCCCTATCAAGCCCTTTATGAACTTAAAACTAATGAGGCGCTCAACGATTTTTCAGGGTTAGTTCACTTCATTGATGTGCTTAATAATTCGTCCAATGCTGAATTTCCGTGTGCAATTCAAGAGGTAATTGACGTAGAGCTTTTATTAAATTCATTGGCTTTTCAAATATTAGTTGGGCAATGGGATGGTTATACCTACAATAAAAATAATTACTATTTCTATCAGCGTCCATCAGACGGTAAATTCGTGTTTTTAGAGTACGATTTAGACAACACCTTCGGCGTAGACTGGTTTGGAATTGATTGGCAATTCCGTAATATTTATACATGGTCACCAAGCAATACGCCACGCCCATTATATACCAGAATGATGCAAGTTCCCTATTTCAAGGATCGTTTTTCTTACTATATGCAACAGCACATCAGTACTTATTTTACCCCGGACTACATGGTTCCAATTTGGGAAGCTACCCAAGCGCTAATTAGTCCGTCTGCTCTTACTGATACATACAAAGGATTGGATTACGGATTCTCTGACCAAGATTTTCAGGATGCCATAACAGATGCATGGGGTAATCACGTATCCACTTCCTTAGATACCTATATTACCCAACGAAGTGCGTTTGCAACGAATCAATTAATTTATAATGGCTTAACCAATCCATGTTCGGTTAGTTTAACAGAACAGCATGAAGAACCTTTACAATGGATTACTCGCGTAGATTTAATGGGAAGAGTGTTGGATGTAATCCCGACAAATCAGGTGTTTATTGAAATCTCAACCACTGGACAAACAAGAAAACGAATCGTTATCCCATGAAAACTCTTTTATCGCTAAGTTCCTTACTTGTTGTTTTTCTATTGTCGGCACAAGCTGTCGTGTTGGACCATGTGGAACCAGCCAATTGGTGGGTTGGAATGAAACACCATCAAGTGCAGGTGTTGCTCCACGGCCCTCAAATTGCGAAGTATACAGTGAATGTACAAGGGTTGAATGTGCTAGGAATCGTGAAAACTGAGAATCCGAACTACCTTTTTGTTACGGTGGAAACGCAAGATAGAAATGCCGGAACCTATCCAATTACCTTAACAAATACCATGAATAAGGAAGTTGCGCGCTTTGAGTTTAAACTGGAAGAGCGTATCTACCAATCGGCGAAGCGAGAGGGATTTTCAACCAAAGATGTGATTTATCTGCTAATGCCAGACCGTTTTGCTAACCTTATCCCAGGTCAAGATGCCTTTCCGGGGATGACAGAGCCGGGAAATCGTTCGTTGCCGGGAGGTCGTCACGGGGGTGACATCGCTGGAATCATGGAGCACTTGGACTATATTAAGGAATTAGGTGCAACGACTATTTGGACTACACCATTATTGGAAGATAATGAACCTACGTATTCATACCACGGCTACGCCCAATCGGATTTATATAAGGTTGATTCGCGCTATGGAACCAATTCTTGGTTTAAGGAATTGGTGCTTGAATCACACCGACGAGGCCTAAAAGTGATTAAAGATGAAGTGCCCAATCACTGGTCAAGTAAGCATTGGATGATTCAAGATCTCCCCACAAAAACGTGGATTCATCAGTTTGATCAATTTACACGATCTTCCTACCGAACCAGCACCCAAATGGATCCATATGCTGCTCCAACGGATCATTCGGCTTCTGCAGATGGTTGGTTTGATACCTCCATGCCGGACATGAATCAATCAAATCCATTACTCTTAACCTACCTGATTCAAAATACCATTTGGTGGGTTGAGTATGCGTGTTTAGATGGCTTGCGAGTAGATACCTATTCATACAATGATAAGGAAGCGATTGCTACATGGACCAAGGCTATTATGGAGGAGTATCCTTATTTAAATATGGTCGGGGAAGTGTGGTTGCATAATCAAGCACAAATTTCGTATTGGCAAAAGGACAGTAAAATTGGAGCCTTGGATTCTTATAACAGTGGTCTACCCGCCTTGATGGATTTCACTTTGCACGATGCGATCATGCAAGCATTCAATGAACGAAATCAAGGGTGGGATCAAGGTATGGCTCGGATTTATGAAAATTTTGTAAATGATTTTGTCTATGAAAATCCCAACAATATGTTGGTGTTTATGGAAAATCACGATACCAAGCGCTTCAATGAATATTGTCCGAACCTAGCCGATTATAAACTAGCACTTACCTTAATTGCAACCACTAGAGGAATTCCTCAAATTTATTACGGTTCGGAAATCGGAATGAAAGGTTCTAAAGATGTAGGAGATGCAGATATTCGCAGAGATTTTCCAGGAGGGTGGGATACCGATACGCTGACAGCATTTTATGCGCAAGATGATGTGCGAAAACGTTCAAAATTGGGTCGAACCCCAGAACAAGAAGCGTATTTTCAATTCACAAAAAAGGTACTCAATTGGCGTAAAAACCAAGCCGTAATTCATGAAGGAAGCTTAGTGCAGTATGTCCCGGAGAATAACGTGTATGTTTATTTTAGAATCTTAGAAGAAAAGAAAATTATGGTCGTGCTGAATAATTCTACGGATGCTCAATCCTTTGCAACGATTCGTTTTGTTGATGTCTTAGATAAATTTTCTATTCGAGCAGTTCCCCTAAAAAAAGAGGTGTTATCCGATACCTTCATTGACATGTCGCAGAAATCATTAACAATTCCAGGAAAAACAGCATGGATCATCGAATTGTAGGAAAGGTCTTAGTCCTCGCGTTGTTTACATGGATTAACGTAAATGTATGGAGTCAAAATCCGACACGACAATTTAAGAGTATTGCTTCAATTCCTGCGGGAATTAAAGTCACCGTTTCAGATGGGGAGTACATATTCCGATCTTATGGTCCTAACATTATTGAAACCACCTTTATTCCCAATGGACAAAAGCATGAAGCGAACTCTCACGCCGTAGAAAAAAAACCGGATGAAAATTCGTTTACATGGGCTGCAACGTCCAATACCTTTATTCCTCCGTTTATTCATATTTATCACAAAGAAGATAGGGATAAGAAAATGAATCCCATCATATTAATTCAAACCAATCCCTTTAAAATCACCTATTGGCACAAAGGCCGTTACTTGCTTTCTGAACGATGGGGTTATGATGTGGATTCCAGTATGGAAAAAATTCAGTTTAACTTAAGTCAGGGCGAAAAGTTATTTGGCACCGGGAATCGGGTGCTTGGAATGGACCGAAGAGGGTATAGGTTACCGCTATACAATAAGGCACATTACGGGTATGAAACGCATTCGGAACAGATGAACTATAGTATGCCCTTGGTGATTTCAGATCGGCTTTATGCCTTGCACTTTGATAATTCGTATACCGGTTTTCTAGACCTGGATTCAAAAAAAGACAGCAGCCTGACTTACGAAACAACAGGTGGTAGAAAAACCTATCAGGTAATCGCAGCAGACAATTGGAAAGAATTAGTGGAATCGTATACCAGTTTGACAGGAAGACAACCGCTCCCGCCTCGTTGGGCATTTGGTAATTTTGCAAGCCGCTTTGGCTATCATTCTGAACAGGAAGCTCGTACAGTAGTTTCTAAGTTTAAGGCCGACAGCATTCCGCTAGATGCGATTGTCTTTGATTTGTATTGGTTTGGCACAAGCATCCAAGGTACCTTGGGTAATTTTGAATTCCACCGAGATAGCTTTCCGAATCCAAAACAAATGATCTCAGATTTTAAAAATACTGGGGTTAAAACAGTCTTGATAACTGAGCCTTTTATTTTAACCACTTCAAAGACGTGGGAGGAAACTAAAACTAAAAAACTACTTTGCACAGACATTACCGGTGAAAAACCGTTTACCTATGATTTTTATTTTGGTAATACAGGCCTGCTTGATATATATAAACCGGAAACGAAACAGTGGTTTTGGAACATTTACAAAGGCTTAATAGAAATGGGAGTTGAAGGGATTTGGGGAGATTTAGGAGAGCCAGAGGTACATCCCGATGATTTATACCACGTGGTTGGTAGAGCCAATCGGGTGCACAACATATATGGTCATGATTGGGCAAGGTTAATTCAGGAAGGCTATCGCGCTGATTTTTCCAATAAAAGACCATTTATTTTAATGCGTTCTGGGTATTCAGGTTCTCAACGGTTCGGTATGATTCCATGGACTGGGGATGTAAATCGCACCTGGGGTGGATTAAAACCTCAAGTGGAGCTTACGCTACAGGCAGGATTGCAAGGTATTGGATACCTCCACTCCGACCTTGGTGGCTTTGGTGGAGCCAACGATGACCCCGAACTGTATGTCCGGTGGTTACAATATGGGGTGTTTCAGCCGATTTTTAGACCGCATGCGCAACAAGAAGTCCCAAGCGAAGCAATCTTTAAAGATGCTAAAACCAAGGCCCTAGCGAAAGAAGCCATCGAATGGCGTTACCGGTTATTGCCTTACAATTATACCTTGGCCTATGAGAATTCAACTACTGGAATTCCATTGATGCGCCCTGTTTTTATGGAGTATCCGAAACAAACGGATTTTATGGATCGAACCGATTGTTATTTTTGGGGTCCCGACATTTTTGTTGTCCCAGTAACAGAAAAAGGACAAAAAATCATAAGAATTGATTTTCCAGATTCTAATCCATGGTTTAACCTGTACACAGACGAACGGGTTGTTCCGCAGCAATTCATAACCACTGCGCGTTGTTTTTGGGGGTCTCGAATGGAAATGGTTTGGAATGAACCCACCATCGATTCCTTGACTATGGATAATATTCCTGTATTTGTTAAGGCCGGCGCTTTTATTCCGATGGCTGAGAAAGGAATACAGTCAACCGAAGAATATGCTGTAAATAAGGTGGAGGTGCATTTCTATTACGACCCTACGGTTTCCTCCTCTAAAGGAAAGTTATTTGAAGATGACGGGAATTCACGGCAAGATTTTGATGGAGACTGTTACACCTTATTCGAATTTGACTACCTTAAAAAGTCAACGAAAAAATCGGCAATTAATGTGAAATCTACCAGTCCGTATTGCAAACCTTTTAGTCCAGGAGTTACTTTGGTCATTCACAATGTTTCCAAAGCCCCTCGAATAATAACTAAGACCAATGATCAATTGCTTGGACAAGACACCAAGATAACCTTTGACTCAACAACAAAAACGGTACGTCTTCTTTATAAACTGGAGGACGGTAATGAATTGAAAATCAAATTCCACTAAATTTCTTTGTGTCATAATGACGTTTTGAAAAAAAAAGTATATTTGGAAGCACTTTAATTAAAAACTAACAACAATTTAAAAGATTATGAATAGACAATTATTTATTAAATCTTTTTCCTTGATTTTTATGTTGGCCTTGTCCGTCCTCGGATTTGCGCAAACAGGTAAAATTAATGGGGTAATTGAGGACCCTAAGGGAAATAAACTAAGCGATGTGAAAGTTCTAGCAGATGGGCCAACGAAAGGGGTTGCCTTTTCTGATGTTAATGGAGCCTATGAAATTACCGGTTTGGCTGATGGGAGTTATGTGTTGACCTTGCGTCTGATTGGATTAGAAGACATGACCCTAGACGTGGCCATTTCAGGTGGCGGAACCATTACAAAAAACTTAGTTTTTGGAGATAATCAGAAAGCATCCGATGAGGTGGTTGTGATTGGTTATGGAACAACGAGAACGAAGGATTTAACCGGTGCGGCTACCATTATTAATGAGAAAAACTTTCTTAAGGGGTCCTTGGCTTCCCCAGAGCAATTATTAATGGGAAAGGTAGCTGGATTAAAGGTTACTTCGAATGATGGAGCGCCTGGTTCAGGGAGTACATTGAGACTTCGAGGGGGTACTTCAATCAATGCGAGTAACGACCCCTTAATCGTGGTGGATGGAGTTCCCTTGGATAATGGTGGGATTTCAGGAGCAGCGAATCCTTTGTCTTTAATTAATCCGAATGATATTGAGTCTTTTGTCGTATTAAAAGATGCTTCGGCAACCGCTATTTATGGTTCGCGTGCTGCGAATGGGGTAATTATCATCACCACGAAAAAAGGTTCAGCTACTCAGAATCAAGTGAAGGTGGTCTTGGATTCTAAAATTTCCTTATCCACCATTGCGAAATATGCGGATGTACTCACCGGAGATTCCTTGCGTGCGCTAATCAACCGGAAAGGTTCAGCAGCACAGAAAGCATTATTGGGAACGGCAAACACGGATTGGCAACGTGAAGTGTTTCGTAATGCCATAGTAGCCGATAATAACGTATCAATTACTGGCGGAATCAAAGGCTTACCTTATCGCTTATCGATTGGTAATCGAGCGGAAAATGGCCTATTGAAACGAGATAATATGAATAGAACTTCCTTGAGTTTAAACATGACACCAAGCTTTTTAGACGGGTCTCTTCAACTGGAGGTAAATCAAAAATTAGTTCAATCGCGCGCATTCTTTGCGAACCGTGGGGCCTTAGGAGCAGCTTTCTTTGACCCAACACAACCGGTTTACTCAGATACATCGTTGTACGGCGGATATTTTGAATGGGTTGACAACAACAAACCAAACACCCTTTCTGGAAGAAATCCACTGGGTTTAATTAAGCAATCGGAAGACCGAAGTGTGGTTAATCGCTACATCGGTAATGCAAAGGTGAGCTACAAAATGCCGTTTTTACCGCAATTAAAAGCAGTGGTAAACCTTGGTACCGATCAATCAGAAGGTACAGGGTATACAGAAACACAATCGACTTCAGCCGCAGGATATTTTAGTCAGGGTAGTTACAGTCAATATCGTCAAACGAAAGGAAATAAATTGATCGAAGCGTACGCGAATTATAATTCAGGTGATAAATTAAAAAATCAGATTCTTGATATAACAGCTGGGTATTCTTACCAAGATTGGTACACCACAAGTCCGAACAACCCAACCTACAACCAAGCACAAGATTCGGTCATTGCATTACCTGCAGCAAATCCGTTCTATACAAAGAATGCGTTATTGTCTTATTATGCTCGTGCCATTTACTCACTTAATGACCGATATGTGATCAACGTGTCTATGCGTCGAGACGGTTCTTCTAGATTTAGCCCAGAGCAACGTTGGGGTTGGTTCCCTGCAGCATCTGCAGCATGGATTGTAAGTCAAGAAAAATTCATGAAAAATGTCAAAGCCATCAATATGTTGAAAGTTCGTGCTGGATGGGGTGTAACTGGTCAGCAAGATGGAATTGGTGATTATGCCTATATCGGGAATTACTTCGAAGGGGGCCCAACCGCGCAATACGCTTTCGGCGGACAATATTACACGGTATTCCGTCCTGCAGGATTTGATGCCAACTTAAAATGGGAAACTACCACAAGCTACAACATCGGATTAGATTTCGGCTTGTTAAAAGACCGCATCTCAGGTTCGATTGATGTGTACAAGAAATTAACCTCCGACTTACTAGCTACAGTAGCTGTACCTGCTGGAACCAATTTTACAAATCAAATCTTAACGAACGTTGGGGGGATGGAAAATAAAGGAATCGAGGCCAGTTTGAATCTAGGTATTATTGCCAAAAAGAAAATGCGCCTAGATTGGATGGTGAATGCAACGCATAACATTAATCAAGTAACGAAACTTTCTCAAATTCAAGACCCAAACTCTCCAGGTATCTTAGTTGGAGGTATCGCTGGAGGAATCGGAAACCAAGTGTTGATTCATCAAGTGGCTTATCCGACTTTTACGTATTTCTTATATGAGCAACAATACGATACAGACGGGAGCTTGATCGAAGTGGGTCAACAAGCAAGCATCGATATGAACGGTGATGGCAACATCACAGCAACCGATAAATGGAAAGATACAAATGCCTTTGTTGATCGGAACAACGATGGCTTAATCAACGTGAAAGACCGTTATTATGCGGGCCAAGTGGCACCAAAAATCTTCCTTGGAACAGCCTTGAATTTCCAATATGGAAAATGGTATGCGGGGGTATCCATGCGTAGCGAATTGGGTGCAACGATTTATAACAACATCCATTCAAATAGTGGAACGTTTACCGCAGTGGAAGGAACTAAGAAATACTTAAACAACATCAGTTCCTTGTACTATGAGGACGAGGTGCAAAAAACAACTACAAATCAGTTATTATCTGACCACTACCTTGAAAAAGCGAATTTCTTGCGCGTTGACAACATCAACGTAGGATATAACTTTGGAAAACTTGGCTTCACCAAAAATAAGATTGGATTAAATGCTGGGTTCTCTGTTCAAAACGTATTTGTAGTAACTAAATATTCCGGACAAGATCCTGAAGTTGGGGGTGGGGTTGATAATAACTTCTATCCACGACCACGTGTGTATACCTTAAACTTAACCTTTGATTTTTAAATTTAACACCATGAAAAAGTCAATTTTATATACTGCATTATTGGGAACACTACTTCTTGGGTTCTCATGTAACAAACAACTTAATCAGTCACCGAAATATGGTCTGAATGCCGAAACGGTGTACAAAGACCCAAATAATTATATTAAGGTCCTAGCTAAATTGTATTCAGGTCTTTCTATGACGGGTAATCAAGGTCCA
Organism: Flavobacteriales bacterium; assembly: GCA_947500755.1. Taxonomy (GTDB): domain Bacteria; phylum Bacteroidota; class Bacteroidia; order Flavobacteriales_D; family Crocinitomicaceae; genus UBA952. Next base: position 43,407 of record CANMTO010000016.1, read on the forward strand.
GCAGGACAAGCTGATATTGCAGGAATCGATGAAGGATTCTCTGCCTATGTTCGTGTACTTTGGAATTTACAAGAATTACCGACCGATGAAGCGGTTTGTGGTTGGAACGACCCAGGCATTCCGGAATTGGTTAAAAATGAAATCAATGCAGAGAATGTATGGGTAAAAGGAATGTACTACCGAATTTATTATCAAATCACCTTGTGTAATGAATTCATTGGACAAGCGAGCGATGAGAAATTAGAAGCTAGAGGGTTCAGTGAAAACGATAAGCAAATGATTCGCATGTATCGCAATGAAGCGAGATTTTTACGCGCTTTAAGTTATTATCATGCCATGGATTTATTTGGAAATGTTCCATTTGTTGATGAAAATGATCAAGTGGGTGCTTTTCAACCAGAGCGTATAACACGCGCTGATTTATTTAATTACGTTGAATCAGAACTCTTGGCAGTTGAGCCAAGCCTAACGCCAGCATCGTCTGTAGTATATGGTCACGCGTCAAAAGCGGCAGCACAAGCATTATTAGCTAAGTTGTATTTGAATGCTGAAGTGTATACCGGAACGGCGCGCTGGGGTGATTGTAAGGATTATTGTCAGAAGATTATTGATGCACCATTCACCTTAGATGATAGTTATCAAGAGTTGTTTTTGGCCGATAATCATACATCTCCGGAAATTATCTTCCCAGTTGTTTATGATGGATTGTATTCCCAAACTTGGGGTGGAACTACCTTTTTAGTTTGTGCTTCGTTAGGAGGTTCTATGGTGGCGGCAGATTATGGTGTTAATGGAAAGTGGGCTGGTTTGCGAGCAAAAGAATCCTTGGTAAACAAATTTGCGGACACAACTGAAGATTCGCGTTACTTGTTTTACACCACTGGTCAAACGAAAGAAATAACCACCCTAGGAACATTTACGCAAGGGTATGCGAATCCGAAGTTTAAGAATGTAACCAGCGCTGGTCTAACTGGTTCTAACAACGCGAATTCTCCACATACAGACATCGATTTCCCGATGTTTCGATTAGGAGATGTATACTTGATGATGGCTGAAGCGAGTTTGCGCTTAACGGATCAGGGTACTGCCTTACAATACATGAATTTAATTCGTGAACGTGCTTATGGAGACAACCTGCACAATTTTGCTACAGTTACCTTGTCCGATATTATTGATGAGCGTGCTCGTGAAATGCAATGGGAAGGAACCCGAAGAACCGATTTAATTCGCTTTGATTTGTTTTCTGGTTCAACCTACGTATGGCCCTTTAAAGGAGGAGATGTAGCCGGGATTGGAATTGATCCATACTTGGAATTGTATCCACTTCCTACCTCAGATATTATCTTAAATCCAAACCTGGTTCAAAATACAGGGTATTAATACGATGTTGATTGATGGAGAAAGGGTGCGCCGAAAGGCCCCCCTTTTTTTGTTTAATGAAATATGGGTATAAAACCTGGCCGATATTCCACCGAAGGGGCGAAATACGCTAGCCCCGAAGGGGCGAAATACGTTAGCCCTGAAGGGGCGTGATAGAATAATAAACCGGATTTCTTAAACGTTTTTTTGAATCCTAAAACGTATAACAACCAATATTAAGAATACGACCACACTCACCCAACCTAAATAATCGCCAAACCGAACGTAAAACGTCTTTCCTTTAATTAACGGGACCTTCGCGGTGAGTACACCTTTTGTGTCATATCCGAGTTGCTTCAAGCATTCGCCTTGAGAATTCCAAACGGAACTTATTCCCGTATTCCCGGACCGAACCACGAATTTTCTGGTTTCAATGGCACGTAATGAGGCAAATTGATTATGCTGCCTATATCCGGGTGTATTACCCCACCATCCGTCGTTGGTAATGATGCATAAAAGTTGTGCTCCCTTGTTACATTGCTCAGCCACGAACGCACCGTAAATCGATTCGTAGCAGATAATCGGAGCATACGAGTGGTCTTCATTCCTGAACACCTTGGGTTCGGATTCTACCCCCAATGACCCGGACGTACCGCCATTGTCGATGGATAGTTGTTCTAAGAATGGAAGCCAGCGGGAAAAAGGAATTTTTTCTACTCCAAGTACTAGCTTTGATTTATGTATAAATTGCTGATGTTTATTCGCCATAAATAAGGCGGTATTGTAAGATTCATAGAATGTTCCATTGGGTAAAGATTTACTCACGGCGGAATGCTTTTGATCAAAAAGTTGGAAGGTAGAGGCGCCAATTAACAGTGAACTGTTTGTTGAAGTTAGTGATTCGTCCAATAGCTTATAACTTCTGGTTTGCTTGAAATCTTTTTCAATGAACGCTTCCTGAATGGCTGTTTCGGGGCCAATTGCTAAGGTATTGTGTAGGTATGGACGGATCAATCCAAGCATGGATTCAACTTGCTGGGCAGGGTCAATGTTGAATTTTTCAGTGTATGGATCAATGTTAGGTTGCAGTATAACAACAGATTGAGTAGGATATTTAGCGATCTCTGCCTTATTACTTAACAAGAAAGAAATTAAAAGTGGAATGCTAAGAATAGAAATGAATGTTATGGCGTACTGCCTAGATTTCCTGTTTATAAGAATTAAGACACCAAGAATGTTAACGGAAATTACCCAAAAACTACCACCTAAGGTTCCGGTATATTCATACCATTGCACCCATGAAGGATGAATTGAAAAGTAATTACCCATGGTGAGCCAAGGCCAGGATAACTCCCAATTTAGATGCAGGAATTCAAAGGAAATCCAGCTTAGGCCTAACCCGCCAAGAAAGAGCATGGGACTTGATTTTTTAAACAGTATGAAACCTATCGTCAAGGCTCCAGACATCAATAGAGTGTTGCAAACAAAGGCCATTACCGCACCGCCGGTTGTGGAGTTCCAAATCCACCACGTTGTTCCAAGGTTGAAGATAAACAGGGAAAGGTAGGCAAATCCAAAAAACTTTAAACCGCCGCGCTTCGTTTCACGTAATTCCAAACCGATTCGCCATAATGGAATCCATGCAACAAACACAAGGGGAGTAATGCTTCCAGAAAAAGGGAAGGAAACCATCAATAAAAGACCAGAAAGCACACTGAGTAGCAGCTTGTTTTGAAACATGTGTACCATAAATGAAAACAAATTAACAAAAATAAAAAAGCCCTCTCGTTAAGAAAGGGCTAAATAATTTATAAGATTATTGTCAATTAGGCTTGCTCGAAGGGAACCACCGAAACAAACGAACGATTATCTTTCTTTTTACGAAATGCTACTAAGCCATCTGTTAACGCAAACAAGGTATGGTCTTTACCAATTCCTACATTGTCTCCTGGGTGATGTTGTGTGCCGCGTTGACGTACAATAATGTTGCCTGATATTGCGGCTTGACCACCAAAGATTTTAACGCCCAAGCGCTTACTGTGTGATTCTCTACCGTTTTTGGAACTACCGACTCCTTTCTTATGTGCCATGATCTAACCTTTTAGTATCGTTAATTAAGCTTTAATATCTGTGATTTTCAACGCCGTGAATTGCTGACGGTGACCATTTTTTACTGTATACCCTTTTCGTCGTTTTTTCTTGAAAACGATTACTTTGTCTCCTTTGACGTGGTCAAGGACTTCTGCGGTGACTGTTGCACCGGCTATAACTGGGGCGCCAAGAGTAATTGCTCCGTCGTTATCTACCAATAACACGTGATCAAACGTCATGTTTGATCCGGTTTCAGCATCTAATCGATGAACGAATACCTTTTGGTCTTTTTGCACTTTAAACTGCTGCCCTGCTATCTCTACAATTGCGTACATGTTTGACTCGAATTAAATTAGGAGTGCAAAGATAACAAATCATATTCAATTTCAAAACAACTCGTGTTTTTTCTTTCGCATACCACGTAAAAGAAGTTCGTGGAAGTTGACTAAAAAGACCCCTGAGAGCAGTATAAGCATAGAAATGAACTGCATGTAGGTAATGGATTCGTTCAGTATAAAGCCGAAAAGCACAGCAAATACGGGGATCAGGTAGGTTACAGAACTGGCAAAAATGGCCGAA
>CANMTO010000017.1 GCA_947500755.1 Flavobacteriales bacterium
ACATTGTTCTTTAATGGCTTCATGTGCAATTTTGATAACGGCAACCAAATCATCTTCGGAAACTTCTTTCATTTCACCTTCTACCATGTTCACATCTTTTGCTGTACCAGCGACAATGCAATCCATGTCTGAATCCTTCATTTCTTCCATGGTGGGATTCACTATGAATTCACCGTTTACACGTGCAACCCTAACTTCTGACATTGGGCCATTGAAAGGAATGTCAGAAACAGCGATGGCGGCAGACGCGGCGAAACCACAAAGTGCATCAGGATTGTTGATTCCGTCATACGCAAGCAATTGGATCATCAATTGAACCTCAGCATGGTAATCATCTGGAAAAAGCGGCCTAAGCGCACGGTCTACCAAACGCATTACCAGAATTTCAGATTCTGATGGTCTTGCTTCTCTTCTGAAAAATCCACCTGGGAAACGTCCAGCAGCAGCATATTTCTCGCGGTAATCTACCGTTAATGGAAGGAAATCAACCCCTTCTTTTGCTACTTGCGCAGCAACTACGGTTGCCAAAAGAACGGTTTCACCCATTCTAACTTCAACTGAGCCATCGGCTTGTTTTGCTAATTTACCTGTTTCTACGCTGATGGTTTTTCCACCTGTAACTAATGTTTTTTTAATTCCTAAGTTCATAATTCTATCGTTTTACTGTTTTTTTCGTGTCCCTGTGACATGAAGGTTTATTATTTATTTATCGGTTTCCATTCCATCTTTGCAGTTTATAAAAAAAGGGAAGCCGACCCAAGTCGAATGCCCCCCTTTCAATAAAATATGGTACCTTACAATTAACGTCGAAGACCTAACTCCTTAATTAATGCGCGGTATTTTTCAATGTCATTACTTTTTAGGTAATCCAACAGACTTCTTCTTTTACCTACGAGCAATTGCAGCGAGCGCTGTGTTCCAAAATCCTTTCGGTTTTTCTTTAAGTGCTCCGTTAAATGACTGATTCTGTAAGTGAATAAGGCAATTTGACCTTCTGTAGATCCTGTGTTTGTTTCTGAACCTCCGTGTTTAGCGAAGATTGATTTTTTGACTTCTGGGTTTAAATACATGCCAATATTGATTAAAATAATTTTTATGTAGCCTACAAACTTTTTGTAAGACGTGGCAAAGGTAGGGATAAATTCTTAAATCACAAGGTTGATTTCACAAATTAACCCGTGGGCTTCAAAAACTCGAGATATTCAGAATTCACATTTCTGAGAATCATAAATAAAAACAGGATTACGGCTATGGATAATAGCGCAGCATGGCTATTCACCATGGGTGGCACTGGTCTATACCGTTCCCGTTTAAGCAACAGGAATAAAAAATCAATACACAAAATAATCAGCGCCAAAAACACTAAGGGATTCATGCTAAACGCCAACACAAAATCGCCGGTAAAAAATGCGTGCAACGCACGTTGTAAACCACAACCTGGACAAAAAATACCCGTGTTTTGATAGATAAAACAGCCCGGCATGTGCGAGGAATTATTAAACGGGTTTACAAATGCATAAAATAATGCAACGAGAAAAAAAACACCGTAAAAAACAAGGTACCTATTTTTCATGCTTAAAAAAAATGCCCCGAAGGGCATGTTCAAATGTATAACAAAAAAACGCTTAATCGAGCAAATCAGAAGCGCTAGTTTGGCTAAATTCTACTTCATCACCGGCTCGCGAAAACGGTGGATAGGTGTCCGTTAAATACGACATAAAGGCATTTACGCGGATATTCCAACGAATCACGCCAACCATGTATGCATGCATTCCTTCTGGATATTCGCCCGTGAACAAGACAGCCCAAAATGCAATCATTCTCACGAACATTGCACCAATTTGCAGAAAAAAGAGAATAAATGCGTGTGGTAGTAACACATAAAAAATCCCGAACATTGCTCTCAACAAAACAGAAACTCGATTTGATGTTTCTGGGTATTCAATATCCAATACAACATCTGCATCATTATGCGTCATACCAAAAGCAGGAGAACCGTCAATCAAATTCATTAGACGGGCGTTAACACGCAGTGACCAACGCATTAAATTCAACTGAAAATCGAACATGGAGCGAATCATTTTTCCAGTAATTAGAATGGACCAAAAATTAATAATGCCAACAAAGGATGAAGCGATTGACATAAAAATTAACAAAAACCCGTGAGGCAATGCAATGTACAGACCTCCAAATAGGGAGCGAAGAATTAATGAGCCCCGCGAGTAACTTTCTTGGTATTTAATACCGATTTTCATAATAATTTGGTTTAAAGGTTTTAGATTCGCTCAAAAGTAAAAAACTTTAGCGTTCGTGTAGCAATGAAATGCTAAATCCTAAGCGTTCTATAACCAAACCTTGGAACCTTCTGAACAATTTTGACAAATATCAATCCCTTGCCGCTTAGTTAGTACCGCATTTCTAAAATTCTGATATTTCGAATTATTCCAAACCTGCCGAAAGGTTTCCTTCGTCAATGCCCCCATCGCGTGGGATGCGTCCTTATCGAAACAACAAGGTACTACCTGACCGTCCCATGTAATTACACTGCCTGACCACATCCGCCAACAGTGATTGCCCCCAGGCTGTTTCAATTCAAATGTTCCCTTTCTGTTTAACTTGTACCTGCTGTATTGCTCATTTTCAGGCATTAATGGATTTCCAAACTGATAATCATAGAGTTGCGCTGATTTTATTCGAACCTCATCGACTCCTAATTCTTTTGCTTTTTCAAATACCGAAGAAATCTCATGTTCGTTTGGCTTTACAGCGAGGCATTGAAATATCAACTGTGGTGTTTTTGACTTCAGTTTTTTCTTTGCTTCTACCAAAGCTGCTGTTGCTATCCAAACCTTATTAATATCTCCATGCACCCGATATTGCTCGTATACTTCTTGAGAAACACCATCCACCGAAATAATTAACTGATCCAAGCCGCTTTCTACGATAAGCGCTGCATTGTTGTGATCTATAAAATGTGCATTGGTAGATGTTGCAGTAAACATGCGATGCCGTTTCGCCGCCTGAATTAATGCTAAAAACTTGGGATTTAGAAAGGGTTCTCCTTGAAAATAATAGGTAATATAAAAGACGGTTTTTGACAACTCCTTCAACCACTGTTCATGCTGAGCCAAATCCATTTTCCCGGTTGGTCTTGAAAATTTCTTTAAACCACTCGGACATTCTGGACACCCTAAATTACATGCGGTTGTGGGCTCCATGCTGACATGAAACGGCAGGCCTAGATGCATGCTTTTCCTAAACATCCTTGACAGATAGTAACTCAGCACCAATCCAATGAAATTTATGACCCGCCTAAAAGACAGGTATTTCAACCAAGCAAGGACTCCGGTAATCATTTTCACAAAGCGAAGGTAATGATTTCCACACCGAGTTAAATAGCATACGAATTAAGCGTATATTTGCATAGAAAATTTGATTATGCAGGTAATTCTAAAACACCAGGAAATACATCAAAAGATTACCCGTCTCGCATACCAGATTTTGGAACAATGTACGGACCAAGAAAAAATCTTTATCGGGGGCATTCAAGGAAACGGCATGTTACTCGCCACGTACCTGAAACAAGTCATTGACGCGCACGGCACCTTAAACACCCAATTATTTGAAATTGAAATCAATAAAGATGAACCTTGGGCAAATCCGATTGGGCTTTCCATTCCAGAATCTGAGCTCAAGCACGGGTACATTGTATTGGTGGACGATGTCATTAATTCGGGTAAAACCATGCAATATGCACTGATTAAATTTTTACAACAAGCCACACACGCCATAAAAACCTTGGTTTTGGTTGACCGTCAACACCGAAGATATCCCATCAAAGCCGACTTTGTTGGACTGAGTTTATCGACTACCCTTAAAAATCGTGTAGAGGTGGATCTTAAATCCGAGTCACATTTTGCCTATTTGATATGATACGCATCACAGAAAGCAGCTCAAATCACGATCATCTAGAAACGATGTCCACCGCGGGGTTGCTGCACGGCATTAATTCCGAAGATGCCAAGGTAGCTTCAGCCGTTGCGTTGATTATTCCCCACATTGAGGCCTTTGTTGATGCCTGTTATACGCGTATGTCCAAAGGCGGACGCCTCTTTTACCTCGGTGCTGGCACCAGCGGTCGTTTAGGCATTGTTGATGCGAGTGAATGTCCACCCACCTTTGGGGTAAGTCACGGCGTTGTTATTGGGATTATTGCGGGCGGTGATGCCGCTATTCGCAAGGCCGTTGAATTTGCAGAAGATGATGAAAAACAAGGATGGATCGATCTCATGAATCACAACATTAATGAATTGGACACCCTCGTTGGAATTGCTGCTTCGGGAACAACGCCATACGTAATGGGCGCAATTCGAACCGCAAACCATGCAGGAGTTTTAACCGGAGGGATCACCTGTAATCCAGGTTCGCCCCTCGCCCAAGAATCTTCATTTCCAATGGTTCCTACCGTAGGTCCTGAATTTGTTACAGGAAGTACACGCATGAAATCCGGTACTGCTCAAAAATTAGTACTTAACATGATCTCGACTGCGCTGATGATTAAACTCGGACATGTAAAAGGGAATAAAATGGTGGATATGCAGCTAAGTAATGAAAAATTAGTGCAACGTGCGATACGCATGGTATGCGACGAAATACCAGTCAGCGAAGCAGAGGCAGAGGCTCTTTTGAGTGAATTCAATTCGGTTCGAGCAAGTGTTAATGCCTATCATTTAAAACATTTACACAAATGAGTTTTGATCCCAACGGTGTGGGTGTTACCAATGGCAATCTTTTTGGATTTCCTGCCACGGAAGAAGATGCCGACCTCGTTATCATTCCTATTCCCTGGGATGCAACAGCCTCCTATGGCAAAGGGACGAGCAAGGGTCCGAAAGCTATTTTAGATGCATCAACCCAACTCGACTTCTTTCATCCGCGACTTAACAAAGCCTATGAAACCCAGGTTTTTTTAACCCCAATCTCCGAGGAATGGAAAGCGATTAATGATGAATTCAATCAAAGAGCTGCTGAATATTTTTCAGACCTTGAACAGCTCGGCGAAGCGCCTGCGCAGTTAAAGCATAGCGCCATTATCGATGAAATCAATGCGGCGCATAGCGCCCTTACCAATAATTTGAAATCACGGGTTGAAAAACTCTTACAGTCTGGTAAAATATGTGCCGTATTGGGAGGCGAGCATTCCACCCCATTGGGTTTGATTCAAGCCCTTGATGAACAGTACGATGCATTCAGCATCCTTCAAATTGATGCGCACGCAGATTTAAGAAAGGCCTATGAAGGATTCGAACAATCGCATGCAAGCATTATGTATAACGTGGTAGAATCCTGCGATTCATTGGTACAACTCGTGCAAGTTGGTATTCGTGATTTATCGCAAGACGAGTATGAACGGTCGTTAAATCATCCTAAAATCACTACCTATTTTGATTGGAATTTGAAGGAGGCCTCGTTTCACGGAAAATCATGGAAGGCTCAGTGCGAAGAAATTATTGAAGCCCTTTCGTCCGACGTTTATATTTCATTTGACATCGACGGCTTAATCCCAAATCTGTGTCCAAATACCGGTACACCAGTACCCGGAGGATTCACCTTGGAACAGGTTAGTTATTTACTCTTCGCCATTGTGGACTCAGGCAGAAGCATCATAGGATTTGATTTAAACGAAGTCTCTCCAGGAAATCATGGAGATTGGGATGCCAACGTTGGCGCTCGTGCGCTGTGGCAATTGATATGTGCAACGGAATTAAGCCGCAGAAAATCATGATAGAACGCATCAAATATAATTTTTGGTTATTGGTGTTTATCTTGAATACCTTGTTCTTTTTGTTCTTTTTGTATCAAGCGATTTCGTTTACAAGCGTGTATGCCTACCGGTGGGTATTCTTTTTATCTACGCCGTTTTTTACCAGCGGTATACATTTATTGATTAAATCCAGGTCTACGAAAGCGGAATGGCTTTCTGTATTGAATTTCATACTCACTGCATTCTTAATCATATACTTTAATGCGGTTCCGGATGCCTTAGAATCCACGTGGATATGGTTTAGCATTCCAATTTTCAATCAATTGTATATTAATACGTTCGATGTGATCTGGACGAATCAATATCGATTTAGAGTGGTTGGCGTCAGTGCCATTTCCCTACTTTGGATTTATACACTAGGGGCAATTTTTTCGGATTACTCCCCCCTATTTACATGGCTTGTGCCCTTGAGTGTATTCATTGGATTGATTATCATAGCTGTATTGTTTCTTGGCATTAATACCCCGAGAACTCGCTAATACCTCCCGTAGCCAATCACACGAGACGAATAATACTTCGAATTATCGATATCCTGAAACATTACGCCTTTGCTGCTGCTGGAATGGATCATGCGTTTTGGCTTCCCTGGCTCGTTCACTAAAATCCCCACATGGCTCACCACTCCTTGCTGACCAAAAAATACCAGGTCCCCGATACACGCTTCAGCAGGATCTAACTTCAATGAAGACGCATATTGATCTCTGGAAACTCTTGGGATTTTTATACCCTGGTTTAAGAACACAAAGGAAGTGAAACCACTGCAATCAAACCCCTGAGCGGATTGACCTCCCCACACGTACGGAGTCCCCACAAAGGTTTGCGCATATTGTATCATGCTAATGGCCACTTCTTTCCCTTGAATGTCACTCGGACTCCAGGCCTCTGTTGGAGAATCAACAGAAATAAGTTGAAGAGCTTTGCTTAGGAGAGCGAGTTTTGGACTGTAAATCCGAAGGTCCTTATTCTCTTTTTCTTGAGACAACTCTGCTAACCAATCATTTAAATCAGCCTGTAGCGCAAGTAATTCTTGGCTGTGGTTTACTCTTAATTTGCTTCCCTTTGCCGTCTTTCCCAATCCTTCAAGAAAAGAAAAAGCGAAATCAATGTGATCCGCATGCTTAGATCGCCATCCCCCATTTCTCATCAATTGCAAGGAGGAAAGGGATTGATAATACTCGGGAAGGAGGGAATAATCGTATTCTGGTTTATTGAGTAGGCGGAGAGACTTTCTATATACAAGCTGATACCTGCCTTGATCATACAACTGCTCTAACTTGTCAAACGCAGGCACTTGAGCCACTGCAGACATAGAGATACCAAGAAAAAGAATCAGAAATTGTAGCGGGGTATTAATTCGAAAAAACCTTTCCATCAGATAAAACTAGGTGCGAATTATTGAACAATTTAACCAATACCGAATTACCAAAGATTTTAAATTCAGAATCAGCTAACAAGGTTATTTCATGATTTACCCCATTGACCATCGCAGACACACCTCCCATAATGTTACGATATGCAATGGTGTTATTTTTAATTTCCCAGGTATTAGGAATAAAATTAGCCACTTGGATTTTTTGGTCGTTCACATAGGTGAAGAGATAATTATTTTCGCCCCAAATAACCACATCGTCCTTCACATCCCAAAACGAGGAAATAAAATTGGTTAGCAAGGTCTTTTCTCCGTTCTTATATAGCCATAAATTCGAATTCAAATCTTCATAAACCACAAAACCTCTACCCGCTTTATACGTTCTCATGAATTGATTCTCCACATCCATAAACTCACCGTGCTCAAATGCAACAAAGGTTCTGGTGGTTGGGTCATTAAAACATACGATATCCGTACCTAATTGAAAATCAATCGTTCCGTTCCACGCACAGATTTCATATATCTTCCCCTCTTGAAATACTTTAAACAAATTCCCATTGTCTTTAAACACCAGGATATTCTCTCCCACGGTGGTTGGAATTGACAGTTCTCCAATGATCGTAGCGAGGCTCATGGTATTTTTTTTCCAATACACATTTAAGGTATTGAATCGGGTGTCTTCATATACAATCAAAGAATCTTTTACTAAGAACTTCCGACCAAAATAGGTCAAGGTTTGTAGGCGCCCCTTGTCCCACATATTGAGGGTTGGGCCTATCATATATCCCAATAAATGGTCTGAGACCTGATATTCTACATTGAGGTTCGTGATATCCTTGCGCTGTCTTCCATCATAGAGCCTCAGATTTCCACGTGTATCAATGTAAGCAACTAATTCATCCCCTGCTTGGTAATCTTTTACCGGTTGAATTTCAATGGTTTTAAATCCACCGTTCTCGTAACTCAAGAAAAAATTATTAAAATCCCTGAACGGGACAACCGATTGACCAAAAGCAAAGGAGCACAACAAGAACACCACGGGTAACATTCGCTGCATGAGTTCAAAGGTAGGCAATTTTTAGGCCAATTTCTTGGTGGTGATTAAATTTCAAGCGACATCATTCGGATTACCTACTTTGTTGTAAATTAGCGTTTCAAAAATTATTATTATATGAAGTATTTTTCTTTCTCGATGCTGTTCCTGCTCTTATGGAACACGAGTATTGCCCAAACCAAGATAAACTACCTTGAATATGATCTGCCAAATGGGATACATGTTATTCTACACGAAGAACATAGTACACCAATTGTAGCAGTTTCTGTACTCTATCATGTTGGGTCGAAAAATGAGAACACCGAACGCACCGGTTTCGCGCACTTTTTTGAACACTTGCTATTCGAAGGGTCTGAAAATATAGGCCGGGGAGAATACTCCAAGTTGGTTGAAAAAAATGGAGGCACCTTGAATGCCAATACTTCACAAGACCGAACCTATTATTACGAAATCTTGCCGTCGAACCAATTGGAATTAGGTCTTTGGTTAGAGAGTGAGCGCATGTTGCATGCTAAGGTGGAAAATATAGGTATCGAAACCCAACGAAGCGTAGTAAAAGAAGAAAAACGTCAGCGGGTAGACAACCAACCGTATGCGAGTTTTATTTCTGAAATGTTCAAACGTGCCTTCCCGAGTCACCCGTATCGCTGGGTTCCCATCGGTTCAATGGAGCACTTAGATGCGGCCGTTGAGGCAGATTACGTGCAGTTTTATCAAGATTTTTATGTTCCTAACAATGCTACCATCTCTATTGCAGGAGATATTCCAATTGAAAAAACGAAACGTTGGATTGAGCAGTATTTCGGATCAATTCCTAGCGGTCAAGCCATCAACTTATACCGTGATGTACTTGGTTTGAGTGCAGAAAAGTTTGATGCAAAATATGGCATAGACAAAAGTAAGTTTGATGCAAAAGACCTCGATAAAACAAAAGATAAGGCAGCGATTGCATTGTTGAACAAATTAAAGGCGACCCCAATCGTGGTGCGCAGGACCGAAAAAGACAATGAGCCAATTCGTGGCATCATACGCGATACGATTTACGATAACATCCAATTGCCGGGAATATTCATGGGATATAAAATACCAGACCAAAAGAATGCCGACAGTTACGCCCTTGAATTCATGAACGAGATCTTATCTGGTAGTAATAGTTCCCGAATTAATAAAAACCTCATCGAAAAGAAACAAATTGCCACTTACGCAAGTTCGTTTAATTATGGATTAGAAGATGGTGGTATGAATATCTTCTTAGCCTTAGGGAAAGAAGGAATTTCTTTGATGGACATTCAAGCTGCCTTTGATATTGAAATCAGAGCCATGAAAGATCAATTGATTTCCGATGAAGAATATCAATCCGTGTTGAATAAATTCGAAAAACAAGTAGTTGAATCAACCTCATCGGTGGCAGGAATTGCAGAAAGCTTGGCCGATAACTATGTGTACTATGGCACAGCCGCACGCACGAATCAGATGCTTGAAATGTATCGCAAGGTCACCAAAGAAGACATTCAACGCGTGGCTAACACCTATCTAACGGATAATGCGCGTGTCATTTTATATTACTTACCTACTGAACAACCCACAGAAAAATAATCATGAAATATACCTTATCCCTCCTCGTAGCGTTAGCGCTCAGCAGCATAAATGCTCAACTTGATCGTTCCATCATGCCTAAAGCGGCTAGCCCTACTCCGATTCAACTTAAGGAATCAACCGTATGGACCACCAAAAACGGCATGGTTGTCATTCTTTCGGAAGACCATAAATTACCTAAGGTTTCCTTTGATTTGACCCTTGGTTACAATCCAGGATTGGAAGGAGCCAAAGCCGGCTTAAATGAATTGACAGGTTCATTAATCATGTCGGGCACTCAAAACAGATCGAAAGATCAATTGGACAAAGAGATTGACTTTATTGGAGCCTCGTTAAATGCCAGTGCGAGCAACATATACTTGTCAACCCTCACAAAACACCTTGAAAAAGCAATGGGATTAATGGCAGACATTACCTTGAATGCTTCATTTCCAGAATCAGAATACACACGAATTGTAGATCAAGTTAAATCCGGCTTGGTTTCGTTGAAATCAGAAGGACAAGCGATGGCAAATAATGCCACGTACAAAGTTAATTTCCCGAAACACCCATACGGTGAGGTCATGACCTTTAAAACGCTTGAAGCAATTACCCTGGACGACATCAAAGGATATTACAAACAACATTTTACACCACAAGGCGCATATTTAGCCATTGTTGGAGACATTACTCGAGCAGAGGCGGATTCATACATTGAAAAATTCTTTGGTTCTTGGAGTGGAATGACACCATTTCAATCTCAATTTGCAGACCCAAACAAAACTGATGGAAATCAAGTGTATTTTGTAAACAAGCCCGGCGCTGTGCAATCCGTTATACAAGTGACCTTTCCAATCCCAATGACTATGGGAAATCCAGATAATTTAAAACTGTCTGTGTTGAATGACGTATTTGGCGGCGGTGGATTTGGAACACGACTCATGCAGAATTTACGTGAAGACAAAGCCTTTACCTATGGATGCTATTCCGGCTTGAATGTTCAAAACAATGGCGGTTGGGTATCCGTTAGCGGTAACTTCCGAAATGATGTGACAGACTCCGCTATTACGGAAATTGTCAATGAATTAAATCGCTTATTGGCCGATGACATCAAAGCGGATGAACTTGAACTTACCAAAGCAACTAAGAACGGAAGCTTTGCACGTTCGTTGGAGCGTCCACAAACGATTGCACGTTTTGCTTACAACATTCAACGGTATGGACTACCTGCAGATTATTACAAAACGTATTTGCAGCAATTAGACGCCATTACACCGGCAGATCTTAAAGTGGTTGCTTCGAAATATATAAAAGCCAACAACTATAACATCATTGTAGTAGGAAATGAAGCCGTACTGGAAAAAATTAAACGCTTTGATTCTGATGGTCAGGTTACAAAACTTGATGAATTCGGTGATGTAAAAAAAGATAAAATCCCCTCTGACCTAGCGATCAATGACTTACTTACCAAGGTAACCTTAAGTTTAACTCAAGCATCTTCATTAAAGGCAGCTACGAAAACAGTAGAAAAAATAAAATCGATGGTTCAGAAATCCACCTTGAAATCAGATAAAATCCCTGTTCCTTTAAGTAGCACTTCGTATTTCACCAACAAGGGAATACAAGCGGATAAAATGGAATTCAATGGTATGATTGCACAGAAACAGTACTTTGATGGAAAGTCTGGATATACGTTCAACATGCAAACAGGGAAAAAGGAAATGACCAGTGAAGAGGTTGCCATTGCCTTGATGGAACAAGGGGTGATTCCAGAAATGAACTGGATGAATTCCTCCTCAACGTTCAAACCGGAAGTGGTAGGCATAGAATCTGAAAATGGTACACCATATTATGTGGTTAAAATCGCATTTGGATCCATCGGCGAAGTATATCATTACTACGACAAGTCAAGCTACCTTAAAGCGAAAACGGTTAAGGTGGTTAACCAAAATGGTGAGTCTTCAACTTCCGTAATCGAATACGCTGACTACAAAGCAGTGAATGGTGTTTTATTACCGCACAAGACGATTCTGAATGTCGGCCCTATGACGCTAAACATCAGTTTGGATAGCACAGAAATCAATGGTGCTGTTGATTTGAAAGATTTCGAATAAGAAGGAAATGAAAACAGGCTTATTACTCGTTGCTTTACTTGGCTCATTCCTGGCGAATAGTCAACTGCTTTATGAAATAACGAGTAAAGACGGCCAACATACTTCTTATGTTTTCGGAACCATTCATTTGATGCCCAAAGAGAAGTTTAACATCGACTCTACCTTAACTGCTGCGTTTAATTCGTCTAGCATGATTGCCATGGAGGTCGATTTAAACATGGACCTTGCTCAAAAAATCGAATTAGCGAAAGAGACTATACTTCCTGAAGGTAAAACCTTGCGCGACATCTGTACCGCTGCGCAATACCAGTTGATTTACAACTACGCCGTGGACTCCAATGGCATGAGCAAGAAAAAGTTTAAACGCTATAGTCGCTTAAAGCCATTTTTTTTCTCAAGTGTGATGCTTCAAGAATCCTTAGAAGATACCAAATCCTATGAGTTAGAATTTGGTGAAATGGCTAAGAAAGGAAGTAAAAAAACGATGGGCTTAGAATCCATTCAAGTTCAAATGCAAACCATCAATACGGTTTCATTGGAAGACCAAGTGCGGATGCTAATCGATGGAATGAACCAAACGCAAGGATACGATGCCATGTTATCAAACTATTTGAGTGAATCCATAGACGCACTTTACATAGACATCATCACTGAATCTGAAGGATTTCCAAATTTCGTTGAGAACTTTTTGAACAAACGAAATTCCCAATGGATTCCAGTCATTACGGATCAAATTGAGCGCGAAAACACCTTCATTGCCGTTGGAGCAGGTCATCTACCTGGCCCCAATGGCGTCTTAGCACTTTTACGCGCCCAAGGGTATAGTCTAACCCCAATTCTTAGAAACTAATGAAAACTTTGGTACTTTGTTGCTTTTGTATCCTTTCTTCAATAGTCATTGGACAAAACGTGCTCGTATCTTCAGGGAACTACTTCGAAGGAGAGCCGTCTATCGCAATCAACCCAACTAATCCGCAACATCTTGTGGCTGCTTGGATGGGCTTTCAATTTGGTCAAAAAATCGTGATTAAATCCGCCTACTCCACCAACGGTGGTTCAACCTGGAGTACACCGATATTTCAAGCACACCTCGCACCGGGAAATTCATCTGCCGATGTAAGTTTGGGCTTTGATCACTTAGGCAATGCCTTTATGTGCTATATTGATTACGATAATGTTGGATTTACACAAGGCCAGGTGGTAGTTCGAAAATCAACGGATGGTGGCATATCCTGGGGAAATGCGGTGGAAGTAATCAACATAACAGATTGTCCGAATAAACTATGTATTGATCGGCCTTGGATGGTGGTAGACCAATCCGGAAATGCTCCGCTCGCACCGATTTATGTAACTACAATGAATGCAGACCAACCGGCACTCATCACCCCACCATATAATCCCTATGTGAGTGTAAGCATCGATGGAGGTCAGAGTTTTATGAATCCACGCGTAATGGATACCGTGAATTATTTGGCGGGAACAAGCATTACACAACCCATGCCCACTCCAGCAATCGATGGCACGGGGAAATTCTATGCCGTTTATCCATCCTATGTGGTTTCACAATCCGTTTATCCACGACAAGTTTTAGCGAGCTCAACCAATCATGGAACAACAATAACGCACGAAATCGCATATCAAGGACTCAATGTGGGGGTGACTAATAGTTTATTTAAACGGGCAGGCAAACTCATGGCAGACCCAGCGCATCCGGGGCATTTAGCATACTGTTTTTTAAGCGAGCAAAACGATCAATCCGATGTGTACCTGATGGAATCAACGGATGGCGGAAGTACATGGGGAACAATGCAGAAAGTAAACCAAGATCCCACTGGAAACAACCGCGTACAAGACTTACTCTGGGGCGATTTTAACGAATCAGGGGATTTAGTGATTACGTGGAGAGACCGACGCAATGCCCCCAACGATGGGTATGAGCAAGCGAGTGAAATTTATGCAGCAACGAAACCCTTTGGTTCCTTAACTGTTGGTCCAGATTATCCCATTTCAAGTCAAGCCGCAGCGCATGATACCATCTTAGAAGGCAGCGGAAACGATTTCATGAGTGTCGTATATGCAGGCGATACCTGTTATGCGGTTTGGGGAGATGTACGGTCAGGAACACTTAAGATCTATTTAAATAAATGGAATGCCTTAACTCAACAAAATAGTATATCGATAATTTCTGAAGAATATGGATTGCTCACCTATCCAAATCCCACCTCGAATCTCTTATTTTTCAAGCACCATTTTTCTAATCCCATTGAACTGCGAATTATAAATGCACAGGGGGCTGAAGTATTTCATGAACTGAATTTTACGGGAAATTTTATCGATGTTTCTCGCTATGCTGGCACCTTCTTTATTGAAGTGTATGACCAAGGAAAAACCATCCGCGGCCACTTTACCCGCAATTAAAGATAAAATTATCAACATCGCGAATTATCCACCGCGATTTTACATAGAATCCGTTACCTTTGTATCATGAGCGAGTTTGTTGTTTCAGCAAGGAAGTATCGTCCGCAAACCTTTGAAACGGTTGTAGGCCAGGGGTCTATTACAGGCACCTTGCGCAACGCCATATTAACCGGTCATTTAGCCCAAGCTTTTTTGTTTTGTGGATCACGAGGTGTTGGTAAAACCACAACGGCGAGAATCTTAGCCAAAACCATTAATTGTTTCAACCGAACCCCACAACTTGAAGCCTGTGATGTTTGTGACTCCTGCGTTTCCTTTAATTCAGGGAATTCGCTAAACATCTACGAACTGGATGCTGCCTCGAATAACTCGGTAGATGACATCCGTGGATTAATTGAGCAAGTGCGCATTGCGCCACAACTTGGAAACTATAAAGTTTACATCATCGATGAGGTTCATATGCTTACTTCACAGGCATTTAATGCCTTTCTTAAAACGCTAGAAGAACCTCCTGCACACGCCATTTTCATCTTGGCAACCACCGAGAAACATAAAATTATCCCAACGATCCTTTCAAGGTGTCAAATCTTTGATTTTAGTCGGATTGGCGTGAAAGACATTGCGATGCATCTTACCCATATTGCGGAAAAAGAAGCAGTAAGTACCGAGCCTGAAGCCCTACATCTGATTGCTACCAAGGCCGACGGAGCACTTCGAGATGCCTTATCAATCTTTGATCAATTAGTTACGTTCAGCGGTGGAAACATTACCTACCAAACGGTATTAACCAACTTGCATGTATTGGATTACGACTATTATTTTAAGATCGTAGACTATTTAAAGAAAGAAGACATTGCGGGCTCGATATTAACCTTGAATGACATTATTGAGAAAGGCTTTGACGGACACCAATTCATCATTGGATTAGCGGAACATTTTCGAAACCTACTCATGGCGCAAGATCAACGAACCATTCCCCTGCTCGAATTAACAGAACAGATTAAGGATCGATTTAAAGAGCAATCCGGCGCTTGGGAAAAAAATCAACTCACGAGAGCTATGTATTGCTTAAGTAAGGCGGATGTCGCATATAAAAGCTCGAAAAATCAGCGCTTGTTGGTGGAAGTCACCCTCATGGAGTTAGGTTCTTTACAACAAGAGGCTGAAAAAAAAAATTCCTAACGGAGCCCATTAGTATTCTCCCTTTTGCAGCGCAGAGCTTACGTCCTCAACAACCTCAAGAGAAGTTAGTAAAACCCTCACTGAGCTTACCGAAAATTGAGCTAGAAAACAAGCCGAACACCCTCGATAAACCGACTGGTAGCCTCTCTGAAAGTGCCATGAGCATAAAGGCGCAATTAGCCGCACATCGCATGAAAAAAGTGGTGGCTGAAGAAGACCTTCCTCGAAATCAATTCAGTACAGATGCCTTAATTTCCTGTACCCGAAAATATGCTCACATCCTGAAAGGCCTTGGAAAGGAAACATTTTATCATGCCTTAATCAAAAGAGATCCAAAACTCACCGATGAAACCATTACCCTGATTGTCGATAATGAGGTTCAAATTGCCTACATCACCCCCCTACTTACGGAATTTGTAGAATTTTTAAAAACCGAATTGAAGAATGGATTTCTTGATGTGAAGCTTTTGGTGACAGAGCAAATAGAATCGGAACAAAAACCCACTACGGGTAAAGAAAAGTATCAGGCCCTTGCGCGAAGAAACCCAAACATACATACCTTAAAAAATCGCTTTAACTTAGACATAGAATTTTGATATGGAATTGGTTTATCATGATATTTCACGCATCGACGAAATAAAATCGTTCATTCAGGAATGGGAAAATGGGTCAGACTACATAAGCTGTAACACTTCTGGATCTACCGGTGCACCTAAACTCATTCAATTATCAAAAAAACAACTCACTCATTCCGCGATGCGCACCATTGAATACTTTGAATTAAGGGCGGGTATGAAAGCCGGATTAGCCTTATCGCTGGATGGAATTGCAGGTAAACTTATGGTGGTACGATCCATGCTTGCTCAGCTAGAACTCCATGTGCTGCCCGTTAAAAAAAACCCATTAGCAGCGGTAGAAACCTCCTTAGACTTTATCGCTCTTGTACCTACTCAGGCTATTGCGTTCCTGAGCGATTCAAAGGATCGTCAGAAAGAAACAACCCTATTAATTGGAGGAGCACCCCTCACCAGTACACAACATCAATCCATCTTTAGCTATTGGAAACATGCCTATCAAAGTTATGGAATGACCGAAACTGCATCGCACGTAGCACTTCGACAAATCACCGCTGATGAAGATGCCCCCTATTATGCCATGAACGGAATTAGCTTTGACCAAGAAAACTCACACTTGGTGATTTATTGCCGAGATTTTGACAAGGGAGGCGGAGGCGTACATACCACAGATTCTGTAGAACTGTTGTCCCCTGATTCATTTCGGTATATCGGCAGAAAAGATTTTGTGATCAATGTAGCGGGTAACAAGGTCCATCCGGAAGAAGTAGAACGCAAATTAAACGGATATATCGCCGGAGAATTTATGATCATTCCGTTTCAAGACAATGACTATGGTCAGGGCATTGGTTTAGTTCTCACCACGGAGGGTAATGCATTATCCATCGAAGGATTCAAAGCGATCGAGGGGATAAAAGCCTATGAAATCCCAAGAAAGCAGACGATTCTAGACCAATTGGAGCGAAATATCAACGATAAACTAGACCGCAAATCCATGATCGAAGCGGGGAAATCCTATGTCTGGCAGCCAATACTATAAAATACTTGGACTAGAACCCACATCCACCGATGCGGAGGTAAAACGTCGGTTTCGAGTATTGGCAAAACAGTACCATCCGGATCTAAATCCTGACCACGATGCAACAGAGATCTTTCAACGGCTCTTAGATGCCTATGAGCGCATCTTAAAAAAGGAGTTCAAGGATACTAAACCAGTGCAAGGCACCCACCGAGGAAAAAGCCAACAAGAACAGCACAGCGAATTCCATAGAAAAGCCTGGGAACGATATGAACGGATGCGGCGGGAACAAGAAGCCTATTCTAATGACGTATTTAAGGCGTTTATCAGTGGATATCGAATGCAATTAAAACGCATCATTGCTTTAATTTGCTTTGGATTGCTTTGCGTATTGATTGCGGATGAAATAGTTCCGTTGAAATCCGTAAATGATCAAGTAGTAAACTACAATTCAACGAGTTATCAAAGTTTTACGCATGGTTATGTACATGAAATAACCACGAAATATGGTCATCATTTTTTTATAGCGAATTACAATCCGAAAAGCTTTAATAAACATCCAAGAATTAGATATTACCAAACAGCAATATCCCGCTCAGATGTTTGTGTAACTCATCAAGGACAGCTTATAGAAGTGCATTTCACCTATTATTGGGCTCGCGTGTTTTTATATGTCATTTTTAGTCTTGGAATACTTATTCCATTCTATAAAAAAGATACGATATTCTTATATCTTTCGACCTATATGAGTTTATTCATAATTTCTAGCATTGTACTAAGCTACCTGCTACTGAACTATCGTATACTTTCAATAATCACCCTAGGGAATTGGCCATGACAAAAAAAGAAAAAGCACAGTACATACAGACGGAATTAGAAAAACTATACCCTGAAACCCCGGTCCCACTTGATCATACCGATGCATATACCCTACTGATTGCGGTACTGCTTTCTGCGCAATGCACAGACGAACGGGTAAATACCATAACGCCACTTTTATTCTCGAAAGCGAACACCCCTCAGAAAATGGTCTTACTCTCTGTGGCAGAAATCAAGGAAATTATTCGGCCTTGCGGCCTATCGCCCGCTAAATCAAAAGCCATTCATCGGCTCTCAGAGTTATTGCTCGAACACCATGAGGGCCAAGTACCCGCGTCCTTCGAATCACTGGAATTCCTGCCAGGTGTTGGCCATAAAACAGCTTCTGTAGTGATGGCACAAGCCTTTGGGGTTCCCGCCTTTCCGGTAGACACACACATTCACCGGTTGCTCACGCGATGGGGCATTAGCAATGGTAAAAGCGTGGTTCAAACGGAGCGTGATGCAAAAAAATACTTTCCAAAGGAACTATGGAATAAACTACATCTACAAATTATTTTCTACGGAAGGGCGTATAGTCCCGCCAGAAGTCCAAAGAAATCCATCGACTATATCACGGAAACGATTGGAACTGCGGCAGCAAAAAAAGCACTAAAATAGTTATAAACAACCCTAGAAAAGTACGTCACTTTTTGTACATTTGAACGTTGGTTAACCTCGACACCATTCACTCAATACATCATATTATGGAACCTCAAGATACCTCGCGTAAACCGAGTACACGCGCTAAAGTGGCGAACGCATTCAGCAATGAAATGGGCCGTATTCCCCCGCAAGCAGTAGACTTGGAACAAGTAGTTTTAGGTGCGATGATGCTGGAACGCAACGCGGTGAACGATACCATAGACATTTTAAATGAGCAGAGTTTCTACGATCCGAAACATCAATATATATTTAAGGCGATTCGGGATTTATTTGCTTCTACCAGTCCGGTCGACTTAGTGACCGTTACGGAACGTCTTGCTAAAAACGGGGAATTAACCGCCGCCGGTGGGGTCGGGTACGTATCGCAATTAACCAATCGCGTAGCCTCTTCTGCACACATACAATACCATGCACGAATTATCTCTGAAAAATTCATTAAGCGTGAATTAATTCGAGTGAGCACAGAAATCTTGAAAGATGCGTATGACGATACGGTGGATGTGTTTGACTTGTTGAATAAATCCGAGACTGGATTGTTTCAAATTGGCGAGAACAATATGACGAAGCAAGTAAATGTGATGTCTAGTGTGGTTAAAGATGCCATTGAAGAAATTGAAAAGGCACGCGCCACGGGCGATGGTGTTTCAGGGATTCCGTCTGGGTTTATTGAATTGGATAAAATAACATCGGGGTGGCAACGATCAGACATGATTGTGGTTGCAGCGCGTCCGGGAATGGGGAAAACCGCGTTTGTACTCTCTGCCGCAAGAAACACGGCTGTACAGCACGGGAAGGGAGTTGCCATATTCTCTCTAGAGATGTCCTCGGTTCAGTTGGTGAAACGACTCATTGCCGGTGAGGCGAAAATTGATTCTGAAAAACTGAGAAAAGGAGATTTAGCGGACCATGAATTCCATCAATTACATGCCCGAATTCCAAAATTAACTGCGGCTCCGATTTTTATTGACGACACTCCGGGCTTGAGTATTTTTGATTTTCGTGCAAAATGTCGACGCCTGAAGGCGCAATACAATATTGAATTGGTAATCATTGACTATTTACAGCTCATGTCGGCCAAGGATGGAAAGAACAATGGCAACCGAGAACAAGAAATATCTACCATCTCACGCTCTATTAAAGAGATTGCAAAAGAATTGAATATTCCGATTATTGCGCTGGCGCAGTTAAGTCGCTCGGTTGAGCAACGCGCGGGAGACAAACGTCCGCTTCTATCGGACCTTCGCGAGTCCGGTGCAATCGAACAAGACGCCGATATTGTATCGTTTTTGTATCGTCCGGAATATTACAAAATCCTTAAGGATGATTTTGGAAATTCAACCCAAGATATGGCAGAATTTATTATTGCCAAACACAGAAATGGAAAAACAGATACCGTTCGC
This sequence comes from Flavobacteriales bacterium, assembly GCA_947500755.1. Taxonomy (GTDB): domain Bacteria; phylum Bacteroidota; class Bacteroidia; order Flavobacteriales_D; family Crocinitomicaceae; genus UBA952. Next base: position 20,054 of record CANMTO010000017.1, read on the forward strand.
ATGCGCTTTGAAGCGAAATATGCCCGCTTTGAAAATATGAATGATGCAAGCTCCTTGGGAGACTTTGGTGAAAACAATGCCTCGGCACTCTCCAGTTTCAATGAGGATTCGAACACCATAACCATTCAAAGTAAAATGAATCAATCCGATAAAGACTTCACCTTCAATGGTGATCAAAATGTTCCCTTCTAATGACTAAAAAACTCGTTATATTTCTATGCTTTATTGCATTCAGTTTACAGTTGGGTGCTACCCAATTGTTGATCCCCATGGACAACAGTCAGAGCAATCACTTAAAAGCCTATGGAATTGCATATTGGTGCTTAGATAATGGCGTAGTGATGGAATGGCTTTTGAACTATAAAGGAGGTGCTTTTTTAATTCCACATTTACAAGAAATCGAACGGGAACTAAAAATTCGGGGTGTGAAGTATCAGGTACTCACGGATGGACAAGTGAGTTCTATAAAAACGGAAATCGCCAATCCTGAGGTGAATATGGAAGTTATTCAATTGGAAAAAGCGCCAAAAATAGCGGTCTATACGCCTCCAAACAAGCAACCGTGGGACGACGCAGTTACCATGGTACTGGAGTATGCAGAGATTAAATACGATAAGATTTATGATTCGGCCATCGTAATGGGGCTCTTACCTAAATACGACTGGTTGCACCTTCACCATGAGGATTTCACCGGTCAGTATGGGAAATTCTACAGTTCTGCTTCGTTTCAGCCTTGGTATAAAGAACAAGTTAAGGTGGCGGAATCCAATACACGCATGTTGGGTTTCAAAAAAGTTTCACAGCTAAAATTAGCCGTTGCTCAGAACATTAAAAATTTCGTCATGGGTGGAGGATTTTTGTTCACCATGTGTAGTGGTACAGACAGTTATGACATCGCGTTGAGTGCTAATGGCGTCGATATCTGTGAAAGTATCTTTGATGGGGATGCGGCGGATCCCAACGCTCAAAACAAGTTAGACTTTACCCGTTCCTTGGCCTTTCAGAATTTCACCTTGAATCGCGACCCCTATTTCTATGAATACTCCAATTTGGATGCTTCCAATTTGCGTAATAATTCAACCATACGGGAGCAAGAAGATTATTTCACCTTATTTGAGTATTCTGCCAAATGGGATGTTGTTCCCACCATGCTTACCCAATGCCACACGTCTACCGTGAAAGGATTCATGGGGCAGACCACCGATTTTCATAAGGAATTTATTAAACCAAATGTTTTGATCTTGGGCGAAACCAAATCCATTGGTACCGCACGTTACTTACATGGGGAATACGGTCAAGGGATGTGGACTTTTTATGGGGGCCACGACCCCGAAGATTATCAGCACTTTGTTGGGGACCCGCCAACCGATTTAAATTTACATCCAAATTCACCGGGCTATCGATTGATTCTCAATAATATACTGTTTCCAGCTGCAAAAAAGAAAAAAAGAAAAACATGATATTTCAGGGAAACTACTATGAATGTCCTTTTTTTTTAATAAACTTGCATTCGTTATCTCTCTAGCGCTTCATTGCGTTTTTTTCACTCATCACTACCTTTATGGATATCAACGAATTATCAGGGAAAAGTTTAAATGATTTACGTGTAATTGCCGCATCATTGGGCGTTCCAAATGCACAAACACTTAAAAAAACGGAATTAATCAGTGCCCTGACCGGCAATGCGACGGATGCCCCGTCTTCCCCCGAAAACACCGTACCTGCAGAACGAAATAAAACACGTCCACGCAAACCGAAAGAAGAAAAAACAAGCGCATTAGAGTCCTCCCCTACGCTTCCCTTTGAGCCACAAGATTCTCCTGAGCAGCAAGTTCCCACACATGAGGCACCAATTGATCAGAAAACAGCGGAGAACATAGCGGAAAAAACACCCGAAAGAACGGAACGAAAACCAAACCATCCGCCGCAACATGCACATCAGGCCTCACGCGATCGAAAACCGTATCAACCACAGCAACAAACACACCCTACGGAAGGAGAAAAATCAGAACCCATAAAACCCAAAGAAGATTTATATGATTTGGTTGGGATCGTTACCGCAGAAGGAGTACTTGAAGTTATTCAAGACGGGTATGGATTTTTAAGATCATCCGATTATAATTATTTACCCTCTCCGGATGATATCTACGTAAGCCAAAATCAAATCAAGTTATTTGGATTAAAAACAGGCGATACCGTAAAAGGCACGATCCGTCCACCAAGAGAAGGTGAAAAATACTTTCCTTTGGTTAAAGTAGAGTCAATCAACGGCCGGGATCCTTCATATATTCGGGACCGAGTGCCCTTCCAATACCTAACGCCCTTATTCCCCGACGAGAAATTCAAATTAACCGGCCATGCACAGGAATCACTTTCGACGCGTGTCATGGACCTATTTGCACCGATTGGAAAAGGACAACGTGGAATGATTGTGGCTCAACCAAAAACGGGAAAAACTATGTTATTGAAGGATGTGGCAAACGCTATTGCAGCAAACCATCCCGAAACATACCTCATCGTTTTGTTAATTGATGAACGTCCTGAAGAGGTTACAGACATGGCTCGAAGTGTCAAGGCAGAAGTTATTGCCTCAACCTTTGATGAACCGGCTGAACGTCACGTAAAAGTGGCCAATATGGTGCTTGAAAAAGCAAAACGTATGGTAGAATGCGGACATGACGTGTGTATTTTATTAGATTCTATTACGCGCCTTGCCCGTGCATACAATACCGTATCACCCGCATCCGGAAAAGTACTTTCTGGGGGTGTAGATGCCAATGCCTTACACAAACCTAAGCGCTTCTTTGGCTCTGCTAGAAAAATTGAAAACGGAGGTTCCTTATCTATCCTTGCCACGGCGTTAACCGATACGGGATCAAAAATGGATGAAGTAATCTTTGAGGAATTTAAAGGAACAGGAAATATGGAACTTCAGTTAGACCGTAAAATATCTAACCGAAGAATTTACCCAGCGATTGATATTACTGCTTCAGGAACCCGTAGAGAAGATTTATTGGTTGGGAAAGAGGTGCTACAACGCGTGTGGTTAATCCGAAAGTTCATTGCCGACATGAATGCGGTAGAAGCCATGGAATTCCTGAAATCCCATATGGAAAACACGAAATCCAATGAAGAGTTTTTGGTATCAATGAATAGCTAATGAACCGCATTTATTTCATCCCGATTGGATTGGCCTTTCTTTGGATTCTCATTAAACAAATGGGTTTTACGCTCGGCTTATTTACTTTTGGAAGTGTTCAGTTTTTTGTGCTAATAAACATGTTACTGCTGACAGTAACGATTTCTACATCACTCTATCTGATCAAAAAAAAGGAAGCCAATCCCGCTAATTTTCTTCAAGACCTAAAGAAAGGAATCGGTACAGGAATGATATATACCTTGCTGGTAAGCGGGTTTATCTATGTGTTTTATGCAAAAATTCACCCTGAATACAATGCCTATCAGATAGAACAAGCGAAAGAACTGCTTGAAAATCCGAAAAACCTAGAAAAAATTCGCATGAAAAACCCTGAATTAGCGAATAAATCTAACCAAGAAATCACCAAAATGAGCCTGCAACAAGCCAAAATGATCGCCAGCGCAAGCTTTACCTTTATCATTGGGCTTTTAGGAATGACGCTATATACCTTATTCAATAGCATATTGATTGCTATCATTTATCGCAGGGTGTTATTCAGGAGAACCGATTGATTCAAGCAATGTCACCCCAAGGGTTTCGAAATTAATTCCATCGAAATTCCCGGAAGACATCATGAGCAATACACACTCCTCTTGAATCTTGCTTGAAATAAAATCCAACACTTCCTGCGTTTCATTTGCCACAAAAACACCACCGCCAAATCCCTGTAATACCTCTTCCTTACTCAGGAGCTCCAATTTTTTATGGGCTACCACCTGGGGATTAAAATAAACCAAGGAAAAATCAGCGGCACGCATAGCGTCTTGGTAATGGGGTAAAAATTCTTTTTTCAATGAAGAAAACGTGTGTAATTCCATGCATGCAATGAGCTTCTTGCTTGAATATTGTTGTTTCACCGCAGCTGTTGTAGCTTTCAATTTGGATGGGGAGTGGGCGAAATCTTTAAACATTACAAACGAACCGTTGTCAACCACCTTTTGCAAGCGCTTGCCGGCACCTGTGAAATCCGACATGGCCGTTAAAAAATCATGCGTGTTGATTCCCATTTGTTCTGACACTAACATGGCACCCATTAAATTCTGTAGGTTATGGTCGCCAAAAATCTGCAAGGGATACGCCTTGCCATTTACATGTAAGCACGTACCTTCTTCGGTCACCTCAAACGAAGGGGTATCATAGGGTATGGAACGGGTAGATTTACGGGTGTTTTTTTCTTTTACTAAGCCCGCAATTTCTGAATCATTCGCATTAAATATCAAGCTTCCGTTGGGTTCAATCGACTGAATAAAAATCCGAAACTGATCCACATAATTGTCGAAGGTCGGAAACACATTGATGTGGTCCCACGCAATACCGCTTAACAGCGCGATATTTGGTTTATATAAATGGAATTTAGGTCGACGATCAATGGGTGAACTCAGGTATTCATCTCCTTCTAAAATCATGAATTTAGCAGAATCTGTAAGTTGTACCATGCAATCATAACCTTCTAATTGGGCTCCAACCATATAATCCAAGGGGAAATTCAAGGATTTAGCGGCATGTAAAATCATCGAGGTAATGGTGGTTTTTCCGTGGCTTCCACCGATGACCACCCGTATTTTGTTCTTGCTTGCCTCGTATAAATATTCTGGGTAAGAATACACAGGAATACCTAATTCCTTGGCTTTTAACAATTCCGGATTGTCTTCGCGGGCATGCATCCCAAGAATTACCGCATCCAAATGGACGGAAACTTTTTCAGGGAACCAACCAATGGCTTCAGGTAACATTCCTTCTCGTTCCAAACGAGACTTTGAAGGGTCTAAAATTTCGTCGTCCGAACCCGTAATATTATTTCCTTTTCGGTGTAAGGCAATGGCTAAATTGTGCATCGCACTTCCTCCAATCGCAATAAAATGAATGTTCATTTTTTATGGTAAAACTACACCTGAAAACGCTTCCTGTAAAAAAAAGCGCAACGAATTACTGACAATGAATTTTTAACTACTTACAATCGGGGATAATTGGACCGCCCTCACTAAAGGCTGTTTCGCCGGTGGAATGTTGTAACCAAAAGGATTCTGGGATGGCTTGCCCATTTAAAGAAAAAGAGTGCAATCCTTGATCGCTGGTTTGCATTTCAAAAATAACCCCATATCCATGAACATCTACTACGATCCGCCGGGTAATAATACTGGTAGTAAATCCTTCCGAATTAACGGATTTATAAACCAGCTCTGTCATTTTATTCCAAGGGAAACACGTGCCTGATTCATCTTTTAAATAATTTGCCTGATTGGTGCGTAAATCTACATAATCAGCGAAAACCGCTTGCGCCAGTTTAGCCTTTTCTGTTTGTTCCAAGGCTGCTGCATCTTGTTGGCTTTTTGCGGTTTCAAATGAGGAAACAACCCGTTGCTGTGCCTCTACGTTGCGAATATTCTGCTCGGTGAGCGACTGGTTAATGACATCGCGTGTGTCTTTTTCTTGATCCATATATGCTTCGTTTGAAAGGCGCGACGCATTATTTTGCGCGACTTGTTTCGAAACATAAACATCGATGGAATCCTTGTTCGCATCTTGGATTGTTGCACGCTGATTTCCCGCCTCAAGGATTTGTTTATTTTGGGCATTAATTTCATACCCCACCCGATCGCTTACGATTACTTGTGCCTCCTCGCGTAACTTATTGTTTTCGCCTTCTTGAACACCCAATACATCGCGCTCATTTGCAAATTGCTCCGAGTACTGTTGTTGATTCAAACTGCGCTGATCTTCTCGTTTGCCTGTTTCCAAGTTGGTGCGGTCCACTGATTCCTTTAATCCATCCCAGGCTGCAACAACGTTCAGTTCATTGGTGGTTTTAGTAAACGCCATTTCGGCTCTAGCATCCGAAACATTGGAAACCAAGGTGGCTCCAACTGGGGCATTCACTACGGTTCCACGAACACTTGAAATGGCCGTGTTTTTTACCGGTTTAATTTTTTGATTCAATTGATCAATTACCGTTTTGAGGTAGTTTATTTCAATATTTCCTAATTCATTACTTCCGGCAAGGGTTAACAATAAGTTGGCTGCTGATAAGGCAGCAAGAGAATCTTTAAGTACAAGTTTAGGAATCTCCTTTTTGTTGTCTGCAAAATATGCATTGACTTTGGTATTCCTGGTATTTAAGGCGATAATATCCGCTTGTTTCGCTTTAGATTTTAGCGGTTCTGTAGTTAGAGCGCTTTTTACTTTTGCGAGCCGAGCAGCATATCCGACTTTGTCCAAGGGATTAAAGGTAAGCGAATCAAGGTTGTCCTTAACCATACGCAAGGCGTTTTGATATTTATCCTCATCATCGAGTTTGTTTTTTCTAGCATTAGCGATTCGTGTGTCTACAATCTGATTTTTCTCTTTTCTAATCACCGTATCATTAATCAAGTTTATGGTACGTTTAATGGTTTCATACTTAGCAATCGCATTATCGTATTCGGTTTTACCGCCGGAATGCAAGTCATAAGCGGCTTTTATGTCGGCTTGAACCCCTCCTTCAGTAATTTTATCAGTTGCTGAATTTAATTCTTGTATTTTCTTGGGGTCGGTAAGGTTGGCGATGAGGCTCTGTGTTTTCTGAACAGCCCCTTCAAAACCAGGCAGACTTCCCTTAGCGGTTACAAGTTTTTTAATGTCGTTGATGGATGTATTTACCTCATTGACTAATTTCTGAGCACCGAGCAGTACGTTTATTGAATCTTGTGTTAGTTTAATTCCATCTTTAAATGCTTGTGGGATTTTAGAAAGTGTGGTGCTTTTCTGGAGCGCAACAATTGCTTCTTTGTACTTACCATTGGTCACTTTACCGTTACAATCCCTTCTGTTTGAATAAAATCGAGCAATTTCCTTGGCTCGATCCTCCTCCTCCTTTTTCAATCCGGCTATAGCGTCTAACTTACTCTTGGCTTTTGTAGAATTTGGATCTAATTTCAATACAGCCGCGTAGGGTGTTTTTGCGTCAGTCCATTTCAATAAGGCCAAAAGCGAATCTCCCGCCCTAAACAAGGATTCGATTTCTTGTTGTTTAGCAATTTCTTTAAGTTGAGCCGTTTGAGCCACTTGTAACGTTTGCTTCTTGCGATCGATGGTGGTATCCATCAACTGATACGCTGTTGCTTTTTTTGCCGCAGAATCCAAGTACTGAATGGCCATGGTGTAATTTTTAACCTGCTCAAATTCACTGCTTTTTCGCTTAAAAATGGAAATAAGTTGTCTTCCTTCTTCGTCGGTTATTCGCTTGCGCAAGGAATCGGAGTAATTCTTTTTGAAGGCTACATCCGTTAGGCACTTTGCTACACTTTCCTTCCATGTGAGCTTTTCAGCAAAGTCGCGGTCACCCACAGTAAACACCACCAAGGGGTTCACAGGCATGAGGTTGAAATTAAGTGAATCTGAAAGTTTAATGATAATTTCGGTTGTTTTCCTCGGTAGCACTAAATCCGATAAATTAACAAGCAATTTGCGCGTAACAAAACCGGGCTTAGAACACTGAATCACCAGGGGCGCTTTTTTGGAAACGGAGGCAGACAACAAATACTCACCGTTTTCATCACTCAAGGTTGAACCGAGGGTTTGTTGATTTTGAATCAGATAAATTGACGCTCCAGCAATGATCCGTCGATTCTCTTCCCGAGTATCTCCCGACAAAATTGCCTTAAACTGCTGCGCACCCGCGTTTAAGCAAATAAACAGAACCGTTAGTGTTGTATAAAATCTCATGTGTTTCAAACGAAAGCGGTATTCATTAGTAACAATATTGTACCTTAGTCATACAAATTTCGACAATAAAAGCGAGAAAATAAAATGCTAAAGTACAAGGACCTCAGTTTCTGGGAAAAGCGCGCTTACACGGAGCAAATTGATGTGGTTATCATTGGTGCTGGAATCGTGGGGATGACCTGCGCATTGGCCTTAAAACGCAGCAATCCTTCACTTCGTGTGGTTGTACTAGAGCGTGGATACTTACCCACAGGGGCCAGTACGAAAAATGCCGGGTTTGCATGTTTTGGAAGTCCTTCAGAGATTTTTGCTGATTTGAACTGCATGCGTGAATCAGAGGTATGGGAAACGGTTGCGATGCGGTATGATGGGTTAAAACGCCTGCTGGAGCTTGTGCCGGCAGAACAAATGGGGTATGACGCCTGTGGATCATGGGATTTATTAGAGAAAAACGAACACATCTCTACTGATTTCTTGGCCTATTTAAACGAGGGGATTCAAAAAATCTCGGGTCAATCGTCGTGTTATACTGCAGACCATGAAATGCTTGATAAATCTGGATTATGCGGGTTTAAGTTTGCCTTTAAAAACCGCTTAGAAGGCAGTATACAGACCGATCAATTAATTGATTCATTGTATACAACATGCGTTACCAAGGGAATTAAATTCTTGTATGGAACAGCGGTTGATGCCATTCAATCAGGGGAGGTCCACACAGCACACGGCAGCATAAGTGCCCATCAAATCGTGGTATGCACCAATGGCTTTGCAGCGCAACTTTTGCCCTTGGCAGTAAGCCCAGCAAGGGCGCAAGTATTGGTAACTACTCCGATCGATGACTTAACCATTCATGGGACCTTTCATTTTGATGAAGGATATTATTACTTCAGGAACATTGGAAATCGAATTCTCTTTGGTGGCGGAAGAAACTTGGATATCGCCGGGGAGCAAACCCTCTCTATGGAACCCACTGAACACATACAAAATCACCTGATTTCCTTGCTTAAAACGAACATTCTCCCCGGTAAATCGTTTGACATAGCATACCAATGGGCAGGGACCATGGGTCTTGGAGAATCCAAGAAACCAGTAATTCAACGCGTCGATAAACACACGGTTGTTGGCGTAAGGATGGGTGGAATGGGAATAGCCATTGGTTCGTTGGTCGGTGAAAACTTGAGTAAAATCGTATTAGATGAGTGAGCAGAAAGAACCCTTTATAAACCCAATCGATCCGGAAAAAATTGCCGAGAATCCGGGCTTGCTGCCCTATGCACATCACGCCGGGAGTATGCCAATCAAACCGGAAGATGAGGGGAAACTTAAAAGCCGTGCACTCCGTGCGATGGAGTATCAGACGGATGTACAACTCAAACAAATTTACGATCAAATTCAAGTACTTGCCGTGCAAGCGAAAGCCATTCAAGAACGCAAAGAAATTTCAGAAATGATTTATCGGTGCAACCTAAAATTTGAACCGCTAATTCACCACACCTATCATTTGTATCAAAAGGAGTCGGATTATTTATTATCCTTAGTCGCACCAGAAGATTGGGGTAGAAGTAAAACCAGTTTAGTTTATTTAGCGACGGTTAAATTACTCTCAGACCACACCTGGGAAATCCTCAAAAAGTCGGACGACTTTAATCTGTTTTAATGGAGTACCTATTACTCATTCTTTCCCTAATTTTCATTATTCTGGGCTATGTTGGGGCGTTCGTTCCTGGCTTGAGCGGACCACCGCTTGCCTGGGTGTCGATACTGCTTTTATATTTTATAAACAACATTCAACTTCCATTATGGGTGTTAGTTGTCACGGGTGTCATTGCAGGATTAAGTTTGATATTAGAATGGATTATTCCAGCATACGGCACCAAGATTTTCAAGGGTTCTAAATATGGGATTCGTGGGTCATACATTGGGATGATCATAGGCATCATCGCACCCATTCCCTTTGGATTTTTAATCGGACCATTCGTTGGCGCTTATGTTGGAGAACTTTATATGGATCCCAAAGACCAAAGCAGAGCGCTAAAAGCAGCTTTTGGCACCTTCATTGGATTTCTGCTCGCTATCCTGATGAACTTCGCCCTGGTGAGTTTAATGCTATTAGTTTGGGGGTATTACCTGTTTAGCACATACCTTATCTAAGAAAAACCAAGCGATTTTCTACCGAATGTTCTTTATCAAAGCGGTACCCATCCAAATCAAATCCTCGCATATCTGAAAGATTCTCAATCCGATGTTCAATGATAAATCGAGCCATCTTTCCCCGTGCGTTCTTGGCATACATCATCACCACCTTAGGTTTACCCGCGTTCTCCTCCATAAATACCGGAGTTATCACCTTGTCTTTATCCCAAAACGGAAGCACTACTTTACTGTATTCATCCGACGCTAAATTCACTAAAATATCCGTATCCTTTTTTAAATGCTTCGCGACCTTTTCTCCCCAAAACTGATATAAATTCTCTGCTTTCTTTACGGGTAATTTAGTCTTCATTTCCAAGCGATAGGGAGCCACTAAATCATTCGGATTTAATATACCATACAATCCAGAAAGGATGCGTAAGCGATCAGAAAGCACGTCATTAAACTCATCGGCAAGGGTGTCAATGCCTAGACCGCGGTATACTTCCCCATCAAACATTTCTACCGCTCGGTATAAAAAATTGTGATCCCACAGTTTTATCATTTGCTTGGACTCACTCGCCAATTTAGCCGAAATACTCATTAAATCAACCAGTTCTCCATGGGTGCATTTCGCTAAGGACCGATGCACTAATTTGGCCTCTGCCAAAAACGGCGGAACACTCAAACGATCATGATCATTGAAGACATGTTTTCTTAAATTCTTGGCTGGGGATATTAAAATTTTGTAGCTCATATTATTTAGAAATTAACAACGCATTTAGAGTTTTCAACGAATGCGAATTTCAAACAAATTTACATTATCTTTCCACCGCTAAATCAAACTATGAAAAAACTTTTACTCCTACTGTTGCCATTGATCCCAATGCAACTTATTGCCCAACAATCCGAGTTTTATGGCAACTTTACCCCAACGGTTAGTCATTTGGTTCCGATAAGCCCGAAAGATGCACAACCGAATACGGTTCTAGTTAAACCTAACTTCAAAGGACGTGAAGATGCTGTAGTGGACCATTCACAAACACACAACCCGGACTGGGTTTGGCAACAACATGAATCAACAGAAAAAACAGCCAGCGCTACCGTCGTTTGGCAAGGAAACGGACTTGGTCAAAACATGTCGCCTCCCGACCCAACGGTGGATGCAGACAGTTTAGTGACCATTGCATCAACCAACTCTGGGGGTGGTGCGGTGTATCGCATCTTTAATAAATTAACGGGGGCAACCATTGCGAGTTCATTAACCATGCAATCCCTCGGTGGACCTACCGGCCTTGGAGATCCGATTGTGCTGTATTACAAACCTGCACGCCGTTGGTTCTTAATGGAGTTCTCTAGTACGGCGAACAAATTACTCCTGCACGTGTCACAAACCAGTAACCCTCAAGGGGCATACAATACCTACCAGTTTACCTGTCCTTCTTTTCCAGATTACCCAAAATGGGGTTTCTCCCCTACCTCGGATGCCTTTTTAGTGTCTACCAATGAGGGAGGACCTCCACGCATATACGCCATGAGATTAAGTAACCTCTTAACAGGTGCAGCATCGCCGTTCATTGGAATTCCCATTGGATATTCACTCAATGGATTCGGATTTCAATCCATCACTCCGGTGGATATCGAGGGCGACCTTGCGGCACCGGCGGGTATGAAACCCTTATTTATTCGGCACCGTGACGACGAATCACATTCCAATGGTTCTCCGGACAGTCCTACCAACGATTGGATAGAGTTATGGGAAATGAGTATCAACTGGAACAATACCAGCGCCACCGTAGCTAAAATTCAGGATATTTCCATTGCTGAAATCGATTCGAAGTTGTGTGGACTTACCAGCTTTACGTGTGTGCCGCAACCTGGAACGACCGTAAAACTTGACCCACTTCGTGAAACGGTTATGTTTAAAGCACCGATGCGTGTTTTCAATGGCCACCAAACCATCCTTGCTTGTCTAGCAACCGATGTGAATGGAAGTGATCGTGCTGGCATTAGATGGTGTGAACTTCGTCGACCAAGCGGAAGTACCGGCGCCAACTGGACCTTGTATCAAGAAGGCACCTATGCCCCGGGAACTACAAATCGCTTTATGCCCGCTATAAATATGGATAAATATGGAAATATTATCATGGCTTATTCTACCTCAAGCAATACGGCGGGTGACTTTCCTTCCATCAAAATGACCGGAAGAAAGCCGTGTGATCCACTGGGACAAATGACCATGGCAGAAACTACTATAATTGCTGGAGCATCCTCAAAAACCAGCGATACGCGATGGGGAGATTATCACCACATGGCCATTGACGATTTTAACGGGGAGACCTTTTATTATACTGGTGTTTATCGCGATGCAAACTCTACCCGTTCGCGAGTAGCCGCTATAAAAATGAACCCGGACGTGAACGATGCAAGCGTAGCGAGTGCCTATGTGGTGAACCCTGCGACTTTGTGCGGAGCCACTACACAGATTGGGGTGATCGTTCAAAATATGGGAACAGCACCCATTACCTCAGGAACCTTCACTTGGCAAGTTGGAAATGGCGCACCTACGAGTGTATCATACAACTCTAACCAATTGAATGCGTTGAATGCAACGGACACCATTTTTGTTACGATTTCTGGATTGGTTTCAGGAAATAATACCGTGGTACTATCCATCTCGGGTGTTAATGGGATTTCCCCAGACGAAAATACGTGCAACAATGCGTTCACGATGACATTAGCGATTGGAGCTAATCTACTTAACGTATCCTACGCAGTAAATACGGTGCCGAGTTGCACGGGAAGCAATGGGCAAATAACCCTTTCTGTATCCGGTGGCTCAGGACCATATACCTATTCAATTAATGGAGGTGCCGCTCAAGGGAATGGCGTATTTTCTAACCTACCAGCCGGCGTAATCAACTACACGGTAAACGATGCCAATGCTTGTGCTGGACAAGGAACCTTTACCTTGAATCCACCCGTGAGCATTACGGCAACCGCTACGCCGACACAAATTCAGTGCAACGGCCAAAGTAACGGAAGCATACAACTCAGTGCTTCCGGTGGACAAGCAGCATACACCTATTCTCAAAATGGGGTTACCTATCAAGCATCCAATGCGTTCACCGGATTATCAGCAGGCACCTACACCTTATATGCAAAAGATGCGAACGGATGTGTAGGGACAGTTTCTGCCACCATTACTGAACCGTCTGCCATTTCCTTAAATGCAGTGCCTACTGCAATTGCATGTTTTGGAGAAACGAACGGAAGTGTGATAGCAACAGCTACGGGTGGGACCGGGGCACTTACCTATAACATCAATGGTGGGGCCTATGGAAATGCGACTACCTTTAGTAATCTAAGTGCGGGAACCTATACGGTTGGTGTTCAAGATGCCAATGGCTGTGTACAAACATTCCAAACTACGGTAGTAGAGCCAACGCAAATTGTAGCCTCGGCGGTGGCCACGCCATCAACGGGTGCGAACGGAACCGTAACCGCAAGTGCCACCGGTGGTAACATGCCATATACTTATAGCATCAACGGGATTAACTTTTACTCAGGGTTGTTATTCAGCAACTTAGCGCCAGGAACTTATACCGTATCTGTAAAAGATGTGAATGGGTGCATTGGAACGGTTCAAGTGACTGTGGAACAAACTCAAGGCTTGGAAGATGAAGATGGATTTGAGGTGAGTTTATTATATCCAAATCCAAATCAAGGGGTATTTGAATTGGAAATTCAAGGTGTAATCGGAGATGTGGTCGACTGCAAATTATTCACCTCGGATGGCAAACTGGTATCAAGCTTCCAATTGGGTGCTGTAAATGGCGTGGCAAAAAATACCATTGAAATGTCACACAAATTGGCTGCTGGAAGCTACTTTATTGGAGTTTACAACCAACAACGTGCAGAGATCATCCGCTTCGTTCGCGAATAATCCTACCAAGAACAATGGGTTATTGTCCGCTTATTTGAGCTCAAATAAGTACTTTTGACGTTCATGCAGAACGAGCGTAAATTAATCATAGCTATTGATGGCTATGCCTCTAGTGGAAAAAGCACCTTGGCGAAAGCCTTAGCCGATGCGCTTGGCTACGTTTTCATAGACACGGGAGCCATGTATCGAGGTGTCGCCTATTTTACAGTTATCAATGGGTTATATACCCATGATTCGATTCATGAAGAGGCGCTTATCAAACGACTGGACGAGGTGCATTTAATGTTTGGCGATCCGATTACAGGAAACGACCGACCCTTACTTTTGAATGGTGTGAACATTAATGACCCCATTCGAAGCAGTGAAATATCTGCCCTCGTTTCCCTAGTTGCCGTGATTCCTGAGGTCCGCACTAAATTGGTGGATTTACAACGGCAGATGGGAACATACGGAGGGATTGTCATGGACGGAAGAGATATTGGTACGGTGGTATTTCCGCAGGCCGATTTAAAAATATTCGTTACTGCTGACCTTGATATTCGTGCACATCGGAGGTTTATAGAAATGCAAAAGAATATGCCAGACATTACCTTGGAAGCAGTTAAAGCCAACCTTGCCTCGAGGGATGAAATCGATACAACGCGTAGTATTGGTCCCTTAAAGCAGGCGCAAGGTGCCGTACTTTTTGATACGGGCCTACTCACACGAGAAACGCAGCTTGAAAAAGCACTCACCTTAGTACATGAACTGTTAGCAGAATGAAAGCACTCCTAGCCATCCTTATGCTTAGTACCTTGATGTTCTCCTGTGGAAATGAGGAGGTCATGGATGATCCTGCATCACCAAAAGAACCCACAGCCCATGAAGGCGGTGATTTGAGAAGCAGGGCTGCACGGCATGTAGAAGCCCAATTAAACATTGCCGGAACAGAACGTTACGGCCTCACAATTCACAAACAAAATTTGGATGGGGATGATAAAGAAGATGCAATCATTACCGTAAATCGATTCAATTATGCCTTAGAAAAGGCGAGGCAATCCCCCAATGCCGCAAAACTTGCAGAGATCGGTTATTTGGGGAATTATAACTACCTGTTTTATTACGATGGCGGATTAGATTTGATTTCCCCAGCGATTGCAGTCCCCTCTTCTCCGTATCTTCCGTTAGAAATTTCATTTGAACCCATTACATCGACAGAATATAATGATGTCTTAGTTACCTATCGAATCCGAAATTCAGCATATCGCGCATTTTTCACGGTGGAAAATCATACGCCAGCTCGATATTTCGAATGGCCAATCTTTGATGAATTAGGGACACCACGCGCTCAAGCGTTCTCCTTCGCATATATTGCTACCGCAATGAATCCGCGAAAGAATATACAAGTGTATCAAGCTAAGATAAGCCTCGCCGACACCACCAGAAATTTCAATGTGGCTAAACCAATACTCACAAAAGAATCTAAGGTATTGTACGAGTTCTTTTACTTACCCTCGCAACAAAAATACGTAACCAAAAAAAATACACCTTAACGATGTTGTTAGATCAAGAATCACGCGAAGAAGATATCAAACCATGGAATATGGACATAAATTCTTTTTGTATGCTCATGCACTTAAGTCAATTTGCCTCCAGCTTCTTCCCATTGGCTGGAATCATTATGCCGATCATCATGTGGCAGCAATTCAAAAAAGATAGCAGCATCATCCATGAAAACGGAAAACAAATCATGAATTTCATGTTGACGACCTTCCTTGTCGGAATCGTTTTTACCCTCGGGTTGGTTGCAGTGGTTATGACCTTGTTCACCAACGCTACCTCAGACCAAAGTCCAGCCATATTTTCAGCGATGGGCTTAATTACGATCCTAATTTTTGCCGCTGGATTCGGCATTGCATATGTTGTGTTCATTATCCTTGCAGCAATTAAAGCGTATCATGGACACGTTGGGAAATACCCCTTAACCATTAGATTTATTCGATGAAAAATACAGCTTCGGAGGTTACCGAATTTTACGACGAATACGTTGCTGAACAAGCGAACACAGGAATTAAT
Source organism: Flavobacteriales bacterium (assembly GCA_947500755.1). Taxonomy (GTDB): domain Bacteria; phylum Bacteroidota; class Bacteroidia; order Flavobacteriales_D; family Crocinitomicaceae; genus UBA952. Next base: position 36,085 of record CANMTO010000017.1, read on the forward strand.
GATCGGATTTATGGGGTATATGAACGCCTTATTGGACTTGGGTTAAATGCTCAAAGTTCAGTGCTTGAACTTGGTTGTGGTATTGGGATGATGACTTCCCTGATGAAACGAACCGTGAACCAAGGAAAAATACATGCAATCGATATTAGCGCAGCATCAATCGAATATGGAAAAGCGAAATTTGGCGGAGCTAACATTACCTTCAGTACGCAAGACATTACCGCCTTCGAAACTCCGTTAACTACTCCGGATTTCATTACCTTAATTGATGTACTTGAACATATTCCACTTGACTTGCATGCGGCCTTATTCAAACGAATCTCCCAGGGTATGGGTCTTAACTCACACTTCGTAATTAACCTACCCAACCCAGACTATATTGCTCATGACATCGCCTTGGAGGCAGATTCCTTGCAAGTGATAGACCAACCGGTTCCGTTTGCCTCCTTAATTCAACAACTGGATGATGCCGGCTTAGAATTAATGACTTATCAGAAATATGGTCTGTGGCATCACGACGAATACCAATGGTTTGTTTTACGAATAAAACGCCCGTTTAATGAAGTTCGAATCGATGATTCATTAACGCTTATGGAGAAAATCAAACGAAAAATCAAGCGATTAAGAATTAAGCGATTCAATAAATAAATAACTAAATAACTGGGTGCGGTTTTAAACCCGCACCCAGTTATTGCACCCAGTTGTTTTCACACTAAAAATTCCCGCGAAGCGTAACAATGAAGTTTCGACCAGGCGCAGAAATGTTTGAAGCGAAATTTCGGTAATTCTGATTCAGTATGTTTTCACAGGCTACCTGAAGGGATAACTGACGAGAGAAATTATAATTCACTCGCGCATTTACAGTGGCCCATGAAGGCATTCCGTAGGGTGTAGCGTACGCAAAATTATCTTCTCCTACCATGTTGTAATCCGCTAAGCGTTTCCAACCGGAATAATTCATGAATAATTCAGTTCGGAGCTTGCCAATCGTATAGACCATCGCCAATTTCCCAAATACAGGCGGAATATGATCCAAGGGAATGCTATCCGTTACATTTCTTCCTTTCGTATAATTCACCGTGGCTATCATACTCAGGTGATCGTTTAGCTTGCCCGACAACATCGACTCAAATCCATAAACATAGGCCCTTCCAGCGTTCGTAGTTGTCATCACCTGACTGAGTTGTCCATCATAAACTACCGAATCTGACCCATTAAACGTTCCGGCACCCACTGTAAGCGCATTGGTGAGTAAGGTATAGTATCCGGTCGCTTGTATGCTTAAGCCTTCTGATAACACGCGACTAATACCAAACTCTCCATTGTAGGCATATTCTGCCTTTAGATTTGGGTTAGGCACTAACACAGACCCTTGCACACTTTCAAACACCTTGGATAAATCGTCCACGTTTGGCGCACGGAACGCCGTTGATCCGGTTAAGGACATTCTCCATAACTTATTCGGCATATAAATCAATCCAAGATTCCCATTAAGCGCTAAATGTTGTTGAGCAATATCATCAAATGGGAACGGGAAAAACGTTTGGTCAATAAAGTTGGCATTCAAACCCACATAGGATGCCCGAAGCCCATCGTTTAAAATCAATTTATCCGAAATCTCCCAGGTATGTGTCGCGTACGCTGCCACAGACATCATGTTGGATCCCCCGTCGGGATAGCGTGTATCTAAGGAAGCGATCGTATCCGCAACAATATCTTTTTGAAAAGCTGTAGATTTCACCTGATTGTGCCATGCGTCAAGCCCATAACGGAATTCATGATCTCCGTTCTTCTTTGTGAAATCCGCATTTAGTGTAAAGATGTCTAAATGCTCTATGCGGTGATTTAAGAAATTCTTTTTGAATCGTCGATCCATGCGGCTCTCTTCGATGGCTTGATACCCGAGCGTCATGCGGGCTGCATCATACATGTTCGTTGCATTACTCAATTCCAAGGTATAGGCACTCATCAATCGAAATTGAGGCCCGTAATACCATTCGGCGAATCTCGGGCTCCCATTACTCGTTTGCGTTAATCGGTCGTAGCGGTCAATGTTACTGGAATTAGAAAGCTGTAAATTCAATTTATGCAGAACCCCTTCCTTTTGTTTAAAGGTGAATTTCTGCAACACATCATATTGTGAATAGGCCGATCCTACTTGTAGGTTTGTATCGGAATTCATGATCATGGAATCCACGCCTTGAATGCGTTCCACATACCATGGTCGCGCCCCAAAACTTCCAACGAAATCATTCCTTCGAGCGCCTTGCCGCAAATCACCAAAATTGGAATACGTAAACGAGGTTAATGAACCCAAACGTTTTGTCCCAACAGAAACATCTGCATGCGCTGCATACCCATTCACTGCACTCATGTAACGCGTAAATGCACTCGCTTTGATTAATGTTTTATCGGTTGTACTCAAGGTTGGATTCTTAGTCGTAAAGTGCATCACTCCTCCTATGGCATCCGAGCCATACACTACCGCGCCCGGTCCAAAGACCACCTCTACCCGATCCATGACCCCATTATCCATAGTGATTACATTCTGGAGATGGCCCGCACGATAAATGGCATTATTCATACGTACGCCGTCCACGACTATGAGTACCTTATTGGTTTCAAAGCCACGAATGATTGGACTTCCGCCGCCCAATTGACTTTTTTGCACAAAGACATTTCCTGAATTTGCCAAGACATCAGCAGTGGACGTTTGATTCATCAAGACCAATTCTTGTTTGGAAATCACCTGTACTTTCTGAGCCAAGTCTTTTCGTTTCTCGCTGAACTTACTTGCTGAAACCACGACCTCATCCACGGAATGTTGGTTAGGGAACATGGGTATTTTTCCTGAATTCGCTTTGATCTCATCAGAACCGACCGTTCGAGAAAGGTAGCCATCGGACTCAATAAGGTAGCATGAAGCAAATTGAATTATGGTTACGAAGCCTTCGATTCCTGTTTGATTTAACTTGGTTTGACCGTCACAGCTTTTAACTAGCGCTTCACTCAGCGGAAGGTTTGTGTTCTGGTCGTAGATATATAATTTTTGGGCGCAAAAAGGATCCTGGATCCATGCCAAAACGAGAACAAGAAACAGGAAGAATCGATTAAATTTAATGAACATGCGTAAAATTAATGGTTATTTTCGAACCATGGAACACACCTTAAAGTCGGTCAAAACCTATCGCTATGAAATTCAAGCACCTCAGACGAGCGTAACGAAGCAGAAAATGATTATCGCCCTTCACGGCTATGGTCAGCTAGCCAAGTATTTTATAAGAAAATTTGAAGCCTTATCCTCGGAGTATCTGATTGTTTGTCCAGAAGGACCGCACCGATTTTATTTGAAGGGTTCTAGTGGACGAGTTGGTGCCAGTTGGATGACGAAAGAAGTGCGGGAAATGGATATTGAGGATAACGTACATTGGCTCAATGCCCTGATAGATGAATTGAAAGAACATTATACCCCAGATTCGATTACACTCTTAGGTTTTTCTCAAGGCGCAGCCACGGCAGCGCGGTGGTATCAGCAAAATCCAAAACAGTTCGATCGATTAATCCTCTGGGCTGCGGTATTTCCACCCGATTTAGATGCCGGAACCTTCCCGAAAGAAAACCCGATGCATTTCGTTTTGGGATCGGAAGATGAATATTACCAAGGTGAAGGCGCGGAAGCACTCAAGAACAGCTATCTGGAACTCGGATTCAAGGTACATGCCTACGAGGGAACACATGATATTGATTCGAAGGTTGTAGCGGAGATTTTGGGGCCTTTGTTCCACGGGATTTGAAATCCCGTGGAACGGTTAAGCTTACGTCGCTTTCTGCTTGGCGATTACTCGACGGAAAATGCAGGGAACAAAACGTTTAAGATATACGGCAATGATTTCTTTATTTCCAATAAGCACCTCCGGTTTATTCTTACTTGCCGCACGTACGATTTGACGAGCGCAAACCTCGGCAGGCATTCCAGTTTCCTGATTATGGTCCATTTCATTGTGCGTTTCGCCTTGCGCATTGAGCGCACTCATCGATATTTCGGTATTAATTTTACCCGGACAAACCATGGTTACTGTGATTCCGTGCGATGCTTCTTCCAAGGCTAAACTTTCAAAAAACCCGTGTAAGGCATGTTTGGAAGCAGCATAGGCCGAACGAAGGAAAAAACCGAACTTTCCAGAAATGCTGCTGATAACAATGATTTGACCCTTCACCTCTCGAAGGCTTGGCAAAAGGGATTTGGTTAACCCAACCGCTCCAAAAAAATTAACCTCCATGATTTTACGGTCCACCTCCAAGGGGGTTTCCCCCACCAGAGAACGCTGACTGATTCCCCCGTTATTCACCAGGACATCTACCCTACCTACGTGATCAATTACAGATGAAACTAAGGCATCCACATTCGAAAGATCTGTTAAATTTAACGAAATAACAGTATGAACTTCTGCATTTGGCAAGGTGTCTTTAATTTGATTCAACTTCTGTACATTTCGAGCCGCAAGGACTAAGATAGCCCCTTGATTCGCGAATTCACGGGCCAGGGCTTCTCCGATTCCTGAAGAGGCTCCAGTAATCCATACTACTTTATTGTGATAGGAACGCATAGGTCAAAGGTAAGAAAGATGTATTCACCAACAGTTATTTAATTAATTTTGAAAAAAAACATCATGCAACATCCTGCTATTGCCACACATTTTGAAGAAGCTGAATCAGTGCTCAAACAATTCCAAACGGAAGAAAATTTCAAGAAAATTGAGCAAGCAATTCAGTGGATGAGCCAAGCAATCCAACACGGGGGAAAAATCATTTCGTGCGGTAACGGTGGGTCGATGTGTGATTCTATGCACTTTGCGGAAGAATTGAGCGGAAGATACCGCAACAATCGAAAAGCCTTGGCTGCGATCTCCATTTCCGACCCATCCCATTTAAGTTGTGTGGCCAATGATTATGGCTATGATTTCGTTTTTTCACGCTTCATCGAGGGCTTAGGAAATGAAGGCGATGTATTGTTAGGCATATCAACTTCAGGGAATTCAAAAAATGTAATTCATGCCGTGACGGCCGCCAAAGAAAAAGGAATGAAAACAATCATCTTAAGCGGTAAAGACGGCGGACAATTAGCTTCCCTGGCAGACCTTGAGATTCGTGCACCACACAGTGCATACGCAGACCGCGCTCAAGAAATTCACATTAAAGTGATACATGCCTTCATAGACGGGATTGAGCGCCAATTAGGGTTGCAATAAGCGCTTAGCCAAGCGAACATCGACTATACACTCCTTAAAAATCCGTTTTCTTCGCCTGGCAACAAAGTCATAAATCTTATCTCGAAACCCCTTTGGGAAAAGCCATCCCAAGCGCAGCATCAACAAGTACCCCTTTAAAAAAGGCAACAGCTTCAAGACCGCCGTAGATTTACTGTACAGTTGATTTCCATCGAAAAAATATACGGTATCCTCTTCCCTCTTATAGGACGGTTGCTTACTAAGAAATTCGTTAGCAGCTGCTGTATCCAAGGCCGAAAATAAAATCTTGGAATCTTTCTCATGGGTTAAGATAAACGTCACTACCCGATTGCACAAGGCACAATCGCCATCATAAAAAAGTATCGCTTGCTTAGATAACATTTCGGACCCCATACCATGAAAATTCTTCCCCGGACACCAGCATTATCTGTGAGAATGGAAAGCGTTCTTGAAAATACCCGAAATCCGTTTCCTTGAATGGAAAAGGTTCCGTACTCAACAAAACCACGTCGGGATTGACCTCATCCAAATCGCTCAGCATAGGGTAACGCCCCATTTCAACACAATTCGCGTAGCCAATTGCCTGCATGTACGCATCGATGTAGGTGCCTTTTCCCACCACCATCTCCGGATCTTTCCAGATAAAATAAAGCGCCTTTTTACCTTGACCTTTGGTTTTATTTTCTTCAAAAAAGGCCTTCCACCGGGTAATCCATGCCAATGATTCTTCCTCCATCCCAAGGATTTCCCCAAGTGAGGTCAACATGGAGTACATGTCTTGAATGGAATTCACATCGCTCATCCAAACCGGGGCAAATTCACCCAGTGCCGCAATGTCTTCTTGTCGGTTTTCTTCTTTATTCCCAATAATTAAATCCGGCTTGAGCGCTTTAATTTTATCAATGTCAGGTGTTTTCGTTCCCCCAATCCGAGGTTTTGTTAAGTACCATTCGTCGGGATAAATACAAAACTTAGTGATCGCCACAACCCGATCGCCCAGCCCTAAGGCGTAAAGGAATTCAGTAATGGAAGGAACCAAAGAAATAATCCGTTGTGGATTCCTTGGAATCGAAACGATGTTACCCAATTGATCGCTACATTCAGGCATTAGGCCATTGCTGAAATGATGTCATATCGCGTTACAATATGCGACTTACCGTCGGCTAATTCAACCAAAACGGCGGGGGTATCTTTGTTGATCAATTTGCAAAGTTCTTCCACTGGGGTGTTGTGGTTAACCACAGGAAACGGAGCCCTCATAATGGATGAAATCGGTGCATCTCGGAGCGCAGGATCATCAACCAACACTTGATACATGTGACTGTCCTCAATAGAACCCACAATTTTCCCGTCCTTCAATACTGGAATTTGCGAAATCCCATAGGTGCGCATTTTTGCGATGGCGTGAGAAACCAATTCCTCCGCATAAACGGTTACTAAGGGCTTATCTTTATGCTTCGATACTAAATCTCCTGCTGTTAACAATTCTTCTTCTAAAAATCCGCGTTCCCGCATCCATTCGTCGTTAAAAATCTTACCTACATAACGGCTACCGTGGTCGTGAAACAACACGACTACTACATCGTCTTTGGTGAGTTGTTCTCCCATCTGAAGTAGGCCTTTGATTGCAGCACCTGCGGAATTTCCTACAAAAATCCCTTCCTCGCGTGCCAACCTTCGGGTATAAACAGCCGCGTCTTTATCGGTCACTTTTTCAAAATGATCGATGACATCAAAATCCACATTGGCAGGCAAGATATCTTCTCCGATTCCTTCGGTGATGTAGGGATAAATCTCGTTTTCATCAAAAATCCCTGTTTCTTTATACTTCTTGAAAACCGAACCGTAGGTATCAATACCCCAAATCTTAATGTTCGGATTCTTTTCTTTCAAGTATTTACCTACCCCTGAAATGGTTCCTCCCGTTCCTACTCCAACAACAAAATGCGTAATTTTTCCATCGGTTTGTTCCCAAATCTCAGGTCCCGTTTGCTCGTAATGCGCCGTGCGGTTAGATAAATTGTCGTACTGATTCACATACCATGAATTCGGAATTTCGGTAGCTAGGCGTCGTGAAACGGAATAATATGAACGTGGATCGGTAGGTTCAACGGCCGTAGGACACACCACCACTTCGGCTCCAACTGCCCTGAGGATGTCCATTTTCTCCTTAGACTGCTTATCGTTGAGTACACAAATCAATTTGTATCCTTTTATGATACAAGCCAAGGCGAGGCCCATTCCTGTATTTCCTGAGGTGCCTTCAATGACGGTTCCTCCCGGTTTTAGAATTCCGCCTTTTTCGGCATCTTCAATCATTTTTACGGCCATTCGATCCTTTACAGAATTGCCTGGATTGGTAGTTTCCACTTTCGCTAAAATCAGACCTGGAATATCCTTTGTTAGTCTATTGATTTTAATGATTGGGGTGTTCCCGATCGTGTCAAGTACATTATTAAAAATACGCATGCAAGATGTTTTAACAAAATTAGCAATAAAAGGCACGTGCCGCGCGGACAAAAACCCATGATTTTACCTTATTTTTGCACATGCAATTTCAACGAAAGGTTTCGTTTTATACGCTCGGTTGTAAACTCAATTTCTCCGAATCCTCCACCCTTGCCCGAAGTTTTGAAGAAGCAGGCTATGCCCGGGTAAACTTTGATGAAGAACCCGATGTTTTCGTAATCAACACCTGTTCCGTTACAGAAAATGCAGATAAAAAATGCAAGCAATTGGTGCGCAAAGCGAAGGAAATCAATCCAAATGGCTACGTAGCCATCGTGGGATGTTTCGCCCAATTAAAGCCGGAAGCGATTGCCAAGATTCCAGGGGTAAACATGGTCCTTGGAGCCAACGAGAAATTCAAATTACTGGAAGAAGTTGAAGCGAACTACAACAATTCGGAACAAGTGATTAAACACGAGTCGATCAAACATGCCCTAACCTTTAACCCTTCCTTTAGTGCCGGCGACCGCACCCGTAGTTTTTTAAAAATACAAGACGGATGTGATTACTTCTGTACCTTTTGTACCATCCCATTGGCCCGAGGGAAAAGTAGAAATGCAACGATAGCAGAAACCTTACAAGAAGCTCAAAAATTAGTGGATAGTCCAGTACGAGAGGTTGTACTAACGGGCGTAAACATTGGGGATTTTGGTCAAGGGGGAGAAGAAACGTTCTTCCAACTCATTCAAGAATTAGACACCCTTGAAGGAATAGATCGCTTTCGGATTTCCTCCATAGAACCGAACTTACTAAGCAATGAAATCATCGATTTTTGTTTAAGCAGAAGTAAGCGATTCATGCCCCACTTTCACATTCCGCTGCAATCCGGAAGCGATCGCATATTGAAATTGATGCGAAGAAAATACGAGAGATCCGTCTTTCAAGACCGCGTAGAACAGATTAAACGATTGAATCCCGTGTGTTGTATTGGGGTGGATGTAATTGTTGGTTTTCCCGGAGAAACAGCGGAAGATTTTCAAGAAACGGTAGACTTTTTACATTCACTTGATATTTCGTATTTGCATGTATTTACCTATTCTGAACGCGCGAATACAACGGCCGTAAAACTTGGAGATGCTGTTCCGATGCACAT
>CANMTO010000018.1 GCA_947500755.1 Flavobacteriales bacterium
GCAGGTTTAATTCCTAAGCAACTTTAAATACCTTTGTAATTATGACGGAGAACCAAGATAAGCAAGCAAGGTATGACCGAGCCTATTTGCGCCTTGCGCAAACCTGGGCTATCTTGTCTCATTGTACTCGAAAAAAGGTTGGGGCAATTATAGTAAAAGACCGAATGATCATTTCGGATGGGTATAATGGCACGCCTTCAGGATTTCCTAATTCTTGCGAAAACGAACTCGGTGAAACTCAGTGGTATGTATTACACGCAGAGGCCAATGCAATCCTTAAAGTCGCTAAATCAACCAACAATACAGAGGGGTCAACCCTGTACTTAACGCATTCTCCGTGCAAGGATTGCAGTAAGTTAATTCTTCAGTCTGGCATCAAGCGTTTAGTATATATGGAGGCCTATAAAGACACCAGTGGATTAACTTTTTTACAAAGTGCTGGAGTACAAATTATTCAAATTAACACCATCGAACATGTCTGATAACAACCGATTTTTATACCCAATAATTGCTTCTGTTTTAGTGGTTGTTGGTTTCAGCTTGGGGTATATCTTACATCCAAATGTGGATTCAAAACGCGCATCCAAATTCGAGGAGGTATTAGAAGCACTGGATGATAAATATGTTGACTCCATTGATAAAAACAAGGTTTTTGACAACGCAATTAACGACATGCTTCACAAACTTGACCCGCATTCTCGATATATCTCTGCCAGGGATTTAAAAGAGGAGCAAGAATCGATGGAAGGGAGTTTTGGCGGAATAGGGGTGCGATTTCAACTCATTAAGGACACTATTTGTGTAATCAAAGCAATACCCAATGCACCCGCTTTTTTTGCGGGGATGAGAAGTGGAGATCAGATTATTGCAATTAACGGCAGGCCCTTTACTGGAAAAAAAATAAATACCGATAAGGTAATGTTGGCCCTGCGGGGCGATGTCGGCACGGATGTGGATGTAACCGTACTTAGAAATCGAATAAAAAAACGCATCAGTATTAATAGGGGAGAAATCCCTTTAGAAACGGTGTCGACGTCCTTCATGTTAAACCAAAATACAGGGTTTTTACGCATTGATCAGTTTTCTGTCCCCACCTATGACGAATTTATGGATGCTGCCGAAACCTTGTTAAACCAAGGAATGAATAAACTAGTGCTAGATTTGCGAGGAAATCCCGGTGGTGTGATGGAATCAGCAATTCAGATTGCTGATGAGTTTTTACCCAAAGGCGACATTATTTTATCAACTAAGAGTAAAAACCAAGACGCTGATGTTGCTATAGCCGAGTCGGGAGGAAGCTTAGAAAACGTTCGTTTAGTAGTACTAATAGATGAAAATTCTGCTTCAGCTGCAGAGATTTTAGCGGGTGCTTTACAAGACAATGATCGTGGGGTTTTAATTGGCCGTAGAACGTATGGTAAAGGATTGGTTCAACAAGATCAAATATTAAGAGATGGAAGCAGTGTTCGAATGACGGTTTCAAGATATTACATGCCTTCAGGCAGGTCTATACAACGGTCTTACTCCGGAGATTATGATGCCTACATGCGCGACGAGGCACGTTATATTAAAGGGGAGTTATTCAGCAAGGATTCAATGTATTTGGATAAAACGAAGACCTATAAAACAAAAAATGGCCGCAAGGTTTTTGGGGGAGGAGGGGTTGTTCCCGATGAATTCGTTCCGTTAGATACTGCGGGATCTTCCTTTTATTTAACAGCACTTAATGTAAATCAAGTGTTTAGCGCTTATGTGTTTAAGTCCCTCCAATTTAATCGAGGTAAATGGAAAACCGCTCGTAGTTTGGGCGCCTATACCTTTACTTCTGCCGACCTTGAGGCATTTACTGGATTCGCTTATAAAACCTATAAGATTAGTGGGTATGAGTTGCTTTCTAAACCAGCACGCGCACGCATAACCCAGCAGTTGAAAGTAGAGTTTGCGAGACAATTATGGGATGAAACAGGGGTATATCAAGTGAATGTGCTTGAAGATAAAGAACTACAGCTCGCCCTGCGTAAATTAAATTAATCGGAGGGTTTATTCGATTTGGATTTTATCCGTGTCGTAGTCTTCTTCTTCGTTAAATATTTCGAAATAAGGTTCTTCGAATGACTTGGACATAATCCGTTTTTGTAACGAAAGTAGTAGCGAGGGCAGGATGATTAAGTTGGTCACCATACCAACCAAAATCGTTATTGATACTAACAATCCCAGCGCTTTAGTTCCACCAAATTGAGAAAAAACAAACATTATAAATCCAAAGAATAAAATTACCGAAGTATAGAAAATCCCAAGACCGGTTTCTCTTAATGAAGTTAATATGGCATAATTCATGTCATGGGCATTGGCCTTTAATTCCTGCCGGTATTTTGCTAAAAAGAGGATTGCGTTATCCACTGTAATGCCGAGTGCAATTCCAAAAACCAATAAGGTGGAGGGTTTTAATGGGATGTTAAAATACCCCATTAACCCTGCTGTAAGCAACAAAGGAATAATGTTTGGAATCATAGAAACCACAATGATTTTAAAAGAACGAAACAGCAGTGCCATTAGCAATGCTATGGAAAGCACAGCGAACAATAAGCTTTGCAAAAGATTAACAAAAAGGTACTTTGTCCCCTCTGAAACCACTACCGAAATCCCAGTGAAAGTAACGTCGTAATACTGACTATCAATGGCTTTTCTGAGTCTTTTAATGGAGGATTTTTTTGTTCTGTACTTATAAAGTTTTTCGGGATCAACATCAAACGCATATTGTAGGGCTTCGTCTCCTTCGGCGACCGAACGGATCACATCATTTGCAATCGCAGGGTAGGCAACGAGTGAATCAAAACAGGTGTGCTCGCCTCTTTCATATTTTTTGAAAAGCCGTTCCCATTCCTTTCGTTCTGGATTCATCAAGGCATCCACCTTAAGTTTCAAGGTGTCTACCTTTTGCGCTACGCTATATGACCCAAGGTCTTTCATTTGTGTTCGTATGCGCAAGGTAGTATTTGCTGTGTCTACCAAATCTTTCAACGAAAGATTCCCATTGTTTATATTATTAAAGTCAAATTTCTCGAAATATGCTTTCAGTTTTAACATGTCTCGTTTCTTGATTATCTTAAAATATGCTGGATTACCCTGATGATAAGACATATTAATGACTTTTAGAAAGTCGAGGTAGGTAAGACTTTTAGAAAACAAGGTGTCTTTCTCAAACATTTGCTGAACTTCTTCAACGCGTGTCATGGTCGTTTCATTAAAAAGCTTCCCCGGTTCTTTGTAGTTTACGGTGATTTCAAATGGAATAGATCCCCCAAAGTTTCGTTCGATAAATTTCAAATCGCGCGAAATTTGATCATTTTCTGGAATGTCTCCCGTAACATTTCCCGTGGCCGTAATTTTAGTCATCCCATAGATTCCTACAAACAAGATCACTACGGATAACACATAAACAATGGGTCTATATCGGGTAATGATAAGAATAATATATTCAATGAATCCTTGAGAATAAACCCGAGATAAGTGTCTTAAATGACGTTCCTTGGGCGGCGCACTATAACTAGCAAGAATTGGAACTATGCACAAAGAAAGAAAGAACACCACCATAATGTTCAAGCTGGAAATTACACCAAATTCAGCCAGACGATCACTGCTAGTAAACGTTACAAATCCTACAGCAGTAGTTAAATTGGTTAAAAAGGTTACTGGACCAATGCGCCGAATCATAATAAACAAGGCTTTGGTCTTGTTACCCATCCGATTGAATTCCTGATGGTATCTGGTGACAATAAACACACAATTTGGTACGCCAATTACAATTAACAATGGCGGAATCAACGCCATCATTATCGTTAGTGAATAGTTAAATAATGCAATGGTTCCTAAGGCCCAAATAACCGATACAAAAACCACCAGGTTGCACTGTATAACAATTCGAAACGACCTGAAAAATATATATAAAAGTAGGGATGAAGCCAAAGCGGAAAGCCCAAGGAACAGGAACATTTCATTTAGAATTCGTTTTGCTACGGTAACGCGGATGTGAGGCAATCCTGAAAAGTGAAATTTTCCGAGGGTGGGTTCGTATTGTTTAGTGAGCTCTTCAATGTGAAAAACCACCTTGGATTTAACTTTATCCTCTAGTACTTTCTCGTTTAGTCCGATGAGCATTAAAGAAACCTCACTCGAATCATTGTACAAGACATTTTTATACGCTGGATTCTTCTTTATTATGGCGCGTATAGAATCAATGGATTTTTCTTTGAATGTGGTATCATAGAAAATCCGATGTATGACAAATTTTTGTTCCGACGTGTCATTAACGATATTAAACAAGGTTGCCTCTGAAATAACGGTCTCCACACCGGGTTGTGCGAGAATTTTATCTCCGAGTTCTTTCCATGCTTTGAATTTCTTTTCTGAATAAAGGTCTTTGGAGGAAATGGCCATTACTAGCGTCGCCCCATCTTCCCCAAATTGTTTTTTAAACGTTACATAGTTTTTCTGAACGGGATGGTCCTTGGGCAATAAAATGCCATAACGATTGTCTACGCGTAAATCAGTTACTACAAAATACCCAAAAAACAAGGTCAATAGAAAGATGATGGTTAGGATATATAACCGATTTCTTAAAATGATACTTGCTATTCTACTCCACATGGTTTTAGTTTACCTTAAAAAACAAACAAAGTTACAAATTTCAACGGGTTCGTTAAGTTAGATTGTAAAAACCGGGGTGAAAAAGGGGTTTATTTAATTGGATTAAATAAAAAGCCCTCACGTTGACTTCAGGGCTTTGTACTCGAGGCGGCCCCGAAACTTCGGGGATGAACCCTCGCGGTTTTTGTTTGATAATTAGATGAAAACAACCTAGATGATTCCAAATGAAAAACCCCAAAAGAATAAATCCCTGGGGCTTAACGTTCTCGTGAAAGGTGGAAGCCAATTCACAAGTTTTTCAAAATCAAAAAACCCTAACGTTGAAGTCAGGGCTTTGTACTCGAGGCGGGACTTGAACCCGCACGGGCTAATGCCCACAGGATTTTAAGTCCGGCGTGTCTACCATTCCACCACTCGAGCGATCCAGAGCGAGAAACGGGATTCGAACCCGCGACCTCAACCTTGGCAAGGTTGCGCTCTACCAACTGAGCTATTCTCGCATGTACAATAGTTAACATTTGGTTAACCTCTTGTGCGTTGCAAATGTACAAAAAACAATTTTTTATCCAAAACGGATTTTAGCCCCCGGTGAGTTTTTTTATTTCATGCAGCTTCATCAAGGCTTCAACAGGAGTTAGTACATTGATGTCTATGGCAATTAGCTTTTCATGAATTTGTTCCAACACAGGGTCGTTGAGCTGAAAAAAACTGAGCTGCATGGGTGTGTCTTTCTTGTTTTTATTCGGCTTTCCTAGTAAAGCAAGGTCCGACTGGCCAACCTGTTGGTGACTGTTTTCCAACTCTTTAAGTACATGTTCGGCTCGTGAAACAACCCAATCAGGCATGCCCGCTAACCGCGCTACGTGAATACCAAACGAATGCTCACTGCCTCCCGCAACTAACTTTCTTAAAAACAAGATGTTTTTTCCTAATTCTTTAACGGCAATGGAATAGTTTTTAATGCGATCGAATCTCCCCGCCATCTCATTTAGCTCATGGTAGTGTGTCGCGAAAAGCGTTTTTGGCCGATATTTTTTATTTTCATGAAGGTATTCTGTGATGGACCAGGCAATAGAAATACCATCATAGGTGCTGGTTCCTCGACCGATTTCATCCAGAATTACCAGGCTTCGTTCCGAAAGGTTATTTAGAATACTTGCCGTTTCATTCATTTCTACCATAAAGGTGGATTCTCCTGCAGATAAATTATCTGATGCACCAACGCGCGTAAATACCTTATCAACCAAACCAATCGTCGCTTTTTTTGCGGGAACAAAGGATCCGATCTGAGCTAAGATTACGATTAATGCGGTTTGACGTAATACAGCACTCTTTCCACTCATATTCGGACCAGTTATCATCATGATTTGTTGGTCATCATTGGATAAATACAAATCATTAGCCACGTATAGCTCTCCTCCTTTTAATTGTTTTTCTATGACCGGATGACGTCCTTCTTCGATGTGAATAACAAGAGACTCATTAACCTCGGGGAAACAATAGTGTTGTTCTTTGGCTAACACGGCAAAACTACTCAGCACATCCAAGCGAGCCAAGGTTGCTGCATTTTGTTGAATGACCCCCACGTGTGTTGCCATCGAAACCAATAAATCGGAAAACAGTTGTTGTTCAAGGGTAAAGATTTTTGATTCGGCACCGAGTATTTTTTCTTCGTACTCCTTTAATTCTTCAGTAATGTATCGTTCGGCATTTACCAACGTTTGGCGTCTTATCCATTCCGAAGGAACTTTGTCTTTGTGTGTGTTCCTTACTTCAATGTAATACCCAAATACATTATTGAAAGCAATTTTTAGACTTGTGATGCCTGTTTTTTCCGCTTCGCGATCTTGTAATTCTTGTAAGTATTGCTTTCCGTTGGTTGAAATATTGCGTAAATCATCAAGTTCTTTACTAACGCCGGCTTTAATTACAGCGCCTTTGCCTACCGCAATAGCCGGTGCAGGATCAATGATTTCATCGATTTGACAAAGCAATTTATCACAGGCCTGAAAGGAGTTAGAAAGCTGACCAATCATCTCATTTGATTTGCCTTGGCTGAGCAGTTCTTGGATGGGGCTAATCAACGCTAAGCTTCGGTGTATGTGTCGGATTTCTCTTGGATTAACCTTCCCTACGGCCACTTTTGAGATCAGCCGTTCGAGGTCTCCACAGGATGATAATTGGTCTCTGATGGCTGCTGTTGGCTGCTCATTTGAATAGAACCAGGAAACCGCCCCATTTCTTGCATGAATTTGTTGGAGATTTGTTAGCGGTAAAAGGATCCAGCGCTTCAATAAACGACCTCCCATCGCCGTTAAGGTATAATCAATTACGTCAAGTAATGTCTTTGCCCGTTCATGCTGCGGGTAAACCAATTCCAAATTCTTGATGGTAAATCGATCAAGCCAAAGGTGTTCTTTTTCTTCAATACGCGAAATGGAACGAATGTGATGTAAGGCTTGCAGTTGGTTCTCCTTTACGTAGTGGAGCGCAGCAGATGCAGCAATGATCCCATTGTCATATTCCGCAACACCGAAGCCCGCTAAATTTTTTGTGCCAAAATGGGCTGCTAAATGATCATCCGCAAAATCAGATGTGAAAACCCAATCGTCTAGGCGATAAAAACAATCAATCGTGAATTGAAGCGCCCGAAAGTCCTCTTGTTTTTGTTTTTGATAAACGATTTCTGCTGGATTGAAAACAGACAATAATTTTTCTACGCGCTGAATATTTCCTTCTCCGAGTAGAAATTCCCCCGTGGACACATCCAAAAAGGCAACACCAATGCCATGTTTTCCATAATGAATTGCCGCAAGAAAGTTGTTGCTTTTTTGCGTCAAGACCTGGTCATTGAATGCAACCCCAGGCGTTACTAATTCCGTTACCCCTCGCTTTACAATGGTTTTTGTCATTTTAGGGTCTTCCAACTGGTCACAAACCGCAACGCGTTGACCGGCTCTAACTAACTTGGGTAAATAGGTTTCCAGGGAATGGTGAGGAAATCCAGCCAATTCAATTTCTGCAGCTGCCCCGTTTTTTCGCTTAGTTAATACAATCCCAAGGATTCGTGAAGTTTTTACTGCGTCCTCTCCAAAGGTTTCATAGAAATCTCCTACACGAAAAAGTAATAAAGCGCCTGGGTGTTTTGCTTTAATTTGATGATATTGTTTCATCAACGGGGTTTCTTCGCTGGAGGTAGATTTCGCCAAATGAGTTAGATTTCGGAATTTAGCAACTAAATTAGGTTGAGTTAACCTAATATCAAAATTAACGACAAAGGACTTTTCAACATGAATAAGAAACTTAAACTTTGGGAATTAAACAGGCTATCCCCGGAAGAATTTTCAACTCAAGAAAAGTTGCCTGTCGTAGTAGTGTTAGATGACATAAGGTCCTTCGAAAACGTGGGGTCCGTATTCAGAACATCGGATGCCTTTAACATTCAAGAGATAATGTTGTGCGGAATCACACCCGTGCCTCCACATCGAGACATTCACCGAACCGCATTAGGCGCAACAGAAACAGTATCTTGGAGCTATGCTTCAAACGCCTTAGAAGCAATAGTAAAATTAAAAGCCGCCGGGTATACAATTTATGCGCTGGAACAGGCAGAGAAGACCATATTCCTTCAACACTTGAAGAAACGCGTTGATTCGCACATTGCTCTTGTCTTTGGCAATGAAGTTAACGGAGTAAATCAGGCGGTTATAGACCAATGTGACGGGGTGCTTGAAATCCCTCAGTTTGGAACCAAACACAGCTTAAATGTCAGTGTATGTGTTGGTGTGGTTTTATGGGAGTGTGCAACCTTATTAAACCCTGCACTAAAAGAAGATTAGCGATAAAACCCCATTTCCTTAATCATCCGCTCTACAGATTCTGGCACCATGTATTTTATGCTTTTTTGCTGTTTAATCAAGGCTCTAATTTGACTAGAAGATAATTCTACGGCAGGCACATTTGATAAATACTCAATATTTCCTCCCGTTGAATTTTCGTCTATGCTAATGGACTCATCCGCCTGAATACTTCGCGGATATACCAAAATTCTAAAATTGGAGCGAATAAACTCGGCGTTATACCAACTATTCATTCCCCTTAAATTATCTTCACCAACAATCAATGAGAAGGTGTGTTCAGGGTTTTTTTCTCTTAAATGAGTAAGGGTAATGGCCGTGTAGTTGGGTTGGGTGAGATGGAATTCAATATCGGAAGCGCGAAACGTAAAGTTCTCATGAATGGCCTCTCTCACCATGTTTAAGCGCTGATTGTCTGCTAATAAACTGGATTTTTTCTTGGTGGGATTGTGTGGGGTAACTACAAACCAGATTTGATCTAAATCTGTTTCATTCATTATCCCCTCGGCTAACATAAGATGCCCTGTATGAATGGGGTTGAATGAACCAAAAAACAAGCCAATTTTCATGAGGATATAAACCGTTTTACTTGCATTTTTGCGTCAGAAACCGCCTTTTCTAAGTCATCATTTAGAATGCAAACATCAAACGATTCTGCTTGTGAAAGCTCCCACGACGACTTTTTAATTCTAAGGGCTATTCGTTCTTCGCTTTCTGTTTCTCTAGCGCGCAGTCTTTTTTCAAGAATCTCTATACTCGGGGGTTTTATGAAAACAGATAATGCATGTTCTTTGAATAGCGCTTTCAAATTTAGGCCACCGACCACATCTACATCGAAAATAATCACCTTACCCTCATCCCATAAGCGCTGAACCTCTCGACTTAAGGTCCCATAATAATGATTGGTATAGACTTCTTCCCACTCAATGAACTCTTGATTTTCGATGGCTTTTTTAAAGCCTTCCACGCCCAGAAAATAATAGTCTTTACCCTCTTGTTCCATCGGCCGTGCACTTCTAGAGCATGCTGAAATTGAAAAGGCTAACGCAGGTGTTTCTGTCATTAATCTATGCACAATGGTTGTTTTTCCTGCGCCTGATGGTGCGGAGACAATAATTGACTTCCCAAGACGTAAGGGCTTAGAGGACATTTTGAACCTGTTCTTTGATTTTTTCTAGGTGATTTTTCATTTCCACAATCATTCGTTGCATCATTGCATGACTGCTTTTACTCCCCAAGGTATTGATTTCTCGTCCCATTTCCTGTACAATAAACCCAAGTTTTTTCCCGCTTGATTCATTGGATGCCATGGTTTCTCTAAAATAAGTAATATGACTACTCAATCTTATTTTTTCTTCAGAAACATCAAGCTTATCCATGTAGAACAGAAGCTCTTGCTCCACCCGATTCTGAGTGTCTTGGTTGTCGATTTCTTTTAAAGCCTGCTCTAAGCGTGTTCTAGCAGCCAAAATACGTTCTTTTTCGAAGGGTTCAAGGTGTGAAACCAAGGACTCAATTTGAAGTAATGAAGATTCTAAATCATCCCTCAAGGTCTTGCCCTCTGTCTTTCGAAAGCTTATTGCAGATTGAATGGCCTCGCTTAATAAACCGAGAATAAACTCCTGCTCATCTACCGTAATTTCTTCCGAGGGTTGTTTAATTACACCGGGCAATGCGGTAAGCGTTCCAACCCATTCAGCGGGTTCAAGGGCTTCTTCGCTAATTAATTGCTTAATATCTGCTATATACGCTTTTGCAAGGGCAAAATCAATATTACTCACTTTTGTATTAGGGCTGTCTTCAAGGTATAACCCCACGTCAATTTTTCCGCGTTCTAGGGACTGTCCGATTTCGGTTCGAATGATCGATTCAATGCTGCGGAAAGCGGAAGGAACTTTTACCGTTAGGTCTAGGCCCTTTCCATTTAACGAGCGAATTTCAATGGAACGCTTCTTCCCTTTAAATACGCCGCTACTTTTTCCAAAACCCGTCATTGACCACATACTGCTTCTTTTTGTTCAAAGGTAGGAATTAGAATATAGATGCTATTCATCCGCCTGGAGTAATTTTAACAATAAATGTTCTGTTTCTTCTTGCATCGATTTATAAAACACACCGGTGGCAGGGCCATCAAATCCCGAATTCACCTGTACAATTCGGCCTTTTTTATCAAGAAAAATGGTCGTTGGAAAAGAGAAAACACCATTCAGCTGATTAAAAACAGTATGCGCATCTTTAGTAGAAGCACCACCACCTAAATATACGGGATAGGTAAAACCCATTTTTTTTTGATATTTCTTCAGCCGCGCAATGCGGTCTTTATCTGAGCTACCATGTTCAAATCCAATTCCAATAAAACGCATGTTCTTAAACGAATCTTGTTTACTTAACTCAATGAAATATTTACTTTCATCCAGGCAATTCGGACACCACGTCCCCATGAGTTGAATGACGGTAGGTTTTCCATGAAAGAAATCGGTGTCTAGGGTCTTTTCTTTTCCCTTATTGGTTTTTATGGTAATTTTCAATGCCGCCATGGGTTCGGTTGGCCAGCTTATTGCGTTTGGTGGCGTCTGTTTGGCGTTTGGGTTTAACACGCCTGTCCACGTTGCATGATATTTACTTCCTGAATAAAAGTCTCCACGCATTACGGTAGAGTCATCCGCATCCATTGCAGCTTCAAATAAAAAGGCATGCACCCCATCAAAGCAACTCAGCTTCATTACACTATTAAAAACCCCGCCAGATAAATATCGGTAATCGCCAGTTTCTGTGCGGAATGTCCCGTCTATTTTACTGCCTTGTTGTTTAAATATTCCAATGGCCTGAGCGTCGCCTTCGGAATCCGTGAAAATTACGTCATATGTTCCTTCGAACGTCGGAGCAACGAGGTCTAAGGGTAAATCAAATCTGGGGTCCATTCCTTCCGCTGCCAGATAAAACAGGAAGGGATACGACGTGGCATTCGACTTGTTTAAATTGATCCATAGTCCGTGTAAGGTTTGCTTATGAAAAATGATTCTCCCCGCAATTTCAGGGAATTCCATGTAAATAGAATCGGCTTTTTCAACTAAAAATCGCAACTCGATCCGTTCTTCACCATTGTGTATCGTTAGGCCAGGTTGTTTTCCAGCGGTGTAGGAAACTTCAAAAGGAATGGCTCTTCGATCGTTTAGTTGCAGCACTGCATGATATCGGATCGCTGGATTAACTTGCGCCCAATCACCCGAACTGCCAAGCCACGAATTAAAAACAAACAAAATTAAAATATGTACCTTTCCCATGTCTATGCAACCTTTATTCTTCAAAAATAGTCAATAGTCGCGAGCCCATGGAAGATGCGTTACTTGTGCAGGAATGTTTGAACGGTAAACCAAGGGCTCAAAAAGCGTTGTTTGACAAGTTTGCTCCTAAAATGTTGGCGGTTTGTGCGCGGTATATGAAGGACCACGCCGAAACAGAAGATGTGTTTCAGATAGGTATGGTTAAGGTGTTTAATAAACTATCGGATTTTAAAGCGGAAGGTCCACTTGAAGGATGGATCCGAAGGATTATGGTAAATAGTTGCCTTGATCAACTCCGAAAGAATCAACGCTTCGTAACTGATAAAAACATAGACGATGTTTCGTATCGCATTGAGGTAAAAGAAGAAATTTCTTCGCAATTAATGGCGGAAGATTTGATTGCCTTGATTCGAAAAATGCCGACTGGGTATCGTGTGGTATTTAATTTGTTTGCCATCGAAGGGTATTCGCATCAAGAAATTGCTGAACAACTGAATATTTCCGAAAGCACATCAAAATCCCAATATTTAAGAGCTAGAGCTTACTTAAGACAACGTATAGAAGAACGATAATATGGAAAAAGAGACCTTTGAATCAGTATTGAAAGAAAAACTAGGCAACCACGAATTGCCGGTTAATCCAGCCTTGTGGAAAAGCGTTTCCACACAAGCGGGCCTTTCTTCTGGAGGCGCCGGTCTTGGTTTTGGCGCTTGGATTGGCATCGTAAGTTCTATTGTTGCAATAGCAGTTGGTGTGGTTTATTTTACTTCGGGTAACGAAAGACCTGCAACCGCCAATCTAGCGAATAACGCCGCTGAAAAAATAAACAAGGCGCCGAACAATGAAAATACTCCGCAGGATTTAAGGAAAGAGGAAAGGATTAATCCGAGCACCGGTATGTTAAAAACTGAACCCGTCATTAAAAGTGTGTTTGGCACAGTAGTAGAGGAAAACCCGAGCGTTAAAACGGAAAGGGAGGGTAATCTGGTCATGCTAAAGAACGAATCATCAAATGACCTCTTATCGGTAGCGCAAGAACCAATTAAAGCGCCAAATCCTTCCGCTATAATTGTAAATAATTCCCCACAGCCAATAGCCTTAACCGAGTTGCTTCCAACAGAAAAATCAAGTGTTAAAAAGAGGATTGTAATGCCGAATGCTATTACTCCGAATGGTGATGGCATAAACGACGAGATTTCCCTTGATTCAGAAGGCTTAACGGATTTTAATGTGGTTGTTTTGGATGCGGCAAATAAACTTGTTTATTCCTCCACTGATCCCAACTTCAAATGGAATGGTTCTTTACTGAATGGTGATCCTGCTCCCGCGGGTACTTATCAGTATTATTTTACGGCTAAAGATGAAAACGGCACGTGGTGTAATCAGTTTTCTTCACTGACCATCCTTAGATAGGTCTTTTTATTTCTTAGAATTATTGTATATTTGTCCCCTCATTATGAGGCCCCGGTGGCGGAACTGGTAGACGCGCTGGATTCAAAATCCTGTTCTTTCGGGAGTGCCGGTTCGATTCCGGCCCGGGGTACTAAAAACCAGCGTAAGCAATAGCGCGCCCATGCAGAATAACATGTGGCGCCAAATGCGGACCTTCCCGTTGCGCTGATTCCGCTTAGTTTCCCCAAATCCATTAACCGCATTAAATACTGTTTTTAATTGAATTTTCTAAGGGTCTATCCCCCGCTTGGGCTATTAATATTACCTTTGATGGTGATGACCAAACAGGTATATATCAACATAAAGGGGCTGGTTCAAGTTAGAGCACTCCCGACTACCCCACTCACAGGGAGTGAATTCCAACACGTACCGATAATATCCAATGCTTTTTTGGTTATTGAGAATAATACCGTGCTTGATTTTGGTAGCATGGAGTCCTTTATTTCCGACGAATATCAGGCAGAGGAAATCTACGATTATTCAGGTCGCTTTGTCTTACCGGCGTTTTGTGATTCTCATACGCATACCGTATTTGCAAGGCCAAGAGAAACAGAGTTTGTAGATAAAATTAAGGGCTTGAGTTATCAAGAAATTGCAGCAAAGGGTGGAGGAATATTGAATAGCGCGAAACACGTGCAAGCGCTTTCTGAAGAGGAACTGTTTGAGATTTCCCTTCCTAGGGTTCAAGCATTAGTTGCTGGTGGAACAGGAGCACTGGAGATCAAAAGCGGGTATGGCCTCACGCTATCGGATGAGTTGAAAATGCTGCGGGTAATAAAACGAATCAAAGCACATCTTGATATACCCATCAAAACCACGTTTTTAGCTGCCCACGCCCTACCAGAGGAGTATAGATCAAACAAACAAGGCTTTATGAATGCGGTAGTAGATCAGTGGATTCCTAAAGTAATATCGGAAGGGTTGGCAGATTATATAGATCTATTTTGCGAAACCGGTTATTTTGATGCGGTCGATATTGAATTAATCGCTCAAGCTATTCAAGGTACGCACATGAAGCTAAAGGTTCATGTGAATCAATTCACTGCTATTGGGGGGGTTGAAGAGGCGGTAAAAAACAATGCAATAACGGTTGATCACCTGGAAGTGTTAGACGCAAAAGATATCCTGGCTCTAAAATCAGGAAAAACAATTGCGACCTTGCTTCCAGCATGTTCATTTTACTTAAACATTCCCTTTTCCCCTGCGAGGGAATTAATGGAGGAAGGAATACCCATTGCCTTAGCCAGTGATTATAATCCAGGTTCATCGCCTACGGCCAATCTATTTTTTATTTGGTCTTTAGCCTGTATAAAAATGAAGTTGACGCCAGAAGAAGCATTTAATGCACTGACCATTAATGCCGCGTTTGCCATGGGTCTTGAAACCACTCACGGCGCCATCTTTAAGGGGTATAAAGGAAAACTTATTGCCACCAAGGAGTCGCCATCACTCGCCTTTTTTCCTTACGCATTTGCAACTAATCACGTGTTTACCATGGTAAATTAACCAATGAAGTACTTTTTATTCCTGCTTTGTTTGGCTTATAGCCTTGCCCATTATGCCCAAACATATAATTCAAAGGGCACCTTATTGTGGGAAATTAATAGCCCTAAAGGCCGGTCATACCTCTTTGGAACACTGCATACGAATGATAAATCGGTATTTGACTTCCCGGATTCAGTATATGAAGCACTTTTGCGATGTAATGCCCTTGCCGTTGAGGTTAATGTATTCGATTTGTTTATCGACAAAGACCCGATACCGAATCGGGCGATGCCATTATTAGACCGAAAGGGCAAACTGTATACCGCTTCCGGTAAACCTACAGAAACATATTACGGCAATGAAGACGGTATGCCGCAATTCATGGATGCATGGTTTCAAGAAAAAGCGGAATTATTAAAGATGCCCGTTATGGCCCTTGAGTCTATCGCGCAGCAAACAAAAGCGGTGGAAGAGATTCCGTTTGTAGAACAACAAAACAGGTTCCGTTTTGGACTTTCAGAGGAACAAGTATTACAATCGCTTTATTTAGAGGGAAGAATTGATCTGATTGACCGCCTGATTAAAGGTGGATTAGTTGGAAACAAGGAAGCGTACAAAAAACTAATTGAACAAAGAAATGCCTCGATGACCATCAATATTGCCAGTCATTGTTTAGCCGATTCTGTCTTTTTTGCGGTTGGCGCAGGGCATTTGTATGGGGAGAAAGGCATTCTGAACTTGTTGCGGGAAAAAGGGTTTATACTACGCCCCGTCCAACTTACCACGTCCGAGAAGCCGTGTAAGGCAGCCCTCACATTGAAAGCTATGCGCTCTTTTGAATTTGCGGAGCAAATTGATGCCACCTGGCTTAAGTTTAGCATGCCTGGACGGGCACGAAAAACATCAAATCCAAGCACAAGTGAAACCGTATTTACTTACAAAGAACTTGGGCAAGGGAACACGTATGAGATAAAGTATATAGAGCGAGACACAAGCCTTTCTTTGCTTGAATATTCCGAGATATTCATTGCTAGTCCCCCTCAAAGCCCATACGTTATGGGGTTTTTAGATGACGGCACGGAATTCACACAAGGCTTAAGTGATGTATATCCGGAGGGATTGGTATGGACAAGACTTCTAATCAATGAAACCCACGTAGTTGTGGCACGGTGTTATGGGGGAAATAAATTTATGAATTCAGACCGGCCGATCAAGTTTTTTAACAACATCGTTTTAGAATAGGCGCTGCAATTATTTGAGACTTATCGTGCCTTATTCGTTATCATAAAGATTTAAATTCGTTACTTTATTTCATGAAAAAATTTATTCAAGAATGTGCCGCCGAGCTGGTTGCACGACACCCCGATAGTGCTGGTTTTGTGTTAATAATCCCCTCCAAACGAGCAAAAAAGTATCTTTTAGAGGCGATAGCAAAAGCCTATCAAAAGCCAATATTTTTACCCGCGGTCTTTACCATTGAAGAATTCATAGCCTCATGGACTAGCCCGGCAATCATTGATAAAACCCGCCAATTATTTCTTTTGTATCGCGTCATGAGTGAAACCGATACGTTTCAGGGCATTTCATTCGATGAGTTTTTAAATTGGGGCCCCATGGTCGTTGACGATTTTGAGGATATTAATCGATATTTATTGGATGCAGACCAGGTCTTTAAAAATTTAATTGCCATTAAAGAACTAGAAAGCTGGAATTTAGATGATTCTCAGCCCTTGTCAGAAAGTCAACGCAAGTTTATGGAGTTTTGGGATGAACTACCCGCAATTTACAAGGCCTTTAATCAGCGCTTATTGCCCTTGAATAAAATCACCTCCGGACAAGCCATAAAAGCCTTAGCTAATGCTGCTGTGGATATAATCCCCACAGAAAAACACTATTATTTTATTGGATTCAATGCCTTGTCGCTGGGAGAACAAACGCTAATCCGAACATTGATGCAGCGCGAACAGGCCACCTATTGGGTAGATGGTGACCGGTTTTATTTGGATAATCCGCTTCATGAAGCAGGGGCATTCATTCGTCAAAACCTTAATTTCTTTAACCTAAAACAAACGCCATTTGTTGCAGACCGAATCGCTAAAACCCCTTTAAACATCTGTGTTGTTGCCTGTTCACAAGTGACTGGCCAAGTGAAGTTAGCGGCTACAGAACTTGCGAAAAAATCACCTAACGAACTCAATGAAACGCTGGTGTTGTTGGCCGATGAATCCCTGATTGTTCCGCTCATGAAGAATATTCCCGCTTCTGTTCTTCGAGCAAACATAACCATTGGACTTCCTTTGAAGCAAACTTCAATTAAATCGCTAATCGACTTAATCTTTTCGATACAAGAAAACAAAATAAGATTTAAAACAGAAGCAGCGTATTATAAAGATCTTATGTTGCTGTTTCAGCACCCATTAATCTCGGTCTGGTTGGATAAGGACACCCTCAATAAGATTAATGAGTGGGAGAGGAATACCATAAAACAAAATAAAGTGTTTCAGCACCCGAATAGACTTTCGTTTGCGCCTAGGTTAGATGAGATTACCGGTATTGTATTTACGGCATGGAATGCTAATTATCAGGAGGGGATAACATTAATGCAATCGTTTGCGGCACGCTTAGCAAAACGGTTAGAAAACGGTTTTGAGTTGGAGTTTCAGCAAATAATCGTTTTTCAAGAAGCGTTAGTAACCATGGCAGCATTGACCGAGGAGGGTTTGCCACTGATGGGACTTAAAACCTTTCGAACATTTTTTAATCAGCATTGGACAAAAAAAGCAATTGCTTTTCATGGAAACCCCACCGAAGGCCTTCAAATCATGGGGCTTTTAGAAACAAGAATGCTAGACTTTAAACAGGTTATTGTATTGGGTATGAACGAAGGGATGTTGCCAGCAACCAATCCGATAGATTCGATGATTCCAATGGACCTGCGAAGGGGTTTAGGGCTCCCTACGGCTCGAGAAAAACAAGGGTTATTTGCACATCACTTTTATCGTTTGTTACACACCGCGGAAGACGTGATCATTACCTATGCGATTTCGAATGATTCCATGGGATCCTCAGAGCCGAGTCGATATATCGCTCAATTAGAAATGGAATTAGCCAGTATAAACCCTCTGTGCAACTTAGAGCGACAATTTTACACCACAGCGTTTCCCGAACACAATGAATTTGATTCTGCCGTGGTTATCAAGCGCCCTCAAATTCACCTATTATTGGAGAATTATTTTTCCAAATATTTATCGGCAAGTGCCATTGGAAAATACTTGAATTGCCCATTGGATTTTTACTACCGGTATTTGGCTGAATTTGGTGAGGAAGAGTCTGTTGAAGAGGAATTAGAAACAAGCAGCATGGGGCGGTTCATTCACAATACCTTAGAGAAACTCTTTAAACCTTTTGTTGAAATGGACGCTTCTGGAGCCTTAATCACGCCCCCTCCACCGGCAATTACACCTGCAGATATAGAAGAAATGCTCACTCGTGCACCGGATATTTTAAGAGAAGAGTTTTTGATTTTTCTAAGTCAAGATGAAAAACTTATTGAATCCGGAAAAAACTGGCTAACCTTGACGGTTGCAAAAGAACTCGTAGTTAATTTATTAAAAAATGACATCGCATACATTCAAGCGCAAACCGAGCCCGTGTATATTCATCGCGTAGAGGCGAAACTTTTAGCCCCCATGACCTTGACGATAGGAGGCGAGACTCGGATTGTAAATTGGATTGGATTTATTGACCGAATAGATCGGGTTGGTAACTCCTATAGACTGGTGGATTACAAAAGTGGTCGGGTTAAAACAGAAGATGTGACATATAAACGAAAAGAAACGGTTGCAGAGTCGTTTAAGGCGTGTAAACATGCATTACAATTGGCAACATATGCGTTTTTATTTAACTATAACTATAATAAAATCCCGGAAACTATAGGGATATATGCGATTCAACGAAAAACAGAGGCTTTTTTCCCCTTGCAATTAACCGCCCTAACAACGCATGAATTGTTATTGGATTTTCAATCCTTGATTACGGAAGTAGTAACACAAATTTTCGATGAAAACCAACCCTTTACACATTCTGATACAGCAAAATACTGCGGGTATTGTTAATTAAAAAAGCCGAAAAAGGTAGTTTTTCGGCTTTCTCTGCAAGTTAAATAAATCTAAGCTAACGCTTATCAGTATGATATAGACGTAAAGACTTTAGGTAGCGTTGCCTCAGGGACTAATATAATTCTGTTTTCATCGCATCACGGTAATCCTTCAATTCTTCCCGATTAACTTTTTGTTCTGCGTTTTTCAATAATGACAATAAATATAATAGATTCTCTTTTTCCTCAATTTCTAACGGATATTCATTGCCATCCTCGTCTTCTTCAAATTGACCCTCAACGGCAAAGGACTCATTTTCGCCCAAGTACTCATACGTTAATCGAAGTACTTTTACCACTAATGGATCTTTTTCTTCCAAGGCTTTAACCCGCAAAGCCTTTAATTCATCAATTAATTTAGGGGCGTGAACACCCTCTTTTTCTACCGTTTTAATAATAGCATCTAGCTTATCATTGGCCAATTTCGTTCTCATGAATCTGATTTAATAAGGCAAAGATAAGGATTATTCCACTTTTATTTCATTGCAACTAACAGATTTAACTGTACCTAAACCTTTTGATTATTTTTGTAGGTATGGAGTATGTTTTCCAAGCCATCGGAATTGGTTTTCTGTTGAGCATTATGATTGGCCCTGTTTTTTTTGTGCTGCTAGAGATTAGCATTACAAAAGGATTCAAATCTGCTATGATTTTTGACGCAGGCGTGCTTTTGAGCGATCTCTTTTATATTGTAATTTCATTGTTCTTTGCGTATCAATTAAAAGGCCTCGGAGACGTTAAAAACAATTTAATCCTAAGCGTACTAGGGGGTGCTTTATTTATTGCTTACGGAGTTTATAACTTGTTTTTTAAACAGGTGACGATGGGTACCGGAGCACTTGACGAAGAATTGCTGGATTCTGAAGAGAAAGCGAATAAATCTTCCAAGAATAAAGATAACTCCATGTTGGTTTTAAAAGGATTTATGTTGAATCTTCTAAACCCAGGGGTAGTTATTTACTGGTTGGCAATTATTGCTAAAGGCTTTGATTTAGTGGCGCCTTACGAAAGCGAGGCACACATTGTGATATTTATCACTATAATATTAATTACCTTCTTTGGCATAGACTGCTTAAAAGCCTATGTTGCCAATAAAATTAAGCCCTTAGTAACAGTTAAACTCCTTAGGGGGTTAAACAGTCTTATCGGATTCGTTTTTTTGGGGACGGGAGTTTTTCTTATTCTCAGGCAGTTGTTATAAGTGTAACGTGAGTATACCTTTTAGTTTTATGAACATGAAATACCTTGGTTTATTTTTACTACTATTGTTGGTTAACCCTGCGCTTTTATGCCAAAAGATTCTATCTGAAAACCTAAGTCCAAAGGTCAAACTTTATTGGGATTCGAATAATAAGCGGATACACTCAACAGGGTCCTATTATGTAGATGAATTTAATCCAATAACCACAGAAAAACACGGGAGGTGGCTTTTTTATTCCTTAGATGGCACGCTTGAAGAGGAGCGTTATTTTTATCGAAACCGAATGCACGGCAAACAAACCACCTACTTTCCAAACAAACAAATTAAACAACAGTATTTTGCTCAGTTTAATGTCCCGGATTCTACCTTTAAAGAGTATGATGATAAAGGCATCTTGCTAATCCAAGGAAACTATCAGCTAGGCTCTCCGGATGGTTTATGGAATTATTACCATGTAAATGCCTCCACATGGAAAACTGAATTAGTTAGCAATGACACCACATATCTATTGGCGTATTTTGAGAATGACTCGTTGCATACGCAAACGGTTTTTTCTGGTAAAGGCCAAGTGAACACATATTATACCTTTGGGGGAAGGAAAGAATCATATACGTTTAATCATGGATTAAGAGATGGTCCCTTTGTTGAATTGCTTGCATCCGGACGAACATCGATTGAAGGTGGGTTCATCGCAGGAAAAAAACACGGAGAATGGGTGTTTTATTTTGCAAACGGCAATGTCGAGAAAAAGCAAGGATTTATTCAGGATTCGCTAGATGGCACCTGTTTAGTCTATTATGAAAACGGGGTGTTACAGACGGAAGGAAGCTATCGAATGGGAATAAAGGAAGGCCCTTGGATTTGGAGAAAATTGGACGGTGGCGACGAAATGACGGGTTTTTTTAAGGACGATAAACAACATGGTGATTGGCGTTTTTATTATTCTTCGGGAGAACTTTCATATACGGCATCGTTCGATAACGGATTAAAAGCAGGCGATTGGAATTATTTTTACAAAGACGGCACGCCGTTTAAAAAAGGCACCTATGCTGCCGATTTAAAACAAGGCAGATGGCAAACGTGGTACGAGGACGGCACCCTTTTACTTGAGGGAGCATATGATCGGGGACTTGAACAAGGAGAGTGGAAAAATTATTGGCCGAATGGACGATTAAAAAATCAGTCTTTTTATAAAAAAGGCAAACTAAATGGCGCATGGTATTCGTTCAGTCCCGAAGGTAAATTACTGCTCTTTGGAAGATATAAAATGGGAAATAAAACAGGAAAATGGACAGAGTTTTATAATAATGGAAGCAAAAAAGAAGAGGTCTCTTATCGGGTTAAAACGCTAAAAGATGCATCTAAAGATGTAGTCGCTATGGGGTTTAAATCAAAACAAAGCGTTAAGCATGGCAACTATAAAGCATATTCTCAAGTGGATTTTTCAATAAAAGAAACGGGGAAATATAACCAAGACAAAAAGACTGGAAAATGGATTAACTATTATCCTGGCGGGGTTGTTCCCGCAGTGGTTTCTACCTTTAAAGATGGACTTCTTAACGGTGAATTTTATCAAAATGATCGGAGGGGTAATAAAATGAATGAAATCCACTACAAGAATGGCCTAAAAGACGGACTATTTATTGTTTATGGCAAAAACGGGAAGCCGGTTACTCAAAAAATGTTCAGAAAAGGACATGAATTACAGCGTGTTTCTGGCGGAAATCCATTTTCTCCCGAAAAATAATTAATGCGATTTAAGTACCAAGTCGATTTGACGTTTCCTTGGGCTTACTTCCTCAACAATAACCGTTACGATGTCTCCCAAGTTAATCGTTTTTCCTGTTCGCTTTCCAAGCACCACATAACGCTCAGGATCAAAGAAGTATCGATCGTCAGTGATCGATGCAATCGACACCATTCCCTCACAGTTATTGGAGCTTAGGCGCACAAAAATACCGTATTCAGAAATTCCAGATACAATCCCCTCAAAGGCCTCTCCAATATGGTCAATCAACATTAAGGTCTGAAAATACTTTACCGATTCGCGCTCTGCCTCTATTGCTTTTCGCTCGTTGCTGGATATTCGTTTACAGATTTCTTCAAGTGTGATGCGGTGTTTAACACGGCCCGAGGAGGTTTTTTCAAACAGCTGTCGATGCACGATGAGGTCCGCATACCTTCGAATGGGCGACGTGAAATGCGTATATTCCTTGAATGATAGACCGAAATGTCCTTTGTTGTTTGTGCTGTATACTGCCTTGGCCATAGAACGCACCACCATGCCCTGTATCAGAGAAAAGAAAGGCTCGTTTTCAATTGCCTTGAGTAACTTATTGAGGTTTAACGCGGCTTCTTGGATTTGATCGATTTGTAATTCTAATCCAAATTTTTCGCAAAACATGGTGAGTAAACCAAGTTTTTCTATATCGGGCAAGTCGTGAACCCGATACACGGTGGTATGGGTTTCTGCATGTTCCTTTTTAGGTGTTAAATATGAAGCGATGGATCGATTCGCTAATAGCATAAACTCTTCTACTAACTGATGAGACTCTTTGGATGTTTTTAATAAGGTGCCAATAGGGACTCCGGTTTCAGAAAGAACAAACCGAAGCTCTTCAGAGACGATGTTTAACGCGCCTTTTTTAAAGCGGTTAGCACGAAGCCATTTAGCGATTTTATTAATGGTGTGTAATTCGTGGGCATATGTATCTTCTTTTCCCTCAATTATTTCTTGAACCTCTTCATACGTATAGCGCCGATTGGAATGAATAACGCTCTTTCCATACCAGGATTTTATAACTTCTTGATATTCATTGAATTCAAAGAATGCGGAAAAGGTTAGTTTGTCCTCATGGGGTCTCAGGGAACACAGCACATTGGACAATTGCTCCGGAAGCATAGGCATCACACGATCCACTAAATAGACTGAATTTGATCGTTTTAACGCTTCTTTATCCAACGCCGAACCCTCTTGAATGTAGTGTCCAACATCAGCGATATGTACACCGATTTCTAGGTTGCCATTAGCCAGTAGATCATAGGAAATGGCATCATCGAAATCTTTTGCATCTACTGGGTCGATGGTGAAGGTGGTAATTGATCTCGCGTCCCGTCGTTTTGCGATTTCTTCCATGGTGATTTCCGTTGAAATCATACTTGCTTCGCGTAACACTTCCTCTGGAAAAAACGGATCAAACCCTTGATTGATGAGAATTGAAATCATTTCTGCATCATTTGTTCCAGCATATCCTAAGAGCGCGACAACCTCACCATAAGGCATTTTTCGTTGTTCCGGCCATACGGTTATTTTTACCACAGCGCGCATTCCTTGCTGCGCCCCGTTTAATTTTCCTTCTGGAATTTCAACGGGCACCCCAAATTTCGCGGAATCCGGATATAATATGGCTTTGTGGTGCTTGATCTGAATGGTTCCAACCAATTGCATTCGAGTGCGTTCTAGTACATTAAGGATTAACCCTTCTCGCTTTCCATTTCTATCTTTAATGACAGTGAATTGAACACGGTCACCATCCATCGCCATGCCTTTGTTTTCCTCGCGAATCATCACGTCATTATTGGAGCCTTCTATTCGAACAAATCCAAATCCTTTGGCATTCATTTCTAAAACTCCCTCCTCGGGCGTTTGAATAGGCAGGGTAAAACTATGGTGGTTCAGCTGATTTAGCTGCCGTCTTTCAACCAATGAAATCAGGGCATCAAATACGCGTTGCCTTTCGATCGGCGTATTTGCGGACAGTAAATCACAAAGTTGTTTGTGGGTTAATGTTGCCCCTTGGTTTTTTGCAAACACATTAAGCAATAGGTTCCTATATCCACCGCTTGATTGTTTTTCAGATTTTTTATGGGGCGCACCTCGGTGCTTATTTTTAGCCATTGTACGGCCATTTAATGGCGAATGATTACTTTTCTGGTGAATGGTTTGGTTGATTGGCCCTCAAAAGAAATGAAGTAAACGCCACTTTTAAATTCAGCGGTATTTATTTTTTTCGATGAACTTACTTGATCACGCATGATGGTTGAACCCATGGCGTCTATAATCTTAAATTGAAAGGATTCTGAACCATTAACTGAAATATGAATATAATCATCTGCCGGGTTTGGAACAAGGGTAACGGAAACTGGGTCTTTGATGGGTTTTACATCCGCTACATAATCTACAATAACATCTACCGAGTCTAAATACGTTAGGCCAGAGGTATTGGTGATGTAATACCGATAGTGTCCAGCCCCTGAAACGCCGTCTGCAGGGTTAAAATCCGGCTTCAACTTACCATGTTCTCCTGGTAAGATGTCAAAAAGTGCAGCCGCTCCTCCCGGAGAGGTCCATAGAGAAGCAATCATTTGTGTGCTTGAGTAGCAAGAACCCCCAAATGGATCCGTTGCATGTCCCCAACACAGGCCATCAGCCCATCCAGCGGGCACAGATATTTGGGACCGGGTAATGCGCCATTTTTGCGTGTTTGCCGAATTATTATAAACATTAAAGGTTACAGAAAAGGCTGCCTCAGAAGGCGCGGCAATCATGTGTGGTGCGCCCCCGGAAGAAAGGTCTGTGGATTGTCCGTCAAGGTATATCACCAGGTTGTCCTGCGCAACGGCGGAGAACGTGGAGATTATTAAAATCAGTAGGGATAAAATTCTAGTCATGTGTAATCAACAATATTCTCAAAGTTAATAAAAATACGACGCTTTCCAAATACATAGCATAGATTTATTCTTTTTTCGTGTAAATTTGAATTGGCAAAGTATTTGTAAACCCGGGCAAAACGAAATTAATTATGAAACATTTTTTTATCTTACTAGTTATGAGCCTGCCAATCCTTGGTAAAGCTCAACCGCTTAAAACAGATTCTTTGGATTTCAAAAAAGTGCCCAGTGTATTGTTAAAGGATATTAACGGAAAAGAGGTGAACACTGCCTTATTTGGTTTTGATGGACCGGTAGTGATTAGTTTTTGGGCTACCTGGTGCGCCCCTTGTAAAAAGGAATTAATGGCGATACACGACCTGTATGAAGATTGGCAAACGGAAACGGGCGTAAACTTGGTAGCGGTTTCTATCGATGATGAAAAAACAAAGCGCGATGTAATTACCTATGTGAATGGCAAGGCCTGGGATTATACGATACTGCTAGATCCGAACGGAGACTTTAAGCGCAGCATGGGGGTAAATAATGTGCCTCATACCTTTCTTTTAGACAAGAACGGAAACATTGTTTATACACACAACAATTATGCGCCAGGAGACGAAGAAAAACTGTATGAAGAAATCAAAAAGCTTAGCATTGAATAAATGGGGATTAATTTTGATGACCATTTTTATGGGTCAATTTTCTTGGTCTCAAGGAAATTTTACCGGAAACATTGAATCCACGTTTCAGTATTTGAACGATGACCCGGTCATCAATGCCCTGCAGCCACCTTCGAAAGGCTTAGTTAATTCATACATGAATGTCTTCTACACAAATTCGGGTTTTAAAGCAGGAATGCGCTTGGAGAGTTATCTGCCACGAATTCAAGGATATCCAAATAGATTCGACGGAACAGGACTCGGTATGCGTTATGCGGGTTACGTGAATTCAAAAGTAGATGTAACGGTTGGGCATTTTTACGAGCAGTTTGGCAATGGCTTGGCACTTAGAGCGTATGAAGACCGTGCACTTGGCTATGACAATGTACTCGATGGGGCACGCATTATTTTTAAACCCACCAAGGGCATTCAACTCAAGGCAGTATACGGGAAGCAACGTCTTTCCTTTGAAGCAGGCCGTGTAATTAATTCAGAAGGTATCGTTCGCGGTATAGATGCAGACATTCATTTAAATGAGACCTTTAAAAAACTCTCAACATTTCCCTTGGATGTGTTGCTGGGAGGCAGTTTCGTCAGCAAGTATCAATTGGATGACGATGACCAATTAATCTTACCTGAAAATGTAGGTGCCTATGGAGGACGAGTAAACCTGAAGTACAAGAATTTTCGGTTGGATGGGGAATACATCCAGAAGGAACAAGACCCGTCATTAGACAATGGTAAGATCTATAATTTTGGACATGCCGCGGTAGTAAATTTTGGGTATTCCAAGAAAGGAATTGGGTTGAGTTTGTCTGCGAAATCGGTCGATAACATGAGTTATCGCTCAGACCGGAATAAAGAGCTTCAAGACGTTTTTATTAATTACCTTCCCGCACTCAACAAAACCCACACGTACAATTTGGTGGCGACACTGTATCCATATGCAACACAACCCTTAGGAGAGGTAGCGTATCAAGCAGATTTTTTATATTCGTTGAAAAAGGGCTCCACACTTGGTGGAAAATACGGCACCACCCTTGGCATAAATACTTCTACAACGTACCGGCCAGTTCAGCATACGAGCGGTATTAATCCGTTAGATTCGAGCCGCGTAGCCTATGAAACGCACATGTTCGACAAAAGCGATAGTTTATATTGGAGAGACATTAACGTTAACATCACTCGTAGAATCAATAAGAAACTCCTACTACTGGTATCCTATTTTAACATTGTCATTAATAATGATATCGCAAAAGTTTCGAACGATGCCACAGGGATTATTTCGTCTCACATTGGCGTAGTTGAAGCGTCTTATAAAATCAATTCAAAACATAATATTCGTGTTGAGCTACAAGGAATGTTTGTAAACAAGAAGGATGATGGAGCCATTAATGATAAAGGAAATTGGGCTACCGCGTTGGTTGAATATACCGTTTCTCCAAGCTATTTTGTGAGTTTCCTAAATCAATACAACTATGGAAATCCCGACGCATCGAAACGCGTCAATTATCCAAACGTGACCTGCGGCTATATTCATGAATCGACACGCGTTATGGCATCCTATGGCCGCCAACGCGCTGGTTTGTTTTGTGTAGGTGGTGTTTGTCGATTTGTTCCTGCTAATAATGGCCTTACCTTAAGTTTCACTCAAAGTTTTTAAGATATGAATCGATTGTTCTGGTATTTTGTAGTGATTCTGGCCTTGGGTGCAAGTTGTGATCACGTATCAAATCCCTATCCCCCGGGATCAATAAACGGATTGGATACCACGTTGTATCCCGGTAACTGGTCGGATTATTTAGCGAATGAATGGCCACAGTTCTTGCAAAACACCAATGTGAATAGAAATGTCTTACTAGAGGATTTTACAGGGCATAAGTGTATTTATTGTCCTGCCGCCGCTGACCTTGCTCATGCCTTGTACGAAGCAAATCCCGGACGTGTTTTCCCCCTTTCGATTCATGCCGGACCCACTGGAATTGGTGATTTTCAAACGGTCACGCTTCCGGAATACCCCTTAGATTTTACTACGACCGATGGCTTGGCAATCGCACAATATTTTGGGATTAATGATGGCGGGTTTATTGGAAACCCCCGAGGAACGGTATCTAGAATTAATAGCGGTGGTGTTGTTTTTCAGAGCCCAGGAGCATGGACGGGAATGGTTTCTAATGTACTTGCCCAAAATGAATTGAACGTTAATATTCAAACAGCCCTTAACTATTACTCGAGCACTAAAGGCGCGTTTTTACACGTGGAAGTTGAAAAAGTTAATCAAACCATTTCTTCAGAATTAGGTATTGTTGCTTGTTTAGTTGAAGACTCGTTAGTGGGCGATCAAAAAATGAGTGATAACTCACACAATTCAACGTACATCCACCGCGATATACATCGAGGTAATTTGAATAATACGCCATTTGGTCGCACGCTCATCAGCGCAGATTTAATCGGGGATAAGTACTATGTGAATTATAGTTTCGCCGTGCCAAATCAACTAGATGGAACTTATAATGCGGCCAACATGCATGTATTGGTTTACGTCTATGACAAAACCACATTGGAAATTTATCAGGTAGTAAAGCAACATATCGAATAATAAAAAAGGCCGCTTTTGCGGCCTTTTCCTTTTAAGGGTATTTCCCTTAATTAATTTTTAATCATTCTTATTGTTTCAACCCCTTGTTCTCCATATACATTGATAAAATAAACACCTGCATTCAGGGTAGTAAGGTTTAGGTCAGCGGTAGAAAGGCCTTCAATGGATTCAACCAACAATTCCTGACCGTTTAAATTGTTCAAAGTAAGACGAGTTCCGTTTAGTCCTTCAACGGTTGTAATGTCATTGGAAGGATTAGGAAAAGCATGAAGAGGCTCCATTACTCCAGTGATTACTCCGGCGGTTCCAACAACGATTTTGTATCCACTGAAGGATTGTGAGTAGGGAATTATAATTCCAAATCCGACATTAACTTGAGCGTCTATGGAGATGGTAATATTGAAAACCCCCGTTTGTGTTGGTGTACCATATACATTCGCACAACCGTTATCCCCACCAGCATAGGTGCAGTTTGGGGCATTACAACTATAATTTACACCGGAAGGCAATCCTGCCACCGATGAAACGGTAAAGGATTCTATCGCGCCACTTGCTGGACTCCCAGGAACATCACCAGCATCCGCAGGCGCTTTAAAGTTAAGATCAGTTGAATAAAATGCATTCACAACCGCAGGAGGAAGATTTTGAACCGTATCGGGCCAAACACCAAACGTTGAATCTACAAAATTCGCCCCGGGAATGCAAGATTGAGCCTCAAAAGACCATGCCAACAGGCCGATTGCAGCAAAAGAAAGTAATAGTTTTTTCATCGTGTTTTATTTAAGTTTTAAATCAAAGATAACAAAAAGACTTGGAATTAAAAATCAGTACCTTTGACGATGCGCTTTTATACTCAGTCTGAACGTAACGCTTTGAGTACACTTGATGAAGTGATTTGTTTTGAGCAGATTCAATCCGAAAAAACCGCTCTTTTCAATGCGTGGATTGAATCGAATCCCTTCTTATTGTCATTCTTACAAGGCAAAGAAATCACCAGGTTTAAGAATCCTTCGATGCTTCTTAAGAATTCAATGTTATTAGATTTTAAAGGCTATATCGCACATTTTTTACCGGTGTTCAAACCGCGAGAAGACGACTTTTGGGGAGCCTTGACAGATTACGTGAGTTATTTCTGTGTAGTTGATTCAACAGCAATTAAGGTGAAATTGCCGCATATTTCACGACAAATAACCCAGCAAAATGATCTGGATTTCCCAGCGTCAATCCAGTCGGAGAGCGCCTACAATCAAGCCGTTTACAATTTTGTCTCACCCAGTAAGTTGGATGCTTACCGGGCCTTTCCAAAGGAGTGGGAAGTCTTGCGCATTGAATTCATAGAATGCTCCCTTCAACGGATAAACAACCCCCTTTGTTCATCGGCTACGGCGGGATTTGTTTTGTCCAAATTAAGATCAATGCCTTGCCCAGACGCTGTGAATATAGCCATTGATGAGGCATGGATTCGTTTTCAGAAGGGACAATTAAACATTCAAAAGAAGGATAAAAAGAAGGGTAAATTGAATCGGCCATTAATGTTTCGTTTGGTCTTAGGTGTCTTAGGAATGTTCGCGGTTTTATTTACGGTAAATTGGGTGTTTGCAAGGGAAGTTGACTCTGCTCCATTCACCCCGACCTCTTCCCTAGTTTATTTTACACGAAAGGAGCGTGTTTTTATCGATACAACCTTAAAAAGATATAAACCCCTTAGATCAACAGTTTCCTTAAGTTCAAGTTCAAGTGGGCTTACTTATCAAATCAGGCAAGCCTTTGTAAATAAGAAGGGAGAAGCCCTTTACTCTTCTTTATCTGAGGGTTTAAATGACTTTTATTACAACCCTATTCCACTCAAGGATAGTACCGTTGAAAATACCATTGAAGGCACAACTTCGCTTACTGAATTTAATGGAAAAGCCACCCTGAATTGTAAGAACTCATCTTCCTATGACGTGCTTTTAATTGCTTTTAATGAGCAAACGAGTTCGCCGGTTTATAGCCTCTTGATACGCACAGGCACCACGCAACAATGTACGTTAATGAAAGGCACACAAGTTCTTATTTTACCCGGAAAAGAGTTTTCAGGCTCGGCTAACATACCCTTTAATGTGTGGGACTATAATTTCGATCAAGGACTTCAGCAGGTTTACACCTTTGGCGGAGGCTTATCATTTGCTGTAGTGTTTCGAGGAGCTTGGGGAGAAGAGTTCTCCTTTACTAACCCATATCAATGTTTTAAATTGAATCCCTAATTATGTTGTATAATGTATCCGTTAGTATTGACCCATCTATAGAATCCGATTGGGTTTGTTGGATGCAAGAGTGTCATATTCCCGAGGTCCTTAAAACTAAGTGCTTCCACAAGTGTGTGCTATCGAAGGTACACGGGAATGAAGCAGAGGAATGTACGTTTTCAGTACTTTATTGGGCCTTAAGTAAAGAAGATTATGAACGGTATCTTTTGGTCCACGCACCGCGATTACAGGTGGAGCATTCTGCTCGGTACGAAGGTAAGTTTGTGGCCTTTAGAACGACTATGGATTTAATTTCAGAGCTCATCCCATGAATGTTAAAGCAAAAAAACACTTAGGCCAACATTTTTTAATCAATACAGCGGTTTGTGAGAAAATTGCAGAGGCCTTACCCGTTTTTGCTACACCGATGAACGTAGTGGAGATTGGGCCTGGCAAGGGCGCCATCACTGATTTTTTTCTTAAACGAACCGACATTGATTTTTGCGCATTTGAAGTAGACTTGGAATCAATTCTTTTTCTAAAAAAAGCACATCCATCGTTTAATAAGGTATATAGCCAAGATTTTTTAGAGGCAAACTTTAGTGAGTATTTCCAAGAAGCGCAGTTTTGTGTGGTGGGGAATTTTCCATATAACATTTCGTCTCAGATCTTATTT
Organism: Flavobacteriales bacterium; assembly: GCA_947500755.1. Taxonomy (GTDB): domain Bacteria; phylum Bacteroidota; class Bacteroidia; order Flavobacteriales_D; family Crocinitomicaceae; genus UBA952. Next base: position 30,898 of record CANMTO010000018.1, read on the forward strand.
AAATGTTTGGCGGCAAAGGATCAAATCCCCTTGATTCTCGGAATGTTTCAGAAAGAGGTGGCGCGGAGAATTGCCGAGCCCCCTGGAAGCAAAGAATATGGAATATTAAGCGTATTGATGCAAGCGTACTATGAGGTTAATTACTTGTTTACTGTAGAGCCAGGGTCCTTTTATCCACCCCCAAAAGTAAAATCTGGCGTAATCCGCTGCGTAAGAAACTCCCGAACCTCCTTAGGTTGTGATGAAAAACTTTTCATTAAAGTAGTAAAAGCCGCCTTTAACCAACGCCGAAAAACCTTGCGCAATTCAATTAGGGCCGTTTTTCCGAACGTAATATTAACCGAGGAGTTTGAATCACAGCGCCCAGAGCAACTTTCGGTAGCATCTTTTATTCAACTAACCCTTTTAATCGAACCTTATGTCAACGACTAAAATTACCCCTCTTGAAATGCTTCAATCCACCGAGTTAGAAACGGTTCTAAGCGGAGTGGAATTAATGGAAGAAAAAGGCAAAACAAGTCAATTACCCGATCTTTTTAAATGCTATTTACTGCACAAGGAATTGCCCCATAAAAAGGCGCTTTATGAGTTATTAGCTTCTGTTTCAGTAAAAGGAGCCCGGGAAGCATGGATGGATTTACTCTCAAATCAGGAGTTTAAAGACTTTAAGGCACAAATCGTTAATGTGTTGTGGAATACACGGTTAGATTTTAGTGGTGAATTAGCTTTTTTTGTGGCCTTAGCGGTACAATTAGATTATTTAGGCACCCTGGAGTGTTTAACCCTGATTGAACAGATGGAAGGTCCATTTCAAGAGCAACAACTCCTAGAGTCTGAACTTGTATTAAAAGAGTATGTTAAAAATCAACCCGTGGATGGGGACCAAAAACAACAGCTAATCGTTTCGCTGGTTCAACATCTTGAACAATTGAAAATGCAAGAAGATGACGGGCTATTTTTCGAGTAACAGGGTGTTGTATCGCTGAATAACCGCTTCATTCATTTGTATGAATTTCTCATGTTTAGAGGCATAGAAACCAAAACTTTTTTCATAGGAAGCTTTGGTTGTGCCATGGGAGGAAAAAAGGATTTTTAAGGCACGGTCGAGCTGTTTCTTGTATTGGACAGGAGCACCATAGTTTTTTTGATAATGCATTTCAAGGATATAAACTTCCGCCATAACGTCGATCATTTTATTTTCTTCAATTACAGCCGAATGTCCATTGGTGGATTGACAAGCAAACAAAAGCAAAAAGCAAAATACACTCACCGCTAGTTTCATAATCGATTAAACAAAAGACGTTTTCCGTTGCTACCTTCAATCATGTTACCGCCCTCATACACTAAACGTCCATTAACAAATGTTCGGCTTACTTCATGGCTGAACGTGATTCCCTCAAACGGAGACCACCCACATTTATAGAACAGATTGTTTCTACTAACCGCTGTTTTATGCTTGGGATTAATCTCCACCAAATCCGCATAATATCCCTCTTTGATATAGCCGCGGTTTTTAATACGGAATAAATCCGCAGGCGCATGGGCCATTTTTTCTACAATACGCTCTATTGAAATCACTCCTTGAATTGATTTTTCAAGCATGGCAAGTAATGCGTGTTGAACTAATGGGCCACCCGATGGCGCATTTAGATAGTTCTGTTCTTTTTCTTCAAGGGTGTGAGGCGCATGGTCGGTTGCAATAACATCTATATGATTTTCAAGGACCGCCTTCCAAATTGCTGCGCGATCTTCTTGGGTTTTTACGGCAGGATTCCATTTGATAAGATTTCCTTTCATGGCGTAATCTTCATCACAGAACCATAAGTGATGTACACATGCTTCTGCCGTAATTTTCTTTTCTTTTAAGGGCAGCACATTAGAGAAAAGGGCCGTTTCTTTTCCCGTTGAAATATGCAAGACATGAAGCCTCGCACCCGTTTTTTTTGCGAGTTCAACCGCAAAAGAAGAGGAGAGGTAGCAGGCCTCTTGACTGCGAATTATCGGGTGCATCTCGATGGGTATTTCCAATCCAAACCTTTCTTTTGCCTGGGCAAGGTTATGTTTTATGGTCGCTTCATCCTCGCAATGCGTGGCAATTAGCGCGGGGGCATTTGCAAATACGCGTTCCAAGGTTTGGAAATTATCCACCAACATATTACCTGTGGAAGACCCCATAAAGATTTTAATTCCACATACATGCTCAGAATTGGTGCGCATCACCTCATCGTAATTATCGTTTGAAACGCCCATGAAAAAGGAATAATTACCAATCGATTTTTCCGCTGCCGTAGCATACTTGTCCTCCAAAAGGCTCTGAGTTAACGCATTAGGAACCGTATTGGGCATTTCCATAAACGAAGTAATTCCTCCGGCAACGGCTGCACGCGATTCCGTATAAATATCTGCTTTGTGAGTAAGGCCCGGCTCTCTGAAGTGTACTTGGTCGTCAATACATCCCGGGATTAAGAGGTTCCCATTCAGATCAATTTCCTGATCACAAGGCAGGTCAATTTGACCGCCAATGGATTCAATAATTTCACCACGGATGCTTAAATCTGCAAAGTACCGTTGGCCTTCATTTATAATCTGGGCATTCCGAAGTATGGTTCGACTCATAATTTCATGGTTCTCATTTTCCAAACGCCGAGTAAAGCTTCTTTAAAAATCCCCGTACTCATTTTAGATTCTCCGTATACTCGGTCTTTAAACGTGATTGGGACTTCGGTGATTGGATGTTGATGTTTTCGTACGGCATATTTCATGCATATCTGAAATGCATAACCTTTAAAGTGAATAATATCTAGGTTAATGGATTTAAGAGCTTGGTTTGTGTAGCATTTGAATCCGGCGGTGGAGTCGTGCACCCTAATCCACAAAACCAATCGTACATAAAGGTTGGCAAAATAAGACAACAACCACCTACTGAAAGGCCAGTTTTCAATCTTTCCCCCCTTACAATACCGAGATCCAATTGCAAGAGCGGCGCCATCCACACAGGCCTTTTTTAGGCGAATTAAATCCGCAGGGTCATGTGAGAAATCACAATCCATTTCAAAAATAAAGGCATAATCTTTGGCTAACGCCCATTTGAATCCGGCAATGTAGGCCGTGCCTAAACCAAGTTTTCCAGCGCGATTGATCATAAAAATCCGATTCGGGTATGTCTCCATAATGCCTGAGATGATTTCGGCGGTACCATCAGGAGAGTTATCGTCTACAAACAAAATATTAAAAGATTCTTCCAGCGCCAAAACTGCATGAGCCATCAGTTGAACGTTTTCACGCTCGTTGTAGGTGGGAATTATGACAAGACTGTTCGACATGAATTATTGTTAGCCAACGAAATTAAGGAATCGAATGCAGTTCTTAAAACAATCTTTCAATTTTAACGGAATGACCTAAAAAGCATCTCGTTTACAAACATTAACACCCGGAACCCATTATTCCTTGTTATCTTTGCCATTTAGTATAAGCATATGGATATTCAAATAATCTTAATTAAGGCAGCCCAATTAATTGCTTCTTTAGCGTTTTTAGTAACAATACATGAGTTTGGGCATTTCATCCCCGCCAGAATATTTAAGACAAAAGTTGAAAAATTTTATTTGTTTTTTAATCCATGGTTCTCAATTTTCAGGTATAGAAAGGTAAACGGCACAAAACGATTTTCTTGGTTTACCAAAGAAACACCAAAAGATTGGGAAGATGGGAGCGATAAAACCGAATGGGGAATTGGATGGCTACCGCTTGGGGGATACGTTAAAATTGCCGGAATGATTGACGAATCCATGGACAAGGATCAAATGGCGCAACCGGCAAAACCCTATGAGTTTAGAACCAAAAAACCATGGCAGCGACTTATTATCATGATTGGCGGGGTAACGGTTAATTTGATTGCAGGGTTTATTATTTATGGGGCCATTGCATGGTATTGGGGTGGCGCGGAATTGAATACGTCTAACCTTAAGTCTGGCATGGCGATACACCCGTATTTGGCAAAATACGATGTGGTTTCAGGAGACTTAATTACCAAAGTCAATGGAGATGAGGTTACGTCATTTGACGACATTAACCGGGGACTTCTATTGCGTAACAAAACAATACTTACCCTTGTCCGCGATGGGAAGACCCTTGAACGAAAATTACCCGAAGGCATTGATCAGGAACTTTTTCAAAACGGCGCCATGTCTATTGCAACATTTAGGGCGCTTTCCAACGGGGTTGAATCAATTATCTCCGGAGGTTTGGCGGAGAAAGCGGGCTTAAAGAAAGGCGACCGACTCTTGACCATTGATGGGGATATGGTTGCGTATTTCGACGACATTCAAACGGCATTGTATGCAAAACGATCAAAGAAGGCGGCGTTATTAGTTCTACGAGGAACAGATACGGTGTTGATTCAAACTAAGGTAACTGCAGAGGGAACTATTGGGTTTGGGGCTCAAAATAAATTTACAGAAGATACCCTCGCCTTAACTAAGGTAAGCTATAGTATAGGCGAAAGCATGTCAAAAGGCATCTTTGGCGGAACGCAACTATTACGAGATTATGTAGCACAATTTAAGTTTGTGTTCACGAAAAAAGGGGCAACTTCTGTCGGTGGGTTTACTCGGATTGGGGATATGTTCGCCCCGGTTTGGGATTGGAAAGTGTTTTGGTTCAATACCGCGTTTTTATCTTTCGCCTTGGCATTTATGAATATCTTGCCGATTCCAGCACTCGATGGGGGTCATGTGGTGTTTTTATTGTACGAATGGATTACAGGTAAGGAAGCGCCACAGAAAATTCTTGAGACCGCGCAGTATGTTGGGTTTTTCTTGTTGTTAGGCTTGATGATTTATGCCAATGGGAACGACTTGATTCAGTTAGTCTTTAAGTAAATTCATTTTACCTTGAATCCCCAAACCAATGAGGGTAGCCCGAGTTTTGGCCAGTGTTGCTTTTGGCCCCTCAAAATATTCATCAACGGTTTGATGGAACAACAACAGCCAATCCGTAAATAATTCCTTGGTAAGCGGCATGTGGAGGTGTTTTTGGGTAACATTTTCGGTATACCCCGCCTCGTCCAACAGGATGAATCTCCAAAATTTCTTCATGCTAGGAAGGTGCGCATCCCAATTAAGGTCTTTGAAAAAAGGATAAAGTGAGCTTGATTGCAGCACTTTTGAATAAAAATGATCAACAAGAATCTCAAGGTCCTCTGCCGTTTGTATATCTTGTTTCATGATTAAAATTAGAAAAAAGCACGCAGTTCCATGCCACCGTTATGTACAACTTTGATTCCCGCCGGCTTTCTGCCCGAATAAACAAGGTTCAATTGTAAATTCTTGCCAACATTGCGTTGCCAAGTAACAGACCAGGTGTAATTTGACCCCGGCCTCAAAGCTTCGAGCATTTCAAATGCCACCGGAGAAAGGGGATTGCCATTAAACGTTAAATTAAGGTATTTAAAAGACCCTTGAATACTTCCTTTTTGTGTGGTATTGTATTTTGCCTCGATTCCAAGTTCTTTGGAGTTGCTTTGCTCAGACCCATACATCGGTTCGTTGGCTTTAGTCGATAATTTACCATCGATCGAAACCCGGTAATTGGTCGTGGGTTGATAGGAACACTCCATGCGGAGATATTGATAACGAACACGGTAGTTTCTTCCTTGGGTGTAATCAACGGAAGAGGTTTTTTCTCCTTGTTGACCTTCTGCCTTGAGTGAAACGGATGGGGTTACATTCCAACGTAACATCACTTCGTTATAGCCAATAGCCTTTGCGTCAAATCCCGTAGCTAAGAGGGTTTTGTTGAGGTTTTTATTGATTATATAATGACCATGAATTTTTGCAGAGGTTCTAAAAAAATACAAGGAATTCCTTAAAGAAAATGCCGATGAAATAAGTGAACTATTCAGTATGTCAGCGTTGAGAGGGTTCAAAAGGGCGGCAACATCTAAGGCACTTAATTTTCGGGTTGCACGCATTCTAAGTTGGTTGGAAACGTGTGATAAACCTTTTAAAATTCCGGTTTTTTTATTCCAAATCAATTCAGGACGCCAAAATAAACTTTGATTATATTCATTGGAATAGGTTTTTTGATACGCATTACTTGGGGTGAATATTCGAATATAATTGGCTTGATCGATGAATGCTGCCGTCTCAAATTCATTTAAATCCTTTACGCCATCGTTGTTGTAATCTACCCAAGTATATACCCCCTGCCCGGAATTGACCTCCAGGTAGATAAAGTTTCGTTTTTGTTCTAAGCCCGACCCAACTTCGTAATACGTGTCAAAGGTTAAAGCCCCTTTTAGAAGCCGCTTAGATACATTAATGCGCCCAACCAAGGATTGGTCTGGCGCTACTTGGAGTAAGGAGCTATCCAACACGCTTAAATTCCGGAGTCCCAGAACAAGTCCATATTGTCCCCCTTTTCGATCTCGAATTTGAATTTCTCCGCCCAGTGTTGTTCCGCGCGCTGCGGCCTCAAAACCGGAGCTGTCAGGACGCCAATCGAATCGTTCGCGATAAAATAATTTTAGCAAGGAGTGACTACTGTCTGCATTTTGAAGGTATCCTTGAATGTCATAAAACGCATAGCTTGTTGAATTTATCCCAAATAATGCATCTCTTCGGTTAAGTTCTTGATCATCTTTAATGCCGATTTTAATTCGATTTATGGTTTGAGAGGCATCTAGACGGTGTCTAATGAACTGGGCGTTAACAAGTCCCGTACTACTTAAGACACTCGCATCCCAGGAAACAGAAAGCCCTTTGTTTTTTATCCCCCCGTCTGAATAAACCCGGGTGCCGTTGAATACCGACCCTACGGTAAAATACTGCGCTTGTAAGCTGAGTGAACCTGTTTTAGCGTGTTGGATTTTGTGAGATAGTTTAGCATTCCATTGCGGACCGATAAAATTCATGTTTCTTACATTCCAATCGCGATCAAATTCCACCGCTCGATATGGCTCAATAAATGAGAAATTAGTTCCAAGGAGTTCCGATTCAAGGCTCGTTATATGATTCCAACGCAAAGGGTCTCTGGTGCCTTGCCGAATTATTTTGGTTCGATTTCCTAATCCCCAGTCGTTTTGTCGGTCTGTACTTGCGAATAAATTGACGGCAGATTCTGTGGCGGAAAACTCCGTTTCTAGGGCCCATTTTTTTCCTATTTTTTGTTGAATACCCGCGCTAATCATACGTTTTCGTTTTGGGGCGTTAATCCGCTGAATCGGCATGTAGTTTCCTTGAGGCACCCCACCAATGGGGCTCACCCATTTATAGACAGCACCAAAGGCAGTGGTTTTTTCTAAGAGGTAGTCGCCTTTATTGGGTCCGACTAATAAGAAAGTAGCGCGATATTTTGCTGAATCAGGATTGATGGAGAAGACGAGGACGGAATCATAGCCAAGGGAGTCAATAAGGCGATACAGGTTTTGGTTGGCTTGAAATCCAACGGAATCGAGGGTGCTTAAATATGCGTTGCTTAAACTATCTCCCGCGTTTGCAATGATCTGTTTTGTTGTGGCATTTAAGCTTAATTGTAAGGGTTGGTTTTTCAGGTCTTGCTCTTGATAATAATTCAGCCAAGCGGATGTGCTTTTAGTGGTAAAACCCACATGCTGTTGAATCAATCCGCGAGTATATGCTTGGTCTGCATATTGAAATTCTGCTACGATACGAACATCCTTGGTTATTAGGTTTCGAGCCGTAAACACAAGTTCTGCGCTATTGTAGTCTATGGTGTAATCGAATTCTTGTCCGCGTTGTAATAACCGGCCATCAATGTAGACCCGTTCTGTCCCTGATAAAACAACAATAAATGGTTCGTTTTCTGCACCAATGAGCCGATATGGACCCTGATTGTTTTCTATTCCTTGAATGATTTGCCGTTGGAATTTACCCTTTGATAAGCCTATGCTAGACTGGAGTTTTATTTGCTTCTCCGGGCTAGTATTCAAAGCGTGTGTTAGGGTTAACCCCTGCCCTCTTTTTTTGTAATTCAGGAAGTATCCTTCGGGTTTAGCAATCCAAAAATCTCCCGCGGTGAGCTTGAAACGATCGGTATATAATTGTATAAATACTTGGTCGAACTCTTGAAGTTTACTCGTGTTTCCGTCTGGTTGTATGGGAATGTTAGCATCAGAGACTGAGGCAGAAATATTTAGTTTTTCAGATATTTTCCCCGTTAACTCCAGGTTTAAGGTAGAATTTATTCCAAGGTTTTGGCGGTTTCCAAAGGTCACACCTCGTGAAATACTGCCGCGTTTATTGATGTCATTCCCTCCAAAAAGTTGATCGATTAAAACGGATTCCTCAGGAATTGTATATGGGTTACTGTTTTTATTTGGAATTAAAACAAGAGAATCGTAAAGCTGCTGTTTTGGGGATAAATTAGTGGTTAAACGCAGGTACTTGACCAGAACCAAACCGCTTATTTCGGCGCGAAAAAAAATAGTTTTATCCACGTAATTTATGCCATACAGGTCTCTCGAAAGCGTATCTGTTTTATAAATACACAAAACGCTTCCCGGTAATATGGACAGGGAATCTAGGCGCTGTGGTGAAATTCCCGCGGTTAATTCGCGCTGTTGAAAATTTGACTGCCCGAATAGTACTCCCCCAAAGAGTAATGTTATCCAGAAGCACCAATATTTATTCATTATTACGAAATTACGGAATGTAAACTAACGGGGTTTGCTAATTTTGATTGTAATTTGTCGCGGATGAAATATATATCACTTTTTTTATACCTAATCCCTTGGCTCATATATAGTCAAGACACCTTGTTGCTTATTATTGAAGCGGATGAGGTGTATATGGGTAAACCTTCGTTGTATGATGACTTTAACGGGTCAACCTTAGACCAATCCCGTTGGTATGGGTACTACCCTTGGGGTGGGTTGTCATTAGACGCAAAGACCTATACCGACCCCTCCTTGTGTAACCAAACAAAAGGCGTGCTCACGCTTTCCGTTGATACCGTTTCGGAATGGAGGTCTTTTCCGAGTTGGATGGTAGATGCTTCAAAAATCGAAAGTAACCCCGCGTTAATGCGCAATGGCCAGCTAGAAATCAAGCGTTTAACTTCAGCCGCGTGGAGTAAAAAGCAGTTTCGTTTTGGATATTTTGAGGCGCGTTGTTTTCTTCCAAAAGGAAAAGGGTATTGGCCAGCATTTTGGCTATATGGCGGAAATCCGAACGAGGAAATTGATATAATGGAGGCCAAAGGAGAACGGAAATCGTCTTACCACGTGGATATACACTGTCCAAATCGCTGCGATCGAATAAAGCAATTTGGATTGATTGATAAACCTTTTGGTCATTGGGTGAAAACGAACGAACGCATTTCAGCGTCTTGGGTAACCTTTTCAGGATTATGGACTCCGGAAGGGATTTTATTCTATTTTAATGATCGCCTTGTTGCTCAGCACGAAGCAACCTTTAACACCGCGATGAATTTAATTGCTAATTTTTCGCTCGCGATGGATAATGGGCCGTTTTCTCCGGGTCCAAATGGAAAGACAGTCTTTCCCGCAGCGTATTTAATCGATTATATAAGGGCATGGGAAATCCCTGCTTTATCCAATAATACGCTGAAGCTTAAAGCCCTCGAAGAGGCCCGATTCATCAAGGTTATCCCAACCGGATTACAGGAGGTGAAGTTTGAGTTTTCTCCTCAAAAGGATTATAAATGCAGGGTGTTTATTGAGAAAGAAAGCGATGAATCGGATAAGGAAAATGAATTTTTACCCGTATTGGAACTCGATTTAACGGCAAGCACTCAATATATAGACTACACCTTTTGGTCTCCTGGAAGGTATTACTTGCGCGTGTTAAACGGACAGAAAACCACTCAAATACCGTTTATAAAGCGCGATTAGGGGCATTGAATTTCACCTCGAAAAGATTGGGCCAATATTTCCCGGTAATGTAGATTTTTTTGGTTTTTTCGTTGTAAGCGATTCCGTTGAGCACCTCCCCATTTCCCTTTCCTTTTTGAACAGCAGGAGTTGCATCAATAGTAGCAACAACCTTCCCTGTAGCGGGGTCAATAACGGCAATGAGATTGCTGGTCCAAACATTTGCATAAATGAGTCCATTAATGAATTCCAGTTCATTCAACTTGGTGATAGCCCCTTCATGGGTATAGGCTTGAACTACACGGATCTCTTTAAACGTTTTGGGGTCTCTAAAGGTTAATCGCTCACTGCCGTCGGACATGATTAAATATGTGCCATCATAGGTTATTCCCCAGCCTTCGCCCGCATAGGTAAATTGTTTTATCGGTTCAAAGTCGTTTTTGTTGTAAACATAACACACGTTATTCTGCCATGTAATTTGGAATAGTTTCTCTCCAACAATGGTAATGCCTTCTCCGAAAACCGGAACGGGCTGTCCTTTTCTTCGAATCATTGCCCCCGTATTTAAGTCAACTTCACCGATCAGTGTGGCCCCAATACCACGTGGGTCTCCCGTCCCTTCGAATAGGTTGTCCCCAGAAAAAACCAAGCCTTGAGTAAAGGAGGAATCGTTGTGTGGAAATTGGTTTAGGATTGTTAAGTTCCAGGTTTGAGGAGGAGTGTCTGATAGTACATACAGGACACGTTCATCTTCTGTTTGCCCTAGCGAAGGATGTTTAGCAGTTATTTTGAGCGCGTGAGCACCAAGCGTTAATAAGGCTTTCGGTATGCAGATTTTTGTTTGTTTTTTGGCATTTGCGTACGTGTTAAGTAGACTGTCGTCTAAATAAATACGGACAGTTACTCCCTCCTCCGTGGTGAGGGCAATCGTTTCAAAGGATTCACCAAAGATTCTGGATAGATTTCCTTCCTTTTCAAAGTAGGATATGGGTCCCAAGGGCCGGTCGTCTTCAGTATTTACAAAGGTGTTAAAGATAAATGCGCCCGCCACTAAGCCAAGCAGTCCAATGATGAGTAAGGTCGTTTTATTTTTCATAGCATGCAGCAATAAACTCACAGTCAATACCCTCGTGCGAGGTGCTTCCTAATAATGTTCCATCCTTGACCACGAAAAGCTGTGGAGATTGATGGGGAACTTGAAAATAATCAGATAGATCATTGGATATTTGGC
>CANMTO010000019.1 GCA_947500755.1 Flavobacteriales bacterium
AATCAGCATCATAAAGCGTGGATAGTTCAGTGTACTGTGGCTCAATGATTGTTTTTCCATTTTCATGAAGCAAGCCATATTGGTCATTTATTGAGGAAATGTAGATAGAATCTACGGTGTATATTTCTTCAAGATAGTCATAACTCGCAGGTACGATGATTTTTCCGCTCTCATGAATAATTCCGTATTTGGCTCCTGGGATTTTGCCATAACTGTTTTCAACATAATTACCACCTACTGCAAAAATCGCATACCCTTGAATGGAAAATTCATCGATGAATGAAAGCGGAGGCGATATTTTGTACCCATTTTTATCAAATAAGTAATATTCTGCGTTGACTTTGTTTTTGTTTTGAGCGTAACCAATATTAAGTGCGATGGTTAACAAGAAAAGAATTGAAATACGATTCATAGAAGTTTTTTTGGGAAATAATGCGGAATAAATAAAATGTTACTTAATTTGTAAAATTATAATAAAATGGAGCCAATACATATAAATCATCGAATTTCTTTACGTATTTATATCCTTACATTTTTATTTGTGATTGTAGGTTTGAATACCGTTGGTGCAGCGAATAATCGACCGGTTTTATTGACACGATATTCCTTAGAAGCATATTTACCTGAGATTGGTGATCAAGGCGATGTGGGGTCTTGTGTGGGATGGGCCTCAGCTTATTATGGATTAACTGTTGTTAAGCGAATCGAACACGGTCGAAATTATCCGGTATTCTCTGCCCTGAGTGCGTATAATCGCTATTGTTTTTTTTATGATAAAAACCCATGTTACGGTGGATCCAAAATCGATGGCAGTTTGGAGGTTTTGAAGAAATACGGCAGTCCCTTAATGAAAGATTATGCCCTGCAAAATTGCGCACATGATCCTGATAAAACGAAGTATAAGGATCGCCTGTTTGGTTACGAGCGTTTGCAACACATGAATTATCTTCAAATCAAAGCTGCAATCAGTAATAATTGTCCAGTTGTTATTGGTATGGATGTATATGCTGGGGGTAAAGGAAATAGTTTAAATACCAAGTTTTTAGATTCAAATGGTGTAATTAAAATTGAGAATTTCAACTCGGATTATGCCGTTGCGGGTCATGCCATGTGCATCATCGGATACGACGACCAAATTGGAGGGGGAGCTTTTAAATTGGTAAACAGTTGGGGAAAGGAATGGGGAAAGAATGGATTTTGTTGGTTAAGGTATAAGGATCTTGAAATTTTACGCATGGCATTTTCCTTGATTCCAAATGATTTAGCTCAAATCACCAGTTCATCCGAATTCAAAACTACTTCTATGGAAGTTTGCAATAATTCATTAAAAAACTATTATATATCCTATGGAATCACTAATCCCGATGGGCTTCAACAAGCAAGGGGTTGGTATTTCATACCGGCGGGTAGTCTACGCGCGTTGTCCATAGGAGATCGTAAGAAAAATGAAGTGTTCTATTTGTTAATGGATGAAGACGGCGAGGTGTTTGAGTCAAAAAATTCAATAGCGAATTTTCCAACCGACAGGGATAAGTATTTTGATTCTAAACTAAAAAAAGATGAAAAAGAAGCACCAAACTCTGCCTATTTTTCTTTTAATCCCAGCAACAAAAAGAAAACCCAGCAATTATTCATTACTGGGTCTGCTGTTCCGATATTATCAGATTAAAAATCTGCGTGCTCTTTTTTGTTTCTAGTTGGGATGTTGTAACGAATCCCACTGGTTGAACCAATTCCCGGACTAAATTTAACCCCTGAATTAGGTATTGAATTGAAAGATAATTGCGGACGTAATTCAGAGTAAATCATCCACGGTTTCCAGAAGGCACGTTTAGTTCCTAGGCGGAAATTAATACCAAGTGGCACATAAATATTTGCTCCCCAAGTCATTGGGCTCTTGTATGACTCACTTTCAAGCGTTGTTGTTTGATTGCCAGCATAGGATCCATATCCTGCATAACTGTTCGTGTATTCTGCATAGTGCAATGAAGTTTTAGATTGATAGGATAATCCAAAAGATAAGCCCGCCCCGGCAGAAAATGCCCAACGTTCACCTGCATTCATTTCCCAAACATAGGCTGCGTCAATGCGGATTTGTTGGTTATCATAATTTCCAAATACATTTCTGCTGATTGTGGAATCTACAAAGGTCATACTTCCATTTTGTGAAGAAATTAAGGTGTCCACCACATGTGATTCGTAATACGAACCATAAGCACTCATCATTTGATTCGAGAAATTAGATATTCCCAATCGCAAGGTTCCTTGGCATTTAGGTAGCGATAACCCTACTTGCAGAGATTGGAAGGATGAATTGTTCTGCATCCCCATATTGAACGGATAAATAAAGTTATAGTATCCCATTTCCCCTTCGTAGTTACTGAAATCCTTCATTAAAATAGAAGAACCTGGCGCCAAGGGAGCAAAGTCAGTAATGTTTGACGGGGTGAAACCAAATTGTCGGTAGGAACCACTGGATAGGTGCACTTGCGTTAGCTTTATTTGGCTAATTGCTGAGATGGATGACCCAAGGAATCCGAGAAAAATAAGTGTTTTTTTCATTGGTAGTTTTTTTTATGAGACACTCGAAACGGATAAAAGTTACAATTAGTGTGGACTATTTTATTTTAAGCAGCCAAAGCATTGTTGGGGACACAAAGCAAGGTTCTACATCGATTGATGGAGGAGAGGTGTAAGTCAAGCACGACATTGTAGTCATCTTTTCGGTAGCCACCAAATAGGGCTAGGGTGACAGGGAGTGGTTTCCCAAGTTCTAATGAGACTTCATTGACCCATTCCCCAAAAATCGAGGCACAAGATAACCAGTGCTCGGTATCACATTGTCCGCCAAGGTCATCATCGAGGTGACTGTCTGCCCCATGAGCAAATACTACATAATGTACCTTGTCTGCTAAAATTCGTTGTTTAACTCCTTCGAGCTTACATTTAAAATCTTGAATGTAGGTTTCGTTATATCCGATTGGATTTACGTTGCAATCGTTGGTTGTTTCTGCATCGGCAAATCGATTTAAACCGTTAATATTCACTGCAAAGTTTCCGATGAATTCAGGCTTTTTCCGCTTCTTTGCAACCTTGTAAATCAAAAAAAGCCGATACCATCGGCGTTTAAATTTAACGTCGCTTCGTTTGATGCAACTGTTCGATAAAATCGTCTATGGCTTTAATTTGTTGATGAAAGGCAAGTAATTTCTCTACATCCCGTTGCGGATGGCAGCGGAGCAGTTGATTAATTAATCGTTTACGTTGCGCACCCAATTCAATGATGTAATTTTCGGTGAATTCTTCCTCGCTATCATAGAATTCGAAGAGGATGCGTTGTATTATATTCAGTGATTTGAAGTGTTCCGGTGTTCGTTCGATGGAGCCATACCAATCTAAGAGTTGTTGTTTAATTTCGTTAAGTTGTCCAGCTAAGTTCCGACCTTCATCTCTCAGCTCAACTGCTTTTTCGTACGCTTGGTTTTTGATGCTCTGGTCTTTTCGTTCATTTAGGTTCAGCGTATCGATTTTTAATTGAAGGACCTTAATATGCAGCTGTTGTAGTTCCTTAATTGTCAAGTTGAATTCAGGTACCTCAGACAGCTTTATTTGACTCGTCCCCCAGCGCGTGAGGTCAAGCTGAAAGAAATTAAAATAGGAACCTGGTTCATTGCGCTCAATTACATCAAGTGTTTTCACCTTTGGACTTATTTTCGGAAAGATCAACGAAAAAATATGTGTTGCATTCGAGTCGGTGAAATAATGTTTTTCGGGAGCAATTGGAATATCAACCGATTCAATGAGTTTTAATTTTGTTTTGCCACCGTCGGGCGTAATATAGGTGTCACCATCAATTTGTATCCATCCCCCTTTATCATAGTGACTTGGTGGCTTGTAAAAGAACTCAATCCGCGTTTGCTCGGAAAATTCAATCTTATTTATCCGTAGCGTTTCACCAAATTCTATAAAGTGCGGGTTGTAAAGCGTCACGGTTCTTTCCTTCTTTTCTTTCATGTTTACTGATTTAAAACACAAACCTAAGGAAGAAGTTTCAGGGGACAACACCAACTCCGTTTTCTATATACGGAGTATGATTAATAATTTTAAGTGTGGTGGTATCGATTAGAAAACTTGAGGCTTTTAACATCGTTTAATCGAATTCCGTTTTCAATTAATACTTCCTGCGCTGCTTTCCTCGTAAGTTGTCTGAGGTAGAAAGGTTCATTTACTACAAAGTGATGAATGGCGTGTGTAGCGCCAAAAAAGAAGCAAAACCATTGTAAGGGAATGCTCCACCAAGGGGTGAATACCTGTACTTGTTGAATAACGTTACCCGCTTCAACATCTCCCATGTAATGCATATTGGATGAAACAAAATGCAAGGCGAATTGTCGAATTAGATTAGGAATGACGAGGAGTACCATAAGTGGCTCAATCCACTGCAACAATATGTCGAATTGAGGTAGGGGATAACCAATCCAATGAAATAGGTGAATACCTACAAAGGCATACCAAAGTATCGTTAGGGGGACTCCAAAGGGTAGTAGTCCAAGTAAAACGGTACGAATGATTAGGCGCATGTCGTTTTTACTTAGATTTCCTTTGTTGTATTCTATAAGTATTTCTTTTCTTAGTCTTGGAATCCTAAGGATTCCGGATAACAATAAATCAGGCAGCACAAGTAATCGGAGCAACGAAAGACGATCTCCGTTGGTTATTCCGCGTTCTTCTATATCGAAAGGCATTCCTGAATGTTGGTGGTGGAAATGATGCCAGTATTTTCTTATCCATGGATTTAAGCTAATTGGGCGAAATATATAAACGCCCAACATCATCCAATGATATAGCAAAGGAATACGCTTAAAGTAAAGGTCATGGATTAAATCGTGTTCTAATTCATGTAAGATAGAGGTTATCAATGCAATTGAAACTATGGTTAACCACGTTGGACAGAACCCAATGAACCATGCGTATCCAAGGCCAATAAGTAAGGCTTGGCAACTCAGTAATATTCCTAAACCAATAAAGTCTTGATGCGTTGTCCAGGTATTTTTACTCCTGTAACTTTCGTAAATCCCACGAACTTCTAGAATTATGGTTCTAATTTGCTGCTGTGTTTTTTCGTTCATACGCAGAATTAGGGGATACAAACTAAGGTGTCATACCAAGCAGAATAACCAGCCCAAATGCCCAAGGCACCATTGCTAATATTACTGGGTATAAGCACGGGCGAAGAGAATGGACTGCCATTACTTTCCATCTGAGATTTCATTTTATCAAAATAGGAGTAAACCGGCATTTCGATGTGTGAAAAGCGAATTACGACGCTGTCTCCGTATTTGAAATGACGTTTGAATCCGGAAGGGTAGGTCGTATCTTTTTCAGGATATCTGGTATCAAAATCAATGGTTAATCCATTGAAAAATTCATCGCTAAAGTAGGAAGATCCGCCATGTCTGAACCGATAGTCTTTCGGTTGTCCATTAACCGAAGTAATAATTTTCGATTCCCAGCGATAGGCATTTATTTGAGAAATCGGATCAGTCAAGACGGTTAAACATAAACCGAAACTTGCATTTTCTGGGTCAGGTATCCAAGAAAGAGACGTTAATGGGACAGGCGCTAAGATCGATGTGGTCGAGTTGTATTGATCTCCATCGTATGTAATTCCTAAGGTATACGATTTCCCAACTTCTCCTTTACATATCGGGTCAAGGGTAGAATATACTTTTATTGGAAAGAAGGAAAGCGCATTTAATTCGAGATTCAACATTTCAGCGAGCGTAATTTGGCTTTCTAACGGCAATTCACTGGGTGAAAATAAGGTCAGGGGGTAGGTGTTATTTCCGCTTGTAACCGTAACCGTAGCGCTCGTAATATTCGATGAAAAGTAGGCCGCTAAATCCGTTGGATTATATAAATATTGCGATTGCATCAAAAGTACAATTGGAGCGCCATTGGTTTCTATTCGTGCGTCGACCACGAGTTTAGCTTCTTCAACGGGAATATCAATGGTGACCTCTTTTGTACAAGAGCATAAAAACAAGCATAAAAAGGGAAGCCAATAACGCATGGTTAAAGGTACGCAATCCGAAGAATATCTATAGACAATATAGGTACAAAAAAAGCACCTCATTTGAGGTGCTTTTAATTCTTTCTTGTGCGCGATTATTTAACTTTTTTCACGATAAATTCAGTTCTTCTGTTTTTCGCATGTTCCTCTTCAGGACAAGGGGAAACTACTTTTCCTTCACACGGACAGTTTACCTTTAATTTCGCTTCTCCATAACCAATACCAGAGATTCGAGTTGGGGTAGTGATTCTAGTACGAATATAATCAGCTGATGCATTGGCACGATTATCTGATAGTTTCTTATTCGCATCCTTTGCACCCCGGCAATCAGTGTGTGATCCTAATTCAATGATCATGCTTGGGTATTCATTCATGATGCTTACAATCTTATCTAACTGTAAGGCTGCATCTTCGCGAATTTCAAACTTTCCGTAGTCAAAATAGATATCACCCAACTGCATTAGTTTGGATAGATCAACACCAACTTCTACTTTACCGATACTTAAATCAATCAAATCATTAATACTTATAGTACCAGTTTGAGTAGGCGTATAGCTAAAATCAATCAACTTCGTGGCATAATCTTTCTTTTCAAGTTTAATTTCAAATTTTTGGGTTGCGCCATATTTCAAATCTTGAAAAGCCTTGGTGAAGCTACCAGTTACGTCTGAGTTTGTAATTAAAATCTCCTTTCCGGAACTTAAGTCCTTTATGGTGACTTTTACACCTTGAAGCGTATTCTTAGTTTTAGTATCGGTAACAATACCACTATATGTAACATTTGGTCTATTTTCCAAGGCCACATTTTGCTTTACTTTAGGGGTATTAAAATCTGTATTTAAACTAAACTGCTCATTTTTGTGATTCTCTTTTTGAACTTCTACCGTGTACGATTGATCAGGCTCTAGGTTAACGTTGTATCCACCTTTAGCATCAGTAATAAGAGTCGCTACTATGTCGCCTTTTTCATTCTTTATATTCAAGGTAGCCTCACGCAAGGTATCATTCGTGTTTAGGTCTGTAACAGTCCCCGTCATTATAACTTTAAATACAATTGGACGAAGCTGCGTGAAGTTGTACATATTATCATTATTCTTCTCGCGGTTCGAGCTTACATAGCCTTTCATATCTTCGTGATAAACGATGGCAATGTCGTCGGATAAACTGTTAATTGGTGCTTCGAGATTCATTGGACTGAATACATCTTTTCCATTTTTCAATTCCGTTACAAAGAGATCATATCCACCCATACCTTTTAATCCATTAGAAGAGAAGAATAATTGTCCCTCAGGGCTAAACCAAGGAAAGAATTCATTCCCAGAGGTATTAACTTTTGGGCCCAGATTAATTGGCTCTCCGATAGAACCATTAGCGTCTAACGCTGCAACATATAAGTCTGTTCCTCCTTGTCCACCCGGAGCTTCGGATGCAAAAACTATGTATTCACCGTCTTTCGAAATGGTTGGATGCCCAACGGAGTATGCTTTATTGTTTATGTTAGAAGGTGTAATGTTGCTCCATTTACCTTTCGCATTAACTTCTGCGGTAAATAACATGAGTTCTCTTTTTTGGGTTGCCGAGTTTTTCTTTTTGGAATTTCGTGTAAAAAACACACGTTTTCCATCTGGTGTAAAACAAAGTGGTCCTTCATTGAATTTGCTATTCGATTTACGTTGAAATTTGCCCACTTTATTTGATTTGGCATCAACAGTAAAGTAGTTAAAGAAATGTTGGTCGTTTCCATTTACACGCTTCACGATTCCCCATTCTTTACTGGAAACTAAAATCAAGGCATTGTTGCCTGCATTTTTATACACGCCAATCTCGGCATCGTCGGCATTGAACTTTGCTGGGGTTAAGTCGAAATACGGATTATTTCCTTGAGAAAACGCAATTGTTGCAAGGAAAAATGAAAATAAAAGTGTTAGTTGTTTAACCATGGTTACAAAGCTTAAAAGTATCTTGGGGATTTAACGTCAGTCTTCTTGTAGTTGAAGTCGTAGGACATAAGGACTTCAAAGGTTCCATTATTATAATTTCTAATAGGTGTCATGCCATATTCACTGGCTAGACCTAATCTAAATTGTCGCGTAATTTGATATTGAACAAAACCGCCTGCAGCTGCATTCCAACGGTTCATAGCACCAATCCATAGTTTATCATTGAAAATTCCAGCAAGTGAAATGTCCATACTCATTGGAGCACCCATAGTTGCTTTAACCTGAACACTTGGACGTAGTTTCCATTTTGCACTTACTGGAAAAACACCACCAACGATTCCAAAATAATGACGTTGTTCACGATAGGTATTACTTCCTGTTGATTCCATCAATCGAGGAGAGCTTAGGCCTAAGAAAAAATGTTCGTCATGATAGTACACACCAAAGCCCACATTTGGATTAAGTTGATTTTGAACATTCGCGAACGCGGGGTCATCTGCTTGAACATTTTGATCTATTTTGTCTACATTCAACATATTCACACCGCCCTTCAATCCCAAGGCTAAACGCGCAGTTTTCCCCAATTTTAAGGTGTAAGAGAAATCAGCATACACGGCAGTCTGACGAATAGGTCCGATCATATCGTTTACAGCGGTTAAGCCTAAGCCAACCGAACGATAATTTAATGGGGTGTGTAGACTTAACGTGGTTGAGCGTGGTGCACCATCAAATCCAACCCATTGTTCGCGGTGGATTGCGGTTGCACTTAACATGCCTGAACTGCCGGCATAAGCGGGATTTACATGCAAGAAATTGTCAAAGTACTGTGTAAATTGTGGATCTTGCTGAGCATTTACCAAATTGGAAATGACTAATGCAGCGAGTATGATTATTTTTTTCATAACTTTTCCTGTATTGTAAACCTTAGTTCTTGATGTATAAATATCCAGTTTCAACGTCTTCGCCATTGTTGAATTTATCAAAAACGAAGAAATAAGTTCCATCCGGTAGTACTTCGCCTCCAAGCGTGGAAACATTTGCTTTTCCTACGAATTCGTTGATATACTTTTCTTTGTGGTATACTTCCGTACCAAAACGATTGTAGATTTTAAGGTGATTGTTTTCGTAGTAATCAGCTCCGGTAATGGTCCAATTATCATTTTTACCATCACCGTTCGGTGAGATACCTTCTGGGATAATTAATGCAGTAAAGCATGAAGCCAATGTTGGAGAGGGATCACAAGGGTCTAAAGGGTCGCTCCCTTGATTTACTTCAGCACCATCGTTAACCCCGTCACCGTCAGTATCTGGATTAAACGCATCAGTTGTTATTGAGGCTTCATAAACATTCGTTAGACCATCTCCATCGCAGTCTGCGTTATTGAATGTTGCACCAATTGGTAAGGTGATACTAGCTGCTAGGAAGCTGCATGGATTGGTCACTTCGGTGTTATCTGTCACCTCGGTAGCATTGGTAACTCCATCCTCATCGCAATCCCAAGCATTCCAGGCGGCGCTTGTAGGAACAGTTTGACTAGAAGCAAGGTACTCGCAACCATTCTGTGGGTCCGTTCCATCGGTCAGCTCCGCTGCGTTTAATACACCATCACCGTCACAATCTTCATTCATCCAAACCGAAGTTTGCGGCATCGTAATGCTAGTAGCAATGTAATTACAAACATCTAAGTAATAGGTGCTGTCTTCTAACTCGTCTGCATTTTGAACTCCATCACCATCACAATCTAAGAAAAACCAAAGCGCATCTTGAGTTACTGTAATACTTCCAGGAATTAACGAACATGGGTTAGTAGGGTTGGTATTGTCTGTTATTTCATCACCATTGGTAACTCCGTCACCGTCACAATCATCTGCCAACCAAGCGTTGCTTGGTGTTAGGGTCATACTAATCGCATACAATGAGCACGGATCCGTTCCGTTGGTTCCAGATTGAATTTCATCTCCGTTCGTAACTCCGTCACCATCACAGTCCAAGGCATTCCATGCAACATTTGCGGTAGCGTTTTGCGCGATAAAAGGAAAAGAACAATCATCATCTAAAGCGTATCCCATCCCAAATTCAATACCGTTGGTGTATCCGTCACCATCACAATCTGCATTTACCCAAACTGGGCCATACGTTAAGGTTTGACTTGCAATTACATAATCGCACGGATCAATAGGGTCTGTATTATCTGTTAATTCTGTTGCATTGGTTACGCCATCCCCATCGCAGTCTGCTGCGGGATCTAGGGCACATGGGCTCACGGTGATATGAATCCACGCTTGTGAACAGGCGCTTACTAAAGGAGCAGCAGAGTCACATACTTGATAATAAATCGAATCTTGTCCGTTGAAGCCAATGGTAGGGGCGTAAACCACTTGTCCATTTAGTAGGGTAGCTGAACCATGAACTGGTCCAAATATTATTTGAACGGTACTCAAAAACAAAGGGTTGTCGATGTCGGTATCGTTGGCAAGTTGGTTTAATGTGTTGATAGAATTCTCATCAACCGTATAGTTGTCGTTATTCAATGACGGCGCATCGTTAATCGGTGTTACATCAATAAACAAGGTGTCAGTTGAGCAAGCACCTGGAAGTGGGCTTCCATTATCGCAAATTGAAACAATTACGAGGTCTGTACCATAAAAGTTGGCATTGGGCGTGTACGAGTAAACTCCGTTAGCTGCAATGCTGAAGGTTCCAAATAAGGAATTTACCAATGGCGTCGTATTACAAGACATGGCGGTATTTTCTATGTCGTAATCTCCGTTTGAAAGCATGTTGCCATTCTGTATCCCAGCATCTTCTGTAATTGAAAGGTAATTGCTGTTTGTAACGGGTGCATCATTGATTGCCGTTAAATTCACCGAAATTGTTGCAGCATTTGACGTCTGCCCGAGGCTGTTATTGATCGTATACGTAATGGTTTCTGTCCCATTAAAATGTAGGTTAGGAATAAACAAGACATTCCCGGTGAAATAATCAACCGACCATTGTCCGTTTGAACTGGTATACGTAGATTGTAAGCCAAGCAATGCCGTGTTTAAGTCAATTGAAGACAATACCAAAGACCCCACATTGGCTAAATCATTGCTTTGAATTGCTGCAATTGAAATGGGTTGGTCTTCATTACCTGAAGTATTATCATTGGATGCGCTCGGTTGGGCTAGTGCTAAAAACGGGCTTAAAAATAAAACCCCAACGAATAAGGTTTTAAAGAAATATTTTTCGTTTTGCTTCATTGAGTCAAAATTATTTGAGCCCAAATATAATTAAAAAAAACGAAACACAGGGTTAATGTAGCTGCTAAATTTTATCAATAATTCGACCAAACTCCCTGTATATCAGGGTTAATTTATTTTTATAGAATTAACATCCAGCCCGCGATTAGTAATGCAAGGCAGATACAAATAACACTTATAATCTTCCAATCCAGCGCAATTTTAGGTGCTGTATTTTCTTTATTAAAGATGGAGAGTATTAAGCGTAAATAAATGTATGCGCCAATCACAGTGCTAATCACTGCGGCAATGCTCAATATTGGATGAAATTCAATGACATCTTTTATGAGTAAAAATTTCCCAAAAAATCCAGTGAATGGTGGAATACCGCTCAAGGAGAGTAGGGCAACGAGCAACGCTACTCCCAAAAAGGGATTTTTGTAGCCTATTCCTTGGAAGGATGAGATTTCATCGTTTTCTTCATTGATAAGTTGGGAAACAAAGAGTAAAATCAATGAACTTGCACCATATCCGATGAGAAAAATCACCAGACTACGCTCTCCAGTTTCTGTTCCATTCATGAGTGCGAGTAGTCCGATTCCAGTATTACTTATTCCGGAATAGGCCATTAACCGTTTTAGGGAAGTTTGTTTGAGTCCCGAGAGATATCCAAGAAACAGGGTTGCAATAATCACTGCATACATAAAATACATCCAATGATCACTCAAATTCCCAAACGTTGTTTTCATTAATTTGAATATTGCAATAAACCCCGCTATTTTAACTACAGTGGACATAAAAGCGGTGACGGATTTTGTGCTTCCTTCGTATACATCGGCATTCCAAAAGTGAAAAGGAACGGCTCCAACTTTAAATAAAAGTGAGGAGATAATGAGTAAAACCCCAGCAATCATAAGGGCGGGTGTATACAATCCGCTGATAACCGCAAAGCCTATTTCATTTAAATTGAAACTTCCCGTGGCCCCGAATACCAGGCCGATTCCGAACAACAATATGGCCGTTGCGAAGGACCCGGTAAAGAAATATTTAAGGGCAGCTTCAGAAGCGAGTGGACTTGATTTTCTACTCCCCACTAAAACATAAACGGGAATCGATAAAATCTCTAATCCGATAAAAAACATAAAAAAGTCTTTAAAACCAATCAAGCAGATTGCTCCGGTTAATGAAAACATCATCAAGGAGGTAATGTCTGCATAATGTTCTTTGTCTTTTGATTGCATGGCAAAGCCGCCAACGAGAACTAGTGCAGTGAGTAATACGGCCAATAAGCTCAAATAAAGTTGGGGGCCATTAAACACTAAAGCACCTGAGTAGCTCTTTAAGGGGGAAATATAATTTGTGTGATTCCAAATCAACAGGAACGCAGTGCTTAACCCAATCAGGTTTACGCTAAGCGCAAGGCCAGGTTTTTTCATCATCCCAATAAATAGGGAAATTAAACCCGTAATGAAAATTACCAATAACGCATCCATTATTTGATTATAAGTTGGGTATCAGCGCCTGCTTCTAGCAGATGATTGATACTTGGTTTAACAATTGAAAAAATAAAATCAGGATATAATCCAAGGGTGATGGCGAGCACAGTGATGAGTGCAAACACTGAAATTTCATTCCACATGAGGTCTTTAAATGCAGTAATTTTCGGAGCGCCCATGCTGCTCATTTGATAGGCTCGAATCATATAGACCGCTCCAATAACAAGGGTTAATGCAGCCAATATCCCCATCCATACATTAAATTCGAATACCGATTTGATGAGTAAGAATTCCCCTATAAATCCCGCCGTCATGGGAACAGATAAGGAAATAAACATCATTACCCCGAACCAAAACCCAAATTTCGGCGCTAATTTAGCAATGCCTCCCATTTCGCTTAAGTTAGAGGTTCCTAATCGTTGTTCAATGATTCCGGCCGCTAAGAAGAGGCCAATGGCCACTAGGCTGTGATTGATCATCTGTAGTATACTTCCCTGCAACGAATCTACGGTGAACACCATGATTCCAGCGACAATTAGTCCGAGGTGGCTGATTGAGGCAAAAGCGAATACTTTTCTCAAATGTTGTTCACGCATAGCAATGAAGGCGCCATAAAGAATTCCGATTACTCCCAAAATAAGTACGGGCCATTGCCAATCTGAAAGGGCTACGAAATTTAAACCAATCATCCATTTGATCATTCCAAATAAGGCCATTTTTAACATAATTGCCGACAAAAGCATGGTTCCGGCAATCGGTGCGGAAGCATAGGTGTTGGGTTGCCAAGTATGGAATGGGAATATGGGGATTTTTACTGCAAATGCGATCAAAAAGCCTGAAAAGATCCAACAGGCATATTTCGCTGGAATGGCAGTATATTGAATGGCCTCGTAGGAGTAAGAAGTGCTGTATACCCCAATGGCTAATATAGATAGCAACATGAATAAGGAACCAAATAGCGTATACAAGAAGAATTTAAGCAGCGTTCGTTGATTATTAGGTGCACCAAACCAATACAATAAAAGAAATACCGGAATCAACGTGAATTCCCAGAAGATATAAAACATTACTCCGTCTTGTGCTGCGAATAAACCATTCAATCCGAATTGCATCAAGAACATGAGTCCAGCGAATCGGGGTGAATTTGCTTCGTTATTGTTGTAATTTGCTAAAGCCACTAGAAAAATAACCAGATTACTTAAGGCCAACATGACAATGCCAAGGCCATCATATCCCATCTCGAAGGTAAGGCCTAACTTGTACACTTTTCCAGTATTAAAAACATACTCCATATACCTGGGGTCATAGGTAAACAAGCGTTGTAGCACAAAAATCAGGGATAATAGCGCAAATAAAAGACTGCTATTCTTTACCCATTTACTCGGGATAAAAAATGAAAGAAGTCCTACAATTAGGGGGATTAATACTAGTTCCAATGTATTGTATTTATGAGGTAAGACACGATGAGCATAATAAGGCCAAGTAACATCCAAAACAAATAACTAGACAAGAGGCCATTTTGAAGTTTTCGAACCTGTGATCCGGCTTTTTCAGTCAGTGTTGCCAATCCAAAAACTCCTGTATTGAGTACCTTAAGTTCTACCACATGATTAAGTTTTTCTCCGAGCCATTCAGCTGGTCTGGTAAATAAGAAGTGATAGGCCTCATCCCAAAATAATTTCATTGCGGATAAACGTTCCCAGCCTGACATTTCTTGGTCCGATTTGGCCAAGGTTCCTTTCTTAACATATTCCAGGTATGCCCAAATCAATACACCAATACTTACTGCCGATGCTACACCCATCAACATAAGGGTGATATTTATAGCCGCTTCGGGGTGCTCAATTAAACCAAGTCCTGGTGCTCCAGCTAAATAATGGTTCAACCAATGTGCTCCTTCGTGAATGAATAAGCCCGGAAGATTTAGTAAACCACCGAGTACCGATAAAACCGCCAAAACCATTAGAGGGAAGGTCATGGATAGTGGACTCTCATGGGCATGATCCTTTTGATGTGAGGTTCCCCTAAAAGTTCCATGAAAGGTCAGAAAATACAACCTGAACATGTAAATTGCGGTTAAGACCACCGAGCACATAATGACTACATACAATACAGGGCTTTCGGCGAATAAATGTCCGATGATTTCATCTTTAGAATAGAATCCAGAAAGGAGGGGGAATCCAGAGATTGCCAAGGTGCCAATTAGAAACGTAAGGTGCGTGACAGGCATAATCTTTCGTAAACCTCCCATCTTTCGAATGTCTTGCTCATCCGACATTCCGTGAATAACACTTCCCGAACCTAGGAATAATAAGGCCTTAAAGAACGCGTGTGTGGTCACGTGAAAAATCGCAACAGTATAAGCGCCAAGGCCTAGGGCTACCACCATTAATCCCAATTGAGATACCGTGGAATAGGCTAATACTTTTTTAATGTCGTTTTGACGCAGGGCCATGAAGGCTGCCACCAAGGAGGTTGCAATTCCGATGTATAACATCACATCTTTGGCATAGGGCGCCAACTCAAATAAGAAATTGGAACGTGTCACCATATAAATACCCGCGGTAACCATAGTCGCGGCATGGATTAATGCCGATACAGGGGTTGGTCCGGCCATGGCATCCGGAAGCCAAGTGAAAAGCGGGATTTGAGCACTTTTACCCGTGGCGGCCAAGAACAAACACAAGGTGATGGCAACAATTAAAACGCTGTTTAAAGAAATCCCATCAACGCCTCCCATCTTTACCATAGTTGAAATGGCATCAAATTCAAGGGTGTGAAACGTCTGCAGGATCAAAAACAGGGCAAACACAAGTCCGGCATCTCCAATGCGATTCATTACAAATGCTTTGCGGGCAGCAAGACTGTTGGCAATTCCTTTTTCAGGGTCGCTGTAATGAAAGCCAATGAGTAGGAATGAACAAATACCAACACCTTCCCATCCAAAGAATAAAATGAAATAATTGCTTCCCAACACGAGCAAAAGCATGGCGAAAATAAATAAGTTCAAGTAAGTAAAAAACTTAGAATACCCTTCATCGTGAGACATGTATCCCATAGAAAAAATATGGATGAGTGTTCCAATACCCGTGATGATTAAGGCCATCCATATCGAAAGCTGGTCGATTAAGAAGCTCGCTTGAATATCGAAACTGTCTAGGTGAATCAGTCGGAATAAGGTCACTTTAACCGGTTCGTTGATTTGATTAAAGAAACTAAGGATGATTAAAAATGATAAGGCAATCACTGCGGTTCCAATACCTCCGGAGATTGATTTAGGAAGATGCTTACCGAATAATCCATTGATGATTGCGCCACACAAAGGCAGGCAAAGTAATATGATTAAGAGTGTTGATATCGTCATGATTATCCGTTTAACTTATTAAATAAACTCACGTCAATACTTCGTAAATGGCGATAGGCAAGTATAAGAATGGAGAGTCCAACCGTTGCCTCTGCGGCTGCAACAACAATGATGAAGAAAACAAAAATTTGTGCATCCGCATTGCCATAATAGGTTGAAAAAGAAACGAAGAGGAGGTTAACGGCATTCAACATAAGTTCGATGCACATTAATAATACGATCATGTTTCTTCGAATCATTACGCCGAATGCACCAATAACGAAGAGCAGAGTAGCCAAGATGACAAAGAAGTCAATATTAACAGTTGCTGTAGTTCCCATATTAATCAATTGTTTGTTTATCGCGTTTCGCAAGTAAGATGGCTCCAACCATTGCTGAAATGAACAGGATGCTTGACACTTCAAACGGAACGACAAATTTTGTAAACAAGGTATTTCCTAGGTTTTCAACCAATCCAATATTTGAGACCGGTGCAAAATCATCTTTCTGACTAACAAGCACGATGTCTTTTAGCGCGGCAATAAGTACAAGGAAAAATAGGCCGCCGGCTACGGTAGAGATAATCCAAATGATCGATGGTGTTTTGGGTTCCGCATCTTTATTCAGGTTCAACAGCATCAGAACAAAGAGGAAAAGCACCATAATTGCCCCTGCATAAACGATAATATTCACAATCGCTAGGAACTGCGCATTCATCATGATGTAAAGTCCTGAAATGAAAAAGAAGGTGACTACTAAATAGAGCACACTGCGAACAGGGTGTTTACTGAGCACTACCATCATGGCAGAAGCAACTGCAAGTGCGCCCAGTATTTGCGTAATAATTGTTGCTATCATAGGGTAGTTCGTTTACCAGTGAATTGTCTTTTTGTAATATCGATTCGGTGATCCACAGGTTCTACCAATTTATCTTTTCCGTAAATAAATTCCCCTCGTTCGAATTGGGTAGGAACGAGGCGATCAGTTAAAAAGATGGCTTCTTTTGGACAAGCTTCCTCACACAAACCACAAAAAATGCATCGCAGCATATTGATTTCATACATGGAGGCATATTTTTCTTCTCGATACAAATGTTTATCAGCGTTCGTGCGCTCTTCAGAAGTCATGGTGATGGCTTCTGCCGGACAAGCCACGGCACATAATCCACAGGCAGTGCAATTTTCTCGACCTTGTTCATCCCTTTTCAGCACATGCATGCCGCGATATATGGGTGCGAATTCTCGGGTTTCTTCAGGATATTTAATCGTTTTTCGACGCATTAATATATGCCGAAAGGTAACAAGCATTCCTTTTAAGATTCCGGGCAGGTAAAGCTTCTCCATGAAGGTCATGGGTTTATCTGAAACTACTACTTTTCTATTGGTAAGACTTTCCATAATATCTAATTAAAACCAATTTTCGTATAGGGCAACAACAAAACCTGTAACCAGCATATTTACCAAGGCTATCGGTATAAGTACTTTCCATCCAAGGTGCATTAGTTGGTCGAACCTAAATCTCGGTATAGTCCAACGTATCCACATAAACACGAAAATCAAAATAAAAATTTTGGTGAAAAATACAGCCACACTCAAGATGGAAAGCAGGTTTGGACTGTCTGTAAAGTAATCCATTCCCGGGAAATTGTAACCTCCAAAAAACAAGATGGCCATAATGGCGGAAGAAACAAACATCGCCACATACTCCGCGAATAAGAAAAGCCCCAACTTCATAGAACTGTATTCGGTGTGGTACCCTCCGATTAATTCGTTTTCACATTCTGGCAAGTCAAAAGGAGCGCGATTCGTTTCTGCGAGCGCACAAATAAAGAACACCAAAAAAGCAACCGGCTGATAGAAGATATTCCAATTCATTCCGTGTTGGCTTTCGACAATTGCTCTCAAATCCAAACTTCCAGAAATCATGATGATGGTTATTGCAGAAATACCCATTGCCAACTCGTAGGATATCATTTGAGAGGAGGCTCTGATTGCACCGAAGAGGGAGTACTTATTGTTGGAAGCCCAACCTCCAATCATAATTCCATATACACCGATAGAAATGATACCAAAGGCAAATAATATTCCGATATTAATTTCTGCAACTTGTAGTGAAATTGATCTTCCAAAAAGTTGTAAATCCGTTCCCCAAGGGATAATCGCGCTCGTAATTAAGGACGTAAACATCGCAATTCCCGGACCTAAAATAAACAACCACTTATCAGCATTAGCGGGTGTAAAATCCTCTTTCATAAACATCTTAACCCCATCGGCAATGGGTTGTAAGATCCCAAAAGGACCTGCACGGTCTGGACCTACGCGGTCTTGAATCCATCCGGCTAATTTGCGTTCAAAATACGTTTGATATGCCGCAATTCCTAAAGAAATCAGAAACAGCAGCACTACCAAGACCAGTTTATCTATCCAAAAAAATGTTTCCATTAGCCTATTCGTTTTACCGGTTTTTCAATACTTGTGGCATATTTTCCTTGTGAGATTACCGAATGGCGATTAATTAAGCGAGGTCCAGCAATATTCCAATCATTCGCACTTTTATGTTCAAATCTACAATCGTTACACAACCAAGCAGTCTTGCCGTCAATGTCCTCTACTTCGCCGAATTTATCTTTTCGTGCAGTAACTCGGTAGATGTCATTTCCAAACATCCAAACCACCGCTTTACCGCAACACTTAGAACAGGATCTTTCTGCGTCCATTGGTTTTAAAAACCACACGCGACTTTTGAATCGGAACGTTCTGTCTGTAAGGGCGCCAACCGGACATACATCAATCATATTTCCAGAAAAGTCGTTTTCAACGGCTTGTTCTATGAAGGTTGAAATTTCTGCATGTTCTCCGCGATGCATTACACCATGAACCCGATTTTCGGTTAATTGATTCGCAACAAATACACATCGATAACAAAGGATGCATCGATTCATGTGCAATTTGATTTTATTTCCAATGTCGATAGGGTCAAAGGTTCTGCGCTCTTCTTCATATCGAGTTTTAGCACTTCCATGCTCATATCCTAAATCTTGTAAATGGCATTCGCCGGCTTGATCACAAATAGGGCAATCTAAGGGGTGATTTGCAAGGAGAAATTCAACTACGCCACCTCGGTTGTTGTGCACGCGTTCGCTCGTTTTATTATTGACTACCATCCCGTCTTGTACCGGGGTAGAGCATGAGGCAACTAATTTAGGCATAGGTCTAGGGTCTGCAGTGGATCCTGCAGCCACTTCTACTAAACACGTTCTACATTTACCGCCCGTTCCAGGAAGTTTACTGTAGTAGCACATGGCAGGTGGAACGGCATCACCACCGATTTTACGGGCTGCATTTAAGATGCTTGTACCCGGTTCTACCTCAACTTCTATTCCGTCGATTGTTACTTTTACCATCTTCTATACGTTAGGCAACCACCGGTTGCTGAATTAAACCATAGTTTCTTGTCTGAGCCTCAGAAGGATGCTTAATATGCCATTCGAATTCTTCCCTGAAATGATGAATTGCAGCAGCAACAGGCCAAGCAGCAGCATCACCTAAGGGACAAATGGTATTTCCTTCAATTTTCTTATTTATGTCAGCGAGTAAGTCGATGTCATGCATGTGGCCTTGTCCGTGCTCAATCCGAGACAAGACTTTTTCCATCCAACCGGTGCCTTCGCGACATGGAGAACATTGTCCGCATGATTCATGGGCATAGAATCGAGCGAAATTCCATGTGTTTCTCACAATGCACTGATCTTCATCGAATATAATAAACCCACCAGACCCAAGCATGGACCCACTTGCAAATCCACCTTCAGCCAAACTTTCATAGGTCATCAAGCGATCTTCTCCCGTTGCTGTTTTCGTTACCAGAAAATGTGGTAAAATTGGCACAGATGATCCTCCCGGAACACACGCTTTCAATTGTTTTCCGTTGGCAATACCACGGCAATAATCGTCGCCATAAATGAACTCTTCTACACTTATTCCTAAGTCGATTTCATAAACCCCTGGTCTAGCTAAATTACCGCAGGCAGAAATTAATTTGGTTCCAGTACTTCTGCCAATACCTATGGCTGCATAGGCATCCCCTCCATCGCGTACAATAGGAACTACAGCAGCAATTGATTCTACGTTGTTAACCACGGTCGGACAACCCCATAGTCCTTTTACAGCTGGGAAAGGCGGTTTAATGCGCGGATTTCCTCGTTTTCCTTCGAGTGATTCAAGCAATGCAGTTTCTTCTCCACAAATGTAAGCACCACCACCAGGAGTCACCACTAAATCTAAATCGTAGCCGCTTCCCAAAATATTTTTTCCTAAATATCCTTTGGCATAGGCTTCAGCAATGGCTTTTTCCAGGATGTTCAATACATACATGAATTCACCACGGATATAGATATACGATTGATTAGCACCCAAGGCAAACGAAGAGAGGATCATACCTTCGATTAATAAATGCGGCAACTTCTCCATCAAATACCGATCTTTAAACGTTCCAGGCTCAGATTCATCGGCATTACACACCAAATATCTCGGAACACCTTCTGGTTTAGCGAGAAAAGACCATTTCATGCCTGTAGGGAAACCAGCACCTCCGCGTCCGCGCAACCCTGATTTCTTAACTTCCTCTACGACCTCTTCCGGAGACATTTTTTTTACTGCTTTCTGAAGCGCGGCATATCCTCCATTTTTTACATACACCTCAATTCCTTCAATCCCAGGAACTTCCACATGTTCTAATAACAATCTTCTGTTTTTCATATCAATCGGGCTTACTGGATTTCACCGTTTCGGTATTGTTCAATTAACGCATCTACTTTTTCAATGGTTAAATGCTCGTGGTATGTATTACGACATTGCAATAAGGGTCCATATCCGCAACCACCTAAGCATTCTACTGTTTTTAGGGTAAACATGCCGTCTGACGTAGTTTCTCCAACCTTAATGTTTAGTTTTTTTTCCATGTGTTCAATGAATTGATCACTTCCTACGAGCATGCAAGGTCCGGTTCGGCAAACTTCCAACACGTGTTTTCCCACCGGTTGTAAATGGAACATGGTGTAAAAGGTAGCTACTTCGTATACTTCAATGGCTTGAATCTTCAAGAACTCCGCAATTTTATTCATTACAGGAACACTTAACCAAGCATATTCAGCTTGAGCAAGGTGTAAAATTTGGATTATGGCGCTTTTTTCTTTGTCCGCTGGGAATTTATTGACAACCTCATTCATCTGTTTTATCAGTGAGTCTGAAAAAACAACAACTTCATTGGGGTCAAATACGGGTTGTGTGGTATGGCTCATATCTTAGGCATCTAATTCGCCAGCAATCACATTGATGCTACTTAAGGTAATAACCGCATCGCTAATGTTCGCTCCTGAAATCATCTCAGGGTAGGCTTGATAATAAATAAAACAAGGTCTTCTAAATTGTAATCTGTAGGGCGCTCTTCCACCGTCGCTTATTAAGAAATAGCCTAATTCTCCATTACCGCCTTCTACACTGTGATATACTTCTCCAACTGGCACTTCGCTTTCACCCATCACAATTTTGAAATGATAAATCAAAGCCTCCATGTTGTTGTATACATCCTTTTTATCTGGCAGAAAGAATTCTGGGATATCTGCATGAAAAGGCCCTTCGGGTAAATTGTTATATGCTTGATGGATAATTCGTAAACTCTGACGGATTTCTTCTTGACGCACCATAAATCGGTCATAGGTGTCGCCATTAACACCCACTGGAATGGTGAAATCAAAATCTTCATAGGACGAATACGGATGCATCACTCGAACATCGTAATCCACGCCAGCAGCCCTAAGGTTTGGACCAGTAAATCCGTAGGCTAACGCGCGTTCCGCAGAAATGGGACCTGCTCCTCGCGTTCGGTCCATAAAAATACGGTTACGTTCAAGCATACCGTTCCATTCTTCAAACGCCTTTGGAAAAGTTTTAAGGAATTCTTTTAATTTCTGATGAAATACGGGGGTAAAATCTTTGTCGAACCCACCAATCCTACCGAGGTTGGTGGTGAGCCGAGCTCCACATATTTCTTCATAAAGTTCGTAAATCTTCTCACGTTCAGAGAATGGGTAAAAGAAACTAGTCAATGCTCCGGTATCTACTCCAATGATCGAATCACAAATTAAATGATCGGCAATACGCGCTAATTCCATGATAATGACACGCATGTACTGAACTCGCTTTGGAACCTCAACTTGAAGTAATTTTTCAACCGTCATGTGCCAACCGAGATTATTGATCGGGGAGGAGCAATAATTTAAACGGTCAGTGATTGGCGTAATTTGATTGTAAGGCCTACGTTCTGCCAGTTTTTCAAAGGCCCGGTGAATATAACCAACGGTTTGCACCGATGTTAGAATTTTTTCTCCATCAACGGTAAGTATGTTTTGAAAAATACCATGCGTAGCGGGGTGAGTAGGACCAAAATTTATGGTTGCTATATCGCCATCAATGGTTTCTTTGGAAAGCACTTGGCCATTCGAAAGTTTTATTAGATTATCTGTTTGTTCCATCATTCAACAATTAACGTCCAAAAAATCGGTCATCTTTATCCTCGCGTGTCTCATCCTCCAGGTGATATTGCTTTAGCATCGGATGATAATCCATCTCATCCATATTTAGTATTCGCGTCATGTTCGGATGTCCTTCGAATTTAACTCCGAAAAAATCGAATGTTTCTCGTTCCTGCCAGTTTGCCCCATCAAACAAGGGGGTTAAACTTTTAATGCTTGGATTTTCTTGCGGAAGGTAGGATTTAATGCGAAGGCGAATGGTATTTTTCCAGCTGTGCATGTGATAAACAACACATAGTTCTCTTCCTTTTTCTTCCGGATAATGAACAGCGCCTATCAAGGTTAGAAAGTTAAAGGAAAGTACGGCATCGTTCTTTAAAAATTCAATTACCCCAAACGCTTCTGCGCTAGAGACCTCAATAACCAGGGTGTCGAAAAGAACTTCTGAAGCGATTAATTTCGATCCAAGATGTTCATGCAACGCGTCGAGAAGCTCGTTATTTGTCATGTTCAGAATTCGTTATTTCTATTTCGTAAGTATCCAATAAATGGCGATATTCTTCACTGTACCGTCTACGCATAGGTTCATGTTTAACAAGCTTGTGGATGTTAATAATACCGTCAATAATTTGTTCCGGGCGAGGCGGGCATCCGGGAACATAAACGTCTACAGGAATAATTCGATCAATGCCTTGAAGAACGCTGTAGGTATCAAAAATGCCTCCTGATGAAGCACACGCGCCTACCGAAAGCACCCATTTTGGTTCTGCCATTTGCTCATACACTTTTTGAAGAACTGGTGCCAATTTCTTGGAAATGGTTCCTGCTACAATCAATAGGTCAGTTTGTCGAGGGGTGAAGCTCATGCGTTCCATTCCAAATCTGGAGAGGTCATATGTCGAACCCATGGTGGCCATAAATTCAATGCCACAGCATGAAGTTGCAAACGGAAGTGGCCAAACGGAATTTGATCTCGCTAAGGCAACTGCTTTGTCTAGGGAAGTGAGTTGATATCCTTCGCCATTAATTACTTCTAAATCTTCTATTTTTCCCATTCTAATGCTCCTTTTTTACGAACGTAAATAAAGCCAACTAAAAAGAAGGCTACAAACATAACAACAGCTAAAAGCCCTTCAAGTTTGAGTTGGTAAAAATTAACCGCATACGGATAAAAGAAAATCACTTCCACGTCGAAGAGTACGAAAAGAATTGCGGTCATAAAATACCGGATAGATACGGGGAATCTAGCATTCCCTTGCGCTTCGATTCCGCATTCGAAGTTTTCTTCTTTTCGTTTTGTTTTTACCCGTGGGGTTAACAAGTGGGTAGCAACAAGGGTGAAAACTACAAAGCCCGCTGCAACAGCAACTTGCATCAGTAGTGGCAGATAATTTATATTTGAACTTGTATCCATAGTTTTGGATGATTGGTTTTATATCGCGAGCAAATTTACCTTTTTCGTTGGATTTGCAACACGTTGATCCCAATTAATTGCACTTTATTTGCCTATTTTTTTGTCGGCTCTAGAATTACGGTCTACAAAAAAAAGGACAGCCGAGCTGTCCTTTATCAGACCATAAGTTGGGTATTAATGCTTACTCGCCAGATAGCGTTCTGCATCTAACGCAGCAATGCATCCGGTTCCCGCAGCGGTAATGGCTTGTCGATAGGTTTTATCTGCCGCATCTCCTGCAACAAACACCCCGGTAACGTTTGTTTTTGATGTACCAGGTTGTTCATATTTAATATACCCGGTTTCGTCTAGGTGCAGGTAATCTACAAAGATGTCAGTGTTTGGTTTATGACCAATGGCAACAAAAAATCCAGTACAAGGAATTACAATGCTGGTGCCTGTCACGTTATTTTTCGCTCGAACGCCTGTTACCAACTGACCATCGCCCAATACTTCTTCGGTTTCCGTATCGAATAAAATCTCAATATTGGGTGTATTTTTAACACGCTCTGCCATGATTTTTGAGGCCCTAAATTCATCTTTTCGCACGAGCATGGTAACTTTTGTACACAGTTTAGACAGATAATGTGCTTCTTCACACGCTGAATCTCCTGCACCTACGATAACTGTTTCTTGTCCACGATAGAAAAAGCCGTCACACACCGCACATGCCGATACGCCACCACCGGATTGAAGATATTTTTGTTCACTTTCTAGTCCAAGGTATTTTGCGGTGGCTCCGGTAGCAATAATTATCGTTTGAGCGTGTATTTCGGTGCCGTCATCTGCCCAGCACTTATGGATATCCCCAGAAAAATCAACCTTAGTAATGAATCCAGCGCGCACATCCGTTTCAAATCGCAGCGCTTGATCGCGCAATTGAACCATCATTTCGGGTCCGCTAATTCCATCGGGATATCCCGGGAAATTTTCTACTTCATTCGTCGTGGTTAATTGGCCTCCAGGCTGCAGCCCTTCATACATCACCGGTTTCATGTCCGCACGGGCAGCATATATCGCAGCAGTGTATCCTGCAGGACCAGAACCGATAATTAAGCATTGTGTTTCTTGTATCATTTGATTATTTTTTTTCATTGCAAAATTAGAATAATTGTTGGGAATGGCTGATTAAATATCCTTTATATCGGTATCAAATTTAGTAATAAGAATTTCTTATCTTCGCCGACTAAATTACAAACACATGAAGAGAATATTCAGCATTTTAACCCTATGGGCTCTTACTAGTTTCCTTGGTTTTGCTCAACCAAAAGAGGAAATCAATTGGTATTTAAAAAGTCCTAAAAAAGATAAAGTATACGGAACCGCGGCCAATGAGGCTTATAATATTCTTACTGGAAAAAAGTCAGTACCTGTTATTGTAGCGGTAATCGATAGTGGGGTTGAAACCGACCATGAAGACTTAAAGGATGTGATTTGGGTCAACGAAGATGAAATCCCAGGAAATGGAAAGGATGATGACAATAATGGCTACGTGGATGATGTAAATGGATGGTCTTTCCTTGGTGGAGCGAGTGAGGATATTGAAGATGAAGCCAGCGAATTGAAACGCTTGGTATTCCTGGATCGCAAATATTTTGGTGACAAACGCACGGACGAAATTCCTGCTTCTGACAAGGAACGTTTTGAGACGTATCAAATCCAAAAGAAGAAATATGAAGAGGAGCTTGCTAACAATGTGGCCACTTATCAAAACATTAAAATGCTTGCAGATTATATCCAGCATGTTAAAGATGCTTCAAATGGCGTGTTTTCGAAAGAGACAAACGCTAAATATGTACCTCAGAACGAGCAAGAAAAGAAAATTCAAAGCCGAAGTAAATTGTTTTTTATTGCCTTGACCCCAGAGCAGTTGGACCATGAAATTACGGGTGCTTTGAGCTCATTCGAAGGCCAGGTGAAGATGGCAGCTATTGATGCGGATAGTGTTAGAGCTGCAGTGGTTGGCGACGATCCCAATAATTTGTCTCAGCGCATTTATGGTTGCAACCGCTATGAAGGGCCCGACGCCATGCACGGAACACACGTGTCTGGAATCATCGCCGGAATCCGCGGAAATGGAATCGGAATCGACGGAGTTTCTAATAATGCCAGAATCATGGTGCTTCGAGCTGTACCGAACGGAGATGAGCGTGATAAGGATGTAGCCAATGCGATTCGTTACGCCGTTGACAATGGAGCCAAAGTGATTAATATGTCTTTCGGAAAATACTATGTTCTTCACAAGGAATATGTAGATGAGGCTGTTAAGTATGCCATGGATCATGATGTATTGTTGATTCATGCGGCAGGAAACGATGCAAAAAATAAAGATGTGGAGGATTCATATCCCACACGCATAGCTAAATCAGGAACTACCTTCCCGAATTGGATTGACGTGGGGGCTTCTAGTGCATCTCGTAAGCCTAAAAAAATCCTTGCGAATTTTTCTAATTATGGAGCAACAACCGTCGACTTTTTTGCCCCAGGAGTAGATATTTACTCAACGGTTCCGGATGGAAAATATGAAGATGCTTCAGGTACATCAATGGCTTGTCCTGCAACGGCGGGTGTTGCCGCTTTAATTCGAAGTTATTTCCCTACCTTAACCGCTGTTCAAGTAAAAGAGGTGTTGATGAAAACAACAACGCCATACAAAAAGAAGGTTTTAGTTCCTGGAACTAAAAACAAGCTTAAAATGAATCAAGTGTGTATTTCCGGAGGTTTTGTAAATGCAGCCAATGCCGTGAATTATATCTTGAATATGACAGGAAACTAAATCGAGAGTTTTATTGCCGCTCGTATGGGCTTGGTTTTTTGATCGAGAGTTAGCAATACCCATTCTTGCGTTGGTTTTCGTACAAGTGAATATATTTTTCTTCCGCGTATCGCAATAGCCTTGTGCCTAAAGGTGATGGAAACACCCTTAATGCGAACCTTAGCCTGCTCAGCTACGTTGTGAATATGCGACGTGCTGCATGGGTATATTTTCTGATAGTCCTCGAATAAGCGGTCCAACATTTTTCGTGAATTTTTGGGTCCAGAAAACATCATTACATGTGTTTTTTCTTTGTAAATCAGCACGGGAGAATTCGAATTTAAAATCATTAAATGGGTTTCCATTTGATTGTTGTGTCGAATACCACTCAATCCAACGATAAGACCTAATCCCAATGCATATTTAGTCCACAAAGGTGCGTAACTGTGCAGTATCCAAAAGAGTCCAAGAATTACCATCACGAGTTGTCCGGTTGAAAGTGAAAATCCACCCTCCACGGCTCCCGGTATTTGAGCGATGATGCCTATAAATTGATTCATGATGGTGAGTGAAATACTGAATATTTTACCGATCAAGCTTCCAAGTATAGGAATCCATCCAAGCAGTAAAAATCCAAAACCTAGATACATCGAAACGCCTGAAAGCACAACAATACCCAAGTTGGCAATAAGAAAATAGTTGGGGAACGTATGGAAATAATATAAAATCAACGGCACTGTAAAAAGTTGTGCAGCTATGGCCACCGTGGTGTGTTCCCAAATCCCCTTTAGTATTTTATGAGGAGGTGACCAAAGAGAATAAATACGTTTTTTATAGTTTTGGATTCCAAATACAGCACAGAAGGAAAGTTGAAAACCGATGTCGTAAATGCAACTAGGGTCAAATAAATACATAAAATAAGCGCACCAAAACAACAGGTAATT
This sequence comes from Flavobacteriales bacterium, assembly GCA_947500755.1. GTDB lineage: Bacteria > Bacteroidota > Bacteroidia > Flavobacteriales_D > Crocinitomicaceae > UBA952. The sequence continues at coordinate 27,759 of CANMTO010000019.1, forward strand.
CGGATGGGCCGAACGTTGCAGCAGTAATCCGATGTGAATGAGTGAAAACATGGTAACAGAACGCAACACCGAAGCAGAAAATCCCGTTAGCCACGCATAACACCACAAGATTATGAGGATGAATAGGATTGCCCAATTTCGCGAAATAAACCGTGGGAATAATCCAATACTAAACAACAGTAATTCAGCAAATAAGGCAACATGCATGCCCGAAACCGCCAAGACGTGAATCGCACCAGTTGCCGCAAAGGATTCTTTGTTTTTTTGACTCACCTCTGCTGTGTTACCCAGCAGTAAGGCTTTCGCTAATCCAAGTTCAGATCCGCTCAAGTGACGTTCAAAAGACTGATTAAACCACGTTCGCAAGGCATGAATCCAGGAGTCCCAACGTTCGGCGTGGCCTATTTTAATGTAATTCTGATTAATAAAACTTTGCTGATGAATTCCTTTTGTCATATAGTAGTTTTTCATATCAAAACTCCCGGGATTACCTGAGTTTTTTATAGCGCTAGCAGGCGCTAGGGTATATATGAAATCACCACGCTGTAAGGGTTTTTTAGGGTCAATTAAACATAAGGTTTTTTCGCGAGTAGGATGTAAGCTTCCGCGCTTAAGTTCATGGATTTGTCCAACTGCCTGCACAAAGGTGCTACGGGAAGCTTTTATTTCAAGGATTTGATAGACAAGCCCTTCCTTGCACGATGTTGGCGAGTTTATTTCCCTAGTACCCATACCCAAAAGGGTGTGAAACGCAACTATGGGTAATAGCACAAGAAAACTGCGATGATGATTATTAAATCTCAGAATTAGCGCAACTAACCCCAAGGAAAGAAACGCTTGAATATGCCATGGGATTTCAGTTTTCGAGATGAGTTCATGCCCAACCACACATGCAGCAAAAAGTAGGGGCGTAAGTGATTCAGGACCAATCGTATTTGGAAGCAGGATTTTTTTCAATAGAAGGGATTTAACGGTAAAATTTCCCGTCGATAAGTTGAATTTTTTGGGTTAGTTGCATGTCTCTAATCACGCGTTTTAAGGCCTCTTTGGGTAATGGAATCCGCTCTATTAACTCCAGATAACCAAGGGGAATATTTAAGGCTTCAAGAATAAAGGTTTCAGTTTGTTCAATGGGTAAGTTTGCCTTTTGACAATTATCACACGTACCGCAAGGTTCAGTTTTTTGACCGAAATACGCCAAAATGTGCTGTGAACGACAATCTGTAGCGCTTAAAAAGGACAATACGGATTCTAATTTTTCTTTGGCCAGGGATTTTCGCTGGGTAAAGGCTTCATAGGATAATTGAAAATAGTCATCGGGTCTTCGTTCATTCAGAAACAGGAGGGTGGGTAAATGAATCGCAGGAGTGTATTCAATAATTCCATTTGCGTTTAGAAAAGTGAGGTATTCCTCTAATTGAGGTTCACTTATTTTCAATGCGGAGGAAACTTTACTAGGGTTGAATCCTGTTCCCAACACATCTTCTCCTACGGTTATTTGTTCTATAAATTGAATGATCGGATGGATTACAGGGTGTTTGATCTGAAAATTGTAGAGGTCTAAGCCATGCGCTAATAGGCGCACTTTTGGGGAGTGAAAGGTAGATTCATTAAAGTGTAATTCTTGATTGAGTTCAAGGATTTTAATGATGTTGTAGAGCTGAATATAGCTCATGGAAAGTTCTTTTGCAAGTAGGTTTAAATCCGTTGGATACGTTTCGTTTTTTCCCGAACCGGTGGCTATTCTTAAATAACTTAATAGGTGTAGATACACCTTTTTAATGAGGCTGATTTCCGGGAACTTTATGATAAACGCCTGCTCGAACGAAGCCTCTTCGCTTCCGTCTATAAACACGATGGATCGTGCTTGTAAGCCATCTCGTCCTCCCCGTCCAGCTTCTTGAACATAGGATTCCAGGTTATCGGGGAAATCGTGGTGCAAGACATAGCGTACATTTGGTTTGTCGATACCCATTCCAAACGCATTGGTTGCAATCATCACAGGACTATCTCCAGACATCCATCGGGCTAATGAATCTCTTCGGTCTGCCGGGCTCATGCCCCCATGATACATACTTGACTTGAGTTTATTAGACATAAATACCTTTGCTAACTCTTTGACTGCTTTTCGGGTTGAACAATACACGATTCCGGTCATATGCATTTTCCCATTGCAATACGCAATGATGCTTCCCAGTTTATTCGGTGTGCTGATTACTTCATAACTCAAATTTTCTCGATAAAAGCTCACTTCATGAATAAATGGATCGTTCAATTGAAGGGATTCTACGATGTCCTCTTTTACGCGTTGCGTAGCAGTTGCCGTGAGTGCAATCATGGGAATATTCGGGTTTTCCTCACGCAACACACGAATGTTCAAATAGGAGGGACGAAAGTCATGACCCCACTCTGAAATACAATGCGCTTCATCAATAACGATTAACTGTATTGGCATCTGCTTATAGCGTTCACGAAATAAACTCGTTTGTATTCGTTCTGGAGATAAGTAAAGAAAGTCATAAGCGCCAAGGGCAGCGTTGTTTAACAGGATGTCTATTTCCCGATATCCCATGGCACTCGTTACTGCACAGGCTTTTATGCCCTTTGATTTTAGCGATTTTACTTGGTCGTCCATCAAGGCAATGAGTGGTGAAACAACTAAGGTAAGTCCTCCCTTGGATAATCCAGGAACTTGAAAACAAATAGACTTTCCACCTCCTGTTGGAAGCAGGGCAAGAACGTCCTTGTTGTTAAGTACCGCATCAATAATTGGTTTTTGTGTAGGGCGAAAATCGCTGAATCCCCAATAGGTTGACAGAATGTCTTTTGGATTTTTCGACATGAATTAGATTACGAGTAAAAGTAACATTTATTACTTTGCTTCGGGTTAAATTAGTTGTTAGCGATGCAATTTAGGCGTATATTCGCGTACAATTTTTAAAGAATGGCAACATCTGAATTTACCATATCCGTAGAGCAGTGTACGGTTTCAGGATGGAATAGTGTGGATTGGGATAACCTTCCATTTGGAAGAGTGTTTACGGACCACATGTTTCTCATGGAGTACGCGGATGGTGAATGGCACGATCCTAAAATCATACCGTTTCAAGATATTCCTATGCATCCAGCAATGTCAGCGATTCATTATGGACAGAGCATTTTTGAAGGACTTAAGGCGTATAAGCATGAACAAGGGGGGCTTTCTATTTTTCGTCCGAACATGAACGCCAAGCGATTTAATGAATCAGCAAGACGCATGTGCATGCCTGAAGTGCCGGAGGAGTTATTTTTGGAATCCGTTCGAAAAATAGTGGAAATTGATTCCCAATGGGTGCCAAATAAGCCAGGATTCTCCCTGTATATCCGTCCGTTTATGTTCGCAACCGATGCTTGGATAGGCATAAAACCTTCGGAAACGTACAAGTTCATTATTTTACTTTCTCCGGTTGGAAACTATTATTCAGAGCCCGTTCGTGTTAAGATAGAACCTTTCTATACCCGTGCTGCTGAAGGTGGGGCAGGAAGAGCAAAAGCGGCAGGAAATTATGGGGCAAGTTTATATCCTGCAAAGCAGGCGCAAGATCAGAATTTTCATCAACTCGTATGGACAGATGCTAAAGAACATAAGTACATTGAAGAGTCCGGTACAATGAATATCATGTTTTTAATCAATGATGTTTTAATTACGCCGTCTGAAGACCAAGATACTATTCTTCGAGGTGTCACTAAGCGTTCGATCATTGAACTCGCATTGTCCTGGGGTGTCGTAGTAGAGGAGCGAAAGGTGACCGTTGAAGAGGTTGTTGAGGCCTTTCGAAATGGAACCCTGCAAGATGCATTTGGTGCAGGTACCGCTGCTACCTTAGCGCAAATTGATGTAATTGGATATTACGATGAAGTCTTTAAGTTACCTTCTATGGAGACTCGATCCCTATCTAATCGTATTAAAAGTCACATGGATGCATTAAAAATCGGTAAAGTTGAGGATACCTTCGGGTGGAATTTCATCGTATAAAGTTTTATTTTTGGTGGTTTGGCGTTAGTTCAATTAAACTAGCTTCTTGAAATTTATCTCCTTTTTATTATTATGGTTTGCTGTCAATGTCCTCACTGCACAGCACCATATTACGATTACTTGTCTTGATAGAAATTCGTTGGAACCTGTAGCGAATGTAAGCTTAAGTATTTCTATGGGTGATTCAATGCAAATTAAACGCACCAATTATACTGGATTTTCCCATTTCACATGGAGCGATTTTTCGGAAACCTTTTACGTCAGTTCAGAACATCCGATGTATGAGCCCGCAAGTTATCGACAAGCAGTGCTTCGGGGTGCCGAGGATACGATTAATATCAAGTTGATTTTAAAGCCAATAAAAAGGCAATCTATGAATCAGGTGGTGATCAAGGCACCGGGTATTCCGGATACGGTTTTTAAATCCACAGAATTTCATGTGGCAGACTTTGAGCTAACAGAGAATGGCGACTATTTATTGCTTGTCTATCCAAAGCGTTCAGGGCATAAAAATGCTATTTTATGGTATGATGGGAATAGGATAAAAGATAGTATTTCAGTGCAAGGAATCGGAATAAATTTGATTAAAGACTACCGGGATAATATCCATGTAGTATGCCAAGAAGAGGTGTTTCATGTTGCTGTTCAAGGCGATTCGCTCAGCCTTTACAACATTCCCAAGGAATATTTTATTGACTATATTTTACCCATCGTAGATACAACTACTAGTAAATTGTTTTTTTCTAACTTCAATGATTACTATCCTGCGTTCGATTATTTTAGCTTAGATCGCATTGATTCTTCGTATCGTAAACTCATTCATGTGGAAGACCCCTTGATGATGGAGTTATATCGATCCGAGTATAAGTGGGTGGATGTTCGAACGCGTTTATGGGCTAAACAAAAAGAAATAGAAACGGGAGTAGATGCCCAAATATGGGTTGGTGCCACTTATTTTACGCAATCGATTTATTATAAGGTTCCCTTCGCTCCCTTATTTAAGGTTCACGACAGTATTTATGTCTTAAATTTTCAAACTGACCTTATATCTGTATATGACGCCTTTGGGAAAGAGCTGCGTTCCGTACCCTTGTTGTTCCATTATCATAAGGATAAAACAGGTTGGAAACGCGTCATATTAAAGGACAATGCAACTCAATCCCTGTATGCTGTTTTTGAAAAGGACGGGATAAGCTACCTTGGAAAGATTGATTTGCGAACGGGGATTATTCAATCTAAGCATCGTATTTATCATAAATATGTGGAGAAAATACGTGTTCATAATGGGAACGCGTACTACATATATCGTCCGTTTGAATCGATTCAAAAACGTTTTTTGTACCAGGAAAAATTACTTGATTAAGGTCACGTGCCCATTCGCCTTAACAGGTTCATTCTCAGGAACCTCAAAGCGAACAATCCAGTTATATACGCCGAATTGAGCTTGCTTTCCATTGAATTTACCATCCCAACCTTCACCTGGTTTAGTTGATTCAAAAATCAATTGCCCCCAACGGTTGTAAACTTCGAACCTATAAAACTTAATTTGGTCGGAATTACTGACTACAGGAATGAAGATATCATTTAATCCATCCCCATTTGGGGTAAACCCATTTGGAACCGTTAATCGAACTAAGTCGTTACTTTCGACAACCGAATATGCGGTATCACTACAACCATTTGCGTCATAAACAACTAACATAACATTATAGCTATCAATTGTAGCTGCAGGATAGGTATGAATCGGATTATCAAGCGTAGCTGAAGTTCCATCACCAAACTGCCAAATTGAACCAATGTAATTTATGGAATTATTTATAAATGAAAGTTCACCGGTACTGAAATCGATTTCAGGACTAGCGGTTGAAAATGCTGCCGTTGGACCAGGAATAACACAGATTGCATTACTTATAGTTGTATCAGCAGTGCATCCATTGGCATTTGTAATTAACAACGTGATATCAATACAACCAATTGAATTCAAATTCAAGGTAAACTGGTTTGACGTATATGATTGTCCATTAGATAAAGTCCAAAGTACGTTATTAAAGGTTCCAACACTCGCATTGGTAACGGTTGCGATGGAAGGTAAACAAACGATATTGTCTGAAATATTCATTTGAGCAATCAAGGATGGAGGTGTTGCAAGTACGTCTGTTGCAGCAGCTGTACATCCATTTGCATCAACTATAGACACCACGTATGTTCCTGGTGCTAACATACTAGCAATACTTCCGGTTTGACCAGAAGGCGACCACGTATATGAATAAGGAGCGGTGCCACCATTTGCATTCGCTGTAAGTTGACCATCATTAACACCATAACATGTGATAGGAAGTTGGGTGATCGTTCCACTAAGCGGTGCCGTAGGTTGGTTGACTGTGATTTGTGTCGATGTAACACAATTGTTAGCATCGGTTATCGCTATAATGTATTGGCCTGCAGGTATATTACTTAAGTCTTGTGATGCAAGTCCCGTAGTCCAGAAGTAGGTAAAAGGCCCACTTCCACCGAGAGGAGTTACGTCAATGGAACCATCGCTCAATCCGAAACAACTAACATTTGTTGTGGTGTATCCGACACTTAGCGGAATGGCAGGTTGAGTTACGTTGATGCTCATAACCGCAATACAACCGTTCGCATCCGTTACCGTAACATTATATGTGCCCGCGATTAAATTCTGAATGTCTTGTGTTGTGGCACTATTACTCCAACTATAGGTATATGGAGATGTTCCACCACTAACAGATAAATCAATAGAACCCGTATTATTTCCAAAACATAAAATGTTCGTGTGAGATTCTTGAAGGAGTATTGGTGCTAAAGGTTGCGTAATCGTCGTATTGCCATTTACAGTACAACCCAGGTTATCCGTTACTACCACAATATACGCCCCGGCAAGTAAGTTTGAAACGGTTTGAGTTGTTTGGCTATTACTCCATAAATAGGTATATGGTCCCTGCCCACCTGCTGGGTTTGCAGTAATTGACCCGGTAGCGAACCCATTACAATTTACATTGGTTTGGGTTAAACTTAAGGTCAATACAGGCGCTTGGGTGATCGTAATGGTAACAGCGGATGAGCAGCCATTCGCGTCAACAATTGGATACGTGTAGGTTCCTGCAAGTACGGTGAATGTTCCTGTTCCTGTATATGGTGCTGTTCCTCCCGCTCCAGTAATAGTAATAACGCCTGTACCTGCATTACAAACTATTGGAGATGTAACGTTAGCGATTGCTTGTAATGGATTTGGTTGTGAAATACTTATCGTCGTATTTGCTGTACACCCATTCGCATCTGAAACAGTATAGGTATACGTACCGGCGATTACCGTGAAATTTCCTTGACCAATATAACCCGGTGTACCACCCGATGCACTAACATTTATTACCGCATTACCACCGTTACAAAGAACTGCCGATGTTTGGATTGCATTTGCTACAAGAAGCGTGGGCTGCACAATAAATATTGACGTGGTGTCTTGGCAACCATAGTTATCCGTAACAGTATAGCTGTTCCATCCAGCAGAAACTGTGAAATTGCCAATTCCACTGAGCGATGGAGTTCCTCCTGTTGCGCTAACGAAAACTGTTGCCGTTCCACCAAAACAAAGAACATTGGTGGTTTGTAAAACGCTTGCAATTAATGGTGCTGGTTGAACAACTGTAAATGCGATAGAGTCTATACACCCATTCGCATCTGTAACGTAATAGGTGGTCGTACCTGCTACTTGATTGAAATTACCTGTTCCTGTATATGTTGGCGTTCCTCCATTCGCGCTAATTGAAACCACGGCGTTTCCTCCAAAACAAAATACAGGAGAGGATAATGTAGCATTGATCGATAACTGGGTAGGCTGGGTTATTGTAATTTGATTTGTTGTTTGACATCCGTTTGTGTCTGTTACAGTTACAGTGTATAACCCTGGAATCAAATTATTAATGGTTTGTCCTGTTCCACCAGTTGACCAGGTATATTGGTATCCTGGAGTTCCTCCAATTGGATTAGCTGTGGCGGACCCATTACCAGTATTGAAACAGCTGACATTTTGAGCAGATATTGGTGAAATTAATGGAGCAGGTTGTGGTACAAATAATGAAACAACAAATGCACATCCATTGGCGTCTGTTACCGTGAATGATTGATTTCCACTTGAAACATTGAAATTCCCGATTCCCGTGTAGGGTGCAACACCGCCATTGGCAGCGACATTTACGGTTGCTTGGCCACCAAAGCAAGCGATAGGACTAACTATTGTTGCAGTAACAGATAATGCAGCAGGCTGTGTTACTATAATTGCTGCTGTGTCGATACATCCTTGGGCGTCTGTAACGATGTAATTATAACTTCCAGCTATAGGAAAGAAAGTCCCGATTCCGGCGTATGGTGCAGTACCTCCGACGGCTGAAACAGTTACGGTTGCATTCCCATTGAAACATAAAATTGGGCTTATTTGATTTGCAGATGCAATCAAGCTGGTTGGTTGTGTAATAATAAATGGATTCACATTCTGACAACCGTTCGCGTCGGTTACTGTAACGGAGTAATTTCCGGGTGATAGGCCGGCTATACTATTCGAAGTTGACCCATTAGACCAAAGGACTGAAAGCGGTGCAACTCCTCCTGAATTAAATACGATAGCGGATCCATTATTCGCTCCAAAGCAAGTGATATTGGTTGAAACAACATTTGTTACAAGTAGCGGTGGCTGAGGCACTGAAATACTTGTATTGGCATTACAGCCATTTCCGTCAGTAACCAAATAATTGAATGTACCAGAAACAACGGTGAATATTCCCGTTCCGCTATATGGAAGGGAACCTCCAATCGCACTTACTTGAACCTGAGCAGTGCCTCCGTTACATAGAATAGGACTAATTATCGTTGCTGTTGCAGAGAGAACTGCGGGTTGAGTAACTGTAATGGTAGTAGTAGCTGAGCAACCATTAGCATCAATGATGGTGTATGCATACGTTCCAGGTGTTACAATAAAGGTTCCTGTACCAGTGTATGGTGCCGTTCCCCCTGTTCCAGTAACTACAACTGTTGCTTGACCACCGTTACATGCGATAGGTGAAGTAATGCTTGCAACCGCAGTAAAGGCGGCAGGTTGTGTTACTGTAATTGTTGTAGAATCTACACATCCATTTTGGTCGATCAATACATAGGTGTGTATTCCGGCAAATTCATTAAATGTCCCATTTCCAGTATATCCTGGTGTTCCGCCAGCTCCATTCACAAGAACGATTGCTTGTCCGCCAAAACATGCGATTGGTAAAATTACATTAGCCGTTGCTACAATAGGTGTCGGTTGAGTAATTGTAGTATTCAAGTTAAAAATACAGCCGTTTGCATCCGTTACTTGAAGTGCATAGTTACCAGCAAGTTGATTGTTGATGGAGCTTGTGGTTGAACCTGTATTCCAAAGGTAGGTGTACCCCGGAGTACCACCAGTTACGCTTGCAGTTGAACTTCCGTTGCTTAGTCCAAAACATGTTACGCTCGTGTTGTTGAACGTGGCTGTTACTGCAGTTGGTTGACTTATTAATAAGGTGGTAGAGGAGGTACATCCGTTGGCATCTTGAATCGTGTAGGAATTATTTCCAGCAAAAGAGTTAAAGGATCCTGTACCTGAATATGCTACAGTCCCCCCGATTCCAGTTACAGCAACCGTGGCTTGTCCACCGAAACAAAGAACAGGCGTTATTTGAGTCGCAGAAGCGATTAGCTGGGTAGGTTGTGTGATTAATATGGAAGACGTAGAGGTACATCCATTGGCATCCGTAATAGTAAAGGATTGATTACCCACAACAACCGATTGGCTACCTGTTCCAATATAAGGAGCGCTTCCCCCATTAGCCGATACAAGCACGGAGCCAGTACCTCCGAAACACAAAATATTCGCTGTTTGAACAACAGCACTTGTTAATACCGTCGGTTGGGTAATATTGACATTCGAAACGCTTTGACATCCATTAGCATCTGTAACTGTTACTGAATATGCACCGGGTGCTAAATTGGAAACACTGGCTGTTGTTGCACCATTACTCCATAAGTAAGAGTAATTAGGTGTTCCACCATTGGCAGTAATAACAGCAGAACCATTATTTAATCCATTACATGTTACGTTTTGACTGCTAATAGATGAAGTAAGAATCGATGGTTGAATTACATTAATTGATGTGTTTGAAGAACATCCATTCGCATCAATTACAGTATATGATTGTACACCAACTAGCGCATTGAAATTACCTGTGCCAGTATAGTTTGGTGTTCCTCCAACGCCGCTAACAAGAATAGTTGCGCTTCCCCCATTACAAGCAATAGGAGTGCTAATTACCGCATTAGCAATTAACGCTGTAGGCTGATTAATTGTAATAGTTGCTGAAGTTAAACATCCGTTGTTATCTGTTACAGGATAGGTGTAGGTTCCAACAGAAACGCTATATGACCCCGTTCCGGTATAGCTAGGTGTTCCACCCGCAGCTGTTACAATTATATTTCCGTTACCTCCGAAACATGCAATTTGCGAAGCAATTGCGGCATTGACAACTAAGGCAGATGGTTGGGGAACATTAATCGAAGCAGTTGCAGTACACCCATTCGCATCAGTCACAGTGTAGGTGGCATTGCCCGCTAACGCACTGAATTGACCTATTCCAGAATACGGTGCCGTTCCCCCGTTTGCACTGACTAATACTTGAGCCGACCCTCCATTACATAAGATGGCACTTGAAATAATCGCGTTTGCACTTAGTGTTCCTGGTTGAGTTAAGGTCACACTGCCTGAAATGACACATCCATTGGTATCTGTTATCTGAACCGTGTATGTACCAGCGGTTAAGTTATTGGCAGTATTCGTGGTGTTTCCATTCGACCACAAATATGCGTACGGTGCTGTTCCGCCGCTTACATTGGCAAGTGCAGAGCCATTGGCGCTGCTATTACACAATGGGTTTGTTCCATTGACATTCACGGCAAGGGTCACGGGTTGAGTAATGCTAATATTAACCGTATCAGAACAGCTATTAGCATCGCTTACTATATACGAATAATTCCCAGCAATTACTGATTGTACTCCCGTTCCTGAATACGGGCCAACTCCACCGATTGCATTTACGGTAATCTGTCCTGTGCCGCCGGTGCAAAGAATGGCTTGGCTAATAACAGCATTGGCTTGAACTTGGGCGGGTTCTGAAACATTTATATTTGTTTGCGCAATACACCCATTGTTATCGGTGACGGTATAGGTGTAGAATCCTGCATTCACATTATAGGTTCCGATACCTGAGAAAGGAATTGTTCCCCCATTCGCACTAACCGTAACCACTCCTTGACCTCCTTGACATAAAATTGACGAAGTAACAGTTGAGGCTGCGGTGAGAATAATCGGTTCTGTAATGAGTTGTGTTGCACTTACGGAACATCCGTTGGTATCCGAGACTACTAGGGTGTATGACCCCGGTGTCAAGTTTGTTATGGATGAAGTAGTTGCGCCATTAGACCAAAGGTATGCGTAGGGTTGAGTGCCTCCAGATACGGATGAAGTAATCGAACCATTAGCTGCGCCATTACATGTCACATCAATGCCAGTTATACTTGCGCTTAAAATAGTTGGTTCGGTAATAACGATTGAGGTTGAGGCAGAACAA
>CANMTO010000020.1 GCA_947500755.1 Flavobacteriales bacterium
GTGTACGAATCCAACGATTGTGTTACAAGCAACAGGAGGAGTTACCTATAATTGGAGCGGAGGCTCTACGCCATTGAATGATACAAATTCGATTACCCAACCGGGTTTATATACGGTGAATATGGTAGACCCGAATGGATGTCCGGTATCCCAAACGATCACCTTAACACAGAACATTACCCCTCCAACACCGGGTATCACAAACATCACGGGTACCACAATTATAGATTGTAATGCTCCGAGCATTGATTTACAGGCAACAGGTGGAGGAACGTATCAATGGAATAACAACTTAGGAACGTCTGCGAATGTAACCATTACTCAGGCGGGCGCTTACACCGTGGTAGTAACGGCAGCGAATGGTTGTCAGGATAGCTCAACGGTATCGATTACCGTTGCACCAGTTCCAGCAGTTACGGCAAACGACACTACGATATGTTCAGGTCAGAGCGTTACATTGACGCCAACATATTATCCAGCAGGAGGACAAGCGATATGGACAAACGGTCAACCAACGGCGAGCATTACGGTGAGCCCGAATACAACGACGATGTACAGTGTTTTATACACGTGGAATGGCTGTACGGCTACGGATGACATAACGGTTACGGTAAATCCAACGCCTACGGTGAGTGTAAATAATCCAAACATCTGTTTTGGAGATACCACGCAAATTACCGCCACTCCAAACATTCCTAATGGATCTTTTAATTGGATTACCACAAATGAAACTACACAAAGTATCAGTGTGAGTCCACAAGTTACCACGACGTATGATGTAGAATATACATTGAATGGATGTACGAGCGCAATAGCAACGAGTACGGTAACGGTTACGCCATTACCAATAATCACAGTACCGAACATTATAATTTGTGAGGGAGCAACGGGTACGTTAACGGCAACGGCAAATGTTGCTGGGGGTACGTTCACGTGGTCACAGGGTGGAAGTACGGCATCGATAACAGAATCACCACAAGCTACAACGAGTTATAGTGTGAGTTATAGCGTGAATGGCTGTACAAGTAATACAGCAAGCCCAACAATTACAGTGAACCCGTTACCAAATGTAAGCTTTACGGCAGATACTACATCGGGATGTGTTCCTGTTGTGGTAACCCTAAGCGCAGACACAACAGGTCAGCAAGCGACATATACCTGGACCTCCAATGGCGCATCGGGAAGCACCGGGTCTAATGCACAGATGCTATTTGCAATTGGTGGCTGTTATGACGTAACGCTTACTGCGACCTTGAATGGTTGTTCATTCAGTACCACGCAACCGGATTTTGTATGTGTACAAGATTATCCGCAGGCCAGCTTTGAGGCAAACCCGCCGTCATTTTCAGAATCTTCACAGGTCATTAATTTCAACAACACGAGTGTTGGAGCAACCGGATATGTGTGGAATTTTGGGGACGGGAATGTGTCAAATCAGGAGTACCCGGAACACTTATTCCAAGGCACGAATGATGGATATACGATAACTCTTATTGCATCTACATCCATGGGATGCATGGATAGCACATCATTTACGATGTCAGCTAATCTTGGTGCAGTTTATTACATACCAAACAGCTTCACACCAGATGGAGACAAGTATAATCAAATATTTAAGCCAGTGTTTTCAACGGGGATATCAACGGAGCAATATGAGATGTTGATTTTCAACCGATGGGGAGAAATCATGTTTGAATCGAATAACATTTACATCGGCTGGGACGGTTCTTACGGAGTAGAGGGCATAGATTGTCCATCTGGAACATATACGTATAAAATAAAACTCACATTAAACGGAGGCTTGCAAGAGCAAGTAATAGTAACGGGTCACGTCAATTTATTAAGATAACGCGCAACCTAATTTTAAGATTAACGTTAAATTAACTTAATTTGCAAGTGAATTAAAAAAATGAAAAAATTATATTCTGTTATTTTCTTTATGTTAATAACGATTGGAATGAAAGCCCAAACACAAATTAGTGTTGGTAATCAAGTCTCAACGTTTACCTCAATGATTCGCGGATATCATTTTACCGCTCCTACGAATTTCACTATTTGTGGTATTGAGGTACCTACAACAGCATCGAACGGATTGCAAACGGTGCGAGTTGTACGTTTTACTGCCGCTGCTCCTCCAGCTTTTCCAGGAAACACGAATGCCTTCACCCAATTATTTAGTGTTACAAATCAGCCAAACGGTATAATTCCATGTAATATTCCTATAACCGCAGGACAAATTATAGGTGTTTATGGCGTAAGAGGAGCCTGTGTAAACACCTATGGTCCAGCTAATTTCAATACAACGATCAATGGATTTCCAACGGTGTTAAGAAGAAGTGGTATGCAGTCATGCCCAACCGGAGGCCAACCTATGTCGAATATTTGGTCTGAGGTGAATTTCAGCATTGGTAGAATTTGGATGTATATTAACTGCTGCGCTGCTCCAACGGCGGTTGCCACGAACAACGGTCCAATTTGCGCGGGTTCGCCATTGAACCTTTCCATTAATCCAACTCCAGCAGCTCCATTAAATGGAAATTATACCTTTGCATGGACCGGGCCAAATGGCTTTACATCGAATCAGCAAAACCCAACGATTGCCAATCCAACGGCGGCATCTGCAGGGACTTATTCATGTACAATCACATCGAATTGTGGTAATGTTACCGCAACCACACAAGTAGTGGTAAACCCTACCCCAGCGGCAGTGATTACGAACAATACCGGAACTACGAATATTGATTGTAATGCACCCGTGATAAATGTAACCGCAAGTGGCGGCGGAACGTATTCTTGGGACAACGGCTTAGGAACAAATGCATCTGTGGGTATTACTACGGCAGGAACATTTACCGTAACAGTTACAAGTGCTCAAGGGTGTACCAATACCTCATCGATTACAACAACGGTTGCTCCCACACCTACTATTTCAATGAATCCCGCTACGATTTGTACAGGTCAATCTACCACATTGGTTGCAACAACGTCACCCGCCGGAGGTGTTATTACTTGGAATACAGGACAAAACACCAATTCAATTACGGTTAATCCAATGCAAACAACAACATACGCTGCCATTTACACATGGAACGGTTGTTCGGCAACGGATTCTGCGCTTGTAACAGTTAACCCAACTCCAACTGTTGCGGTAAATAGTGATACGATTTGTAATGGAGATACAACCATGCTAACAGCTACTCCGGATTTACCTGGTGGCACATATTTATGGTCTAATAATCAAACAACACAATCAATAAACGTTAATCCAGGATTACCAGGTACCACATACTCTGTTACCTACACCCTAACCGGTTGTATTTCTCAAGCTTCAGGGACCGTTACTGTAAATCCGGTTCCTGTATTGTCTATCGCGCCGTTGACTATGTGTTATGGAGAAACAGGAACCTTAACCGCCGTGCCAAATTTACCTGGCGGTACATTTTTGTGGACGCCTACCAATGAAACTACAAACACTATAACCGTTGCTCCACTTGCATCAACGACATATCAAGCCCAATACGTGCTCAATAATTGTTTAAGCAATTTAGCTAATGGAATAGTTACCATCAAGCCACTACCGCTTATGGATTTCAGTTTAGATACAACATGGGGCTGTATTCCACTTAATGTAACAATGTCTATTGATGCGCCCAATCCTGCAACAACGTATCAATGGACATCAACAAATAATTTCTCAGGTACAGGATCTTCTGTTCAGAATTTATATACGGGCGGAGGATGTTATTCAATTTTTGTGATTGGAACCTTGAATGGATGCATAGATAGTGCTTCAATGCTAGGCGCCGTTTGCACGGAAGGCTTTCCTACCGCAGAATTTTCTTCTTCAGTTGCTGTATTTACAGAGTCTTCACAAAATGTAGAATTCACCAATACAAGCATTGGCGGAATAAATCATGTATGGAGTTTCGGCGATGGAGAAGGTTCTACTGATTTTTCTCCTTCACACATGTTTATCGGCACTCAAGCTGGATACACAGTTTCCTTAACGGTTTCCACAGCGTTTGGCTGTGCAGATAGTACGAAAATTTCCATTGGAGCTCAGGTGGGAGGATTGTATTATATCCCGAATGCTTTTACACCTGACGGAGATCCATTTAACCCATCGTTTAAGCCCTTGTTCCCGGTTGGGTTCGACCCATACAACTACAGCATGTTAATCTACAACCGTTGGGGGGAAGTGGTATTTGAAACCAATAACCTGGAAGTTGGATGGGATGGTTCCTATGGTGTCGAAGGATTAGATGCTCAACCTGGGGTTTATACCTATTTAATCAACATTAAAATGCCAGATGTTGATAAGGTAGTTCAGTTTACAGGCCACGTAACGTTGGTTCGATAATCTTAAAAAACGTTAATCAGTATTCAATTTCTTTTTTTCATGTGCAACTTAGTGCCTTATTGTGATAAATAAAGTACGAATTAAGGCATTAACGATTTCGGCCATTGTTTTGGTTGGCGTACTTGGGCTATATGAAGTATTTCAATTGGCACAACTATATAGTCAAAAGAAAGCCCGATTCAACAATGAAGCCTTTCGATGCATTGAAAAAACAGGATATATTCACGAAAAACTCGTAGATAATCAGCGATATAATGCGATTATTCGTCAAGACTTTAGTGCCCAGTATAAAAAAATACTCAAACGTGAATTTGAAGGCATGATGGCCTCGAATCAACAGATTTCGATTAAGGATACTAGCATTATCATAAATAATAGAATCGAACCATACATTGTAATTAAAGGCTCTACTCGTGATACGCTTTCTGGAGTAAGAACAGAACAAACGACCCTGATAAAAGATGTTCGCCAATTACAGGATTTTGTTTCATCTTCAAAAAATGGCAGTAATCCCGTATCCGACAACATAACGATTCACCTAAATCAGAAGTTGTTACAGCACATCTTTAAAAAAGCTAAATTCATGAATGAACTTATGCTCCAAGCGTTTAAAGAAAATGTATATAATAAACCGCAAGAACGCATCAAATTAGCGCTAATTGATTCGATCATTTTCAACGAACTGGGAAGGCAAGAATTGCCCAGGAAATATAAGTTTACTATTTCTTTAGAACAAGGCGGACCCTTGGTTTTTTCGGAAGAAAATTCGAATTATGTCACAGGAAAGCAACCCACAAAAGGATTTAGTACAGAACTTTTCCCAACGGATAAGATCAATGAAAAACTATTTTTAACCGTTTACTTTCCAAAAGAACGGTCATTTTTATTAAAAGGGATGAAATCATACTTCATAATCACGGGCTTACTGGGGATTTTGATGAGTTCAACCTTGTTTTTTCTAATCCGAACCATTAAGGAACAAAAAGTAGTATCTGAAATAAAATCGAATTTTATTTCTAACATGACGCATGAGTTTAAAACACCCATTTCCACGATTTCCTTAGCTTGTCAAGCACTTAATGATACGGATATTGTTTCTGCTGCCTCATCTCAAGAAATTTCACCTTACATACGAATGATAGATGAAGAGAACAAACGGCTTGGAAATTTAGTAGAAGGAATACTTCAGAGTGCATTGATTTCTAAAGGAGATTTAGTGCTTCACAAAGAACAAGTCAATTTACATGAAATCATTCAAAATCAAGTCAATGTAGCGCTGTTCAATAAATCAAAAAGGGCGTCCATCCAGATTGAACAAAAAGGAGATCCCGTGATGTTTTTCGCAGATAAATTACACCTCACGAATTTAATAGCGAATTTATTGGATAATGCAACCAAGTATTCTCCAGAGAATCCAGAAATTAATATTTTAATCAGTTACCAAAATAATAACATTCATTTATTCGTTAAAGATCATGGAATCGGAATTCCTAAAGAGTATCTACCAAAAATCTTCGATAATTTATATCGTGTGCCAACAGGTAATATACACAACGTAAAAGGGTTTGGATTAGGCTTGAGTTACGTGAAAGCGATCTCCGATGCCCACGGTTGGAAAATAAATGTAACGAGTGAAGAACAGAAAGGAACGGTATTTGAAGTAATCTTTAAATAAAAACCAATGAAAGAACATTTTTTATTAGCAGAAGACGATGAGAACTTGGGTACCTTACTCACCACCTTTTTAAATTCTAAAGGTTTTCAAACTAAGTGGGTTAAAAATGGAGAGGAAGCGATTTCGTATTACCGGTCATTTACTAATTCCATAGACTTTATTATTTTAGATGTTATGATGCCAGAGAAAGACGGGTTTTCCGTGGCTAAGGAAATTAGATTAACCGACAAAAAAACACCAATCCTTTTTCTAACTGCGAAGAGCATGAAGGATGATAAACTTAAAGGCTTTGAGGTCGGTGCGGATGATTATCTCACAAAACCTTTTGCTATGGAAGAGCTAATCGCTCGAATTCAAGCAATTATTCGAAGAGTAGGCGACGCTTCTTCTGTGAAAACAGAAAAACTAGCCATTGGAGCCTTAGCGTTTGACCCCCATAAAAGCATACTTTATTCAAGTGCAGGAGAAAAGAAACTTACTACAAAAGAAAATGCACTGCTTACCCTATTGGCCAGAAACATCAATGAAGTTCTTGATCGACAAGCCACTCTGAGAGCAGTGTGGGGGGATGATAATTATTTTAATGGAAGAAGCATGGACGTTTACATTGCCAAACTCAGAAAGTTGCTCAGTGAAGACCCATCCATTGAAATCATGAACATCCATGGAATAGGCTTTAAATTGATTGTTAAATAACAGCTACCTTTAAGGCATGCAAAAGCGGTTTTTTTCGAGTTTGGCACTGTCTCTTTTCTTAAACCTACTGATTAAACCCTTTTCTGTGTTAGTCATTGATGCCGGTGTACAGCGTGTATTAGGCAATGAGGCATATGGGCAATATTTTGTGTTGTTATCGCTAAGCCTTGTGTTTAATGTTTTTTTAGACCTTGGCATTAATAACTTTACCACGCGATTCATTGCACAAGACACCACACACTTAAATCAACATGTAAGTAAAGTCTTCTATCTTAGACTTTTGCTCTTCCTTTTCTATGTGGCTCTAGTTTACGGTAGCGCTTGGATGTTTAACTTAGCTTCAGGGCAATTTACTTTGTTAACACTTTTGGTGTTTAATCAATTTTTAATTCAATCGATTGCCTTTATTCGCAGTTTATTCTCTGGCTTACATTTGTTTAGAACGGATAGTTTAATTTCTGTACTTGACCGAGCCATATTAATCTTGATTATGGGTGCAGCCCTTTTGTTTTCCATATCAAGCATTACGATTTTTAATTTTGTACTGGCGCAAACCATCGGCTACGCATTAACCTTATTCACCGCCATTTGCTTGCTTAGAACACAGATAAAGAATCTAGTACCGACACTTGACAAGGCCTATATCCGCGATGTGCTAACACGTAGCTTCCCATTCGCGTTATTGGTACTCTTGATGTTGTTGTATAACCGGTCAGATGTTGTTCTGCTTAAACAAATTTCAACAGCGGGAAATTATCAAGCTGGAGTTTATGCACAGGGTTATCGCCTCCTGGATGCGCTTTACATGTTGGGGATGATTTTTGCAGGGTTACTTTTCCCTGTTTTTAGCAGGATGATTCACCAAAAAAGCCATGAACTTTTGGAACTCGTACAAATCTCCGGCAAATTATTGGTGGGAGGATCCCTAGGGATTTTATTTATTGTGAGTTACCATGGATCTTACATTCTTCATCTAATTTATGGAGACAAGGTTGATCCAGAGTCAATTTTGGTTTTTCAATATTTAATGATGGCGTTTACTGCCATGAGTTTTAATTTTATTTTCGGCACACTGTTGACGGCCGGGGGAAATTTAAAAGCACTAAATCTCACGGCACTCCTTGGTGTTCTCGTTTCTGTCTTGAGCAATTTGATATTAATTCCCACGCTTGGTGCTATTGGGTGTGCGATTTCTGCATTTATTACACAAGGAGTTGTCTCCACGGTATTAGTACTTATTTCCTATAAAAGGTTAAATGTGTTTTTTTATTTTAGATCTCTTTTTGCATTTTTTATGTTAATCAGCTCCCTTTATGGAAGTAAACTGTTAATTCAACCGAATATTTCTGAGTCTCAGGCCTTGGTTGTAGACCTTATTTTGGTACTGGTTTTTTCCTTTGCCTATTCCATCATTGATCTGAAATTCTTGCGTCAAATTTGGCGCCTAAAAGAAGACAGCCAATAATATTGGGAATTAATCGTTTTTACAAGTCTTTGAATAGCTGTATCTTCGCAGCACAATATTTCAGCATATGAGTAATCAACAAGAGGGGTTAAAAAAGGCAAGTAATGGATTGATTCAATTTATTTGGATTAATCGCAAAAAACTGCTTGTATTTACCGCTTCTGCCGCAGTCCTTTCTGGTGTTATTGCCTTTTTAATGACCCCATTATATTTAAGCACAGCTATTGTTTTTCCTGCAGCCACGAGCAGTGTTTCGTTTTCTGAACAACGCAACGCGAAGGCCGCAGCCATGGATTTTGGAGAAGAAGAACAGGCAGAACAATTGGTTCAAATCCTCCAAAGCTCGAGGATTCGTGATAAAGTGGTGTCCGAATTTCAACTCATGAAACATTACGATATAGATCTAAAGGGCGCAAACAAACAGTTCAAATTAAATGAAGCCTACAATAATCACATTTCGTTTAATCGAACGCGTTTCGGTTCAATTCGAATCGATGTGCTTGATGAGAACCCGGAGTTAGCAGCCAAGATTGCAAATAAAATTGTGGATTTAATAGATACGGTAAAGAATGAAATGATCGGGGAGCGGACCATTCCAGCATTCAAGGTTAATGAGCGGAAATTAGCACAAATGAAACGAGATCGGGATGCGATTTTAAAGAAGTTAGACAGCTTGGCCGATTTAGGGGTTATTGCGTTAGATGTGCGCTCAAATTTATTCCAGGCGTATGTGGATTCAAAAAATCCTACGGATCGCGCGGAGTTAAAAAAGAAGATTGATATCAACATGAAGTACGGGGCAATGTATGACGGACTAGAATACATGAGAAATGAAAAGATTGTAAAAATCGAGGATTTTAATATTTCTTATGAGCAAGCGGAATCCGATGCCCATGCAAGGTTTAATCATAAGTTTATTGTAGAACGAGCGGTTAAAGCAGATAAAAAAGAGAAACCAAAGCGTTCTGTAATAATTTTAGTTTCTACGTTGGCCGCATTTTTTATTGGTCTTTTTTCGTTGTTGTTGTGGGAGAAATACAAAGAACTTCGGGATTCTTAAGTGTGAAATTGCTTGTAGCAATAATTGCAGGAGGCATTGTAGGCATACTCATGGGCTTAGCTTTTTATTTCGATTGGCTTTATCTGTTGGCTATTCCTATTCTTCTTGCCGTATTATATGTAGCCATCTATCACATCGATTTTTTATTTCAATCGATTGTCTTTTTCACGCCGCTTTCTGTAAATATCGAAGAATATACAGATCAATTCGGCCTGTTTCTTCCCACTGAACCCTTACTCTTTGGTATTATGCTCTTGCTCGTTTATTATCAATTAAAAGCGCCCATTATCGATTTGGGCTTTTTTAAACATCCGCTTATTTTAATGCTAATTGGATACTTAGCTTGGTTGGTGATAAGTAGTATAACGAGCACTCATCCGTTGGTTTCCTTTAAATCCCTGTTGTCTCGACTTTGGTTCATTATTCCTATATTATTTTTTGGCCCAGTTTTATTGACAAAAAGGGGATCAATCCCACGGTTTTTTTTGTTGTTAACTATAGGAACCGTTTTGGTTATTGTTTATACGCTGTTAAACCATGCCAGCTATGGGTTTGGTGAAAAAGAAAGCCATTGGGTGATGTCACCTTTTTATAAAGACCACACCATTTATGGAGCGGCAGTAGCCCTGGTTTTTCCATTTCCTCTTATGTTGTTTTTGATGAAAAAACAAACCCCCTTATCTACATTAATTTTAGGATTACTTTTTTTAATCATTGTATTGGGTTTATATTTTTCATATACTCGAGCGGCGTGGTTAAGCGTATTTGGTGCCTTGGTAGTTCTTGTACTGGTATTTTTTAAGGTAAGATTCACCTATGTATTAGTACTTGTAATGTTCGCATTTGGGGTTTTATTATGGAAGCAAGATTCAATACAGATGGAATTAGCAAGGAATAAAACAGAACACACCACAGAGGCATTTGATGAACGGATTCAAAGTGCGGCAAATGTTACAACCGATGCATCGAATTTGGAGCGCATTAATCGGTGGTCGTGTGCCCTTGAAATGTTCAAAGAACGTCCTGTTTTTGGCTTCGGCCCAGCAACCTATGCATTTGAATATGCCCGCTTTCAAGAACCGGAAAATCTAACAATTATTTCGACAAACTTTGGCGACATGGGCAATGCACACAGTGAGTATTTAAGCGCGTTATCAGAAACCGGATTCGTGGGTTTTGTACTGTTTGTGCTCTTTGTCGTTGGCGTATTTTATTATCTAATAACATTCATTCAGCGTGCTCGGGGCGTAAATCATTCTTACTTCATCATCGGAATGGGCATGTTGTTTTCTCTTTCCACCTATTTTATTCACGCATTTCTGAATAATTTTTTAGACACAGATAAAGCTGCAGTGCCGGTTTATGGCATGATTGCGGTGTTATTCTTGCTAAACAGCCGCCTAACGACTCAACCAAACGGAAGGATTTAAGGGGGTAGTATTGATTCCGCTTACGCTGTGGATTTCGAAATGTAGGGTGGAGATATTACCTTCGGTAATGAGCGTCCCTATGGATTGTTTGCTGCTTACTTCTTGACCAACACTTACAGATACAGAGGACAAGTTGCTATACACGGAACGATAATTTCCATGTTTGATTATTACTACTTTACCTGCACCAGCAATGCTAAATACAGAACTCACTTCGCCATCATAAACGGCTCGTACAGTAGATCCTGCGCTGCAGGAAATGTCAATCCCATTATTGTTTTCATAAACATCTCTTAGTGTTGGGTGCGCGTTTCTACCAAATCGACTCGTTATGGTGCCGTTACTTACCGGAGAGGGTAATCCGCCCTTGTTAGATTCAAAGTTTTTACCAGCAATCGTGCCTTCTGAGGATAGATTTTCAGGTTTATATGTCGGAGTGGATGTTTTAGCTGGGGATTTATTCGTTTCGGTTGGAGTTGTTGCCTTAACATTCTCTTTTTCTTTCCTTCGTTTTTCTTCTTTGCGCGCCTCAGCTAAGATGGCTGATTGAATTTGACCCTCAATTTTTTTACGTTTTTTTTCTTCTTCCTTGAGTTGAACTAATAATTTTTCCTCTTCTTTCTTGAGCTTGGTATAGGATTTTTCTTTTTGTTGTTTGTCAGCTTCAATTTTTTCCTTTTCAGCTTTTTTTTCATGTAACGTAAGTTCCTTTTCTGTTTTTTCAGTATGAATCTGAGCAATCTCACGTTCAATTAACGACTGATGTTGTTTAATAAGGTCAACTTGACGTCGCTGCAAATGAGCAACCTTTTTAAGGTAACTATTTCTACGAACCGCCTCTTGATACGTATTAGCAGATAGAAGGAACATAAGCCGACCTGTATTATTTCTTTTTTTATAGGCAAAACGCAGCATTTTTCGGTATTGATCTTTAAGTCTGACCAATCGTTTTTTTAACCTACTTACATCTTGTTTTTTCTGCAGTATTTTAATATCAGCCATTTTTACCTGACTATCGAAAACTCTTACTAAGGCTTCTCTGCTCTTTATTTGATTATCCAAGAGCCTAACTTCGTGTAATGAATTATTAGTGTTTGCTTGAACTTTTTTTAGTAACGATTTGGTTTGAGATATTTTCTTTTCAAGCTTTCGCTGTTCTTTTTTTAAGTTGTCTGGGTTTTGCTGACTAAATCCAAATCCTATGTGAAAGAAAAACACGAGTAATAAACTACTTGCAAGGCGCATAATCGTCGGGTATTTGTATATAAATCTCTTGTGGGCTATTCAGCTCGAATTTGTCGTACGTCAAAATCACGCGGATGTTCTGTTCTTTGGTTTTTATAGAAACATGAATAAGTGAAGGGATATCCATGAGTCCATGCTTAACCCATTGATCATATTGTATGATTACTTCTGTTAAATCTTCAGGAATAAATAGGCGTTGCCATGACAAACGAGGTGATTTCACAGAAGAACCATAGCGGTATTCGATGGGTTTTCCGCCGTCAAGTATTCCGCTCATATAAGTAGAGTCACCGCGCACATTAAATTCGCTTGTATACTGCGTGGAATCTTTGTATCCCAAAGGAAGTCCCAAGAATAGTTCTTGAATATTCTTCATGGATAATTCAACGCCGAGGAGCTCTTTAAAGGAAGCAATTGGCTGCTTTCCAAAACACCGATCTTTTTTATTTACATAAAACAAACTGTCCGGAGTAGCTAGGGCATTAAAAATCGGAATTGAAGCAAACGATACAATGGCATTTATTGCGCTGTCTTTACTGCATTTTAAACTGGTTTTAAAGCTGAAACTTCTGCTTCCATCCGTATAGTTCGTTGTATACTTGCCATACATCCACCGCCACGATTGCGCATGAATACTATCGATCCAAGACGTTTTTTTTAGTTCCATTGGCACAGGTTCTGTTGGTGTCGCTAAGGCAATGGGATTTGTTGAAGCAGTATTGTTTCGCGCGCAAGAACTTATATTAATGCTAAACATACCGATCGAAATGAGGAGAAGGGCTTTCATAACGATTTAATTTTTTGCTTTAGACGTTCAGTTTTGTTACCCAAACTCACGGCCTTTAACCAGTAGTCTTTTGCCTGTTTTAGGTTACCCGCCCGAAATGCACAATCTCCGAGCCATTCTTCTCCCAATTTTTGTGGATAACCGTGAATAATTGCTTTTTCTAACCAAGAATTCGCCAGAAGCAAGTCGTTTTTTATGTAGAACAGTCGACCCTTGATGGCCATGAATTTTGGATTGCTGGGTTCCCGCGTAAGGCATTCGGTAATTAAGGAGTCTGCATAGGACGTTAATTCAGAATAAATAAGTGCTTCATTGCCAATGTCGACTTTAAGTTCAAGATTTTCTGGTTGAAGCGTTATCGCTTGATTAAACCACGTTGTTGCATTGGTTACCTGACGTTTATTTAATGCTAAAATACCGCGCTGAAAGCTAAATTCCGCCACCAATGCTGGATCGTCACGGACAATCAGTTCACTTCCTGCATCAAGTGCTTGTTCCGCATCATCCAATTGCCCAGTCTTGTTTTTAGCGATAGCCAGTGTTAGATATGGCATAGGCTGTACGGGAAACAATGCTTGGCATTCAGAACTCAGGCGCACCAAGGAATCCCATTGCTCCTCCTTGTAAGTGATTAACAACAGTTGTTTCCAAATGGGGTAGGCCTCAGGATTTAACGCAACCGCTGCTTTATATTGAACGAGGGCTGAATCAGTCTGATTACATTGGACGAATAAATCCCCCAATAAGGTACGTCCGATCAGGACATTCGGCGAGGTCTGTACAAAATTTTTAAATAAGGTGAGATTGTCTTCCGTACAGCCATTGCGTTTTTGTTTCGCCAATAAGATTTCCGACTTTTGTTCAATGCTGGGACCTGCTAACAAAACCGCTTCAGCAAGCAGTTTTTCCCCGCGCGTAATTTGTCCCGTATTAATTAGATATTCACCAAAAACAAATTTTGCCATGCCATTTGTTGGGTCTGTATCGCATAGCTTTTCTAACAACGGAATTGCCTTATTGTGTTGATTCTGTTGGAAATATAAGTCAATTAAATTAGCCAAAAACAAGGGTTCATTTGGAAATGCTTTTATCCCCTTTTCGAGCTGTTGAATGGCTTCTTTGGTGTCGTTTTGGGCCAAATTAATTTTGTACCGATTCAAAAATGTTTCAATCGAGATACCAAAAGTTGCTTCCTGCAGCGCAATGACTCGAACCGCCGCCTTGTAGTTTTTTGCTTGTAGATAGTTTTCAAACCCACCAAAATAATAAGAGCGCTCTCTGGGTTTCGAAGATATTAATTTACTAAAGATCAACCCGGCTTCATTATACTTGCCCATAGAGCTATACATAAAGGCAATTTCTGAAGATAAATACTCGTTATTTGGATCGGCCAACCCGGCCTTTAATAAGTATTTTGCAGATTCATCTAAGCGGCCTTGATCGTAATAAATTTTTGATTTTAAATATAAGGCCCCGTCATGCTCAGGGTTTAGGGCAATAACACGGGTGGCCATATTATCAGCCACTACGTAATCTCCTTTAAAGTAAGCCCTTAGTCCTTCGTGGTATTGTTGAACAATCGGAACATCGGCGTTCGTACTGGTTTCTTCAACAGTTTTACACCCCATTAAAGAACTGAGCAAGACGACAAAAAGTATGCGTTTATTCATGCCATTCTGTATAATCACCCACACTCAAATCTGACGCATTACCATGGATTTTCACATGACTTCCAATCATTGAACCCGCTAAATTCTTGTAAGAAATACTTGTTTTTTGTTGTACGATACTGTTTGATATAATCGTTTGTTTTATAACACTTCCGTCGCCTAAACTCACATGTGGCCCTACAATAGAGTTTGAAATCACTACGTTTTCTCCAATGAAGCAGGGGGGAATCACCACGCTTTGTGAGATCACCGCAGAACTTGAAACGCTTAATTTACCATCCATTTGATCATAATCTAACACACGTGCATTCGTTTCAACGGTAACGGTTTTATTCCCACAGTCTAACCATTCTTGAACTTCCCCAGGTTTAAATATCGTTCCTTTTTCAGTGAGTCTTCTGAGTGCATCTGGTAATTGGTATTCTCCACTTTTTATGACACCATGGTCCACCAAATAACAGAGTTCTTCATGTAAGGCCTCCCCCTTTCTAAAATAATAAATACCAATCATCGCTAGGTCAGAAACAAATTCTGCGGGCTTTTCAACAAAGTCAATAATTTCGTTGCGCTCGTTCATTTTTATCACCCCAAATTGTTCTGGGTTAGTGATTCGTTTTACCCACAAAATCCCCTCATCGGTTGGGTCAATTGAGAAATCGGCTCTAAATAAGGTGTCTGCGAAAGCAACCACTACCGGGCCCTCCAATAAGGGCTCAGCACATAATACCGCATGCCCAGTCCCAAGAGGCGTTAATTGATGAAATATATGCCCCTTTGCACCAAATGAGGCTGCGATTTCACACAATTCACGTTCTGTTTCTTCTCCAAAGTCCCCGGTTACAAAGCCGATATGTTCAATCGCGGTACCGCACACGGAAGCAATGTCAGCCACTAAGCGATGAACAATGGGAATCCCACCAACAGGAATTAGTGGTTTAGGTATGGTTAAGGTATGGGGCCTCAGCCTACTGCCTCTTCCTGCCATCGGGATTATTATATTCATAGTCAGTTTAGTTTTTCCCAGTACTGCCAAACCCATCAGCACCACGGATAGATGAGTTTAACGTATCGGATTCAATTAATGTCACATGTATTACTGGGCAAAACACCAATTGTGCAATACGGTCATTTGGCTCAATGATAAAGTCCTCACCAGAAAGATTAATAAGAATAACCCCAACCTCTCCTCGATAATCTGAATCTACCGTACCGGGGGTGTTTAGCACTGTAATTCCTTTCTTCAGGGCAAGGCCGCTTCGAGGCCTAACTTGGCACTCGATTCCCGATGGGAGCTCTAGATATAATCCGGTAGGGATCAAACTGCGTTCTCCAGGAGAAACACAAATCGCCTCTGTTAGGTTCGCCCGCACATCCATTCCTGCGGCGCCTGATGTCTCGTAGCTGGGCAGTGGACACCGTCCTTTATTGCTGATTTTTATATTCATAGATTAACAATGCAGTCAAAATTATACAAAGCATTTATATGAAATTATGCTTTCTAAAGGATTAATCAACAATCGAGCGTTTATCAATCGCCGAAAGCACTAAATTTGTGTTATGAAACGCATGTTATTTATTTTGGGGTGTTGTACCACATTCTTTATGGGTTGTGGTTCTGCTGAAAATGCCGTTAACTTCTTTTCGTTACAAGATGATCTTGCCTTAGGAGAACAAGTTCGCGAAGAAATTGAAGGCGACAGCAGCGATATGATCATATTAGATTCCACCGCATATCCCACAATTTATGGGTATTTATATAGCATAAGGGATTCATTGCTCAACAGTGGACAAGTACGTTTTAAAACTGAATTCCCTTGGAGGATAAGAATCATCCAAGACGACTCCACCTTGAATGCTTTTTGCGCACCCGGTGGCTATATTTACATATACACAGGAATATTAAAATATTTAGAGGCAGAGGATCAATTAGCGGGGGTATTAGGACACGAGATGGGACATGCAGACCTCAGACACAGTACGCGACAACTCACCAAAATGTATGGTGTTCAAACGCTCATTAGTTTGGTCGCGGGAGATCGAGCATTAATTAAGCAGGTCACCAGTTCGCTCATTGGGCTTTCCTTTTCACGCACGCACGAGAAAGAAGCAGACGAGTGCTCCGTAAAATATTTGTGTCCAACCACCTATAACTCAGATGCCGGGGCCTTGTTTTTTGAGAAAATCTCCAAAGAAGAGGGGGGCCGTCCCCCAGAAATATTAAGCACACACCCAGACCCAGGAAACCGAATTGAAGCGTACAGAGCCCATAAACAGACCTATGGATGCTTAGGAGCCTTCGCCCAAAAGGAGCGGTATCAGAAAATGATAAAAACCCTTCCTTAAACCAATGAACCGTGTTATTTTTGTAATAAATCACTTTAACCACACATGCTTGAATTATCCCGAATTCGCACCGAACAAGCGCAGATAATTGCTGCCTTATCCAAACGGAACATTAACGCAGAATCAACGATCAACGAATTACTAACCTTAGATGCACAATGGCGAGGGATTAAACAGGAATTGGACCGCACCCTAGAGGAATTGAATGGTATAGCCAAGGAAATCGGGCAATGTTATAAGGAAGGGAGAATCCAGGAGGGAAATGATCTAAAGCAACAAACCACCGTACTTAAACAGCAAGAGTTAATCTTGAAATCCTCTGCGGATTCTTTAGAATCGGAGATTCAACAGCTCTTATATAAAATTCCAAACACCCCTACTGAAGAGGTTATCCAAGGAAAAGATCCAAATGACAATCAGTTAGTGTTTGAACATGGTGCAATTCCCGAATTTAATTTTGAGGCAAAACCGCACTGGGACTTATGCAAAGAAAAAGAAATCATTGATTTTGAACTTGGGGTAAAAGTGACCGGAGCAGGGTTTCCATTTTATAGAGGTAAAGGGTCCAAATTACAGCGTGCATTAATTTCATTTTTTTTAGACGAAGCATCTGCCGCAGGATATGTGGAATATCAAGCGCCTCTGATGGTCAACGAAGCCAGTGGTATTGGCACCGGACAGCTGCCAGATAAGGAGGGGCAAATGTATCATGATGCTACGGATAATTTGTACCTAATACCTACGGCAGAAGTTCCATTGACGAATATTTTCAG
The DNA here is from genome assembly GCA_947500755.1 of Flavobacteriales bacterium. GTDB lineage: Bacteria > Bacteroidota > Bacteroidia > Flavobacteriales_D > Crocinitomicaceae > UBA952. The sequence continues at coordinate 17,505 of CANMTO010000020.1, forward strand.
AGATGAGCTTATACAGCACCCTAATTTTTCATATAAATTATGTGGTTATACGCCTTGTTTTCGCAGAGAGGCAGGTTCATATGGTAAAGATGTTAGAGGTCTGAATCGCTTGCACCAATTTGATAAAGTGGAAATCGTTCGCATTGAACATCCCGAGCACTCTGCCAACGCATTGAACGAAATGGTAGAACACGTAAAAGGCTTATTAGAAAAACTTGAATTACCGTATCGCGTTTTGCGGTTATGCGGAGGAGATATGGGCTTTGCTTCTGCCATGACCTATGACTTTGAAGTGTATTCTGCGGCTCAACAGAAATGGTTAGAGGTTAGTTCCGTTTCTCGGTTCGATACCTTTCAAGCCAACCGCTTGAAACTGCGATTCAAAGATCACGATAAGAAAACAAGACTTTGCCACACCCTGAATGGCTCAGCGTTGGCACTGCCCCGCGTAATGGCCGCCTTATTAGAAAACCACCAAAGTGCCGACGGTCGAATTACCATTCCCGCTGCGCTTCAATCCTACACGGGATTTGATTATATTTAACCAATGAAAAGACTAATAGTGCTTCTTTCTTGCTCCTTTTTATTGGGATCTTGTTCCGATTTTAAGCAAAAGGAACAACTTCGAAGTGTTGAGCAGTTGCAGGCCAATACCAAGGGCTTATCAAGCCGGATGGAGCGAAGCTTTCCGGATACATTATCGGCGATGCGCCAAAACATGATGGAGTTACAGCTCTTCTTGAAAAGTCACGTGGTGTTAGACTCGGTGGATAGAACCTATGCCGCAAATATGGATGCATATAAAATGACGAGCAAAAAAATAGCGCCAATAAACCGTCAGTATGTAGCCTTAAAAAAGGCGTTTTTAGACGAAAAGAACCGCTTGTCGGATCTGCACTCCGACATTTCAAATGGATTTGGAAAACGCCAGAAATATGATGCCTATATTTTAAAGGAAACGAAGAATCTTTCCGCATTAAAATTGAGAACCACTGAGTTTATTGCAGCCCTTAAAGACATGACTGAACAATACCAGTTGTTACATCCAAAATTATCGGCGTTAGCAAGTAAATTACGGTAAGCGGTGAAAAATCTATTCCTTTGTTTCTTATTCTCTACGCTTACGTGGAATACTTGGTGTCAAAGCGAAACCGACATTCAATTAGCGCAACATTATTACCTGAATGGAGAGTTCACAAAGGCCCTGCTTTATTATGAAAAGCTATACACTAATGAGCCATCGAAGGTGTATTTTAGCCGTTATTTAGATTGCTTAGTAAACACAGGAGATAAAAAAGGCGCAGAGAAAATATTTAAAAAACAAACCGCGGCAAACCCCTCAGATTTAGCGCTAAAAATTCAGTTTTATTTTTTTTACAAAGGAAATGAAGATTTAGAAAAAGCGAAAAGAGTAAAAAATGAAGTGCTCAAGCATGAGTTTTATGACATCAATGAAATCCAAGAGGTACTCTCGAATTTATTGTCCATTGATGAATATGATTGGGCGAAAGACATCATTGACCAAGCGAAAAAGAACCTCAAGTATTATCCCTATGAATTATGGTACGGTCAAATTTATATGGCGCAAGGAGAAACCATAAAAGCGCTAGACCAATATTTAATGGCCTTATCAAAAAAACCGGACCTAAAAGAACAGGTTCAATTAGAAATAGAGGGGATTTTTGATTTCACTAAGGAATCAGAGGAAATAAAACAAGTGAAGGCGAGTGTTCTGTCCGCGAGTCAAAAAGACCCTTCCAATCCAGTATATACCGAGATGTTGATTTGGTTTTTTTTACAAAACAAGAATTTTAGTGCGGCATATAACCAAGTGTCCTCCTTGGAAAAACGCATGCGTGGGGACGGAAGCTATTTGATTGATTTTGGCAATACCTGCCTTGAAAATAAACAATATGAATTAGCAAAAAAGGCGTTTGCGGAAGTGATAAGCCTTTCTCTTTATCGGGCAGCAGAGGCTCAACGGATGCTACTTAACGTATATTTTACCGAAGTCACCACTGAACGTGTTTTTAGCTCGGAAGAGTTAACTGAAATTATTCGTTCTTACGAAGCAGTCATTGAAAATAAACAATTTTCAGTAAGAGTTGGGCCTGAAATCGGCTTGGAATACGCTGAAATTTTGGGGTTTTACGCGAATGAAGGAATAAAAGCGAAGGGCTTTCTAGAACAAGCAATGAAAAGCCAAGGGCTTACCGATATTCAGCGTGCTCGATATAAAATGAAATTAGCGGATGTTTGTGTTGTGGTGGATAGCATCTGGGAAGCCTCGTTGTTGTATATGCAAATTGACGAGGCGTTTAAGTTTGAAGCGATTGGTAATGAAGCTAAATTTAAAAATGCTAGAATTTTTTACTTTGATGGAGAATTTGAATTTGCACAGTCTCAACTGGATGTATTAAAACAAGCAACCTCTAAGTTTATCAGCAATGATGCGATGCAATTATCTTTATTGATACTAGAAAACTACGGGTTGGACAGTAATTATGAGGCAATGAGCACCTATGCGAAAAGCGAGTTGTTGCTGCTTCAACACCGGTATTCAGAGGCCTTTCAATGGATGGATTCAATTGCCATTAAATTTCCACAGTCTGTGTTGAATGATGACTTGATTTATTTAAAAGGAAAGGCCTTTGAACTACAAGGGCAATGGGCTCAAGCAGCGGAGTACTTCACCCAGGTTGTTAGCACCTATCCCACGGAATTGCTAGCGGATGACGCACTCTTTCATTTGGCGACCATTCAACGGGTTCACAGTAAAAATGAAACGGCTGCCATGGAGTCTTATTTAAAACTCATCGACCAATATCCAGGGAGTATTTATTCTGAGGAGGCACGCCTATCAATTCGCAGGTTACGCGGAGATCAAATCCCGGAATAGACCTAATGTTCGCGAGTAAATGCAGGTATTCCGGTAATGTCCATCCCCGTAATTAGTAAGTGAATGTCATGCGTGCCTTCGTAGGTAACCACGGATTCTAAGTTTGCCATGTGACGCATCATGGAATATTCACTCGTAATTCCCATTCCCCCATGAATTTGCCGAGCTTCTCGAGCGATATTTAATGCGATTTCAACATTGTTTCGTTTTGCCATTGAAATTTGTGCAGTTGTGGCTTTTCCTTCATTGCGCAATTGGCCTAAGCGGAACGTTAATAATTGCGCCTTAGTGATTTCAGTAAGCATTTCGGCTAATTTTTTCTGAATCAATTGAAAGCTTCCGATTGGGGTTCCAAATTGTATGCGTTCTTTCGAATATCTAACCGCTTGGTCGTAACAGTCCATAGCAGCACCTAGGGCTCCCCAAGCAATTCCAAACCTTGCGGAATCTAAGCAACTCAGCGGTGCGCCAAGTCCTGAGCGGCCGGGAAGAATATTGCTTTTTGGAACACGGACATTTTCAAATACTAATTCGCCCGTTGAGGACGCTCTAAGGGATAATTTTCCATGCATTTCTGGGGTAGAAAACCCCTCCATTCCTCGTTCCACGATAAGTCCGTGGATTCTACCACTTTCATCTTTTGCCCAAACTACCGCAATCGCAGCAAACGGAGCATTAGAAATCCACATTTTCGCACCGTTCAGCACTACATGGTCACCGTCTTCCTTAAAGTTAGTGATCATTCCTCCGGGGTTTGATCCAAAATCTGGCTCCGTTAACCCAAAACACCCCATCATTTCACCCGTGGCTAATTTGGGAAGGTATTTCATTTTTTGTTCTTCCGAACCATATTTCCAAATGGGATACATAACTAAAGAACTTTGAACGGAGGCTGTTGACCGAAGTCCAGAATCACAACGCTCAAGTTCTTGCATGATTAATCCGTACGATATGTGATCTAAGCCCGCACCACCGTATTGTTCCGGAATGTAAGGTCCAAACGCCCCGATTTCTCCTAAGCCCTGAAGTAAATGACTAGGAAACGTCGCGTTTTCATAATGTTCGTCAATGATTGGAGAAACTTCTTTTTTTACCCATTGCCTTGCTGCGTCTCGAATTAATTTATGTTCATCAGTATATAAATCGTCAAGGGCATAATAATCGGGATGTTGGTATAAATCTGTTTTCATTTCGATTGTTTTGAGCCGCAAAGATACAATTAAGAGATTTAGAAATAGCGATTAAAAGAATTACTTTTGTCTGGAAATGGAATTAACCTTAAGGACACCGGTCATTGAAATTTGGGCTATTTCTTTGGTGTTTATCCAAGCTGCTTTGCTCGCAATCACCTATTACAGAAGTAGAGGAGAGCTTTTAAGCGCAATTTTTGATTCAGGCAAAAACATTACCCTGGGCTCACGTATCCAACTCGACGGATTATCAAGAGTGTTTTTATATACGAATACCATGGTAGGCGTTTTGGTTTTTGTTGGGTGGTATTTGGTGGATGCGTATTTTGTGAATACAGCCTTGTTCTTTGGCATTATTGCGGCTATTTTATTTTTACTGGTGTGGCACCTAGATTATCTTATGTTTTGGAGCGTAAATGGCGATGCTAAAGTAACCCAACAATATATTGGTGCTGGAAATGTTTGGTGGTTTCTATTCGGGATTGCACTTGCCCTTTCAAATGCAAACATGGTATTTAATACACAGAAAAATTGGGGTGCGTTTATTTTTATTGGCATCCTTGTGCTAGCGATGCTGATGCGCCTGTTGAATGGTTTTTTGTTTGCTGTTTCAAAGGGGTTTTCTTGGTATTATATTATTTTGTACCTTTGCACCGTCTATTTGCTACCTATAGTCTTGATTAAAAAGCTTTTTGGGGCATTTTGGTTGGAGTTATTGACGCATTAAATCTGTATTTTGGCTATAAAAAGTATATTGGTTTCGCAACCCAAGCCCGAAGGAGACAAGTCACCATATTATGACTTGGCCGACAAATACAAAATAAAAATTGATTTCAGGCCATTTATTAAAGTTGAAGGCATAGATGCAAAGGAGTTTAGAACTCAAAAAGTGAATATGGCTGAACATACGGCCGTTATTCTTACCTCAAAGATTGCAGCGGACCATTTCTTTAGAATTGCCGAAGAAACCCGTTTTGAAGTTCCAGAATCCATGAAGTATTTCTGTATTTCTGAAGCCGTAGCAAAGTATCTCCAAAAATTTATTGCCTATCGTAAACGTAAAATATTTCACGGGACGCAAACCATAGAGCAATTGGCCGATGTCATGAAGAAACACAAGCAAGAAAAATATCTATTGCCGTGCACAGACATTCTGCGGGATTCAATTCCGGAAACATTGATAGATCAGAAATTTAATTTTACCAAAGCAGTTTTATACCGAACGGTAGCCGCGGATTTATCTGATTTAGAGGACGTCTACTATGACGTGTTAGTGTTTTTTAGCCCAGGAGGGATAGAGTCGCTGTTCAAAAACTTCCCTGATTTTAAACAAAATACGACGGCCATTGCTGCATTTGGAGCTACCACAGCGAGCGCTGTATTACGCAATAAACTGAGGCTTGATGTTTCAGCCCCACACCCAAAAGCCCCTTCTATGGTTGGAGCGATCGAGTTGTTCATTAAAGAGCAACTCAAGAAGTAAGTTGCTTGTATAGCACGCTCATTCCCCCCACGGCAGTATCTGTGATCGCATGAATACCATTCGGTAAGCACATCGTGTCCGCTTTTGGATCGATTAAGTATACCGTGCTGTGTTTGCTCACTTCACGTATCAGTCCCGCGGCTGGATACACCCGAAGCGAGGTGCCGATAATGATAAGTAGGTCTGCGGTTGAAATGATTGCCGCCGCCGCCTCAAGCAGGGGCACCTCTTCCCCAAACCACACGACGTGAGGCCTCAATCGATATCCATCCGGGCAGCGGTCTTCTGCGCTTAGTTCCCACCCAAGGATTGGATAATAGGTATTCTCTTGGTTAGGACCGCTGGATTTTGAAAACCTGATATTACCATGAAGGTGCAGCACCTTCTTGCTGCCCGCTCGTTCATGAAGGTCATCTATGTTTTGGGTAATAACGGTAACATTATACATGGATTCTAGCCGCTGAATCGCCACATGAGCTTCGTTTGGGTTTGTTTCAATGATTTGTTTTCTCCGCTGATTATAAAATCGGGTAACCAACTCAGGATCACGTTTCCACGCTTCTGGAGTAGCGACATCTTCCACGCGATATTGCTCCCAAAGCCCCCCATTATCGCGAAATGTTTGTATTCCGCTTTCAGCACTCATACCCGCCCCAGAAAAAACTACGATTTTTTGCATAAATTTCAGAAATAAACATTAAATTTACGCAATCTTAAACTTTAAAAAATGATAAAAACTTTACTTCCTGCGATAGCCTTAGTGGTTGGAACTACTGCTTTCGCTCAAACGCATTTTTCTGATGACTTCAACGATGTCAATTTGACAGGTTGGTCTAGCACAGACAACGATGCAAATGTACCACCAGCAACAGGTACAAATTATGATATTTGGTATGCCGCTGACATGAGCGCCGCATTTGCTCAGCTTGGTGCAGGTTCTGCTGTTTCTCGCTCTTGGGCAAATAACATTGTGTATTCACCAAACAATTTTTTAGTATCTCCAGCAATTAATTTGACCGCAGCGCCAGCAGCAGGTCTTTCTTTAATATGGGAAGTTGGATCAATTGAAACTACGGCCTCTTCATGGTATCAAGAACACTATGCAGTTTATGTTTCAACGTCTAGCACTCCTGCGACAATGATTGCTACAACTCCAGTTTATGAAGAAACGTTGTCTGCAGGGGAAACGATGTTCGGAAGAACTGTTGACCTTTCTGCGTATGCAGGTCAGACGATTTACGTTCTGTTCCGTCATTTCAACTGTACGGATGAAAATGCGTTGGTTCTTGACAATGTGGTTGTTAAGAACTTGCAACCAAACGATGCATCTGTAGATGGTGTCGCCCTTAATCGATATGCTCAAATGAGTGCCAACAACACCTTAGCTGTTTCCGTGAAAAATGAAGGATCCAATGCGATTACTTCACTTCAAATCAATTGGAACGATGGTGCAGATCATATCCAGACCATTAATGGTTTGAATCTTGCTGCAGGAGCAACGACAAATGTTAACCATCCAACGGCTGTAAGTTACGCTACCGCGGTTGAGAAAAATATTGCAGTAACTATTTCTCTGGTAAATGCAGTTGTTGATACTGACCCTTCTAATAATACAGGTTCTGCTAAAATAAACACGGTTAGTGTTCTAGAAGAAAAAAGTGTAGTGATCGAAGAAGGGACTGGCACATGGTGTCAGTGGTGTCCACGCGGAGCGGTAGCTATGGATTTTATGGTTACTACTTATCCAATTGACTTCATCGGAATTGCTGTTCATAATGGCGACCCAATGACAGTTGCAGAATATGACAACGGTGCGAACTTCAGTGGATTCCCTGGATCAAACGTTGACCGTGCTTTATTAGATCAGTCAGTATCTCAAAACGCATTCGTTGCTGCTTACAACGCTCGTAAAGATTTGATTGTCCCTGCTGGGATTTCTGTAGCTGCAACAGGCGCTGGAAACAACGTCTCTATCGTAGCTACTGCAACGTTCCGTACACCGCTTGCTGCTGCTAACTACCGTTTAGGAGTTATTGTTATTGAAGATGATGTTACCGGAACAACTGCAGGATACAACCAATCAAACGCTTACGCTGGCGGTGCTAGCGGTGCAATGGGAGGTTACGAATCTTTGCCGAACCCTGTTCCTGCTGCACAAATGGTTTATGATCATGTTGGCCGTGCGTTATTGGGTGGTTATAATGGACAAGCAGGATCAGTACCAGCAGTAATTACAGACGGACAAGTAGTAAACTATACATTTAATTACACCGTTCCAGGAACAAGCAACAGAGCGAACATGCACGCAGTGGCTGTATTAATCGATCAAACAAACGGAGAAATCGTTAACGCTATTCAAGGACCGTTGTCTTTGGCTTCTTTGGGTGAAATTGAAACAATTGGAATGGAAGTTTACCCGAATCCTGCAACGGATGAAGTGAATGTTAAATTCCTAGGAACTGGTGGTGATTACCAAATCGTCATTACTGATTTGGCTGGACGTCAGATGTCTGCTACTTCTTTAGTTAATGTAACTGGTGCTCAATCAATTGCATTGCCAATTTCAGGATTTGGTGCTGGCAACTATTTAGTAACCATTGCTAAAGACGGTGCTTCTTACACTCAAAACTTAATTGTTAGGTAATTAACTATCTCAAATGTAAATCCCGGTGAGCAATCATCGGGATTTTTTGTTTTAAGCGAATTTTTTCGCATCAAAGAACATGGCTAAAGTAAACCATATCGTTTGAATCGCTTCTAACGCAATTACCACTGCTACATCAGAGATTGTTCGATAAGAATACATTGAATTTTAAGAAAAGTGCCCGCGGCCTCTTTTTTTGTGCTAATACTTAATAAAGGAAATCATTGTACGGATATCGTATTTTGAAAATACGTTGAACCTCTTGATAAAGCACGTGCTTTAATTCATCAATATTTGTTTTGTCAACTGCGGAAATAAAAATACAAGGGCGTCCACCTAAACGAGCCATCCACGTTCGTTTTAACTCATCCAAAGAAACTTCTTCGTTCAAGGAATCTATTTTATTAAACACAATGATCGTAGGTTTTTCCTCCTTATCAATTTCTTGCAGGGTTGTGTTCACGGTTTCAAAATGATCTTCGAAATTCGGATGTGCTAAATCTAACACATGTACCAATAAATCTGCTTCGCGTACTTCATCTAAGGTAGACTTAAAAGACTCTAGTAGTTGTTTAGGTAGCTTCCGGATGAATCCTACCGTATCTGTAAGTAAGAACGGTAGATTGTCGATAACGACCTTCCGCACGGTCGTGTCAAGAGTTGCAAATAGTTTGTTTTCAGCAAAAACCTCTGATTTCGAAATTAAGTTCATTAAGGTGCTTTTGCCCACATTCGTATACCCAACTAAAGCAACTCTCACCAATTGTCCGCGATTGCCACGCTGGATGGTCATTTGCTTGTCTATTTCTTTCAGGCGTTCCTTCATTAAGGAAATGCGTTGTTGAATAATCCTACGGTCGGATTCAATTTGAGATTCACCGGGTCCGCGCATTCCAATGCCTCCTTTTTGTCGTTCAAGGTGTGTCCACATTCGGGTTAGCCGCGGCAACATATATTGCAGCTGTGCTAATTCCACTTGTGTTTTAGCGTGAAAGGAACGAGCTCGTTTGGCAAAAATATCTAAGATAAGAATGCTTCGATCAATGATTTTTCGATTAAGTTCTCTTTCGATGTTTCTGATTTGAGACGGACTTAATTCGTCATCGAAAATAATAGCATCAATGTTGTGGGTATCTGCATAGGTTTTGATTTCTGCCAATTTACCTTCTCCCACATAGGTTCTTGGGTTAGGATAGGGAAGTTTTTGCGTAAACGCGAATTCTGCACGTGCTCCTGCGGTTTCTGCAAGAAAGGCAAGTTCATCCAGGTATTCGTGCGCTAAATGTTCGTCAATACCCCCATGAATTACAGCTACTAATAAGCAACGCTCTTCAATCTCTTCGATGGTTGCGTGTGCCATTATTCGTGTAACGTGCTTACATAATTAGCTACGGAGTCGATGTTGCTTTCTGTTCCGATGACGCCACGGAATGAGGGCATCCCATTCTTTCCCGATTTAATAATGTCTTTGATTTCTGAAATAGTCAATGCACATGTTTTTAAATTTTTCGCACCAGAGAGCCCTAAATCACCGGATTCTCCGTGACAGCTAGCGCAATGTAGGGCATATAATTCTTGACCCAAAGGGAGGGAAGCGTCGGAGGCTTCTACGGCAGGATTAGATTCGTTACAAGCAACAAAAAGGCTTGTTGTTAGAACCAGCCCCCACCCAAATTTGCTCGAAATGGCCATGGAATACTTGCAAGAATTAAAATCAATCCAATAATATAAAATAGTTTAATCGGCTTATAAATCGCTGCAGGGCTTGTGCCCTTTTTTGATTTTACATATCCAATTGTTATTAGCGCAACTGCGATGAGCATTCCGGCTAAATGTTCCATGCCGTAAAACCGAAATGAAGCGTCTTTCATCCATCCTGAGGCAAAGCTAATGCGAGGAGAAATAAAATAAAGCACAAGCCCTAGGAGCAATTGTGTGTGCAGGCTGACCATAGAGAAGAGGTTAATTAACTTTTCTCGTTTAGTAAATTCTTTCGCAGTTATGGAATTATAAATTGCGAATAAGATTAATATAAGGGCAACCCATCGTAACCCCGAGTGTGTGTGTTTTAATATTTCGTACATAAATTCTAAGTTAATCGTTTAATTTTAATACGGCTAAGAAGGCCTCCTGAGGCACTTCTACTCGACCTACTTGTCGCATACGTTTCTTTCCTACTTTTTGTTTCTCTAATAATTTTCGTTTTCTACTGATATCCCCACCATAGCATTTAGCCGTTACGTCTTTTCTGAGTGCCTTGATTGTTTCGCGCGCAATTACCTTAGCGCCAATGGCCGCCTGAATTGGGATTTCAAATTGTTGTCTTGGGATTAATTCTCTTAATTTAACACAAATCCGTTTTCCTAAGTCAAATGCATTACTTCGGTGCACTAATGCAGACAAGGCATCGACTTGCTCGCCATTCAGTAGTAAATCCATTTTAACGAGGTCAGATTCTTTATAACCAATCGGATGATAGTCAAACGAAGCGTAGCCTTTTGATACGGTTTTAAGGCGGTCGTAAAAATCAAAGACAATTTCTGCAAGGGGCATTTCAAAGGTGATTTCAACGCGATCTTGTGTCAGATATACCTGATTCTTTAGTTCTCCCCGCTTTTCAATACACAGGGTCATTATGGAACCAACAAATTCAGATTTTGTAATGACTTGTGCTTTGATATACGGTTCTTCAATGCGATCTACCCCAGCAGGGTCAGGTAATTCAGAAGGGTTATTCACGATAAGTTGCGCCTCAACATCCCGTTTCATATAGGTGTGATAGGATACGTTTGGAACCGTGGTAATCACGGTCATATTAAATTCACGCTCGAGGCGCTCTTGGATGATTTCCATGTGTAGCATCCCTAAAAATCCACAACGAAATCCAAAACCTAAAGCCGCTGATGATTCTGGCTCAAAAACGAGGGAAGAATCATTTAATTGCAGTTTCTCCATGGAGTAGCGAAGCTCTTCGTAATCTTCATTATCCACAGGATAGATCCCAGCAAAGACCATAGGTTTAACATCTTCAAACCCTTTGATTGCTGCATCACACGGACGTTCAGCAGTAGTGATGGTATCTCCAACTTTCACTTCGTTAGCGGCCTTTATTCCGGAAATAATGTACCCTACGTCTCCCGCCCGAACTTCTTTCTTAGAGACCAGATTCATTTTTAAAATTCCGATTTCATCCGCATTATAGTCTTTCCCCGTGTTGAAGAAGCGTACTTTTTGGCCCTTTTTAAGGACGCCATTTCTAACCCGATAATAGGCAATGATACCGCGGAAGGAATTAAATACAGAATCAAAAATCATCGCTTGAAGCGGTGCCTCTTCATCGCCTTTTGGTGCGGGTATACGATTTAATACGGCATCTAAAATGAGGTCTACACCTAATCCTGTTTTGCCCGATGCTTGGATTATATCCTCTAGCTTACATCCAATTAATTCGATGATTTGGTCAGAAACCTCTTCTGGCATCGCGCTAGGAAGGTCCATTTTATTTAGAATGGGAATAATTTCTAAATCATGTTCAACCGCTAAGTATAGGTTAGAAATCGTTTGTGCTTCAATACCTTGCGTAGCATCAACAATCAATAAGGCTCCTTCGCAAGCCGCAATGGAACGAGAAACTTCATACGAAAAGTCCACGTGTCCCGGAGTATCAATAAGATTCAAGACGTAATCCTCCCCATTGTGGTTATAGTTCATTTGAATCGCATGACTTTTTATGGTAATGCCCCGTTCTCGCTCAATGTCCATATCGTCCAAGGCCTGATCTTTCATATCGCGCTCAGAAATGGTATTTGTTGCTTGTAATAAGCGGTCAGCAAGGGTGCTTTTCCCGTGATCAATGTGAGCAATGATACAAAAATTACGAATGTTTTTCATAGTGAGTGCGAAGTTACAATAACTCTTTATATTCTTTGGAAAGTCGCACTATTTTATCACAGTGACATGTCCGGTCATCTGTTCTTCTTGTCGTCTATTTCTTCGATAAATCAATTTCCAGGTATAGACATCGTCAGGCACGTTCATGGAATTATAAGTGCCATCCCATTTAAAATCTAATTGGTCAGAGAAAAACAAACGTTCACCCCACCGGTTGTACACTTCGATGTTAATCCATTCAACACCAACAAAACTCCCGGAAAACACGTCATTAATTCGGTTATCATCGGGGAGAAACGTATTTGGGATATAGATGTAAAACTCCTCTTGAATATAAATCGGTTTCGAAATGCTATCCACGCACCCATTCATATCGGTTGCAATTAACGTAATGATGTATTCTCCGTATGGGCTAAACGTATGGGTTGGATGAATTTCGTATGAACCGCTCCCGTCTCCAAAAAACCACTGATATCCAAAGCCATTTTGGGTCAAGTTGTAAAAAGAAGTGGGTAAATTCTCTGTTGAATTTGTGGTAAGTATGGTAAAGTCAGCGACAGGCTTAACGATTTGAACTTGACTAAACCCGCTTACATTAAAGGATTGACATTCATCAGAAACCAATACTTGATAGCTGTTTGTACTTCCAGGGTAAACCCAAATCCCTGGAGTTGTGGCTCCATTTGATGGCCATAGATAGTAGTAGTTTCCATAACCACCGCTTGCAACCACGGATACAAAGGCACTATCTCCTGGACAAATATATTGTGTTGGGGTCATACTCAACAGCAGCGGTGGACTCGTAATGGTATAGGTTACGGTATCGCGGGCCTGATTTCCGCAGCCGTCAGTTACCGTTAATACGTAGCTGTTAGTGCTGCTTGGAGTTACGCTTAGGCTATCTGTGCTAGAAATTATTGTATTTGAGCCGAGGGTTCTCCAGTTGTAAGTGTATACGCCATTGCCACCACTAACCGTGCTGTAAAACGTATGTGATAAGTAAGGACAAATTTCGGTAACATCAGGGGATAGCAAAATAGAAAGTGGTGTAAAAACAGGCACACTCACCGTTGCCGTATCGGTCAGGGTTACTCCGGTACAATTGTCGGTTACTTGAACATAAATGGTTTGAGAGGATTGCGCAGTAAATGAAATCGATGCCGTAGTAGCGCCGGTGCTCCAAAGATAAACATATGGAGGGACGCCACCGGTAATTGCGGCGGTTAAACTAATGGGCTGGTTGGGACACAACAAGGTGGTATCCGATAAGTTAAGAGAAAGAGGGGGAACATCCTGAATGTATAGGGTTAATGGAATTGGGGTAACATTACCGCAGGGGTCAGCCACATTGAAGTTGATTACTATGGTCTCAAGTCCTTCTGCGAAATTGTCTGAGTTTACATTGATTTGAAAGGTATAAATAGACTGTCCAGGGCTAAAATTCACAGCATTGGGTATTCCTGAATAATCAACACCTTGTGTTGCTGAACCACTCACGGTTAAAGGAATTGAAAGTGGACTATTAATGTTACTTTGTCGGGTCACGGTTACTGTTGCGGAAACACACCCTTCTGCCATCCAATCCGGATTGGCAAATACTTGCTGGGATATGGTGGCGCTCACATCAACGGGCGTTTTCGAACTTAGACTGTTGGCTTCCAAGAATATTCCCGAGTCCCAAGAACCATCACCTACATCGGCAATGGCAAGGATTAAATGATAGGTTTGACCGCACTGAACGAGGGAAACCGCTTCTAAAACATCGGTGAACCCATCATATTGAATGTAATTTGGAGAGGTATTATAAGGCGCCATACTGCCATCTCCGTTGGCATTGTAATACAGCGCATTCGTAATAGCATTCACGTTGTTAATCGAGACAACACCTCCTCCGTTTGGCAATTGAGCAATGTTCTGAAGGCCCACAATCCCGGGCCCAGAAATAAAAAAACCAAAAACATCATTGTAGGTGGAATTATTGGGAGGAGCAAATTCAGGATATTCCTCAGAACCAAAAACATACTTGAATCGAACGGTGTCTGCATAGGGGATAAAATCAAACTCCAGTGTTGCCGCATTATAGGTTTGAGTTCCTTGAATTATACCTGACAAGATTCCTGAGCCCGGCATATTATTGTCGGTGCCAGAAGACGGGGCATTGTTAGGTCCTTGCGGCCCAGCACCATTATTCATTACGGTACCCGTGGTCATAACAATTCCTTGAGCAATACCAAGGTTCGTTCCGTTAGCACTAAATGATCCAATGGCTGTTGGACTACCATTATATAGAATGTTACTTACGGTAACGCCAGGCCCAATTAATACGTTTTGGACCAAACCCTGAGGGGCTTGACCGCTGGTAGTAATGAGCTGGGCAGTACCTGAATACAGGTTTAGAAGAAAACCAAACATCAATAATATGCGCCAACCCTTCATAATGTAAATTCAACGAATAAGAACCGAAAACGTTGTTAAAAGTTAAGCTTTTTTTTGTTCTTTTTCAAGGCCAATGCCTTGAAGCAGACAAAACTTGGCATATTCTCCTTGTTTTTGAAGGAGTTGTTGGTGTGAGCCCGTTTCAACAATTCTCCCTTTTTTAAAGACCATGATCACGTCAGCATTAATGATCGTACTCAATCGATGCGCAACTACAATGCTTGTTTTTCCTTTCATGATGGAATCTAGGGCAAGCTGTACTTGTCTTTCTGATTCTGTATCTAAGGCGGAGGTAGCTTCGTCAAGCAACAAGATTTCGGGATTCTTATACATTGCCCGAGCAATGCTAATGCGTTGTTTCTGTCCTCCGGAAAGTTTGTTTCCCCGATCACCTACGTTGTATTCAAAACCGCCATCAAGCATTGTTATAAATTCTAGCGCATTGGCGTTTTTTGCAGCAGCAATAGCTCGGTTCATATCCGGGGCTTCGTCTCCAAAAGCAATGTTCTCTAAAATAGTGGCATTAAAAAGCAAGGAGTCTTGAGCAACGATTCCAATCATTTGTCTCAAGTGTTGAATGTCAATGGCTCGCAAATCTATTCCGTCAATAGTTATGTTACCTGCCGATGGATCGTGAAACCTTGGGATTAAATCCAGTAAAGTGGACTTTCCGCTCCCCGACTCCCCTACCACGGCGATGGTTTGACCCTTTTTAATCTCAAATGAAATGTCTTCAAGAACCAAGTCTGAGGTATAGGAAAATGAGACGCCATTAAAGGCAATCGTGTCTTCAAAGGCGGACAACTTAATCGCGTTCGGGGCATTTTTAATCACTTCATCTTGTATAAGAATTTCTTGGATGCGGCCTAAGGAAACACGTGCTTTAGCAAGATTGGCAAGGGACGATGAAATGCCCTGAATTGGACGTAACATTTGAGAGAATACGATGATAAAGGTAAGAAACACCTCTCCAGATAAAACCCCGCTTTGATGGTTTAGAATCAGCCGCCCTCCAAAAAACACCAATAACAGCATGATGAGTGCACCAAGGGTTTCATTAATTAGTGGTGCTAAATCTTTTTTTCTAAAGGTCTTAGTTATGAGGCGTTGATGTAATAAATTAACGTGCTCGAAACGCGTTTTTATGAAATGAATCGCGCCAAAAGCCTTAATGATTCGTACTCCATTTAGGGCCTCATCAATGGAGGCGTATAACAATCCGGTTTGTTCTTGTCCTTGTTTCGCGGTTCTTTTCAGGCTTTTATTAATTTTCGAAATTACAAAGGCAGAAACAGGCAATAGGAAGAGTGAGAAAAGGGTTAATTCCGGGCTCAGTAAAATCAGCGTGACCACGTTAATAATGACCGCGATGGGTTCTCGGAAAATTAATTCAAGCATGCTTACTACCGCAACCTCGATCTCCCCCACATCGCTATTCATTCGCGCCATAATATCCCCCCGGCGTTCATTAGAGTGGAAGGATAGGGGTAAAATTAAGACCTTGTAAAACAGTTCGTTTCGCACATCCCTAACCACCGCCATGCGCAGTTGCGATTGAAACCATACAGCCCCATACCGGAAAAGATTTTTGAGAAAAAAAGCAGTAAAAACACTCAAACAAACGACAAGTAGTGTAAACTCCGGGTCTTGTTTTACCATGGAAGCCATATGGAACTCGTAAAATTCCTTAAGGAATCTTCCAAAATCTAAGATGGAATCTGGATTTTGGGGGTGCTTGGGCATACGTAATGCATTCGGGCTCCTAAAAATGAGTTGCAAAACCGGGATGAATAACACTAAGGACAGCAAGTTAAAAATCACAAAAAGGAGGTTACATGCGACCACTAGGAGCGCAATTCCTTTGTATACGAAGGTATACGATATGATTTTTTTAAGGTCTTTCAAGGAAGCACAAAGATACATTTTGTTTAAGACAAGGTAAAACACCCCGTGAAGATTCGTAACTTTGACCCAATGAGTAGTATTAGACAACAAAAAATAGAGGCGGCGATTCGCCAAGAACTTTCAGCATTTTTGTTAATGAAATCTAGTGAAATTACCTTGGGCGCTATGGTGTCCGTTACGGTGGTAAGAGTAACAGCAGATTTGTCTTTGGCAAGGTGTTATCTTAGTGTTTTTGCCCATAAAGAGCCTGCGGCCGTTCTCGCATCGATTGAGTCGAATACCGGTGTAATTCGAAGGGAGGTCGGGAACCGACTTAAAAACATGCGCAAAATCCCAAGCCTTAGGTTTTTTATAGATGACTCTTTGGATTATGCGGATCAAATAGATAAGCTCTTGAAAAAGTGAAATCAGGAACAGTTTTTTTTCTTGCTAAACGTTTCTTGATTTCTCGTCAAAAAAAGACCGCGGTATCTGTTATTTCTTGGATTGCCGTGGTGGGAATGTTGGTCTCCTCGGCGGCTATGGTTATTCTGCTTTCCGCATTTAATGGAATCGAAGGAATGATTGAAGGCATGTATACAGAGTTTGATCAAGAGGTTTCTATGACGCCGAAAAATGGATCGAAAATTAGTGTGGATTCATTAAGGGAAATCCTATCGCTAACCAAAAGCATAGAAGGAGTGAATGCGCAAAGCATGTTTATTCAAGAACGCATTATTGTAAGAAAAGAAAAAAAATGGGCAAATGCTGAGCTATGGGCTGTGGAACCGTCCTTTTTTCAGATGGCAAACGTAAATACCCTTAAACACTTGATTAATGGGAAGCCAATAGCTGGAACCGGTCAAGCCTTGATGGGGGTTGGATTGGCGAATAAGCTTGGATTACATTCTATGGATTTATCACCCGAAACAGCCGTGCTTTATATCCCGCGTCAAGACCGAAAAATTCGCATAGGAAAGTCTCCGTTTTTTCAACAGCGAATTGCGGTATTCGGGGCCATAGAATATAACAAGGAACTCAACGATCAGGTGCTCTTGGTTCCGTTGTCCTATGCCACAGGATTTTTTAGTAACGAGGTGAGCGGCGTCTTGATTAGTGCTGCCGAGACAAAAAGAAATTCGATTAAAAAAGCCCTCATGGAAAAGTTTGGCGACCAGTTTACGGTAAAGACAAATTTGGAAAAAAACGCACTAATCTTTAAAACAAGTGAGTCAGAAAAATTCATTGTTGTTATTATTTTGATTTTCGTGTTTATTTTATCGCTATTTAATTTGTCCGCTTCATTAACCATGACTTATTTAGAAAAAAAAGCACAGTTTACCACGATGTTTTCAATAGGAATGAGCTCGTTAGATTTAAGCCGAATATTTTTAGCATTAGGAGCCATGATTGTTTCCGTAGGGGTAATAATTGGACTAAGCGCAGGATCATTCTTGGTTCTTCTTCATGAAAAACTGCATTTGATTAAGATTCCAGGAACGATGAATGCCTTTCCGAGTAACTATAACGGGATACAAATCCTATCCCTGCTGTTTTTACTCATTATCCTTGGATTCATAGCCACTGCGGTCACAACGTCATTTTTAATAAAAGCAAACAGAAAAGCAAAATAAATTTTGTAATCTCTTCAATTTAATTCAGTATATTTGCCCCCAAAATAACACACGATTTATAATGATTAAAGGTAGAATTTCTCAGGTTATTGGTCCAGTAGTGGATGTGGCATTCGATAATGATTCAGCCCTTCCCACCATATATGATGCGCTCGAAGTGCGCAGAAAAGACGGCACACGTGTAGTGCTTGAAGTTCAAGCACATGTTGGCGAAAACTCCATTCGTGCAATTTCTATGGATTCCACCGATGGCTTTACCCGAGGTATGGAAGTGATTTCCACGGGGAGTGCAATCAAAATGCCTACCGGAGATAAAATTAAAGGCCGCTTGTTTAATGTGGTTGGAGACGCCATTGACGGCATTAATGTGATGGATTCTTCGAATGGACTACCAATTCACCGAGAAGCGCCGAGGTTTGAAGACCTTTCGACGACTTCGGAGATCCTATTTACGGGAATAAAAGTGATTGACCTCATCGAACCCTATGCGAAAGGCGGAAAAATTGGCCTTTTCGGAGGTGCGGGTGTAGGTAAAACAGTATTGATTCAAGAATTAATTAACAACATTGCGAAAGGTCACGGAGGATTGTCTGTATTTGCCGGAGTAGGTGAGCGGACACGTGAAGGAAACGATTTGTTACGAGAAATGCTAGAAGCCGGCATTATCAAATATGGCGAAGATTTTATGCATTCCATGGAAGCTGGTGGATGGGATTTAACTAAGGTTGACTTAGAAGTAATGAAAGAATCTAAAGCGACTTTTGTTTTTGGCCAGATGAATGAGCCTCCGGGTGCCCGAGCGCGCGTTGCTTTGTCAGGATTAACTATTGCAGAGTATTACCGTGATGGCGATGGCGATGGACAAGGGAAGGATATTTTGTTTTTTGTTGACAACATCTTCCGTTTTACACAGGCTGGTTCTGAAGTTTCTGCACTTCTTGGACGGATGCCTTCTGCCGTTGGATATCAACCAACATTAGCTACCGAAATGGGAGCTATGCAAGAGCGCATTACCTCCACAAAAAACGGATCAATCACTTCGGTTCAAGCGGTCTATGTACCTGCGGATGACCTTACCGATCCTGCGCCAGCAAACACCTTTGCTCACCTTGATGCAACGACCGTATTATCTAGAAAGATTTCCGAACTTGGAATTTACCCTGCAGTAGATCCATTGGATTCAACCTCACGTATTTTAACAAGAGAAATTGTTGGTGACGCTCATTATGACTGCGCACAACGGGTGAAGTTAACCTTGCAACGATATAAAGAACTTCAAGACATTATTGCGATTCTTGGAATGGACGAACTATCTGAAGAAGATAAATTAATTGTTCACAGAGCACGTCGCGTACAACGATTCTTATCTCAACCCTTTCACGTAGCAGAACAGTTCACCGGCATTCCCGGAGTCTTCGTTGATATAAATGATACGATTTCCGCGTTTAATGAGATTTTAGACGGGAAATACGATCAATATCCTGAGGCAGCATTCAATTTGAAGGGAGGCATTAAAGAGGTTATTGTTGCGGGAGAAAAAATGTTAGCTGAGGTATAATGATCTTAGATATTCTCACTCCTGAAGCGCAAATTTTTCACGGCGAAGTTACTTCGGTTACTTTGCCCGGAATTGATGGAGAATTCCAAGTCCTCGCAGGACACGCCGCAATCATTTCTGCATTAAAGCCCGGAACGGTGGTGATTTCTGTGGCAGACCGTTCAGCGGTAAGCAGCGAGCAGTTAATTGATACGGGAAAAGCATCCGTTTTTAGTTATCAGATAAACGGCGGGGTGGCCGAAATGCTAGGCGATAAGATTGTGTTGTTAGCCGATTAGGCTGTTAAGACATGTTAAGTTGCCTTTTGTTTTGGGTTTCCCGTCCTACTTTCCTTATATTCGCCCAAATTAATTCCTAGTTAAGGTGCCAAAGCAATTAGATTCATCAAACATCCCGAAGCATATTGCAATCATTATGGATGGAAATGGTCGTTGGGCCAGAGCAAAAGGCCAAGACCGGCTTTACGGGCATTTAAGTGGCGTTGATTCGGTTCGAGAAACGTTGAAAGTAGCGGCAGAATTTGGGGTGAAATACTTAACGCTGTATGCGTTCTCCGCTGAAAACTGGGGTCGGCCGCAGCAAGAAATTGACGGATTAATGGAATTGTTGGTTTCCTCAATTCACGGAGAATTGGCATCGATGCATGAGAATGGCGTTCGACTAACAACGATTGGGGAGGTGAATAAATTACCAGTTGCATGCGTCGACAGTTTAAATGAAGCCATCTCCGGTACTGCTAATAACACGAATATCAATTTGGTGTTGGCGCTGAATTATTCGTCGCGAGAGGAAATCCTATCAGCAACGAGAACGATCGTTGAGCAAGTTCAGAGCAATTCACTTGGTATAGAAGAAATCACCGTGGATTCCTTTGAAAAAGCATTGTATACAAAAGGTATTCCGGACCCTGAATTAGTCATTAGAACAAGTGGAGAACATAGAATTAGTAATTTCCTCTTGTGGCAATTGGCCTATGCTGAATTGCATTTTACACCGGTTTTTTGGCCTGAATTCCGAAGAGAACACTTAGTCGAAGCCATTTATGATTATCAACGTCGGGAGCGCCGTTTTGGCAAAACTTCAGAACAAGTAATTTTCGAAAAATGAGAATTTTAACATATTTCTTGTTGCTTTGTGCGTTTCCTTGTTGGAGCCAATTTACTGCCAATGGTGTAGAGGGGGTATCTCGTGATTTTGAAACGCCTACCGAATATGAAATTGGACCTGTACGCGTCGTCGGAGCTGATAATTTTGACCAACAAGCCATTAAAGCTGTAGCCGGACTTCGTCAAGGACAAAAAATCACCATCCCGGGAGACCAGTTGAGCAAAGCAATTCGGAATCTTTGGGAGGAAGAATTGTTTTCGGATATTTCAATTGTATTGGATAAAGAGGTTCAAGGAATCGTCTATTTATCAATACACCTCAAAGCAAGACCTAAATTATCTCATTTTAAATTTAAAGGTATCCCGAAAAGGGAAGCCGATAAATTAAGAGAAGAATTAGATTTGTTTTCTGGTAAAACAATAACAGAAAACTTAATTTTTCAAACGGAGGCTAAGATTCGTGGGTTTTTTAGAGAAAAAGGATTTTATGCGGTTTCTACCGCTATCAGTAGGGTTAAGGATACCATAATGAATGACTCAGAGGTATTTATTATCGATATTAACCGAGGAGAGAAAATCGGAATTAAAGAAATCCAATTGGAAGGGGTAGAAAGTATCGCGCATTGGAAATTATATTTGGCCATGAAGGACACAAAAAAGAAGTCGATTCTTCGAGTTTTTAAACGTTCAAAATACACCGTTTCAACCTACGAAAAAGATAAA
>CANMTO010000021.1 GCA_947500755.1 Flavobacteriales bacterium
AAATTGCGCAGTTCGGAATTATGCGGTGTATAGCCTCGATGCGGTCTAAATACCACTCCCGAGAGTATCCTCGATTCATTCGATACAATACCTCGGTATTTCCAGATTGAACAGGTAAATGAATGTAGTTGCACACATTATGATTGGATGCAATTACTTCAAGAACTTCGTTGGTCATGTCTTTTGGATGAGAGGTGCTGAACCGTACACGCAGCATGGGAGAAACATTTGCCACAGCCTGTAACAACTGGGCAAAATTCATAGGCGCTTCCGCTTCATTTTTAAGTTCACCTTTGGAACTTAGATTCCATCGATAACTATCCACGTTTTGTCCCAACAACGTTACTTCTCGATATCCTTTTTCGAAGAGATCATGGCATTCCGCAATGATAGATTTTGGATCTCTTGACCGCTCCCTCCCTCGAGTAAAAGGGACTACGCAAAAGGAACACATGTTATCACAACCCCGCATAATGGTGACAAAAGCTGAAATCCCCCCTTGATCTAAACGAACTGGAGCAATGTCTGCATAGGTCTCTTCTCTAGACAGTAATACATTTACCGCTTTCTGTCCAGTTCCAACCTCGGTTATTAAATTCGGTAAGTCGCGGTACGCATCCGGTCCGGCTACGATGTCCACCAATTTTTCTTCTTCGAGTAAATTTTTTTTGAGACGTTCCGCCATGCATCCCAGAATTCCAACTATCAATTCTGGATTTTGTTGTTTGTGATGCTGAAATTCAGTTAAGCGGTTTCTTACGCGCTGCTCTGCATTTTCCCGAATAGAACAGGTGTTGATCAGCACCAAATCTGCTTCGGATATGTTCCGTGTAGTGGAATAACCATTTTGGGCAAGGATTGATGCAACCACCTCACTGTCAGAGAAATTCATTTGACACCCGTAACTTTCAAGGTATAGTTTCTTGGTCGAATGCATGGGGTCAGTCGTAATCTGTGTTAATACCTCGCCTTGACGCGCTTCATTCAGTGGTTCCTTGGATGTATGTTCTTGCTGCATGATGCAAATTTACCACAATTCAACATAGTGTCAAAATGTCATGTTTTAATCTATCGAAGGGTGCATGAAAAAAATATCTTTGCCCTTAACCATAGGTTAAAGAAGATACCCCGAAAATATTTGGGAAAAACATTCCGCACATTGCGTGGTTTTAGTTATAAATTTGTCACAAATATTTACATCCATGTCAAAAAACTTAGTCATCGTTGAGTCTCCTGCAAAAGCCAAAACAATAGAGGGGTATTTAGGTGCTGATTACACCGTTAAATCCAGTTTCGGTCACATTCGCGATTTAGCGAAAAAAGGCTTGTCGGTGGAAATAGACAATGAGTTCATTCCAAATTACGAAGTGCCTGCCGATAAAAAATCATTGATTACTGAGTTGAAAAAGTTAGCGAAGGATGCAGAATTTGTATGGCTAGCAACGGATGAGGACCGCGAAGGGGAAGCGATTTCTTGGCATTTATTTGAAACGCTTGGATTGAAACATGAAAATACGCATCGCATTACGTTCAATGAAATCACGAAAACTGCGGTCCAGAAAGCCATTGCTAGGCCGCGTAAAATCGATCAGGATTTAGTAGATGCCCAGCAGGCGCGAAGAATTCTAGACCGTATTGTAGGGTTTGAATTATCTCCTGTGTTGTGGAGGAAAGTACGCCCAAGCTTGTCTGCCGGTAGAGTTCAATCGGTGGCGGTGAGGCTAATCACGGAGAGGGAAGAGGAAATACAATCCTTTATGACATCCGCATTTTTCAAAACGATCGCGAGTTTAAAGGCAACCCATGGGGCTCTAAGCGCTGAGCTAGACCATAGTTTTGAGGATGCGCAACACGTGGAAGAGTTTTTAAATGAAATGAAAGGGCGGGATTTAACCGTTGATTCCATTGAAACAAAACCGAGTAAAAGGACACCGTCTGCACCATTTACCACCTCTACCTTACAACAAGAAGCATCTGTTAAACTTGGTTATTCGGTTTCTCGCACCATGTCTGTTGCTCAAAAACTTTATGAATCAGGGCACATAACCTACATGAGGACCGATTCAACAAATTTATCAGAAACGGCATTAAACGGCGCTGCTGCAGAAATCATTTCCTCTTATGGGGAGGATTATTCTAAGCCAACAAAATATGCAACAAAATCAGCGTCGGCACAGGAAGCCCACGAAGCCATAAGGCCTTCAGATTTTGGTGCCATACAGGTTTCAGACAATCGTGATGAACAAAAACTCTATGACTTAATTCGAAAAAGAACCTTAGCGAGCCAGATGGCGCCTGCTCAGTTAGAGAAAACCACGGTAAAACTCTCTGGCGCACCAAATCAACACCTGTTTACTGCAAGGGGTGAAGTGATTGTGTTTGACGGATTTCTTAAGGTTTATGCGGCAAGTTCCATAGACGAAGACGAAGAAGAAGAGGGCTTACTTCCAAAATTAACCAAAGGCGAACGCCTATTAGTGTCAGGAATCACCTCAACCCAGCGATTTACTCGTGGTCCTTCACGGTATTCTGAAGCGAGCTTGGTGAAGAAAATGGAAGAGCTTGGAATTGGTCGACCATCGACCTATGCACCAACCATTTCAACCATTCAAAAACGGGGGTATGTTGCCAAAAATGAAAGCGACGGGGTACAACGGCCCTATGTTCAAATTTTATTGGAAAAGGATCAGTTAAGGGTGAATAACCTCATGGAAACTACGGGGGCAGACAAGAACAGGTTAGTACCCACGGACATCGGGGTGTTGGTGACTTCCTTTTTGGAAAAGCAATTTGCAAAAATAATGGACTATCAGTTTACGGCTCAAGTAGAGGAGGCCTTTGATGAAATTGCTCAAGGAAAAGTGAAATGGAATGAAATGCTTAAAACATTTTATACCCCCTTCCACGCAACGGTCGAGGAAACCATGGAAAATTCAGGACGGGTTACCGGAGAGCGCGCCCTGGGAGTTGATCCAAAAACCGGGAGAAAAGTAATTGCTCGCATGGGTAAATTTGGGGCAATGATACAAATTGGTGATGAGCAAGCGGATGGTGAAAAGCCACTATTTGCCTCCTTGATGAAAACCCAAAGCATTACTACGGTTTCATTGGAAGAAGCGATGGAATTATTCAAATTACCGAGAATAGTTGGGGAGTTAGAAGGGGAGGTGGTAAAAGTAAATATTGGAAGATTCGGGCCTTACGTGCAGTTGGGTAAAATATTTGCATCTATTCCTAAAGATGAGGACATCATGGAGCTAAGTTTTGAACGTGCGGTAGAATTAATTCAAGAAAAGAAGACCAGTGCAGCAAACAATACCTTGCGCGCCTTTGAGGAGCGTCCAGATATATTGGTGTTGGTAGGTAAGTACGGCCCGTATTTAAAAATCGGAAAGGACAATTTTAAGCTTCCAAAAGATGTTGAGCCCAGCGCACTTACCTTAGCTGAGTGCTTAAGTATCGCAGAAAACCAACCGGCCAAAGCCAAGAGGCCTTTCAAAGGAAAAAAATAGTAATTTAGACAAAAAATGCAGCGATGAGCGGCACGGTAAATAAAGTAATTTTGATCGGAAACCTGGGTAAAGACCCTGAGGTTCGCCACTTTGAGAACGGCGGTGTTCTAGCCTCTTTCCCCTTGGCAACCTCGGAATCTTATACTGACCGTGAAACCGGTGAGAAAAAAGAGCATACGGATTGGCATGATGTGGTTCTTTGGCGAGGTCTTGCCGAAGTGGCTGAAAAATATCTTCACAAAGGCACCAAAATTTATGTAGAAGGAAAATTGAAAAAACGCTCCTATCAAGACCGCGAAGGCGTAACACGGTATGCCGTAGAAATTGTAGGCGAAGAACTCACGATTCTATCTAGAGCTGATTCAGAGCAGCACATAAAGTCCCCGTATCGAAAAGAGCCCATAATTAATCCCTCACCGCTTGCGGAATTTAAACCCAACCTCGAAGATGAATCCCCTTTTTAATTTATAGGCATGCCCGATCCCTCCCCCATAAGGCCCTTGTTGGCCCAAGTATCCTGGACGAACACGGAGACCACGTATTCGTCTATTATTGTTCTTTTGCTCATTTTAGCGGCAATTACTACAAGTTCGGAATCCGCTTTTTTCTCATTGAATCCTCAAGAAAAAGACCGCCTAAAATCAGAAAACTCCAAGATTTCTGGGATAATTTTAGACTTACTATCTAAGCCTCGCGAACTCATCGCGTTACTTTTGATTTCTATCAATTTCGTCAATGTGGGCATCGTTATATTGTCCACGCTGATTCTGAATAAAATGATGGATGGTTACAGCGAAGTATCTAAACTCTTGGTGGAAATTTTCGGAATCACCTTGTTGATTTTAATCACAGGCGAAGTAATTCCGAAGATTTATGGCGCAAATAATGCGTCAAAAGTTACGCGGTTTATGGCCTTGCCAATTGATGTGATTCGCAGAACTCCTCCCATCTCTTGGTTGAAATCCCTGTTGGTTAACGGTACAAACTTTATCGGTAGAATTGGCGGAAAACATGTACGAATTTCTTCTGATGAATTGGAACAAGCCATTGCCATTACAACGGACGATAATTCGTCATCCGATGAGCAGAAGTTATTGGAAGGAATCGTTAAGCTTGGAAAAACGGAGGTGGTACAAATCATGACCCCAAGAATTGAGATGTCCTCCATTCCTAGCAATATACCTTTTTCCGAAGTTATTGAGTTCGTATTGGAGTTTGGGTATTCACGAATTCCAATCCACAAAGAGAGCGCAGATAATGTCATTGGGATCTTATACATTAAAGACCTATTGCCTCACTTAAAGCAATCGGATGAGTTTCAATGGCTGGATTTAATGCGTAAGCCATTTTTTGTACCTGAAAACAAAAAGATTGATAATCTATTGCAAGAATTTAGAAGCATGAAAATGCACCTGGCAGTGGTGGTTGATGAATATGGGGGAGCCAGCGGAATTGTTACGCTAGAGGATATTTTGGAGGAAATTGTTGGCGACATTACCGATGAATTTGATGACGATCAAGTGGAGTATAAACGCATGGAGGATGGAAGTTTTGCATTTGAAGGCCGAACATCCTTGAAAGATTTCTACAAAATAATGGACATTGATGGTGATGAATTTGAGCGTGTAAAAGGCGACGCAGAAACAATTGGTGGGTTTATTGTAGAACAAGCCGGCAGAATATTAAAAAACAAGGAGTCGATCACGCAAGGTGACATTAAACTTACGGTAATTGCCTCCGATAAACGCAGAATAAAATGGGTAAAGGTGCACGGGGCTTAGTCGTATTTCTGGGTTTCTTTTTATTGATGCTAGCGTCGTGCCACGAAAAAAAGCCTGTTCCAAAACCGTATTGTTATTTACGGACAGATTTCCCCCCACATACTTATGCTAAGTTTAAGGCGAAGAATCCAATGTTTAATTACGAAATGGAGCTTTCCGACCTGTTTTCAATGCGTCAGAACCTCGGGGATAGCCGCTATGGGTTTCAGGAATTTGATTTAGGTCCGCTAAACGGCACCATGCTCGTATACTTGAAAGAATTCAATTCGAAAGATTCACTCAGCACCTTGATAAATACAGCTAACGACTTGGTAGATGAACACAAAATAAAAGCAGATCGCATCGATTTTAATCAAATCATTGCTCCGGAAAAAAAGGTTTATGGCACGTTTTTTACATTGCGCGGTAATGTCGCAACCAATTACCAATTTTATCTAACGGATTCTAGTTCTAGATTTATACGGGGTGAGATTCTGCTTAATTGCCGCCCCAATTACGACAGTTTAAGGCCGACATTAGATTACTTGAGGGTGGATCTTAATCGCATGCTACGTAGCTTTCGATGGGTGAATTAAATCAGGTGTATTTATCCTTGGGTTCTAATCTTGGGAATAGGGAATTACAAATTAGCGATGCCCTAGCCGCCCTTGAGCATCATGGTGTTTCTGTGCTTGCATCGTCGTCCTATTTTTATTCTAAACCGCTGGGGTTTACTTCTCCCAATGATTTTTGTAATGTCTGTGTAAAAGTATGCACCACATTAGCTCCCTTAGAGTTATTGCAGCAATTACAAGATGTGGAGCGGCAATTAGGGCGTGAAGAAAAATCTAATTCAAACGGATACCAAGATCGACCGATAGATATTGATATCATTTTCTTCAATACCTTAGTCATTAATGATGATAAACTAACAATCCCTCATCCGCAGTGGAATATGCGCCCGTTTGTTTATTTACCCCTAATTAAATTAGTGGAATCATTAAATATTTGATTTGTTTAAATATTTAGTTAAATTTGACCTGCCTAAAACCAATAAATTATGAAATTTAATTTTTACAAAGTTATGTTCCTTGGTATCGCTGCACTTGCGGTATCTAGTTGTGATCAGTTAAAGGAGTTGTCATACTCAACTACTCCAAATCCGCTTGAGATGCATGGAGACAGTGTAGCAATCTCAGTAACACTGAATATTCCACCAAAAGGAATAAAGAAAAAAGTGAGTGTTGAAATCACTCCCTCTTTAGGTGCTACGAAATTAACTACATGGAAAATACAAGGGGAAAAAGCCACTGGAAACGGTCAAAGCATTACCTTCAAGCCGGGTGGTACGGCTACGTTTACAGAAACAGTAGCGTATGACGCTTCCATGGAAGCTGCAGACTTAACGTTAACGGGTAAAGTGTTTAAAGGAACGAAAGAAAAATCTAAGGAAGCACTTCCAGTTACCAAGTTAGCAGATGCAACGATTATTACCCCATTGTTGGTACAGCCTACCTTTAAAATGTTAACTGAAACAGCAACGATTCCTAGATCCTTTGAAAAGACAGCCACCGCTGAAGTGAATTATCTGAAAGGTAAGTCTGATGTACGCGCTGCAGAAATGAAAGACAAGGACGTAACTGACTTAGTGGCTTGGATACAAGCCGCACAGTTAAATCCAAAAATTAAAATTAATGGGATTGACATCAAAGGCTATGCTTCCCCGGACGGAGAAGAAACCTTTAACAGTAACTTGTCAGGAACACGCGCTAAGGCAGCTCGAAAAGCCTTTATGGATTTGATGAAAAAGAGTAATTTGATGATGTTTTCCGATTCTTCGAGTTATGTTACTGCAGGTTTGGGAGAAGATTTCGAAGGATTTAAAGTAGAGCTGGAACGCTCAACATCTATCCTTCAAGCAGACAAGGATTTATTTTTACGAGTGCTCACGATGTCCAACGACCCAAAGCAACGTGAAAATGATTTAGTGGCCTTAGGAAAAGGATTTACACAACTTGAAAAAGAAGTGTTCCCAAAAATTCGCCGTGCTGTAATCGTAGTTAATTACACAGAGCAAGGGCTTTCTGACGACGAATTGCGCGCTAAAGCAAGTACTTCTCCTTCAAGTATGTCTGCTGATGAATTGATTTTTACCGCGTCTACGTTGGTTAAAGATTTAAACGAACAAGGTAAGATTTACGACGCAGCAGCATTAGCCTACCCAGCCGATGTGCGTGCATTAAATAATGCAGGTGCAGTTGCTTACATGCAAGGAAACGTGGCCAAAGCAAAAACGAATCTAGAAAAAGCACTTAATGTTAAAGACAATACAAAAACAAAGAACAATTTAGCTGGAGTAGCCATGTCGCAAGGCGATCGTGCTACCGCTAAGAAAATGCTTTCTCAAGTAAAAGATAAAAGTGTAGAAGTTTCTTACAACAATGCAGTGATTATGATCCTAGAAGGTAAATATAGCAATGCAATTACTGCGTGTGGTTCAGAGGCATCTTTCAACAAGGCCTTGGCTACAGTGCTAAACGGTAGCTTAGATGAAGCAAGCAAAACGTTAGCTGCAAGCAAAGACAAAGAGTCTGCAGACGGGTATTACCTAAAAGCAATCATCGCTGCGCGTTCTAATGCAGGCGTAGAGGCTGTGGTAAGCAATTTGAAATCTGCGATTTCAAAAGATAAAAAGTACAAAGAGAAAGCGTCAAAAGACCGTGAGTTTATCAAATTCATGAACGAGGGCTCGTTTACAGCTGCGGTTAACTAATCGCCTTGATTTTTATATTAAAACCCTAGTCCATCGGCTAGGGTTTTTTTGTATATATATTCTTGCTCCCTTTGTCCTGGGGTAGGAATACATTTCCAGACGCAACCCAATTGAACCACATCCATTAACGTGGAATACCCGCTAAAGCTATAAATCACCGCAGCTTGCATTAATACCTCATCAGCCTCTTTCCATGATAATATGTGGCGCTTCCCTTCAAAGCCTTGAGGCCTTTCTCCAATGATTACATGGATTTGGTCTAACTCCTCACGAAATGCTTCTACTAAGAGGTGGTGAAATTCGCTTGGGCCATTGAATATCAATACCTGTAAGTGTTTTTCATGTAAGGCAATTGGCTTCGTTATAAGAAACCGTGATTTTAACCCAAGATATACGTGATCTTTATGGAGTTTTCTAGATAGCATACCCGCATAGCGCTTTTGCGCATCATCTACAATCCATGTTTGATCAAACTTCCCGATTAAACATCGGTTAATCAGTTGCCCAATCCCAAAATACCAGGCAATTGGCAGCGCACACTGATGGGTAATGAATACAGAAAATACCGATTTATTGCGAAATCCAAACCGTTGATCACTGATGGTATAGTCCGTTGGATTCGACCGAAGGTAGGTCTTGATACGGTGCTTTTCCTTTAAATGCTGTAGGATTAAACTAGGAAGCAGTGCCATGAATCGCCGCAGCTTGAATCCGTCTGATTGAAATGAAAAATCGTAGGGTTCATGTCGCTCATAGCACAGGTCATTAAAGTATTGCACATAAATTTTTTCCTGCTCAGCACTACAAAATACAATAATCGAGTTGTTTTGCTTTAATAATTGTTCAAGAATCGGTATGGATCTACTCACATGTCCCATTCCCCAGTTTAAAGGAGAAAAGATGATTTTAGCATTTGAAATCTGATCAGGTGCGAGCATTTCTGTAAAAATAGAAACATAGATGCGAAAGTGTGGCTCGTTTTGGTTAATTTTGAAAAATAATCAAACACATATGAACGAAGGACAAGAATTTTTAAAATATGCGACCAAGCATGTAGGGTTAAGCAGCATGCACCTTGGACATTTTATTGAATCATCAATGACCCCTTACATTATTGAGGAACGCCCAATGAATATGACCCAAATGGATGTATTTTCTCGATTAATGATGGACAGAATCATCTTTCTAGGTACGGGCATCAACGATCAAGTAGCCAATATCATCAATGCGCAATTGTTATTCTTGGAATCCTTAGACGCGAAGAAAGACATTCAGATTTATATGAATTCTCCGGGCGGTTCAGTCTATGCGGGCTTAGGGATTTATGACACCATGCAGTATATTAGACCAGATGTTGCTACCATTTGTACAGGGATTGCAGCCTCTATGGGTGCAGTATTGTTGTGTGCGGGTGCAGAAGGGAAACGAAGTGCGTTAAAGCATGCGCGCGTAATGATTCATCAACCCTTGGGTGGTGCACAAGGTCAAGCGTCAGACATTGAAATTACAGCCCGTGAGATTCAGAAATTAAAGAAGGAATTATACGACATCATCGCAACGCATTCGAAACAAGACTATGAAAAGGTGTGGCAAGATTCAGACCGCGATTATTGGATGACATCGGAAGAGGCGAAAGCATATGGCATGGTGGATGAGGTGTTGTTGAGAAATCCAAAATAAGATGACCTCGAAACGAGAATGTTCTTTTTGCGGGAATGAAATAATACATCCGCATGTTTTGGTATCAGGGGCTTCAGCTGTGATATGTGATGAATGTGTAATACAAGCCAAGCGAATTGTAGACAGTGAGTTGAATCGCAATCACGTGGAATTACCCAAAGACCGTTCTGCGTTCAGTGCCCTAAAACCAAAAGAACTGAGCGCGAAGTTAGACGAGTTTGTGATTGGACAAGAGGATGCAAAGAAAGTACTAAGTGTCGCGGTGTATAATCACTATAAGCGTCTTGAAGCTAATCTATTGGAGTCTGATGTTCAAATTGAAAAATCAAACATTGTGTTGGTTGGAAGAACGGGCACTGGAAAAACCTTACTGGCAAAAACCATTGCGAACCTCTTGGATGTTCCTTTTTGTATTGCTGATGCGACAGTACTCACGGAAGCTGGATATGTAGGGGAAGATGTGGAAACTATATTAACACGACTGTTGCAAGCTGCTGATTATAACATAGAAAAAGCACAACGGGGGATTGTTTTTATTGACGAAATAGATAAAATTGCCCGTAAAAAGGATAATCCATCAATTACTCGCGATGTCTCTGGTGAAGGGGTGCAACAAGCCCTGTTGAAATTACTCGAAGGAACCATCGTGAATGTTCCCCCTCAAGGCGGACGAAAACACCCAGAGCAAAAGCTCATTCAACTCGATACTAGAAATATCCTGTTCGTTTGTGGTGGAGCATTTGACGGAATAGAGAGGCTGATTGCGCATCGAGTGAATAAGACGGCGATTGGGTTTTCAATGAAGGAAAAAGCCAGTGTTGAGCCCGTAGATTTGTTGAGTTATATTTCTCCAACGGATTTAAAGAATTATGGATTGATTCCAGAATTAATTGGGCGCTTCCCGGTGTTAAGTCATTTGGTTCCCCTTGATCGTATTGCGCTTCGACGCATCTTAACAGAACCCAAAAACGCGTTAATGAAACAGTTCGTAAAAGTGTTTGAATTAGATGGCATTCGCCTTACCTTCGATCAGTCCGTGTTGGATTTTATCGTAGATAAAGCCATTGAATTTGAATTAGGAGCCCGAGGATTACGTGCTATTTGTGAGGCGATTTTTATGGATGCCATGTATGAATTCCCTTCTACAAACAAGAAAAAGTTTCACGTTTCCTTGGAATACGCAGAAACGGTCTTTAATAAATCCAAGGTCGCTACATTATTTGCTGCGTAGTTTATTTTTATTGACTCGTTTATTACCTTTGCACCGCGTTAACAACATTTTACCTACATCATGAAAACAATTCAGTTTCGAGAAGCTCTAAGAGAAGCAATGTCCGAAGAAATGAGGAGAGATTCCTCGGTATTTCTGCTTGGAGAAGAAGTCGCCGAGTACAATGGCGCATATAAGGTTTCCCAAGGAATGTTGGATGAATTTGGTCCGAAACGGGTTATTGATACCCCAATCGCTGAATTAGGCTTTGCTGGAATCGCCGTGGGTGCATCCATGAACGGATTGCGACCGATTGTTGAATTTATGACATGGAATTTCGCTATACTTGCTGCAGATCAAATTATTAACTCGGCAGCGAAAATGTTGCAAATGTCGGGGGGGCAGTACCATTGTCCGATTGTTTTCCGCGGTGGGAACGGAACGGCAGGGCAGTTAGGAGCTACCCATTCCCAAAGCTTTGAAGCATTTTATGCGCATGTTCCTGGGTTGAAAGTGATTACCCCTTCAAATCCTGCCGATGCGAAAGGCTTGTTGAAAGCTGCCATTCGCGATCAAGATCCTGTGGTCTTTTTGGAATCTGAAAAAATGTATGGTGATAAAGGAGAAGTTCCGGAGGGGGAGTACATCATTCCAATTGGGGTAGCAGATGTAAAGCGTAAAGGAACCGATGTGACCATTGTTTCTTTTGGCAAAATCATGAAAGTGGCTTATGAAGCTGCTGAGGAGTTGGCCAAAGAAAATATTCATGCTGAAATCATTGACCTTCGTACGATTCGTCCACTCGATTATCATACGATTGTTGAATCCGTTAAGAAAACGAACCGCTGCGTGGTGCTTGAAGAATCTTGGCCTTTGGCAAGTATTTCTTCGGAAATCGCGTACCACCTGCAACGATATGCGTTCGATTATTTAGATGCACCCGTTGAGCGTGTAACACAAACGGATACGCCGTTTGCGTTTTCTCCGTCCTTAATTGATGAGGCTTTACCCAATGTGGATCGCCTGATTAAAGCAGTTAAAAGAACACTTTATAGAGCATCCTAGTTTTTGATTAACCGAATTAGCCCAACAGTTTTTCCATCTGACTGAACCTTAACAAGGTATATGCCTTGCTTCAAATTCACAAGTGAAATTGAACCCGATGTGTTGTACGTTGTCAGAATCGATTTTCCTGCAAGATCAAGAATTTCCAGATTTAACCGACCTGTAACGTTTGTATAGAGCGAAACTTCATCATGCGAGGGATTCGGATAAAGGTTGAAATAATAAGTGGGTTCAATTAACGATAGCGATTGACAAAGTTCATTACTGCTTATCATTGGGGCGAAAAAAGTTGCCATTTGGAGTTGTCTCAAATTCATGTTGTCATAGGCGTGGCAAGGATTGTTCGCCTGATCTAAACAACTTCCCGGTACGAAAGCAAATTGATTTGGAAAATTGTTCGCAGTGAAATTGTTTTGAATGTTGTAGCCAAAATTTCCTTGATTATTCCAGTCACTGATTGCTTGGCTTCCGTGAACAATTGGAGTATTGGCAATTGCGTAACAATTATATCCATTGGTCATACACCAATCTAAACCCCAGAAAACCTCCTTGCTACCTATTGGCACAATTATATCGCAAGGTTGATGATAGGAATAAATGGCTGGTTTAGCGATATTGGCAGGATGGTTTATCAATAAGTTGTTGAACATTGCCCCGAACATATTCCCAATTCCTTTAATGGTGTATTGCACTTGTGATGGTTCAATGTTGCCATCAATATCCCCCAAATCCGGACGAGAAATACTTGCTCCGAAAACTTCTCCAACATTATGAGCACAGCTCGACATATTTGCATTCGGTGCAGGCAATGAGGGTAATGCAAAAGTGGATAACGGACGCTCTTGCATGTCGTTCATTAAACCAACTCCCAAGGCTATAAAAGAACCAGCACTTTCCCCAACAAGAAATACGTTATTTGTATCAATAGAGAATTGTTGGTTCCTATTAATTAAATAACGAAGTGCGCCTTTTGCGTCTTGAATACCACGATAATTTGCCCTGATCCATTCAGCCGTATCACTTGCAAACAAACAATTATAGCTCGGATAATTACAGCTCCACGTATTTTCATCAGAAATAAAACCTAAGCGATAAGAAATGCTTGCGGTTACGTATCCTCTTCTGGCAAATTCTTTACAATAGTCTTGAACGCTTGCATCGTTTTTTGACCCCGCGATAAAAGCCCCTCCATGGATTACGATGAGCAGGGGCCAACGCGAAATTTGAGAATTCACAGGACATTTAGGCTCATAGATGTCCATGGCTAAACTGACAGTGTTTCCATTGAAATCATTCGAAGTACCATAAGTTTCATTTAATGTACTGTCGTATGCATACTGTTGGTCAATCCATTGTTGACAGAGTATATTTAGATAGGAAAACAAAAATATTGGAAGTAAAATAGTTTTCATATTTACGATTAAATTGGTTAATGAGATTTGAATTTACAAAAAAAAGGGACCGAAGCCCCCTTTTTTTTTGTTAGTCGATCTTGTGATTATAAAACCACCAGTTGTTTTGTTGCAGATAATCCGTTTGGCCCTTTAACGGTAATGATGTAAAGCCCGGCCTCTAGGTTTTGAATTAGCATGCTGTTAAAGTTCGTAACCGGCTTAGCCATAACGATGCGTCCAGTTTGTTCAGCCACAATTACTTTGGTCACATTCCCTTTCCACTGTACTTTAGCATCAGCATTGGTGGGATTAGGATATACATTTAAGGCAATCAATCCAAGAGATGTTACGTCTGCAGTAGATTCGTTAGCTACTTCTACGAAGGTACTTGTTGCGCAACCATTTGCATCGGTTGTAATTACGCTATACGTTCCTGCAGCTAATCCATATACATCTTCCGTTGTTTGTCCGGTGGACCATTCATAAGAGTATCCTGGTGTTCCACCGCTAACATTAAGGTCAATGCTTCCGTCGTTATTCCCTAAATCAGCGGTAACTACTGGATTTATTTCAATGGCTGCGGGTTCATTGATAACATACGTTCCGCTGGTACTGCATCCATTGGCATCTGTGATTTGTACTGCATAGGTTCCTGCACCAAGGGTCGTGTTGTTCTCCGTTGTGGCACCATTACTCCAATTGTAGGTATAGGTAGGGTTACCATTATTCACAACCAAGCTTACCGATCCATTCGTTCCTCCATTACAGCTTACATTATTCGAAATAGAATTCTCAATTACAGGAGTTCCGTTGCTAACTATAGCAGTTGTTGTTACTACACATCCATGGGCATCTGTTATTTGATAGGTATAGGTTCCAGAAGTAAGGTCACCAAAATAAAACTCAGCTTGTCCATTACTTGTGTTTACCTGATAAGGCTCTTGACCATTAGAAGGTGAGATGGTTACCGAACCATTCCCTTCAGTACATGCATTGCTAACGATAGCGACTACATCCATATTACTTGGTGTGGCTAAAGCCATAGAAACAGCCGCATTCGCATTTAATCTTCCCACACCAATGGATCCTGCATACGCTGGATTCAAGGCGTCGATATTAACTGAACTAGCTTTTAAAATTTGTTCGATTTCGTCGTTATCAATGCATGGATTTACACTCAACATTAAGGCTACGGTTCCTGTTACAAAAGGTGCGGCATACGAAGAACCTGAAGCGGTCATGTAATTTACCGGAGAATCTGAAATGTTAACTTTATATCCTGGAGCAGCTAAGTCTACTCTGCTGTTGTGTTGGTGTGTCGTATGTGGATCTCCAATGTTTTCTTCGTGGTTATCGTGTTCTCCAATACTGGTTACAGAAAATACATGGTTGTATGATGCAGGGTAGGCTAGTGCGGATGGGTCACCACAGGTGGTTCCATTTCCAGCTGCAGCAACTATAAATGTTCCATTTGCATATACTTCGTCTATCACATCTTGTTCAAATTGACTGTAAGCACAACCTGAAAACCAACTTACATTGATGACATCAATTCCGGCATAGGTAGCCGCAAGTAGTTGATTAAAGTTCATTTCATAAAAAGCGATGGATGAATTAAATCCAATAGAACTTACCCCAACCTGATTGTCTGTTTTTCCTGCTGCTATAATTGCCACTGCAGTTCCGTGTTCAGATGGTAAGGTGTTGTGGTAGTCGTAATATGTGATTTTTCCAGCTAATTCTTCGTGGAATGGGTTTAAGTTTTCATCGCTGATACCAACTATGATTCCTGCATTAGATTGTGTTTGATTCCACGCTTGCGGCGCTTTAATTAAATCCAAGGCATAGTTCGCACTGAATTCAGCATTATAATCGTTTGGAACATACAAGGTTTTGTATTCCGGTGCTCTTTCGATTTCAGCTATAACACCTGGAAAGTTTCTAAGCGTATTTTCTAAGGTTGCAACGTCGCACGCACAATTGAATTCATAAACACCTTGTAATTTTTCGTTTTTTGAATTTGAAAGGGCCTGATGAACTTCACTCACCCCAATTTGATTTAATGCATTTGCGAATGATGGGTTTGTTGACCCTATGCTCCCGTTTTCCAACACACGCGGTGTGCTTTGTTTGTCTGAAATTCTTGCCCAAATGCGTGCGCTTTGTGCTTCTGCAGTGAAACTGCTAATTCCGATTAATCCTGTGAATAGGATGCTTACGTTGATTTTTGCTTTCATTTTTATTTTTTTTAATTGGTTTCTGAGACAAAGATGAAGACCATTTAAAAAGGTGGGTGAAAACGCAAGCTGCTTATTTGTTAATTACACCTTGTTACGTGGAGGCGTATACGCAGTTTTGTGGATGATGCTACGCGTAACTACTTAGAAACGAATCATTTCTGAGCAGTTCTGTACAGTAAAAAAGCAAGGATTCCAAAGAGCAAATTCGGCGTCCATACAGCAATAAGCGCCGGAAGTCCAACATTCAAGGCAGCAACCGCCATGACTTTCATCGCAAAAATGTAAACAAATACAAATCCGAGTCCTATGGCAATGTTCAAACCAATCCCACCACGTTTTTTACGTGAGGCTACCGAAACTCCAATTATGGTTAGAATATATGTAGCAAAGGGATAGGATGTACGTTGATGCATTTCTATTTCATAATACGGCACACGAGAAGATCCCTTTTGTTTTTCTCGACTGATCAATTGGGATAATTCGGGGTAAGTCATAGTTTCAGCAACATTCTCGCGCTGGGCCATTTCATCCATCGAAAAATTAAATACGGTATCCATGGTCGCTCGGTACTGTACAGTACCAATGGGAAATCCAATACGTTTTATGTACACATTTTTTAAGGTCCATTTATTGGTGCCCCTGTGATTCATTGCTTCGTTCGCCTTTAAAAAAAAGATGGGCTTGCTGGAATCCCCCCACTGTTGTAGCACAAAGTTGGTGACCTTACCCGCTTCGTTCGTATAAGTTGAAAAATATACCGAGGTATTCCCTGGGTAATCCGCATGGTAATTTTCAACCATCATGAGATCCCGGTAGTATTTTTCTTCGAACCCTAGCCGAAGTTTATTCGCATTGGGCACAA
Source organism: Flavobacteriales bacterium (assembly GCA_947500755.1). GTDB lineage: Bacteria > Bacteroidota > Bacteroidia > Flavobacteriales_D > Crocinitomicaceae > UBA952. The sequence goes on from CANMTO010000021.1 coordinate 16,497, forward strand.
TAAAGTGGTTTAGGAGGAGTGAGAGTAACATCAAGATCGTGGCTGCAATCATATATGGCCTCATGAACCGTGAAATCGGTTTTCCTGAAAACCACATCGGAATCAATTCGGTGTCCTGAGCCAGTTTTGCGGTAAACCAGATGACAGATATAAAAATGATCATTGAGGAAAACATGTTGCCATGAAACAACAAGAAACTTAAATAATACTCAAAGACGATAGCACTTACAGGGGCATGATTCGAAATAAACTCACTTAGTTTTTCCGAGACGTCGAACACCATCGCGAAAAGCATGATAATCCCAAGCATGAAAAAAAAGGTGCTTAAGAACTTCCGAATGATATATTTGTCGAGAATACTGAGCATTACAAGCGGCGAGTAAGCATGGGGATTAGTGACGTTTTCCAAGCTAAGAACTCCCCCGTGGCGATTTTGTTTCTTGCTTGCTCCATTAAGGAAAGAAAAAAGGTGAGGTTATGTAAGGTTGCGATTTGCATCCCCAAGTTTTCTTGTACTTTGAATAAATGACGCAAGTACGCTTTGCTATATACCTGATCCGCCCAAAGTCCGGTGCTGCTATCAATGGGACTAAAGTCCATTTCCCATTTTTTATTTTTAATATTTATAGTGCCCTCTTTGGTGTAGAGCAATCCATGGCGCGCATTCCTGCTTGGCAAAACACAGTCGAACATGTCAATTCCAAGCCCAATACACTCGAGTAAATTCCATGGGGTTCCAACCCCCATCAGGTAGCGTGCTTTTTCATGAGGCAATACATCGGTGACAATGTTGGTCATTTCATACAATTCATGCTCAGGTTCTCCAACAGATAGGCCTCCGATGCCGATGCCGACGTCTCCAAAATCAGACATATATTCGGCAGATTCAATGCGTAAATCTTGGTATACTGAACCCTGCACAATTGGAAATAGGGTTTGTTGATGCCCATATTTTGGGGCGGTGCGATCGAACTGATTAAAGCAACGTTTAAGCCAGTCATGAGTTAAGGCCAAGGAGTTTTTAGCGTATCCATAATCGCAGGGGTAGGGTGTACATTCATCAAAGGCCATGATGATATCAGCTCCGATGCTGCGTTGAATGTCTATGGCAAATTCTGGGGTAAACACATGGTAACTACCGTCTAAGTGGCTTTGAAATTTTACGCCATCCTCCATGATTTTTCGCGTACCCGCTAAGGAATATACTTGATAACCGCCGCTGTCCGTGAGTATTGGACGCTCCCAATTCATAAACTGGTGCAGTCCTCCCGCGGCCTCCATTACTTCCATTCCTGGACGCATGTATAAATGATACGTGTTTCCGAGAATAATCTGCGCCTTGATGTCTTCGCGAAGTTCTTGTTGGTGAATTCCTTTTACTGTAGCTGAGGTTCCCACGGGCATGAAAATCGGGGTTTCTATCGTCCCGTGATCCGTGTGTAAGCGACCAAGCCTTGCTTTTGTTAAGGTATCCGTATGAAGTTTTTCGAAGTGCATAAGCGTGTTGATAAAAACACGGGTTAAAGATACAGCTATTTACGTTCTCACCCCATCTTTGCATACTTGAATTAAATGGGATGAACCTGGAGCAACAGTGTATGGCGTTAATTAACCAATGGATTTTCATGGTATTTATTGCCTCATGGTTCATGCAATTCGCGTATCTCCTATTCATTCACCTGCGCTTTTTACGCGTTAAACCAAAAGAAATTTCCCAAACAGATTCCTTGCCACCGCTCAGTGTTATTGTAGCTGCACGAAATGAATCCGAGAACCTCTATGAACTGATTCCCCTGATTCTTGAGCAAGACTATCCATCCTTTGAAGTTATTGTGGTTAACAATCAATCAATGGATGACAGTAAGTGGTTGTTGAAGGCTTATCAACGGCAATATCCTAACCTTCATGTAGTTGAATTGGAGCAAAACCCCCACCTCCGACCGGGAAAGAAATTACCCTTAACCCTTGCTGTTCGTGCTGCGAGTTTCGATCATTTTGTGTTTACGGACGCCGATTGTAGACCTACGTCAAAACAATGGTTAACTACCATGGCCAACGGATTCTCGCCTACGACGGATATTGTGTTGGGTTATGGGCCGTATCTTCATAAAAAAGGATTCTTGAATCGTTTAATTCGATTTGATACCGCGTGGATTGCTTTAAACTATTTCTCTTTTGCCTTAAGTGGTTTACCGTACATGGGCGTTGGAAGAAACTTAGCCTATTCCAGAAAGGCTTTTGAGTCTGTTGGTGGATTTAAGTCGCATTATTACATAGTTTCCGGCGATGACGACCTCTTTATTCAACAAGCCGCGAAGCATCGAAACTACACCCTTGCCATTGAAGAAGAATCGTTTTGTCCTTCAGCCCCTGAAGCCACCTGGAAACGGTGGGTATTTCAGAAACGTAGGCACTATAGTACGTCATCCCATTATGACGTTATCAAAAAATCGTTGTTAGGAATATATCCAGTGAGCTTGTTTTTTCTGTTGATATCCTTCCTTTCTTTGCTTCTGACAAATACCATGGTTTGGCTGTCGTTGGGGTTGTTTTTTGGGTTAATACTCATAAAATGGATGGTGCAAGGAAGGGGGTTGTTCAAATTGAAAGAAAAACGCTTAGCTTGGTTCTTTCCGTTGTGGGACTTCTTCTACGCGATATTCATACCCTTGGTGTTTTTGTTATTGAATCGAAAACCTAGAAATAAATGGTAGAATTTGAACACCTGTCGGACAAAGCGAAGCAGGATTTAACGCTAGTAGAACTTGCGAAAAAAGGAAATCAAGCGGCCTTTGCTTCTCTAATGGACCGATACCGAGATTCCATTTATTTCATGATGCTTAAAATGGTTAAGAATTCTGATGACGCTGAAGACCTTACCATCGAGGCATTCGGTAAAGCCTTTAATCGAATTGATCAATACTCTCCAAGCTTTGCATTCAGTACCTGGTTATTTAAAATTGCCTCTAATAATTGTATCGATTTTATTCGTAAGAAACGCATTCACGTACTTTCGATGGATCAAGGAATTGCCACTTCAGATGGAGGCTCCATGCGAATTGATGCAAAAGCCCAAGTGAACAATCCCGAGGAATCAATGATGCACGATCAAAAAGTGATTCACATGCGCTTACTCGTTAGTAAGTTAAAGCCTCGTTACCGTCAATTGGTAGAAAAGCGTTACTTCGAAGAGCTATCGTATGAGGAGATTGCAGCCGAATTGGATTTACCACTAGGGACCGTTAAAGCACAATTATTCCGTGCGCGCGATTTCCTCGCCGGAATGATGGAAAAAACCAAGGATACGATTTAGTGATGTGGAAGCAATTCTTCAGTATTTTCCCACGTTAACCCCAACCCAGCATAAGCAGTTTAGCGACTTACGTGCCTTGTACGAACTGTGGAATAACCAGATTAATGTGATTTCCCGAAAAGATGTCGATAATTTTTACGAGAGGCACGTGTTGCATTCCCTAGGCATTGCCAAAGTGTATGCATTTCAGCCAGGAACTACGGTACTTGATGTTGGCACGGGTGGTGGTTTTCCAGGAATTCCGCTCGCTATTCTTTTTCCTGAAACCACCTTTGTTTTGGTTGATTCTATTGGTAAAAAGATTAAGGTGGTTAATGAGGTGGCATTGGCCTTGGGATTAACCAATGTTCAAGCACATCATTTAAGAGCAGAACAAGTAAAAGGAACCTTTGATTTTGTCATATCCAGAGCAGTTACCGCCATGCCGTTATTTATTGAGTGGGTAAAAAACAAGATTAAAAAAGGAAAGACAAGCGATGGGTTTCCGCGTGGGATTTTATATCTAAAGGGCGGTGATTTAACCGAAGAATTTAAAGGTCTTCCCGGAAAATTCAAAGAATACCCCTTGGCTGCCTATTTCACTGAAGCATTCTTCGAAACAAAAAAAGTAATTCACTGGCTTAGTTGATTCCCAATATTGGCTTGTATTTCTTCACAATCGCTCAGTAAAAAGAAACTCCCCGTAACAAGTATAGCTTGATGTTCTTTTCGATGCGCTAACGCAGCATGAATGGCTTGATTTACCTGATAAAACCGCTCCGTCTTTTTTAATTTCAACTCGTCGATGACTTGCATTAAATGGTTCCCTCGATAACTCCGCGGATTGGTGAATTCACAAAAATACCACGCATCAATTACATCGTTAAGCTCCGATAAATGCGCTAAGGATTTATCATTAGAAGCCCCGAATATGACAATAGGGTTTGAAATCCCCATACCCATTAACGACTCGATCGTAGTATTTAATCCTTCCGCATTATGAGATGCATCATACCATAGGTTAGGATAGCGTTCGGATGGAAAGAGTCTACCAATGAATCCGGTTTGTTTAAATAAGTTTAACCATGTTTCTTGAACATTAATTGTTTGCGTATCAATTTCAAGGATTCTTAATGCTTCCATCGCTAACCCCGCATTTTTACGTTGGTAGGTCGGAAGAACTTCTGTAGGGTCGTCAATGCGTTCGTTCGTGAAAACAATAGGAGCGTTTAGAGAAAGTGCTTTTTGTCGAAATATTTCAGCCAATTCTTCCCGTTCCTCTCCACAAAGTACCGGCACCGAAGCTTTAATAATTCCTGCCTTTTCCGAGGCGATTTCCGCTAAGGTATTTCCCAAAAAGGCTTGATGGTCAAATCCAATGTTTGTAATGACCGCCAGTAGGGGAGTGACCACATTCGTTGCATCTAATCTTCCGCCCATGCCGGTTTCAAGGATTACATAATCGCACTGCGCTTTATTGAAATGTACCAAGGCCATCGCTAAGGTGATTTCGAAAAAGGACAAATCTGCTTCGTAGGTTTGAACCTGTTGACAAAATTCAAGAACCTCCGCTTCCTTAATTGCTTTCCCATTCACACGAATTCGCTCCCTAAAATCTACCAAGTGTGGAGATGTAAAAAGCCCAACACGAGATCCGGTTTCTTGCAGAAAACTACTTAGGAACGCACACGTCGAACCTTTACCGTTGGTTCCTGCTACGTGTATGAACTTAAGCTTAGTTTCAGGATTTCCAACCTTCGCTAGTATTGCTCGGGTATTTTCAAGCCCGGGTTTGTAGGCGGAAGCCCCAAGGTTTTGATACGATGGGAATTGGCTAAATAACCATTCCGTGCAATCGGTATACTTATTGAGCATTCACTTTTACGGTGAGAAAACAATAGGCTGGACGGCCTTCCGGATCTTTTTTGTATTTCACCTGGCGTATAACTTGCCGTATTACATCATTGATGATGGTTTGATCGGTGGTAGTAGTTTTACTCTTGATACAAACAGCAGTTGACACACCTCCATCTCCTGTTACCGTTAATTTTAAGTGAATTTTTAAATCAACATCTGTATTATATTTCGGTAGGACAGGATCGTTAATTCGTATTCTAGATTTACCGTCCCCAAATCCATCCCCTTCGCCATCGCCTTCTCCTCCGGTGCCACGACCATTTCCATCAAACGGACCATTACCCCCTCCATTTCCTCCGCCATTTCCACCATCACCGAACGGATTGTTGGCACGGGTAGTTGAGCTCGAAGGGTTATTCGGGTTATTGCCAACCGTATGATTAGAGTTTCCGTTTTGGATGGGGGTGTTCCCTCGATCCGTTACCGTTCGCTCCGTTTGCTCCATAGGTTCTGTTCGTTCATCCATCGCAGGGGTTCCGCCGCCTTTCGCTGAACCGCCATCGGCAATAAACAATTCTTCTAATGGGATTTCATCTAATATCTCATCCTGAACTACCAAATGATTCGCGAGCGGTGGATCCGAAGGTTTTAACTTGGATAGAAATAAAAAAGAAATTAAACACAAGGCTAAAATACTGCCACTGGAAAGCACAACACTTAGTCTTTTCTCTTCTGGAAGGCTATCGATGTTCCAATATAGGGTTGTCGCATTTGTTGTCATAGGTTCTTATATCGTTATTTACGCTAAAAAGTTACAGGGTTATCCACATAAAAATGAAACCGATTAAATATCCTAAAAGGGCTAAAGGGGCAATGTTTTTAAGGTACCAACTAAAACTAATTTTTTCCAGTCCCATTGCGACAACCCCAGCGGCCGAGCCGATGATTAGTATGGAGCCTCCAGTGCCAGCGGTGTAGGCGAGTAAATGCCAAGTACTATGATCAATTGGATAGGAAAACATTCCCATGGCACCTGCAACCAATGGAACATTATCAATTACTGCAGAAGAAATACCCAAGAATCCCATGAAGAGTGGCGTGGAAATTCCTGCGTTTTGTACGCTTTGTCCTAAATTGAAAATAAATCCAATCGATTCCAGCGCGGCAACGGTGAGTAAAATTCCAAGGAAAAATAAGATGGTAGGTAATTCTACCTTTTGAAGTGATTTCATGGTTGGGCTCTGAGGAGAAAGGTCAGATTCAACTTCGGTCATTTTAAAATTCCGCTTGGTTTTTACTTCTGCAAACAATGCGAATAAACACAGGGCGAGCAACATACCCATGTACGGTGGTAGATGAAACAATGATTTAAGCAGTGGAACCATCAAGAACAGTCCAAGACCTAGCAGCAACTCGGTTCTTCCCTGCTTCGATTCAATGGATAGGCTTCGATTTAAGTTGCCTTTAAACGCAGGAAGATATCGAGCGATAAGAAGAGGCGATACAATACACAATAAGGAGGGAATAAACGTACTTAAGATGAGTGGGGTAGTGCTGACTTTATGACCAATCCATAGCATGGTAGTGGTAACATCACCTATCGGAGACCATGCTCCACCAGCATTCGCTGCTAACACAATAAATCCGGCATACCAAAGGCGGTCTTCAGGCGCGTCGATAATTTTTCTATAAATCGCTATCATCACGAGCGTAGCGGTAAGGTTATCAATGACAGCGGAAAGAAAAAATGTGAAGGTGCAAAGGAGCACTAGTAAGTTCCATTTCTTTTTCGCTTTAAACAGTACCTGTACGGCATCAAACCCCTTGAAATGATCAATCAATTCAACCAAGGTCATTGCCCCAATCAGAAAAATTATAATTTCAGCCGTTTTACTCAGGTGATGTTGTAGGGCTGTGTTTATGAGTTCCGTTTTTTCTACTGTATTGCCAACGAAATCAGGGACAAAACCCAATTTTGAAAGCAGGAGTTCCGCAGAACTAGGGTCTAACCATTGTGGAATGTAATTAGGGAAAACAAAAATGAGGCCCCATGAAAGTACCATCATCAAAATGGCAGGAATCATCTTATCGATCCGATGCCAATGTTCAGTGGATATCAATACGTATCCAACGATAAAGATGAATAGTATGATCAGCGTCATTAAGGTGCCAATTGAGTCAATGCGATTTCAAAGGCAGATTTCGCTAAATTTTTGGTACTAGAATTGTTTGCATGCACTTTCTTCAAGGCATTACCGATAATTTCTGCGGTATCCTCGAAAATTAGTGCTTCATCAATTTCTTCGAGGTCGTTACTCATGAGGTACGCAAATACCCTTGCCATTCCACAATTTGCGATAAAGTCAGGAATCAAGGCCAGGTGCTCATCGGCATATCCTGCAATCGGACCAAAGAAAATCTCAGGGTCAGCAAATGGGACATTCGCACCCGATGAAATGACCGAAACGCCTGCGTTAATTAACCGTTCTAATTGATTTTGATTCAACATGCGGCTACCAGCACAAGGAACAAAGACATCCGCGTCGACAGCCCATATTTTTTCATTGATCTCTTCGTATGAAAGTAAGTTCGGATGCGCTAGGGCATTACCATTTTTAGTGATAAATAAGTGGCGGATTTCTTCAAAAGAGAACCCTTCAGGGTTAATTAACCCTCCAACACGGTCTATGATCCCGACAATTTTTGCTCCTTTTTGGGCTAAATAAAATGCCGCGGCTGACCCTACATTTCCCCATCCTTGAATTATTACCTTTTTTTCCGCTAAAGATCCTCCCCAAATAGTGTAATATTGTTCAATCGATACACAAACACCATATCCCGTTATCATATCCGCTACCAGGTAGTTTTTTGAAACATCTGGACTGTATGTTGCGGAACTTAAGGTATGGGAAACTCCTTTTTGTAGTTGTCCAATGCGGTGGATTTTTTGGTCGGCATTGGGTTGAAAATGTCCGTTAAAGACCCCTTCTTGCGGATGCCAAACGCCATTTGCTTCGGTAATCGGAATAACCTCGTGAATCTCATCTACGTTTAAATCTCCTCCGGTCCCGTAATACGTTTTTAATAAGGGCGCAACGGCCGCAAACCAACGTTTAAGCACCCCTTCTTTTCGCGGGTCGTTGGGATCAAAATTGATTCCTGATTTAGCTCCTCCAATGGCTGGACCAGCCACCGTGAATTTTACTTCCATGGTTTTTGCAAGAGATTCTACTTCACGCTTGTCGAGTCCAACGCGCATTCGAGTACCTCCACCCGCGGCACCCCCACGTAAACTGTTAATTACTACCCATCCTTCCGCTTCTGTTTCTGCATCCTTCCATTCAAAAACGATTTCCGGACGCTTATTCTCAAATTTCTTTAGTAATTCTATCATGTGTGTTATTGCAAGGGACAAAAATACCTTGATTTACACGTGAAATGCCCAGCGTATGTTAATTTTCTCCAAGTTTCAATGTGAATAAACTCCTTATCGGGGATAATGTAGGGCACCACCACATACATTTTCGCTTGCCCCAGTGACCGAGGCCAAGGAATTAAATTGTTGGTTTAAAAAACGAAAACCAAGAAAGGCAAAGATTATCGCTTCTTTAAAGTTTACGATATCCGCACTGGGAATGATAAGTTCGCCAGTATATTTGGCCTTGAGTTGGTTTATTAATGTACTGTTCAATGCACCGCCTCCCGTGATATATGCACGTTTTAAGGTGTGTTTTTCTAATACTGATGCCAGTTGGTGAGCTATATGTTCATTGATCGTGGCAATTGCTACCGCTGGTGCAATACGGGATGGAATACAGGGGTAAAACGTGGCGTCGAGCCATTCTGTTCCCAAGGATTTTGGACCATTGAGCTGGTAATATGGCAAATCATTAAGCGCCTGTAATAGCGCGGGATCTGCAGTATGCTGTGCTGCAATTTCACCTCCAGCATCGTATTCTAATCCGAGTTTCCTGGCATAAGTATTCATCGGAAGGTTTCCCGGACACACATCAAACGCTACCGTTGTTCCGTTGGTTTTAAAGCTGATGTTGGCAAAGCCCCCAATATTAATAAACGCTTCAGCTTGTGTTCCAAATAAGAGCTGGTCACCAATCGGCACCAAGGGCGCGCCTTGTCCTCCGGCGGCTACATCCAAGGACCTGAAATCATTAATTACGACTAAACCACTATGATAGGCGAGGGTAGAACCGCATCCTAATTGAACGGTATATCCGTCCTCGGGTTGGTGAAAAATGGTTTGACCATGCGAGGCGATGGCATCGATGCGAGTTTTGTCTATGCTAAACGATTGAATGAATGCATTTACTGCCTCGGCGTAGAAACGAGCTAGGGTATGGTTGAGTTTGAATAATTCCCGAGGGGATAGCGTTTCGACCTGCAGCAAGGCATTTTTAAGGTCCGAAGGAAGTGAAACGGTTTCTGCCGCTTCGAGTGTGAACCCTACCGCATCTTCAGGTCCTGAAAAATGAACGCAAGCGATGTCCAGCCCGTCTAAGGAGGTGCCAGACATGAGACCAATTATTCTTTTTTCCTGCACGTGATTCGAATTAATGAATAGAAAATAGCTTATTTTTGTAAAATTAAAAATCAAAACTACATCACATGCATTTTGAACTTACTGAAGAGCATTTAGCCGTTAAAGAAGCAGCGAGAGATTTTGCACAAAACGTACTTAAACCTGGGGTAATCGATAGAGATAACCAGCAGAGATTTCCGGCAGAAGAAATCAAGCAATTGGGCGAACTAGGCTTCATGGGAATGATGGTTGATCCAAAATACGGGGGTTCAGGAATGGATACCTTGTCTTATGTGTTAGCGATGGAAGAAATTTCAAAGGTTGATGCCTCTACATCGGTGTGTATGTCGGTTAACAATTCCCTCGTTTGTTGGGGTCTTGAAAAATTCGGAAACGAAGAACAAAAGCAAAAATACCTGATTCCTCTAGCAAAAGGAGAAAAAATTGGCGCATTCTGCTTGTCAGAGCCTGAGGCAGGATCAGATGCTACCTCTCAGAGCACCACAGCAATTGATAAAGGAGACCATTATCTGTTAAATGGAACCAAAAACTGGATTACCAATGGGTCATCAGCGTCTGTTTATTTAGTCATAGCACAAACCAATGTGGAATTAGGTCATAAAGGAATCAATGCCTTTATTATTGAGCGTGGCATGGAAGGGTTTATCGTGGGAGCGAAAGAAGATAAACTCGGAATTCGCGGAAGTGATACCCATACCTTATTGTTTAATGATGTAAAAGTTCCAAAGGAAAATCGAATTGGCGAGGATGGCTTCGGATTTAAGTTTGCCATGAAAGTATTGAGTGGCGGACGGATCGGTATTGCTGCACAAGCCTTGGGCATTGCCGCTGGGGGGCTTGAATTATCTGTGGCGTATTCCAAAGAACGTAAAGCATTCGGAAAGGAAATTTATAAGCACCAAGCGATAGCCTTTAAAATTGCCGACATGGCAACTGAAGTAGAAGCTGCTCGCTTGTTGGTGTATAAATCCGCCGTGGATAAAGACCAAGGAAGAAATTACGATCAATCCAGCGCCATGGCCAAATTGTATGCCTCAAAAGTAGCGATGGAACAAACCGTAGAAGCGGTACAAATTCATGGCGGTTATGGCTTTGTAAAAGAATATCACGTGGAACGCCTCATGCGCGATGCAAAAATCACCCAGATTTACGAAGGAACTTCCGAAGTTCAGAAGATCGTGATTTCGAGAGGGGTATTGAATGCGTAGTATTTTATCTGGGTGTGGGTTTAAACCCACACCCAGATAGAAATCACTTCTTCACTTTCTTCAACAGCTTGTTGTAATCCTTAAAGAGCTAATTTTCTCTCATAAGATGCATATTCGCTTAAAATCGTAAAATGTATATTAATTGTAAAATAAAGAACACAAAGATGTTTTTTTAAAAAATATATATATGTTTACATCGTAAAGTTGACAAATTATGAAGAAACAATTAATTACACTTTTTCTATTTTCAATCGGATTCACTTTCGGTCAGGACTATTTTGTTTTTGAAAAAAACAAAAAAAACCGGTCCTTATTTGATTATGATAATCCGAATTCTTTGGTGAGTATATTGGTTCAAAATCAAGATATTATCACCGATAAACTTAGGGAAAGTGACCCCTATATTGATTTATTAGGTTGTAATAATTTTTTGTCAGGTAATTTAGATTTTGTCTATCCACGCGAGCAGTTCGTTTTTCCAAGTGATAAGGGTGAATTAATTCTTGTTAAATCAAATGTCACATTTAAAAAGTGGTTGGATTCACTTCTAGATCAAAATAATCCGGAGGTTTTATCCTCGATTGAGGATGGGGCAGGAGGGTTTCTTTCCAAATATGATATGTTAAACTACTATAAACAAAATCCAAAAGATTTGAGAATTTTAGAAGCATCTTGGAATGAAGCTAACGATGGAAATATCTTAAAAAGACCGAAAAGGTATGGTCACTATGATGTATATAATATTTCATTGATTGTTACTGATAGTATCAACATTCATTTTTTTCAAATGAGTCAATTTGAAAACAAATACACTTTGTGTTTAACATTACCAATTTCATTTTTAAATGAATTACATAAAATTAATTTCATAGATGAACAATTGTCAAAAAAAATATACGATAAACTTCGTGATTTTCAAATTAAAGCACGAGATATAGACCAAAAAGAAAATCAAGATGAATTCAGTAATAGGTCAATAGATCCTTACATTACTTCTGGTCAATCTGATTTGTTTAAGGAGTTGAATGAATTTGAGTATGGGAAATTGCTTGAAATGAGTTCGATAAAAATGACATATAAAAGATCACCTTGGTTTGTTAATAGTCCTGATGGATATGAAATACCTTTAATCAAAGGTGATCGAAATGCTTTTCAAGATTGGCTTTCATCCTTATTAATTGCACCAGAAGAAATGTCTGATGTTGAAGATGGTGCCGGTGGATTTCTTTCTAGATTTGATGACTTGAATTCAATAATGTCCGACGCTAAACGAGCAAAAGAATTGGAAATTTCTTGGAATGAGCAAAAGGAATCACGTGATGTACTCCTTACGCCTCAGCGTTATGGCGTTTATTGGATTGATAACCCGAACGCTAAATTATATGTAAAAACTAGGTTTAATCGTGCTAATGGTTTACCAAAAGATTCCGTGTGTAGTTTAAAAAATACAGTAGATCAAAAAAGTATAGGTGCTTTCAAAACTGAATTTGTAGATATTTTATTCACCAACTCATTAAATGAAGAGTATGTTGAATCAGTAAAACAGCTTAAGCCTTCTGTAATTATGTCTTTTGGGGCTAAAACAGGTTCATTATCAGAAGATATTCTAAAGCTACTTGAGGAGGAGTTAACACCCTTGAATTTAACGAAAGAATTTGATTGGTTTATGACATTAAATAATCAAAAAAATAAAGTTAAATCATCAAGTTCTCTTAAACTTTTGATTCATTGCTCTGAGTGAGTAATTGATGAATGATTCTATCCATTGCGTATAAATCACCCAGATTTACGAAGGAACTTCCGAAGTTCAGAAGATCGTAATTTCGAGAGGGGTGTTGAATGCGTAGTATTTAATCCGGGTGCGGGTTTAAACCCGCACCCGGATAGAAATCACTTTTTCACTTTCTTCAACAGCTTGTTGTAATCCTTCAATAGTTTGTTCTCTTCTCTAAGCAATTGAATTTCTTCGATTAGTTTGTAATGTGTTATGCTAAGGTGCATAAAAAAGTCGTAGGCTAGTACTTTAGAAATACTCTGCAGTAACCCAGTATCTATGGTTTTTCGGGTAAAAATGGAATAAATATTCTCTCTTGATTTATTGATGCGTTTGGCGAATTCTGTTACAGAAATTCCCCTGGATTCTAATACGCTCTTGATTTTGTTGCCAATGTGTATGTCCTCCATGCAGCGAAATTCCTCATTTCTTGTGGAACTTCACTATGCATAAACGTTTGAAAAAATACACATAAATGGTTGAAAAAATAAATACTTTATTTATGTTTGTAAACTAAATCACTACACTATGAGAAAATTTATTTATTTTTTTGTTCTTCTTACGCTTTTTTCTTGTAGCGCCAAGAAAGAGAAATCTAAAGATTATCCGATTAAATTAATTGGAGTAAAAGCTGAGATTGCTAACATAAAGCTTGATGGTAAGGATTTACAATCGGTTTCATACAAAACCAAAGATGGAGAAATCACATGGATGACATCAAATTTGTTAAATACAAAGTTTAGAAATGGGGATAATTTATTATTAGCTCAAAATATTGAAGAATGGGTTAATGCCTCAGCTAAGAAAATCCCCGTTTGCTGTTACTGGAAGTTTGACCCAAAAAATTCTGATAGAGGTTTGTACTATAATTATTATGCTGTTGCAGATAAAAGGAACATTGCTCCCGATGGCTGGCATATTGCAACGAATGATGATTGGATTGTGCTTTGGGACGAGGTTGTTCCTAAATCTAAAGAATACGATAGTGGAAGTTTTGGGCCTATAAGATTTGAAGATGGTGCATCCGCAGGGTGTGATGAAAATAATTGGGCAACGTTCATTAATTATAAGGATAAAAATGATTGGAAAAAAAAATCGGGTGATGCGATGTGGGCATATGAGGATTTTAACAAGTCTAAGCTAAACCTATCGAAGAATGGTTTTATAATTAGGAAGGATGGTTTATATCAAGTCGATAGAAATGATATCAAGTCTTTAGGTATGTCTACGTATTTGGATGGAATATTTAAGAATGATTTCACTTCCTATGAATCATCAGGTTATTTCTGGACAGAAGATAAAATGCCCAGTTCATATAGAGGAATGGCTCGCGCGATTTCATTTGATGATTCAAATTTAATTTCTGTTTGCTACGATATGCTTCAGGGATTCAATATTCGTTGCGTACGAGATAAGTAATAAATTAATTAATTAATGTAAACATGGAAAACAGTAACAGCCTTAAATGGTATCAAAAGGAAGAGGTTAAGAATTTTTTAAGCATCATTATATTTCCAATTGGAATTTATTTAATGTGGAAAAATCAAATTTTTTCAAAATCTACTAGGTGGATTATTACAGGGGTGGTTTTCTTGTTTATATTAGGTTTACTGATACCAAAAGGTAAACTTGAAGGTAAAAAATTCATTTATACTAATGTATTGAACGGTTCTGGGGCTGAATTAGAATTCGAAAACAGTAAAAAATGTACCTGGTTTTTTTTGATGGGAAATGTTAAGCAATTTACAAGCGGTGAATATATTCTTGAAGAGGATAATTTAATTTTCTCATGGGAAGATGGTGTTGGTCCAAAATCCGGGAAACTAGTCAAGGAAAATGAATCACTTGTTATTCTTGTAGGTGATGGTGCTAGATATGAAGAAGATAAAGAATAAATATCCAATACTTTAACCCATCCCCCTCACCACCTTCAAGGCCTCCTCAATATGCTGTGTAGCGTTCAATTGAGAATTGAAGATTCCGCGTACAATCCCTGATTTATCGATAATGTAGGTTACTCGGCCTGGCAGCAGTCCGAAAAGGTTGGTGGGTACACCGAATAAGGTGCGCACCTCTTTTTTCTCGTCCGCCAATAAGGGGAATGGTAATTTATACTTCATCGCAAAGGCCTTGTGGGCCGCTGGTTTGTCAGAAGATATGCCAATCACTTCACAGCCTAAGTCTTGAAACACCGTGTATTGGTCGCGAAAGCTACAGGCTTCTTTGGTGCATCCGGGCGTGTCGTCTTTCGGGTAGAAATACAAGACCAGGATTCGTTCTCCAATAAATTGGGTAATGTCTACGAGGGTTCCGTCTTGGTTGTTCAAGGTAAACGCGGGAAGTTTATCACCAAGTTGTATCATGTCGTTTTGTTTAATGCGCTTTTAAATCGGTCTAATACCCTGTTGCGAGCAAAGGTATGCTCAATGATTGGTTGCGGGTAGGATGGGGTTCCATATTCAGGGACCCACTTTTTGATGTATTCGAATTTCGGATCAAACTTCTCTTGTTGCGCGGTAGGATTAAACACCCGAAAATAGGGTGCGGCGTCGCAACCTCCTCCGGCGGCCCATTGCCATCCGCCAATGTTACTCGCCAATTCAAAATCTAAGAGTTTTTTAGCAAAATAGGCCTCGCCTAAGCGCCAATTTATGAGTAAATGCTTGGTTAAAAAGCTGGCGGTGACCATGCGCACTCGATTGTGCATAAAGCCTGTAGCGTTGAGTTCACGCATTCCGGCATCCACGAGCGGATAGCCTGTTTTACCCTCACACCAGCGCTGAAAATGGATTGGCTCGTCTTCCCATACCACGGCATCATAAGCCGGACGAAATGACCCCGTCACGGTATATGGAAAATGATAGAGGACCATCTGGTAGAATTCGCGCCAAATGAGCTCATTCAAAAAGGTTTCATTCAAGGGGATAGCGCGAAGGGCAAGGTTTCGTATGCTAATGGTACCAAAACGCAGGTGAATTCCAAGTTTGGAAGTACCTGGTTTTGCTGGGAAATTGCGTTGATCGCTATATTTTTGAATCAAGAGGTCTTCCACTGCTGTCGATGGAAATACAATTCCAGAAGGACGAAAACCGAGTGCCTCGAGGGTTGGGATTTTGGGTTCTTTGGCAATGCATTGAACGTTTTCAAGGGCTTTTAGGGAGTCAAATAGGGTGATGGGCTGTTGACCGAGTCGTTCTTTCCATTTTCGGGAATACGGGGTGAACACGGTGTACGGGGAACCGTCGGCTTTTAATACCTCATTTTTCTCAAAGATTACATGGTCCTTCGCACCCTGAAAATCAATACCTTCCGCTTGAAGTCGTTCAAAGATTGTTTTATCCCGTTGCAAGGCGTAGGGTTCGTAATCTCGATTGGTTATGACGAGGTTCACATGAAGTTCCTTAGCCAAGGCAGGAATGATTTCAATGGGATTTCCAATTTCCACCCGTAGATGAATGTCGTTTGCGGCATATTCGCTAACAAGACGTTCTAGTTCTCGATGTATGAATTCAACGCGGGCATCGGTGCGGTCTAATTCATTTAAAATTTGGGTATCAAAAATGAAAACGGGTTGTACGTGCGTTGCGCTTTGACATGCTTTATAAAGTCCTGCGTTGTCCGTAATTCGTAAATCCCTTCGGTGCCAAAAAATCGCTTTACTCATGGAACTACAACAATAAACTAAATGAAAGGTTTTAATCCCGGGTAACGCCCCTTACTCCCCATCATATTCTACCCAATTCTTTTCTGTTTCAAACAGTTTAATGGATAGTTTACCATAGGATTGTAAGTGTGGGAGTAATCGATTATAACACACCAAGGCGATGTTTTCTACGGTGGGATTTAGCTCAAAGAACTCCGGACAATCAAGGTTAAGGTTTTTGTGATCGTATCGATCTTCGACTTCAGTTTTAATGATGTTTTTTAGAATTTTTACATCAATGATGTATCCGGTTTCGGGATTTATTTTCCCGTCAATACCCACTTCTAATACGTAATTGTGTCCGTGAAAATTCACGTTATTACACAATCCAAACACTTCATTGTTTTTCTCGTGATCCCAGTCTTTTCTGTATAAGCGATGGGCGGAGTTGAAGGTAGCACGACGAACTATTTTCATACGGTTAAAAGGTCTTCAAAGGCAGATTTGTATTCTAGAATGATTTTTTTAAACCAAGCGGTATAGTGCGATTCGTTTTTTTCAATGTCCTCTTCAATTTTATTCATAGAAATCCATTTGTAGTCGCAAACTTCGTCAGGGTTTATCAACGGTTGTTCATCGGTGAACCCAATGAGCACATGGTCTAATTCATGTTCAACTAAGTTGTTTTCAAGTTCAGCACGATAAATAAAACTAAACAAGGGCGAAAGGGAAGTTTTCATGCCCATTTCCTCCATTAATCTTCGATTGGCTGCAGCTACAACGGTTTCACCCGGCAATGGGTGGCTACAGCATGTGTTGGTCCATAAACCTTCAGAGTGATACTTTCCGTAGGCTCTGCGGTGAAGGAGTAACTCGCCTTTTGAATTGAAAATTAGTACTGAAAAGGCACGGTGCAACATACCTTGCACATGGGCCTCCATCTTTTCCATGGTGCCGATTTCTTGGTCATGTTTATTCACTAAAATGACCTCTTGAATCATAACATGTTTAAATTATGACGAACATACGAAGAGAGCAATAAACCCACTTTTCGGTTGTTTGGAATGCGAACACGCTCCGTTAAGATAACCTTAGCTGGGGTATTTTTTATCTTAGTGAACAATTTATAATAATAGATGTAGGCTAAATAAACGCCAAATCGCGCTTTTTTAGGCAGTTCGAGAATTCCTAAATAGCCAGCATGAAAGTCTGCTTCAATGTCGCGCTCGATGTCGTTTTTTGCCGTAGCGTTAAATTCATTCATATCAATTCCAGGAAAGTAAACGCGACCTAAATGCTTGTAGTCGTCGTTCAAATCACGCAAAAAATTTATTTTCTGGAACGCGGAACCTAATTTCATAGCCGCTGGTTTCAAGCGCAGGTACTCTGCTTGATCTCCATTAACAAATACCTTAAGACACATTAATCCAACCACTTCGGCAGAACCTAGAATGTATTTTTTGTACTGTTCCTCATTGTAGCTTTCTTTATTTAGATCCATCTTCATGGATTCTAAGAACGTTTCTATTAATTCTAATGGGATTTCATAGGTATTAACCGCCCATTGAAAACTGTTTAAAATCGGATTTAGAGATATTCCGTCCGTGATTGCTTGGTACGTTTGTTTACGAAAATCATCCAACAACCACGCTTTGTCATACCCATGAAATGAATCAACAATTTCATCCGCAAATCGTACGAATCCATAAATGGAATAAATGGGTTGTTGAAGCTCTATGTTTAGCATTTTTATACCAAGAGAAAAGGAAGTACTATACCGCTTAGTGGTTAGGGTACTCATCTCATGACTGACGGTATCAAATAACTGTTTCATTACTTTGTATTTTGGTGGACGTACTTGGCGACAACTTCTCCGGAGATAATAGAGGGTGGTACGCCAGGCCCCGGAACAGTGAGTTGACCGGTGTAGTAAAAGTTTCTTAGGTTTTTATTTTTTATCTGCGGTTTAAAAATAGCGGTCTGTTTTAGGGTGTTTGCTAACCCGTAGGCATTTCCTTTAAATGCATGATAATCTTCTTTGAAATTAGAAATAGAAAAACTACGCTTGTACACGATGTTGTCTTTAATGTCGTTTCCAGTTAAGTTTTTTAATCGCTCTAATAAGATATTGAAATAACGCTCACGAGTTTCTTCATCATCGGAAAGGTCTGGTGCAATTGGAATTAAAAAGAATAGATTCTCACACCCCTCCGGTGCTGTGGTTGGATCGGTTAACGATGGAGCACTTAAATAGAATAAGGGTGCTGTTGGCCATTGTGGGTTTTTATAAATTTCTTTTCCGTGTTCCTCAAGGGATTCATCAAAAAATAAGTTGTGATGTTGAATGTTGTTTACACGCTTGTTAATCCCAACGTAATAGAGTAAGGCAGAAGGAGCCATCACGCGTTTGTCCCAATATGCGTCGGTATAGTTGGATGAACCGTTCAACAGCGCTTTTTCGGTGTGTTGGTAATCCGCGGATGAAATAAACACGTCCGATTCATAGCGATTACCGTGAATGTCTATTGCCGCAGTAACTGATCCGCTTGATTTTTCTAAGGAAGTAATCTGAGCATCGGTGACAATCTTCACCCCTTGTTCTTTGGCGATTTTCTCAAAGGCCTCTATAAACTTGTGCATGCCACCCATGGGATACCACGTACCTAATTCCATGTCAGCGTAATTCATCAGGGAATAGAGTGCAGGAGTATCTTGTGGCATTGCACCCAAAAATAACACCGGAAATTCTAGTAAAGAACGAAGTTTTGGGTGAGCAAAGTAGCGATTAATATACGTTGAAAAGGAATTTGTTAGATCCATGGAAAACAGCCCTTTTAATAGCCGGAAATCCATGAATTCTGTTACTTTCATGGAAGGCTTATACACTAAGTCCTTCATGCCGACTTCATACTTGTACTTGGCATCCTTCAGGAAATCACGCAGCTTCAACGCACTTCCCGGCTCGAAAGACTCGAACATGGCTTCTAATTCACCCATAGTTGCGGGGATATCAGAATGCGTTTGATCTGGCCAGTAAACCCGGTAGGAAGGGTCAAGACGTTTTAATTCATAAAAATCTGAAGCAGTATGTCCAAATTTCTGGTAGAATTGTTCAAAGACATCCGGCATCCAATACCAGCTAGGACCCATATCGAAGACAAAACCTTCATGCGAAAATTGCCTTGCGCGACCTCCAATAGTTGGGTTTTTTTCGACAATCGTAACATCCCAGCCTGATTGTGCGAGAAATGAAGCAGCAGACAGTCCAGAAATTCCAGCCCCTAAAATCGTCGCTTTTTTCTTCATGAAACTAGTTGTCTAAGTATTGGTAGTCCGGCAACTGATCCATAAGTCGCTTTCTTGCGATGAAGATACGGCTTTTTATAGTGCCTATAGGAAGTTTCATTGAATCTGCAATTTCCTTGTACTTGTATCCTTCAAAATGCATCTTGAACGGTGTTTTTAATTCATCGCTAAGATCCTCAATTTTCTGAGTTATTTCCTTGGTGGCGATACGCTCCGTAGGTGAACCCATCGTGGATTTGTGATTAGTGACTAAATACGAATCCTCGGAATGATCAAAAATCATTCGGGTTTTGGCATTGCGACGATATTGATTAATGAAAATGTTGCGCATGATTGTAAATACCCACGCTTTGAAATTCGTATTTGGCGTGTAATAAGAACGATAATTTATCGCTTTTAGCAAGGTTTCTTGGGTTAAATCACGTGCGTCTTCACGGTTCTTAGTGAAGTTTAATGCGAAAGAAAAGAGGTTCCCCTGCAGATCAATTAAGGCTTCGTTGAATTCGATTGTAGACATATTGTTTAATTAATTCGAAGTAAAGTTAAACAAAACTGTTTAACAAATTCATTAAAAGATTAAACAAAACAAAAAAAAGTGTTAATAAACGTATAAGTTGCTGTAAATCAACCGAGTATTCAGTTAATATTCTTTAGCATTTCATGGGTCATGCGTTCTAAATCAAAATCCAAGTTCCAATCCCAATCGCTTACTGCATAACTGTCGTTAATTGAATTAGGCCATGAATCGGCAATCGCTTGTCGGAAATCAGGTTCATACGTGATTTCGAACTCAGGCAGTTGCTTTTGTATGGATGCCGCTATTTCTTGCGGTGTAAAGGAGATTCCCCCTAAATTATAAGCGGACCTGATTCTTAGGCGATCTGCGGGAGCATCCATGAGTTTAATCGTTGCGCGAATGGCATCGTCCATAAACATCATGGGAAGGGCCGTGTCTTTAGAAAGAAAACACGTGAATTTGCCGGTCTCTTTAGCTTTGTAAAAGATATCTACCGCATAGTCGGTGGTGCCTCCTCCAGGAGGACTTTTATAGGATATCAACCCGGGATAACGGATACTTCGTACATCTACCCCGAATTTGTTATAGTAATATTCACACCACCGTTCACCGGCTTGTTTAGAAATTCCGTACACTGTACTCGGCTCCATAATGGTGTGTTGCGGCGTTTGATCGGGGGGAGTGGTAGGTCCAAAAACAGCAATAGAGCTTGGCCAAAAAATCTTTTTTACATAACCTTCTTTGGCTAAGTCGAGGATTGTAAAAAGCCCCTCCATATTTAATTTCCAAGCGAAATCGGGGTTTTTTTCTGCCGTTGCAGAGAGCAATGCAGCGAGAAGATATACGGTTTCAATGTTATTATCAATAATATAGCTTCGAACAGCATCGCGATTCAAAATATCCATTTGAACGTATGGACCATCTTGTATTAAAGGAGGTGCATGCTCCTTAATATCCGCGGCGACAATCTGTTCCTTCCCATATTTATTGCGCAAGGTAAGGGTAAGTTCTGTGCCAATTTGTCCTCCAGCACCTATGATTATTGTTTTTGTCATAGCCACAAATTTAACCAAGAAATTGCCTGAAAAAAATGCATATTAGAAAAACTGATGAAAATCATTTGTAACTTGGTACTCCTAGCGTTACTTTTGATTTTTTAAATAGTTGAGAAATGCCTTTTTATCATAAACTTGGACAAATTCCATCAAAGCGCCATACGGTGTTTAGACAGCCGAATGGCAGTTTGTATCATGAACAGTTATTCGGTACGGTTGGTTTTGATGGGATGTCAACCTTAATGTATCATGTTCACCCGCCAACTGTGGTTAAAGAAATAAAAGGTCAAACGAATGTTGCGCCTGAAGTTGCTTTGGAGAAGCACATGACCATGTTCTCATTGCAGGGATTTCAATTAGCTCCTGCGGCTGACTATTTAGACAGTAGAACCCCCGTATTAGTAAACTCAGATTGTTATATCGAGTTAGCTGCCCCGCAGCAATCCATGACCGATTATTTCTACAAGAATGCGGATGCGGATGAGGTGTTATTTGTTCACAAAGGCAGCGGTACCTTAAAGACACAACTCGGAAACATTGATTTTTCCTACGGCGATTACTTGGTGATTCCACGCGGAATGATTTATCAAATTCACTTTAATGATGCTAATAATCGCTTATTTGTCGTGCAATCATTCAATCCAGTATACACACCAAAACGCTATCGAAATTGGTTTGGACAATTATTAGAGCATTCACCTTTTTGTGAGCGAGACATACGTCCACCTCATGTGCTAGAAACGCACGACGAAGAAGGAGAGTTCCTAATTCGGATTAAGAAACAGGATGTATTATACGATTACGTGTATTTGCATCACCCATTCAATGTGGTAGGTTGGGATGGATATAATTTCCCATATGCCTTCTCAATTCATGAATTCGAACCCATTACCGGAAGAGTGCATCAGCCACCTCCAGTGCATCAAACCTTTGAAACCACAGGGTTTGTGATGTGTTCTTTCGTGCCAAGGATGTACGATTATCATCCAGATTCAATTCCGGCACCTTACAACCACAGTAACATTGATTCTGATGAGGTGTTGTACTATGTTGATGGGGATTTTATGAGTAGAAACAACATCGAGCAAGGACAGATTACCTTGCATCC
>CANMTO010000022.1 GCA_947500755.1 Flavobacteriales bacterium
CAATTGGAAGGGGTAGAAAGTATCGCGCATTGGAAATTATATTTGGCCATGAAGGACACAAAAAAGAAGTCGATTCTTCGAGTTTTTAAACGTTCAAAATACACCGTTTCAACCTACGAAAAAGATAAAAAAATCCTATTAGAAAAGTTTTATGCCGCGGGCCTAAGGGATGCACACATTGTTCGGGACACCGTGTTTTTTCAAGACCCTAAAAATTTAATTATTCGCATATCAATAGACGAAGGAAACAAGTATTATTTCGGCGATTTTGAATGGTTGGGGAACAGTAAATATCGTTCAAGTTTTCTTGACTCAGTAATTGGAATCAAAAAGGGCGATGTATATAATAAAACATTGCTTGAAAAACGATTAAATGGGGGAGAAGATGGACGAGATATTAATTCCCTATATATGAACAAGGGACACTTGTTTTTTCAGGTTTTTCCAATCGAGACCAGTGTTTCTGGTAATTTTATTAATTATCAGTTCCGTATTTATGAAGGTAAAGAGGCGCGTTATGGAGAAATAACCGTTATAGGAAATACAAAGACAAACGATCAGGTTATTTATAGAGAAATCCGAACAAAACCAGGAGACTTATTCAACAAGGAAGATATCATGCGGACGCAACGCGAATTATCCCAACTTGGATTTTTCAATGACCAAACCATGAAAGTCAATCCGATGCCGAATCCGGAAAAAGGAACGGTAGACATTCAATATGTTGTGGAAGAGAAATCCACAGATCAAATCGAGTTATCAGGTGGATACGGTGGGGCAGGTCCAACAGGTTCTGGTCGTATTATTGGAACCCTAGGGTTAACTTTTAATAATTTTTCCACAAAGAATTTTTTTAAAAAATCTGCTTGGACTCCACTTCCCAGCGGCAATGGACAACGTTTGTCAATTCGGGCACAATCCAATGGGCGATTTTATCAAGGCTATACCTTTTCCTTTACGGAGCCTTGGTTAGGAGGTAAAAAACCAAATGCCCTCTCGTTTTGGCTTAACAATACCGCCCTTTCTTCGAATGGCTTTATCCGAACAAATCCAGCATATAACGGAATATCCATCACAGGAGTTGGAGTAGGATTGCAACGCAGAAAGAAGTTTCCGGATGATTATTTTACGGCCTACTATGAACTGAGCTATCAGTATTACGATGTGGTTAATGACTTTCGCTTTCCCTTGTTCCCAAAAGGATATTCCAATGATATTGCATTAAAATATGTACTTCAGCGCTCATCGGTAAGCGCACCGATTTATCCCCAAAGTGGGTCAAACTTCACCTTAACCGCGAAATCGTCCCTTCCATATTCGTATTTTCAGAAGGGCTTAGATTATGCAACCATGTCCATTGCGGAAAAATACCTATACCTCGAATATTTTAAATTTAAATTTACTGGAGAATGGTACTTGCCCCTTACTGCGAACCGAAAACTCGTTCTAATGCCGCGCTTTGGCTTTGGCTACATTGGTGCTTACACCGCGGCAAAGGGCGTCACACCGTTCGACAGGTTTACCATGGGAGGAAGTGGGCTCACGGGTGTAAATCAGCTTGGAGGCAGAGAAATAATCGCACTTCGAGGGTATGAGGATCAAGCAATATCCTCTGCGGGCTCAGACCCAATCATTGCCAAATATACCTTAGAGTTGCGTTATCCCATCTCATTAAATCCACAAGCCACATTTTATGTTACTGGCTTTTTGGAGGCAGGAAACACCTATCCGGATTTAAAGAATTTTAACCCGTTTAATGTAAAACGCGCTGCGGGTGTAGGACTTCGGGTCTTTCTACCAATGTTCGGAATGTTAGGCCTTGATTATGGTCTTGGATTTGATAAATTAGATTCTTGGTCTTCTGGATATAACGGGCCTTCTGACGCATCAATAACGAATAAAGGATTCTATCCTAAGTTAAGTTTCACGATTGGCATGAACCTTGGTGAATTGTAGAAAATTAATAATAATGTTGTAATTTCGCCATGCGAGGTCAAAAAACACAAATGAAATCAACGTATCTACTTATAGTTTTTTTATTGGGGTTCCTTTCAAGTTTGAATGCGCAATCTTTTGCCTTTATCGACTCTGATTATATCTTGAATAGCATTCCAGAATATGCAGAATCAAAAGCAAAACTTGATAAACTCGCGGAAAATTGGACCAAAGACATTGAAGATCGATTCAATGTAATTAAGTCGCAAAAAGAAACCTTTAATAAAGAAGAGATTTTATTGCCAGCAGAAGAAAAATCAAAACGGAAATCAGAAATAGAAAAACTGGAAAAAGAAACGTTGGATTTACAAACACAGCGTTTTGGATTGAATGGGGATTATTTCATGAAACGGCAAGAGTTAATCAAGCCGATTCAAGACCGGATATACACGGCGATGAAAAAAGTGGCTAAATCAGAAGGATATACCTTTGTTTTTGACAAAGCAAATCAAAGTAATTTGATTTATGCCGAGAAAGAAGCAGATATTAGCAACACTGTTTTGGAAGAAATGGGAATTACAAAAGAATAAATTAAACACGTAAATATGAAACAAATTGTCTTAGCTATTGCTACCATATTAATGGCCGTCACGTTAAACGCCCAAATGAAAATAGCTCATGTAAATTCACAAAATCTCCTAGACTCCTTGCCGTCCTATTTAAAAGCGGAGTCTGATTTGAAGAAATTTCAGGATGATGGCGTTGCAGAACTTTCGGTTTTAGA
Organism: Flavobacteriales bacterium; assembly: GCA_947500755.1. Classification (GTDB taxonomy): domain Bacteria; phylum Bacteroidota; class Bacteroidia; order Flavobacteriales_D; family Crocinitomicaceae; genus UBA952. The sequence continues at coordinate 2,720 of CANMTO010000022.1, forward strand.
AAAGCAAATTAATGACGCCTATGTTCGCTTAGACGGGATTAAAGGCGATTTAACGCCAACCATGTTGAAGATTGAACAAGAGAAAATCATGGGGTTGGAGCAGCGATACCAACAAACACAATCTTTATTACAACAGCAACTCCAAACCCTAGCAAATGAGTATAACCAACCCATTCTTGACCGCTTACAAAAAGCTGTTGAAATTGTGGCAGATCGAAAGAAAGTAAACTATGTACTTGATGTTTCTAAATTGCTATATTCAAAAACCGGAATAGATATCACGGTTGAAGTGAAAGCTGAATTAGCAAGGTTAGATGCAGAAGCAACGAAGAAGTAAGATTCATTAATAATTTGGAAGGGGCTTTTTGCCCCTTTTTTCTCCCCTTTATTTTGTGGAAAAACTCGGGAAAATTGGTGTGTTCGATTCTGGTTTTGGTGGGTTAACCATTTTACGAGAATTTGTTGATGCATTTCCGATGTATGATTATGTCTACTTGGGAGATAACGCTCGGGCGCCCTATGGTAATAAATCCTTTGACTTAATATATGAGTATACCATAGAAGGGGTAAGGTATTTATTTGACCAGGGGTGTGAACTGGTGATTTTGGCATGCAACACCGCCTCCGCTAAAGCATTACGAACCATTCAACAAAAGGACCTCCCTATACTTGCCCCAACAAAGCGGGTGCTTGGAGTAATCAGACCAAGCACAGAGGAAATCGGATCGTTATCACGCACCGGTGTAGTTGGTATTTTAGGAACAGAAGGCACGGTCAACTCAAATTCATACGGTATTGAATTGGCTAAGCTTAGCCCAAAGACAACGGTGATTCAGCAAGCCTGTCCGCTTTGGGTTCCATTGATTGAGGAGCAAGCATATGATTCAGCAGCAGGTAAATTAATAATCGCCTCAGATATTAAACGGCTCTTTGATCAAAACCATGAAATTGATGTTATTGTCTTAGCGTGTACCCATTATCCGATATTGAAGTCTCTAATAGACTCCTTGGTGCCTCCCGGTGTTCAGGTCCTCGCACAAGGCCCCTTGGTGGCTGAAAAACTCAAGACCTATTTATTTAGACATCCAGAAATAGAAAACCGTCTAACTCGTGGCGCGACCATTGCTTGCTATACGACAGAAAGCAGCGATTATTTTAACGAACACGCTAGCGAAATCTTCGGAAAACCCTTGCGTGCAGCACATATTCAATTAAATTAGTACCCGAACAAACCCGTAAAATGGAAATATCACAAGAACTTCATGACCGGCTAGAATTACTTAATGCAAAATATAAAGCCATTGGTCAGGATTTGCTTTCTTATTTAGATGGCTTATTGTTTGCAGATGTAACCACGTATTGGGATTACATCGAATTAGATACGCTCTTAAGCCTACAAAAACCCAAGACTAAATTCCCGGATGAGGTGGTCTTTATTGTTTATCATCAGATAACGGAACTTTATTTTAAATTGGCGCTTCAAGAATTTAACGCACTTGGCGAATTGAAGCAACCGACAAAGACAATTTTTATAGATCGCGTTACTCGTATAAATCGCTACTTTGAAGCATTAATTAAGAGTTTTTCCATCATGGCTGATGGGATGGATCGCGAGGAGTTCTTAAAGTTTAGAATGTCTCTATTGCCTGCAAGCGGTTTTCAGTCGGCGCAATATCGTCAAATCGAAATTTATAGTACAGACTTCATCAACCTAGTTGCGCGTGATCAGCGGTCAATGTTTAACGTTGATTCTTCAATCGAGGATATGTACCAGCAAATTTATTGGAGATATGGTGCCACAGAAATAGAAACTGGCAATAAAACCTTAACCTTAACCCAATTTGAGGAGAAGTATGAACAGTCTTTTATAACCCTAGGAATGCATTGTAAGACTCGCAACCTATGGCAAGTCTATTTGAAGTTGTCAGACAGTGACAAGGCAGATGATGAGGTAACGCAAGTACTTCGCACCAATGACTTGAATGTTAATGTGTATTGGCCATTGGCGCATTACAAATCTGCCGTTCGGTATTTGGCACGAAAAGATTCAGATGTTGCAGCAACAGGTGGAACGAATTGGCAAAAGTATTTACCTCCAAAATTTCAAAAACGTATTTTTTATCCAAAGTTATGGAGTGATGAAGAAATTGAACAATGGGGCAAGGGCTGGGTAGAAAACCAAATTAGCGAAATCCTTAAAGGGGCTTAATATAGGTTTCCGTGAAATCGAATAATCCGATTTGACTAACCTTAATCCCGCGCATTTTAAGATTAAATACGAAAACAAAATCTTCATAAAGAATTGGAAGCACCCAATGTTCTTCTTGTAAGATCATATCACAGCTGGTGAAATAATTGTTTCGTAACGTATTGTCTGATTCTTGTATACCCATTCGATAGTTAAAGTCATAAATCAGATTGTCTACCTTAGGAAATAATGGGTTTTGTGATTTATTGGTTGGGTTATTACTAAAAAACAAACTGAAATATGCTTCTGGATCAGGGTAGTCAGGAGACCAGCCAAGTTTCCACATCGAGGCTTTATTGGTCGTTACGGCATTATAACGTCCAGAAAAATCAACCAAATGAAGTTCTGTTACTACTCCAAGTATTTCTCTGAGCTGCCGTTTGATATATTTACAATAGACAAGGACTTGTTCAGAATTATTTCCTGCAATATACAGGTGAAGGGTAGGAAAAGGATGTTGTGCACTAAATCCAGTAGCGTTAAAAAGTTTTTTTGCCTGTTGAATGTCTATTGTTTTTTTAGGGAGGTCGTTGTTGTTGTAATACCTTGAGGGGGGAGCGAATCCTTGTTTTGCTGGGATTCCATCTCCGTTCAATAGGTCGGTTGCGATGAGTTCACGGTCAATAATTAAATCAATGGCTTTTCTTACCCGTGGATCTTTAAAACAATCCAATCGTTGGTTTAATACAATCATTGATACTCGGCTTCCAGGAATCACCATCACTCGGTGGGCAAAGGGTTTTATTTGCTGTACGCGGGAAAGATCAAATAATATATCATCTATATGTTGCGGAGACACCTCACTTAGCATGTCCACCTGTTGGTTTTTGAAGGCGGAAAAATCTTCCATCTCACTAGCGACCACCCGAAACAACAAGGCATTGAGGTAAGGAAAGGCATTGCCAAAAGAATCTTTCCGCCAATATTCGGGATTATACGACAGTAATACGTTCCGAGCGGTTAATTTATTTAACCGAAAGGGTCCCGTTCCAATGGGGTGTTTAAGGATGCTTTTTTTATAGTATTCATAGGCTTTTTTTGAACAAATACCATATTTTGAACTGGTGAGTAATTGCGGAAAATGGGCGTATTTCCCGTTCAGCGCGATTTCAAGACAATAAGAATTGATAATTCGAATGCCTTGAATTGTTTGGACATTATTCTTTTTGAAGTATCGACCTGCACCTTTTATTTTTTCAAGAAGTGCGTCGTTCGACTGGTTGATTTCATGCTGAGAACATGCCATTTCGAGGGTGAATTTCACGTCTGCTGAGGTCAGTTCATTGTCTTGGCCATTAAAGCAATCGTCCTCGTGAAAATAGATCCCTTTTCTTAAGTATACGCGCAAGGTGGTTTGGTCATTTTTCCAAATGTATTTTTCAGCTATACGAGGAATGACCCGATTCGTTTTTTCGTCGATATCGAATAATGGTTCGAAAATATTACATAGTATTCGATGCGCATACAAATCTGAATTATAGAGCGGATGAAGCGTACTTATGGGGTCGGGTATGGAAAGCGTAACGGTATCTCCATAAATCGCGGTACCGCCATGTATAATCCGCTTATTATTGGCGGTACAAGCCGCGGTTAAACAAGAGAGCCCCACGAAAAAAAGTAAGGATCGCATCATTCAACAGTACTTGTTTTAAGCACGCGTAAGGTTACCAATTCTCCGTTAAGGCGACATTGCAGGAGATAAATGGCATCTGGAAATACGGTCAGATTAAGATCGCTTGTATTCCCTTCGTGTAGCAAGCGCCCAGAAGTATCAAACAAAGACCAGTGTTCTACCGGTTGAGTGAGTTTGATCCAAGAATTAGCAGGAATTGGGTATGCAGAAAGCAGCGATAAGGCGTCACCTTCAAGGCTCAATACTCCCATGTAAATACTATCTGTTATTTCGCAGCCATTTGCATCCATAATCAAAACTGAATACCACCCTTGGGTTAAGTAGACCGCTAAACTATCGTACTGTTGATTGGGGTCATTCCACGTATACGAGTAAGGCGGAGTTCCACCCGTCACATGTGCGGTAGCCATCCCATCCAGGGCATTGGGGGCTGATTCAGGGTTTATGGTAATGGAGTTATTCATCATACTTGGCGCTTGAATCTGAACGACTTGAGGCACGCTGGAGCAGTTGTTGCTGTCGCTTACCACGAGTGAATAACTACCGGCAGATAAGCCCTGAATAATTGCTAAACTTCCAGCCCCATTTGAGGTATAGGTGTATCCACCAACGCCTCCAGTTGCAAGTAAATTAAGCTGCCCATCCTGACTATTCCAACAACTAGGAGGCGTTACTTGAGGGGTAAGCCCTAACGGTTGAGGCTCATTAATTGTATAGGATAAGGTGTCATAGCAAGGCCTAGCATCGGATACAGTTAACACGTAGGTTCCGGGACTCAAAGAGCCAAGTGAATCGCTTGTTGATCCATTGCTCCATGAATAGCTTGTAGGTGCAAGTCCGCCAGGATACACATGAATCATCCCGTCATTATTTCCATTACACGTAACATCGTTCAAGACCGACTGACTTATTAACGGCGCAGCATTGGGAACGAGTACAGAATCAATGACAACACATCCGTCTGGATGGGTAATACTTATGGTCGCCCAACCCTCGCCCAAGGAGTTATTAGGTTTGGTTGTAATGCCGTTTTCCCATAAAAACACACAGGTACTAAACATGCAAGGACATCCGGAACTGTTTACAATGGCTTGTCCATTTGTACCACCCGGACAGGTCGGTGGATAAATTCCTCCAAAGGAAATAGCATAAGGATCGGTTAAATAGGCGGTATAGGTTTCGTAACATCCGGCCGCATCCGTTACTTGAAGCACATAGGTTCCAGCGGCAAGATTATTAAGTTGTGGCGCTGAACTCCCGTTCGACCAAAGGTAGGTATAAGGTCCTGTTCCTAAGGTTGCACTTGGAATGATGGCCCCACTCGCTGTGCCATTGCACCAAGGTTGAGTAACCGTGACCCCTGAAAGAATACTTCCAACTCCGCAATCTATGGAAGTGTTGTGGTATTCTCCATTATTCAAGGTGCCAAGGTAGCTTCCCCATGCTAAACCGGCATTTGGATAAAGGCTATTTAATTCAGTTCTAAACGCATAAACGCCCTTCCAACCCATGACATTTAAGCTGTCTTTTTTTACCAAGTAAACTAAATCGATGGTATTGTCATTGTCTAGATCGGTAAACAAGGGGGTTGAACCTACATTTGTTCCGGCGTGAACAGGAACAATTTCTTGAAGGGTATTGTTAACAAAATCAAACGATTGCAAGCGGTGTTTCCAATAACCATTCTCCATATAATTAACAGCAAGTATTGCTTCATCCCTTCCGTCATTGTTTAAATCTATGGCATTTCCTGAGGCAAACTGTAGGTGTCCAATACTGTCTTTCATTACTACATTACCAGTGGCACCATCGAGGAGCACTTGGTAATAGTCTGTATATCCTGAACTTTGACCTTTAGCCAAAGACAGAAACACATCGGGACTGTTGTTCCCCGTGAAATTCCCAATTACTGGAGCTGCGCTTGATTCTGTGTTTGGTAATTGGTAGCTCCAATGGGCACTGAGATTACTCCCTTTAATTTTTATGAGCTTGCCGCTATAGGATTGAATAAAAATATTGTATTGGTTATTATTCGTTTTGTAAATAGAGGCAGGTGCAACGAACCCTAAATTTGGATCGTGCACAAGCTGAATAGAAGGGGCTAAGGTATTGTTTAATAAATCACTGAGCGGACAGGCCCAAAAGCTGCCCCCCAAGGTCTCTCCGCCGGTGCCATAAAGCACCCATTGCACGCCATTTCCTTGAATATCTGCCACTAAAGGTGAACAATAGGTTTCAGCACTGTCTGGAACAACCGCTTTCGCGAGTACTTGTCCGTTCAATGAATTCACCACCATCAGATGCCCGGGAGGGCGAGTGGTGTCCCAAACGGGCGCAGCATGATCTCCTCCATTCGCAACTAATAGGTCCATTAATCCATCTCCACTCACATCTGCAATGAATTGCGGGTTGTAAAAATTATATAAACCGCTATCTGCTGGATTAATGTTGTTGTATGGAAAGAAGTCCCACAGTAGCGCTCCCGTTGCTCCGTTGATGGCTAACAATTGTGCTTGCCGGCCCACCATGAACACGTCTTTGATCCCATCATTTGTTATATCTTGAAACACCGCACTTCCAAAAACTTCATTTCTAGTCGCTCGTTTCCACAACAAGGCACCATTGGCTCCATTTATGGCCATAATCCCATTATTGCTAAACACGCCATCGGTTCCTCCACCAAAGACAATGTCTTTAATCCCGTCATTGGTTAGATCACAGGCTCTAGGTGATGATAGCGTTGGAATAGAATCAACAAAAAACTGCCAGTTTTGAGAGAATAATGCGCTACAAAACAGGAAGGCAAAGGCAAGTAGTTTTAGTTTCATGGTTATGTTGGATTCAATTATTGGCATAAAGATAAATAATTCACGGGCAAGATGAAAGCACTTCTTTGGCTAGATGGCTGAGATGTCTTATCTTTGCTTCATTAAGGCTCCGTGGCGCAACTGTATAGCGCATCAGATTTCGGCTCTGAGGGTTGGGGGTTAGAATCCCTCCGGGGTCACAAAAGGCGCCCGCTTCATTTTGAAGCGGGCTTTTTTATTTTTCGGGGTGTCAGAAACAGCGTTTCTGTGAGCAACGTGAAATAAAAAAGCTAAGGCAATGCGTCGCATTGACGGGCGCTATGCTTGTTCGAAATCAATGCGATTGGTTCATGAAATAATCCCTCCGGGGTCACAAAAGGAAACCCTGATGGTTGCATCAGGGTTTTTTGTGTTTAATGTGGCACCAATTTATTGGTGTGAACAAATAAAAACAAAAAACACAGGCTTGCGCAGCAAGGCTAGGGTTTCTATGCTTGGATTGAACCAATTTTTTGGAAAACGCGTCAGCGTAATCCCACGATTATTTAATGTGGCACCAATTCATTGGTTTGAACAAATAAAAACAAAAAACACAGGCTTGCGCAGCAAGGCTAGGGTTTCTATGCTTGGATTGAATTATATCGGATGAGGTTTTATAATAAATCTCTTTTTTAGGGCTACTTTAGCAAAAGATTGTTCATTTAAATTAAAGGTATGGTGTTTGAAGAAAAAATGGAGGTAATCAAGTCCGTTGAGCCTTTTGTGGAGCAGTTCATCGAAGAGAAGATGAATATTCCTCAAGAATGTTGGCAGCCCAGTGATTTTTTGCCGGATTTTTCAGACACGGACTTTCCTGCAAAGATTCAGGTACTTCAAGAGCGCATTGCGCATGTTCCGGATACCGTTTTGGTGTCCTTAGTTGGAAATATGATTACTGAAGAGGCCTTACCGAGTTATCAAACATTTTTTAATTTATTAAGAGGAGTTAATGAAGAACGAAATGTGGCAAGTGCAGGGGCTTGGGTACGATGGTCGAGGCTATGGACCGCAGAAGAAAACCGGCATGGCGATCTGTTGAATAAGTACTTGTATTTGAGCGGAAGGGTAGATATGAACATGGTTGAGAAATCCATACAGCAGTTGATTCACAATGGCATTGATCTACAAACGGACGGCGATCCATATCACGGCTTGATTTATACCTCATTTCAAGAGAGAGCGACAAAAATAACACACATGAATACGGGTAAACTTGCCTATAAAGTAGGTGAAACGGCCTTGGCAAAAATATGCAATGTAATCGCAGGTGAAGAGGCATTGCATGAAAAAGCCTATAAGTACTTTATGGGGAAGATTTTTGATGCAGATCCCAATGGGGGCATTCAGGCTTTTGTCACTATGATGAAAAATAAAATCATAATGCCCGCGAATCTATTGGATGCCGGTACGTCGAATAAACATTATGTGAATTATGTGAACATTACCCAAAAAATAGGGGTATATACAAGTTATGATTACGCGGGAATTATCGATCACCTGGTTAAAACTTGGGGAATTGATCGCTTGAGTGGGTTGAACGGGGAGGGGAATAAGGCACAAGATTTTCTTTCCACGCTCTCTGAGCGCTACTATAAGTTGGCTGATCGTTTGCAAACACCAACGGAAGTATCCTTGATTTGGCTCAATAAGTGAGGGCAGTTCCGCTGAATGTCACCCCACAGCGGCTAGAGTCCTTTAATCATTTGATCATAAATGTCATTAATTGACAGTCCATCGGCGGTTCTTCGCTTGGATAGTTGTTTGAATTCTACAAGGGCCCAGAGCACGAATTCCATTAAGAAAGGCATGTCAATTGGAGCAACTCGAGGCTGATATTTTTGAATGAGTGCCTTTAGGGGTTCAATCGCATTCAATGCACTTAAATAGGCGCTTTCCGTGGCTTCGTCAGACAATTCAAACGAGTTTGCTTCGAAAAACCAAGTAAGAACCTCGTCATACGGAGTGTCTTCTTCCTGTTTTTTTAGTTTTTCAATTTTCGGAAAATAGTTTAGGAAAAGCGTTTTTATTGCTTCGCTGATTAAATGATGGGCAACGAAGGAAGACCCCTCTTGTTCGCCTTCATAAACCAGTTCTACTTTTCCTGTGATGGACGGGATCATGCCCAATAAATCGCTGAAGCGAACGGTAGTTTCACGCTCATTATTAAGTATCGCCCGGCGCTCAGCGGTACTGATTAAGTTCTCATATGCGGTGATACTCATCCGAGCACTTACGCCACTTTTCGCATCAATATATTCGCTAGAACGGGCCTCAAAAGCAACTTGTTCCAGGATATCTTTAGCTAATTCGGGCACATACACCGAGCAATGTCGAGTTTCTAATTTTTCAGCTTCTTGTTGGGTGATTTGTTTTGCGGTTTTGATGTCCTGTGCATAGTGAGTCAGGATTTGTGATCCGATTCTATCCTTCAAAGGCGTTACGATACTGCCCCTATTGGTATAATCTTCAGGATTTGCCGTAAATATGAACTGAAGATCCAATGGAAGTCGTAATTTGAATCCTCTAATCTGAATATCTCCCTCTTCAAGAATGTTAAATAGGGCCACTTGAATCCGCGCTTGAAGATCCGGTAATTCATTGATTATAAAGATGCAACGGTTCGCACGAGGAATCATGCCATAGTGGAGCACGCGTTCATCGGAATAATTTAGTTTTAAATTGGCCGCTTTGATAGGGTCAATATCACCAATTAAATCTGCGATTGTTACATCGGGAGTAGCAAGCTTTTCGAAGAATCGTTCAGAACGATGTAACCAAAAGATCGGGGTAGCGTCCCCTTTTTCTTTAATTAAATCAAGTGCGTATCGGCTAATTGGGTTTAAGGGGTCGTCGTTCATTTCACTTCCTTCCACCACGGGGATATACTCATCCAATAAATTCAGCATCAACCGCGCAATTCGAGTTTTTCCCTGTCCCCGAAGGCCTAATAAATTGATGTTGTGTTTAGATAAGATTGCCCGCTCCAGCTGGGGGATCACGGTTTGTTCGTACCCGTGTACTTGAGGGAAAATCTGTTTACCGGATTTTAGCGCCACTATTAAATTATCGCGCAATTCGTTTTTGATCGTTTTAGGCGTGTACTCAGCAGCTTTTAATGCTCCAAGTGTATTTATTGTCGTATGCATACCCTTAGTTAATTCGTTTTTTTCTGTTTGTTTCGTAATCATGAAAAATCATTTCACCGAGACCTTTTAACCCAGTATAAAAAGCTTTTCCTTTGTTGGACTTAGTGAATTCTTCAATAAAAGACTGCAAGTAGGGGTCTTGTGCAATCATAAATGTGGTGATTGGAATGTGCATTTTTCTGGCTTGTGCTGCCATGTTATAGCACTTTTCAACAATCATTTGGTCTAAGCCGTTACTGTTTTTATAATATTGCCCGTCGGGTAAGCGTAAACAACTTGGCTTCCCATCGGTAATCATGAAGATTTGTTTGTTCGTATTTCTTTTTCTTCTCAAAATATCCATTGAAAGCTCCAGACCCGCTACGGTATTGGTATGATAAGGACCTACATTTAAATATGGAAGGTCTTTAATTTTTATTGGCCAAGCGTCATCGCCAAAAACAATCACATCCAAGGTGTCTTTTGGATAAGAGGTGGTGATTAATTCTGCTAACGCCATAGCCACCTTCTTTGCTGGCGTAATCCGATCTTCCCCATACAGAATCATACTGTGGCTTATATCGATCATTAACACCGTGCTCATTTGGGATTTGTGATGCGTGTCTTCAATAACCAAATCTCTCTGAGTTAATTGAAAGTCATCAATTCCGTGGTTGATTTGTGCGTTTTTTAAACTTTCAGTGACCGAAATATGCTCAAGGGTATCCCCAAATTCAAAATCACGAAACTCTCCCGTTAATTCGTCGCCTTGACCACTTTTTTTTGAGGTATGGTTTCCAACACCACTTTTTCTTATTTTCCCAAAAATCTGTTCCATAGCATTTTTCCGCAAAACGCGCTCTGTTTTAGCGGTAATGGACAATTGACCTTGTCCATTAGGCTGAAGATCTTCCCGCAAGTACCCCTTTTTCTTGAGGTCTTCAATAAAATCATCTAGGGTATATTTATCGCTTGTCAAGGAGTATTCCTGGTCGAGAATTTTTAACCAATCTAATGCTTCCTCCACATCTCCAGAGGTATGGGTGATAAGTTCGCTAAAAATATCAAATAACTTATCAAAGTCGGATTGCTCTGGCGCTTCGAATGGGGTGAAAATAAAACCTGTTCGGGACATAGAGACATATTTATGTTAAAACACCGGGAAGGTGAATAAAGTTCCAATATCCATCGGTTTTTTTCCGCTCCGAGCCCTTGAGCCATAAAAAAAAGCCCTTTCGGGCTCATATTACTTTTTATCGTCTAAAATACGATTTGGACGTAGTCGCTCAAAAATATCGATAGTGATCCAAAAAGGAACAATAAATCCTAAAAGGAATAATAATAACCAAAATGCCATTCCGAAAATTAAAAGGAATAAAACAATGCCGAATGTGCTGATCATCTTGTAAATTTGTATTCAATTACAAAGGTAAACAATTATTATTTACAAAAACAAACCCAATGGAATTTAGAATTGAAAAAGACACCATGGGAGAGGTACAGGTTCCTGCTTCCAAATATTGGGGGGCTCAAACTGAACGCTCCCGAAATAACTTTAAAATCGGACCAGCAGGCTCCATGCCGAAAGAAATTATTTATGCGTTTGCTTATTTGAAAAAAGCAGCAGCTCATGCAAACTGTGAATTAGGGGTGCTTTCCGTAGAAAAGAGAGACTTAATAACAACGGTTTGTGATGAAATCTTAACGGGAATGCATGACGAGGAGTTTCCGTTGGTTATTTGGCAAACCGGTTCGGGAACCCAATCGAACATGAACTGTAATGAAGTTATTGCTAACCGTGGACATGTGTTAACCGGAGGGTCCTTACTTGACGAACTTAAAGCACTCAATCCAAACGACGATGTGAATAAATCTCAATCATCCAATGACACCTATCCAACGGCCATGCACATCGCCGCCTATAAACAAACCGTAGAGGTCACCATTCCAGGAATGACCCATTTACGAGAAATATTGGATCAAAAAGCGAAGGCATTTAAAGATATCGTTAAAACTGGCCGAACGCATTTTATGGATGCCACACCCTTAACACTTGGTCAAGAATTTAGTGGCTATGTAGCCCAAATTGATTATTCCATTCGTTGCCTCAACAATGCTTTGGAAGCCGTATCGGAACTCGCCCTTGGCGGAACAGCGGTTGGCACCGGATTGAATACTCCTGCCGGGTACGATGTGTTGGTAGCACAGAAAATCGCTGAATTTACGCGGCTTCCATTTGTAACTGCAAAAAACAAATTTGAGGCATTGGCAGCTCATGATGCGATGGTGGAGTTGTCTGGCGCATTAAAACGATCCGCCGTTGCCTTGATGAAAATTGCCAATGATATTCGAATGTTGTCTTCCGGTCCTCGTTGCGGAATTGGCGAACTGATTATTCCTGACAATGAGCCCGGGTCATCCATTATGCCAGGAAAAGTAAATCCAACTCAACCCGAAGCACTCACTATGGTTTGCGCCCAAGTCATTGGCAATGATGTAACGGTCTCCATAGGCGGTTCTAATGGTCACTTTGAATTGAATGTGTTCAAACCGGTTATTGCGGCAAACGTATTGCAATCCGGGCGATTAATCGGCGATGCCTGCGTTTCGTTCGCAGATAAATGTGCGATAGGGATTGAACCTAATTTACCGGAAATCAAAAAGCATCTGAATAATTCGCTTATGCTCGTTACGGCATTAAACACTAAAATCGGATATTATAAAGCGGCTGAGATTGCAAAATATGCGCATAAGAAGGGGACTACACTCAAGGATGCTGCGGTTTCCTTAGGCCATGTGACTTCGGAAGAATATGATGTCTATGTAGACCCATCCAAGATGATAGGTTCCATGGATTAATTGGGTAACTATTGTTAACTTTACAACAAACTAAAGACCATGTCAAAAATAAACGTAGCGAATCCTGTAGTTGAGCTGGATGGAGATGAAATGACCCGTATCATCTGGAAATTTATAAAAGATAAACTTATCCTTCCATATTTGGATGTCGATATTAAGTATTATGATTTAGGAATAGAAAAACGTGACGAAACCAACGATCAAATTACGATTGATGCTGCTGAAGCGATTAAGAAATATCAAGTAGGGATTAAATGCGCAACAATAACACCGGATGAAGCTCGTGTTAAAGAATTTAATTTAAAGTCGATGTGGAAATCTCCGAATGGAACCATTCGTAATATATTAGACGGAACGGTATTTAGAGAGCCAATCGTTATGAAAAACGTTCCTCGTTTGGTTACCAATTGGACCGCGCCAATTATCGTTGGTCGACATGCGTTTGGAGATCAATATCGCGCAACAGATGCCGTGTTTAAAGGCAAAGGAAAACTAACAATGACCTTCACCCCGGAGGATGGAGGAGTAGTGCAGCAATTTGAAGTATATAACTTTAAAGGTGATGGTGTTGGTTTGGCCATGTATAATACCGATGATTCTATTCGTGGGTTTGCACATAGTTGTTTTAACATGGCCCTTAGTAAGAAATGGCCCCTGTATCTTTCTACAAAGAATACTATTTTGAAGAAATATGATGGACGCTTCAAAGATATTTTCGAAGAAATTTATCAAGCTGAATTTAAATTGGCATATGAAGCAGCAGGAATTGTATATGAGCATCGGTTAATTGATGACATGGTTGCTTCGGCCTTGAAATGGAACGGTAATTTTGTTTGGGCGTGTAAGAATTATGACGGGGATGTTCAGTCAGATTCAGTAGCACAAGGCTTTGGATCGTTAGGGTTAATGACCTCTGTTTTAGTGACGCCAGACGGTGAGATTATGGAAGCGGAGGCAGCGCACGGAACAGTAACCCGCCATTTTAGAGATCATCAAGCGGGGAAGAAAACATCCACTAACCCTATTGCTTCAATTTTTGCATGGACTCGCGGATTGGCTTTCCGTGGAAAATTAGATGGAAATCAAGAGTTAATTGATTTCTGTGAAACATTAGAGCGTGTTTGTATTGATACGGTTGAGTCTGGAATAATGACGAAAGATTTGGCGGTATGTGTACATGGAAATAAAGTGAATCATGGTGAACACTTCGTGTATACGGAGGAGTTTTTAGACGCCCTGGATCGCGGATTGAAAGCAAAAATGAACTAAATTTAATCCCGCAGTTGCGGGATTTTTTATGCGCTATACAGTTATGTTTTTCTGTGGTTTTTTTATTCTTGTATAATTAGACAAGGATTGCCTGGTACATGGTTGGGTTCATATCAAGGCACCATTAAAAACATTACAGATTATTGAAGAATCCGATGGCTTGGTTTGTTTATATAGCGCCGATCACCTCGGTTTTAATCAGCATGTTGTATTAAAAAAAATAAGTGAATGAAAACGATACTCTTTACCCTAATCCTCGGGGGCTTTCTGGTCTCTTGCAAATCTATTGAAACGGCGGTTCCTGACAACTTTGTTAATCCATATCCCGCACTTAACAAACAGGTATCTGCCATCACTATTCCTGTTGAAATTGATCTAAGCAGTTATTTAAAAGCGGCTGAAAAGGAAATCCCAAAATCTTATTCGGGTAAAAATGAACAGTGCGAAGGGTTAAGCACCTTATATACCGTAAAACGAGACGACATTAAGTTTTCTGGTTCAGGGAATAAAATTGGGTATGAAGTGGGGGGGCAATTAAAACTTAAACTAAATTATTGTCCTAAGTGTCAAACTCTTACCGATGAAAAAGGGGCCTGTATCTTACCAAGAGTTTATTTGAGTTGCGGAGAGAATGAACCGATGCGTAAGTTCAGTTTGAAATACAGCACCTCGGTAAAAGTGAATTCAGATTATTCCTTTAAAACTACTACAAATTTGCAAAAATTCGAGCTCCTAGACCCCTGTGAACTCACCATTGCCAATATCGATGTGACCACCGATGTGGAAACGGAAATCACCAAACAACTTAAGGTTCTCGAGCGTGAAATAGATAAGCAGTTTAGCGCAATTGATATTAAATCTACCGCTAAAGAATCTTGGAAGTTGCTGCAAGAACCTACTGAAATCCCTGGCTATGGTTATTTAAGTCTTGCACCCTCCTCTCTAGCCTTGAGCGAACTTAAGTTTAACGGTAAAAAAGCAAGTTTTAATTTTAACATTGATGTGTCTCCTTCTTTCACAACGGAGAAACCGCAATTAATTCCATCGGCCCTTCCTAATTTATCCAAGGATAAGGCGGATAATGGCCTGAAGTTTGGACTCGATGTGATTTTAGGGTATGATTCACTGACTAATTTTATAAGGGCGTCATTTAAGGGTGAGGTTTTCGAAATCAAGCGTAAAAAAATCATCATCGATGATATTTCCGTCTCCGGTTCAGCGGACAATCGCATCATTCTTAGAACGCAGTTCTCTGGTTCAAAACGTGGGGTTATTTATTTACTTGCAACACCGGTGTTAAACGATTCATTAAAGCAAATCGAATTAACCAATGTAGATTTCGATGTGAAAACAAAAAGTGTTCTCCTGAAATCCGCAAAGTGGTTTTTTAATTCCAAAATCAATCAATTGGTAGAGGAACAGGGTAAATTTAATTATACACCCATGATGGAGGATGTCAAGAAAGAAATTAATGCTTCGCTTAATCAAACGTTGACGGATGGAGTCATGATGAATGGACGAATATCTACGATTTCTTTAAATCAAATTTATTATACCGCCACCCACTTGGTGCTTCGAACACAGATAGAAGGAACATTGAAACTTATTTTAGAATAACTCGTTAATACTCGAAATGATGGGTTTTGAAAAAGCTGTTTAGTATATGTTTGGTTATCTCTAGTTTGCATGGATTTTTTGCTCAAAAAGACTATGCGTTGTGCTCGGGAAATGTATCCATAAGTCCCAATATCTCCTACCAGTTAAAGTTTAAAGGTAAATTAGGTAAAGACAAAAGCGGGATACAATCCTATTGTAATTTACCGGTATCTTCGAACAACTTGATATGGTTACAGTTTAATCCTCCCCACAACGGTCAAATGAGTTTAGCACTGAGCTCTTCCGGGGATTCCCTGATCTTATTCATCTTTGAAATAAATTCCACCGATGATTGTTCCTCTATTTCTTCTAGAAAAGCCACACTTGTTTCTTGTGAAAACAGAGGCGTTCGGGATTCTCTTATCCCAACGTACACATGTTCAGCAGAAAAAAACTATTATTTTGCGTTGTATGTAAACAAAGGCAAAACGCCACTCATAGATTTAAAGTTAAATTATATCCCTCTAACAAGCGATGGTAAGGTGTTTAAAGATTCATTGCTCTTGAACCTTGCGTACAATCGAGGCGCTCCGGTATATGGCGTACATTTTAGAGATGAAACAACAGGATTTCCCGTAATTGCCAAATTATCCTTGGTCGCCTCTAGTCTTATTGATGGATCCTACAGGGGTTCAGACATTTTGGTAAATAACCAACGTAAATTAAAAGCAACATTGCGAATTGATGCGGAAGGCTATTATTCTCGGGATATTTTTAATCACCCGATCTCCTCAACCACGCAACATGACACCATTTATCTAGCCCCTATAACGCATGGGGCCATTACGAAATTGGATGATATTTACTTCGCTGGAGGCCTTGCTATTATTTTAGAAGAGTCTATGCCTCGATTGAAGCGGCTTAAGGACTTTTTATTGCTAAATCCAGGGATTTCTATTGAGGTTCAAGGGCATGTGAACGATGAAGGCGGAAATTCCTTGGGCTCGCAGCGCTTGTCAAAGAAACGTGCAAAAAGAATTGTGGATTATTTAACTTCTTGTGGAATCGAGCCAGAAAGACTTTCTGCCGTTGGTTTTGGAAACACAAAACCGATTTTTGCTAATCCTGAATCTGAGGAACAAAAAGAAGCAAATCGCAGGGTTGAGGTGAAAATCAAATGATCTTATCCGTAATAGGGTGAAATCATCCAATAAACGATAACCCCAGTAATTGCAACATATAGCCATATGGGATAGGCAAATTTCACGAGACGTTTGTGTCTTGTATATTCACCAGACCAAGCATAGAGATAGGCGAATAATACCATGGGAATCACCACAATACTTAGTCCGACATGGCTTATTAGGGTCATATAGTACACCGAACGCATACTTCCTGCCGCATCCTTTTCAAGTGAAGTAAGGTTACCATCGTGATTTAAGTCTCCGTAGTATGTGGGGTCAGAGGTTAAATGATAAGCCACGTAGCACACAAGAAACAATATGGATAGCATTAATGCAAGTCGAACAAAGAAGCGATGCAATTCTATTTTCCCTTGTTTAATTGCAACAAGTGCTGAGATCAAAAGTAATGCTGTTGCAGCATTGAATCCTGCGTAAATTGGAGGAAGGAAAGATAAATCCCCAGGGATGCGAATTCGAAACAGTGCACCCACTACTAGCGGAATTACAATAGATACTGCGATGATTAGTTTTCTGTATGTCGCGATTTTATGGGGCGCTAATGTGTTCATCATAAAGGATATTTATTTCTTTAACCATTCGATTGAATTCTTGTTCATTTACAGATAAATCAAAATTGGTTACCGCATACACTCCGCGCACGTATCCTTGCGCATCAACCAAGGTAAAGGACCCTGAATGGGCATAACCACCGGCAGACATATCGTCTTTGCCAGCAAACGTTAAAAAATGTTGTATGCCTAGACGGTGCGTTTCGGCCTCATTCCCAGTCAATAAGTCCCAATTTTTAAACTGGATGTGGTTCTTTTTTTGGTAGTTAAATAGTACGGAAGGGGTGTCTTCGGATGGGTCTATTGAGAACGAAAGAAACTGAACCTCACGATGCGTTTTTTGGTCTAGTTGGTTGTATAGGCGTTTTAATTGCTTGGTCATAACTGGACAAATGGTAGGACAAGATGTAAAAAAGAATTCAACCACCCAAAATTTACCTTGGTAGGTTTTTTCAGTTATTTGCTTTCCGGCTTGATTTTTAAAAGCAAAGGAGGGGATTTTAGGATATACCGTATCCGTTACTACAACACCATCCTTTTCTGTATATTCCACATCGGCGTTTCCAAGATATGGAAGTTTCGGTGATTCTGAACAGCCCTGAATTAAAAAGAAGAGTAAGATGCTACTTACGTATAGCCCGATCCTTATCATACTGTTTTAATAATAAAGCGATACTTTCTTTCATCCTTCGAATGAGCCCTTCTTGGTTGCCCTTTAACACCATGCGTAAATGATTTTGTTTATCGGTTAATAGCATGAGCTCTTGAAACGCCTCACCGCCATAGTATTTATCTCCCGTTTGCAATAGGGTTTGATTGTTGTTTTCGATGTCGTAAATACTGCGCACATCACCTGTTGCAACAATCCATAATTTCGGATCATACCCCTCTACATCACGTTCCATCATTTGACGAACCATAGCAATGTTTTTTTCGGGCTTTCCTTTTCCGTCAGTAACGAAAGAAATAATACGCACACGTTTAAGTTTTTTATGGCTGTTTTTACGAATGTGTTGATACACAATCTGATTTAAGCGCCAAAACGACACAGAACAGTCCCACGGACATGTTTTTTGGATCGTGGTGATGAGTATTATTTCGTCTTTGAATTCCTCGGCATGGTGCGTTTTTCCATAGCTGTCCGTGAACGAATAGGACTTTACTTGCCCATAATCATCTAGGGTTTGAAACTGGTGCTTACACCCACGTGTGGAAATAAGGATTAGGAATAATGCCGGACCAAACACTAAAAGGAAGCCCAAAACTTTCCTTAGCTTTTTGGTATTGCTCATTAGAGATTAAGAAAAATAGGTCAACACGGATTTAATTGCTGTGGCTTCCCAAAGGGCAATGAAAATCAAGTAAAGAATAAAAATAAAGTAAGGAACAAGAATTACATAACGCAACCATTTGCGTTCATCTCCAAGGTGCATAAACACCATAACTATGTAACCGGCCTTCAAAAGGGTCAGGACTAAAAAAGTCCACTTAATTAAAGGCCAAATCGAAGCATCTTGCTTTATAACAGCTCCTAAGAAGACTTCAATACCGGTCACTAGGGTAAGAAGAATCGTTACCTTATAGATTTTCTTGCGAATTTCTTTGCCTTTTATCTCGTTGTGGTGAGTGTCTAAAGAGTATTCAATTAAATCGTCGCGTTCCATATCTCGAAATTAAATCAGGTAAAAGAATGTAAATACGAAGACCCATACAAGGTCTACAAAGTGCCAATATAATCCGGTTTTTTCTACCATTTCATAATGTCCTCTTTTTTGGTATGTACCAGCTACAACACCAAGGCAAATGATAATATTGATAATCACTCCAGAGAATACGTGGAATCCGTGAAACCCGGTGATAAAGAAAAAGAACTGTGCATACTGTTGCGGACCGTATTCATTTTGCTTTAGGTTAGCGCCATAAATCACACGGTTGGCTTCCCCTGAGTATAGCGCTTCATAGTATAGTTTTTCCGCTTTTACACCAGTAATTTTCCGCTTTGCTTTTGATGCTTTGTTAACCCTTCCACTTTTCTTAACGATTAATGTTAATTCATGGTCTTTTTCTTTGGTAATAGAAGCTTTAGACCCGTCATGTAAGGTAATGATTCCATTGTTTATATGTCCTGCAGCAGCAGCATGTTGAAAGGTGTGCATTAAGTCTTCCTTAATGACATCACCTTCTTTGTGGTGGTTACCAGGCGTAGTAACAGTGAAGTTTTTGATTTCACCGAAATGACCTTTAACAATAGCCACAGATCCATCAGCCAATTCAATTTTACCGAACTCAGATCCATGAATGAAGTGATACCATTCCCATCCTTGGGATCCTACAAAGAAGAAACCTCCAATAATCGTAGCAATCATCCAGTTGGTCACTCCCTTGCGATCCATCCGATGCCCTGCCTCAACCGCTAACACCATTGTTACCGAGGAAATAATTAAAATGAAGGTCATTAGAGCAACATATAAAAGCGGAAACCCGTGCCCAAGAAACGGCATCGAATTAAAGGTTTCTTCACCTATTGGCCAAGCCTCCAAACAATCATGTCGGGTAAACCCATAAGAAATCAATAAACCTCCAAAAGATAATGCATCAGAAACCAGGAAAAACCACATCATTAGTTTTCCATAACTAGTTGAAAACGGGGAAATTTTTCCTCCCCATAAGGTCTTTGAATCAAGTGCCGCGGAATGACCTGCCATTGTGTTAAATTTTGTGCAAGTTTAATGAATAAAATTGAAAAACAGGAACAAATAGACCCATAATATGCCTAAAAAATGCCAGAAAAGAGAGCCTAAACGGAGTGATAAGTGATTGTTTTGACTGTAAACTCCTGTTAACGAGTTTTTTACCATTACTATTAAATAAATCAATGCGCCCAGCACATGCAACAGGTGTACAAAGGTTATTATATATAAAAAGGCACTCGCGTTATCGGAAGTTTCGCGCGCATTTAATTGCGCACTTTCACTAAGGATGCGGCCATTAAACCAGAAATTTCCATCTTTGTAACTCAAGGTTTTCCCTTTTAAGTTTACCGCAAAGTCTTTACCGTATTGACCTTTTATCATAAATTGCCCGCGGCCTAGAACTACGTTCATGGCTACTTTACAAAGCCTGATTTCGTCGGTGTGAGACATAACAGTAGAGTCATTGGTGTATAATTTGCCCTCTTTAATGAGTAGCGCCTCGTTGTTTATAAATAAGGTGTATTTGGAAGAAGGAACAGCCGTAAGCGGGGTGTGTTGTCTACTAAAAATAACCTGTTCAGGCAGGGCATAGTTTTTTAAGTACGCTTGAAAATCTTTAAACTCATTCTCCGTCATTGGACGATTAGCGATGCTGAATTGATTTCCATCGACACGAATGGGCTTGTTCTGAATTGTTGCCGTAATAGTATCTCCATATCGGCCATCGTTCACTAATATTTCCGGGTATGTCCAGTACATAGAAGGGTTGTAAATTCCGCGATTAATAAGCTGTCGATAACCAACAAATTGAAAGCTTACAAAGAGTAATCCGAATGCCAAGGTTAAGCCCATATTGAGTTTTAAACCCCCGGTTTTTCCTTGTTTTATGGAACGAATGCCCAAGACGTAAAAGAGCGAACTAAGCCCGATAAACAAGGTGCTTAAGTAAAAACCATTGGGCATAGGGTACGTGAGCCAAAAACCTCCACCCATATTTACATAATAGGCAGAAGTTAGTCCTGCAAAGAACATTACTACCGCAAAAATTCCCACATAAACGAGATTTTTTTTCATTTTCTCCCGAATCTCCGGGCTCAATTCTTTAGAATAATCCATGGCTAATTAAATTTTGAATAACAGAGTCAAGTTTAGTAAACACATACGCAAATTGTATGATTGGTAAATAAACAAACGAAGCGAACATAAGTTTTTTGGCATCACGATCTTCACACGTGGTGTACAAGCGATAAGACAGAAAATAAAACCATACCCCAAATATTCCAACGATGAACAGGGAAACATGATTGGTTATGCCCATTAACCACGGAATTAGGCTTATAGGGATAAGAACGAGGGAGTAAAGAGAAATTAAGTATGCCGATTGCTTAGATTTTCCTGTTTTTGATGGTAATAAAAAATACCCTGCCCGTTGATAATCCTCATGGGTGACCCAAGCAATTGCCCAAAAGTGTGGGAATTGCCACATAAATTGAATGAAAAATAAAAGTCCGGGAATAAAGCTGAAGGTTTCGGTGTGCGCAATCGCACCCAACATGGGAGGGATCGCTCCGGGAATCGCCCCAACAAAAACAGCCCAAGCCGTTCTTCCCTTGAGGGGAGTGTAAACAAAGGCATACGATACAAAAGCGCCAAGACCCAATAAGAGGCTGTTTAAATTCACGAACCACAACAGCGAAGAACCAAGCAATAGACAACTTACAGAAATAATTATCCCGGTATTTTTTGTGAGTTCTCCGGTAATTAAAGGCCGGCTTTTTGTTCGATTCATCAACGCATCTTGCTTCATTTCAAGCAGTTGGTTTACGCCGTTTGAGGCTGCGGTAATTAAAAATCCACCAATCAGTAATTGCAGTGCAACCACATATGATGATCCGCCAACTAATAAATACCCTGACAAAGCCGAGATTATCACCAAAAAAGAAAGGCGAAACTTTGTAAATTGAATAAACGGTCTTAGTGTTTTCACGTCTGTTTTTCTGCGTGCAAAAATACAATTTTAAACGCGCAACTGCTCATCTTCCTGAACATATTTCAGGCCTTCTTGTTTTAAAATATTATAGTTAATTTTGTTTAAATGAGCAGTATATACAAACCGGGACCGTTCCTCTCAAAAATAAACATTCCCGAAGATCTTAGGTCCCAATTCACCAAAACCGACTTACCACAAGTCTCAAGTGAATTAAGGCAGTACATTGTGGATGTAATTTCTGAAATAGGGAACAGCCATTTTGGCGCCAGTTTGGGTGTGGTTGAGCTAACAGTAGCGCTGCATTATGTGTTCAATACACCAAAAGATCAATTGGTATGGGATGTTGGGCATCAAGCCTATGGGCACAAAATTCTAACAGGAAGAAGGGAACAATTTCATACCAACCGATTGAAAGGGGGGATTTCCGGTTTTCCAAAGCGTTCCGAAAGCGAATACGATACCTTTGGTGTCGGACACTCTTCCACGTCGATTTCTGCAGCTTTGGGGATGGCGATAGCGAGCCGATCTAAAGGAGACCTTAACAAACACCATATTGCTGTGATTGGTGACGGAGCAATGACCGCAGGCTTAGCCTTTGAAGGATTAAATCACGCAGGGTTTGAAAAGGACGCGAATTTACTCGTAATCCTTAACGATAATTGCATGTCGATTGACCCAAATGTGGGCGCTCTTAAAGAGTATCTTACCGATATCACTACCTCTCATACATACAATAAAGTGAAGGATGAGGTTTGGAATTGGCTTGGAGTGATTTCTAAATTTGGACCTGACGCACAAAAAATTGCGTCCAAGGTTTCTCACGCACTCAAAAGTACCCTACTCAATCAGTCGAATTTATTTGAATCCTTAAATTTTAGATATTTTGGCCCTGTAGACGGTCATGACGTAGAAGGCTTAGTTAAAGTGCTAGAAGACTTAAAAGATATTCCCGGACCTAAAATTCTTCATTGCCTTACGAAAAAGGGTGCAGGATATAAGTTTTCCGAAGAGGGCAACCCCACAAAATGGCATGCCCCAGGAGTATTCAATAAGGATACGGGAGAAATCGTTAAGGTTGTGCCCATTGGACCAGAGGCCCCAAAGTATCAAGATGTCTTTGGCCACACGATTGTTGAATTAGCCGAACGCAATAAAAACATCATGGGAATTACACCGGCAATGCCAAGCGGTAGTTCGTTGAATATTATGATGAAAGCCATGCCAGATCGCGCTTTTGATGTGGGGATTGCCGAACAACACGCCGTTACCTTCAGTGCCGGTCTAGCAACGCAAGGAATGTTGCCCTTTTGTAATATTTATTCATCTTTCATGCAGCGGGCATTTGACCAAGTCTTACATGATGTAGCCCTGCAAAACCTGAATGTTGTTTTTTGTTTAGATCGTGGGGGCTTAGTTGGGGCAGATGGCGCATCACATCATGGGGCCTATGACCTAGCGTATATGCGTTGTATTCCAAATATGGTGGTTTCCGCGCCAATGAATGAGCAAGAATTACGCAACCTAATGTATACGGCTCAACTCGAAAATAAAGGGCCATTTACCATTCGTTACCCAAGGGGTAATGGTGTTATGACCGATTGGAAAACGCCATTTGAAGAAATTCCGGTTGGAAAAGGCAGAAGAGTTTCCTCCGGAGAAAGCGTTGCCATTTTAACCATTGGTCACCCAGGTAATTTTGCGCAGGAAGCCATTAAAACCTTAACTAAGTCAGGAATTACGCCTGCGCATTATGATTTGCGCTTTGTTAAGCCACTCGACGAGATGCTATTGCATGAAGTTTTCTCCAAATTTGATAAGGTAATTACCGTGGAAGATGGTTGTTTAATGGGGGGATTTGGTTCAGCGGTATTAGAGTTTATGGCGGATCGGGGCTATAAAGCCGAAGTTGTTCGTCTAGGGATTCCGGATGAGTTTATTCACCATGGAACCCAAGAAGAACTGTGGGATACTTGTGGCTTTGATGTTGCTGCGATTGTCGCTTCGGTTGAGCGCATACTTATGGTCGATATTACAAAAACAGCCGGAGTTCAGCTCGGGTAATCAAATTTAATTGTATTTTGGTCGAAACTTTGACCATGAAAAAAACCAACTTTAGTGCCTTTGGTGCCCTAATCATTATTTTCTTTTTTTGGGGATTCGTTGCTTCTAGCAATGACATTTTGATCCCTGTTTTTAAAAAGGCACTCAACCTAAAACAAGACAAAGCCCAGTTGATTTCTGTCGCATTTTATATTGCATACACGGTGGGGTCTTTGATTTATTTTGCAATTTCAGGCATTTTGAAAAAAGACTTACTTAAAGTCTTGGGCTATCGAAATGGCTTAGCCTTGGGCTTGGTGATTTCCGCCCTAGGAACCTTGTTGTTCATTCCTGCTGCGAATGAGTCTTCGTTCCCATTGTTACTCGCTGGGCTATTTACCGTGGGAATAGGCTTTGCACTTCAACAAATTGCGGCCAACCCTTTGGCCATCAACATGGGAGACCCATCCACCGGTAATTTGCGATTAAGTTTGGCGGGAGGCATTAATAATGTGGGAACCACCATCGGACCCGTTTTAGTTTCCTTTGCGATTTTTGGTATGGCCGGAACAGGTTCCACAAACCTCGAGCTTTCAGCAGTAAAAATTCCATATTTAATCCTTGGTGCCACCTTTATTTTAGCGGCAATATTTTTTAAATTTTCCAATGTTCCAGATCAAATTGAAGAGGAAGGGCCGGCTACCTCAGCACAAGTATCGATTCTCGCTGTGGCTAAAAAACCACAAGTAATTCTGGCGATGATTGCAATTTTCTTGTATGTGGGAGTAGAGGTGTCCACTGCGAGCAATCTTCCTGAATTCATGAGGTTAAAGCTTGGAAAGGCAGAGCACGAAATCACGCCATTTGTTTCTTTGTTTTGGGGCAGTTTGATGATTGGTCGTTGGGCCTCTGCGGCAGGCGCCTTTAATGTTGGGGCAGACATTAAACAGCGGCTTTCGATCTTGTTGCCGTTTCTCGCCTTTTCAATTTTTATGTTAGCGAATTATATTGCAGGGCATAATGTTTCTCAATTCTATCCTTATTTGTTTTTGGTGATCGTTCTTATGGTTGCCGAAGCATTTACCGGTGGAAATCCAGTGAGACAATTGATCGTTTATTCAGTACTAGGCGCAGGGGCGCTCATGGTTGGTATTTTTGCCAGCGGCATGGTCAGTGTGTTTGCATTTATTTCCGTGGGCTTATTTTGCTCTACCCTGTGGCCTTGCATTTTTACCTTAGGTATTGCAGGACTGAATGAAAAAACTAATGCGGCTTCTAGCCTAATGATTATGATGATTATGGGAGGCGGATTTGTGTCGCAATGGCAGGCATCCTTAGGAACGAGTAAATCCATAGGTATCCAAAATTCGTATTGGATTGGAGTGCTCTGTTTTGTGTATCTCGCTTTTTTTGCGTGGGCGGTAAGTCGAATGCTGAAAAAACAGGGAATCACTCACTTAGATAGCGCTGAAACTACTCACTAATTCTGGCCATGTATAAAATTGATTTTCCTGATTTTTTTAGTTCTGCATTTTCTGTAGACTGCTTGATTTTTGGATACGCGGAAGGGAAAATAAAAACGCTGCACATAAAGCGATCGGTAGACCCCTACAAAGATTATTGGGCCATTCCTGGAGACTTGGTTTATCCGGACGAAGATTTACCCAACGCCGCGGAACGCATTCTTCGCGAATTAACCGGACTTACTAACATTCAAATGCATCAAGCGCATACCTTTGGAAGTCCTTCACGACATCCACAAGGCCGAGTTATTACAATCGCATATTTCGCGTTAGTAAGAATTGAAGACTTTTCCATCAAAGCCTCCTCATGGGCAAATGAAGTGAAATGGGAACCCGTATTGGAAGTTGGTGATTTGGCTTTTGATCACAATGAAATTTTAGAGGCGACTTTTGATCGGCTTAAAAAACAACTCTCCATTGAACCCATCTGTTTTCAGTTACTTCCAGAGAAGTTTACCCTTAACGAATTTCAGCAATTATTCGAGTATGTGAATGGAATCCCATTAGATAAAGCCAATTTTAGAAAGAAAATTAAAGGTATTCCGTTGGTAAAAAACACGGAAAAACAAACCAATGTTAAGCATCGTCCAGCTCGGCTTTTTTCATTTGATGCTCAAAATGAGTTAGATAGACTTGAACAAAGTGCTTGGGTTTTCAAAATGTAACGGAATTATTTAGATATTGTAAAAAATACAATAATATACTTATATTTACCATTCAATTGATAATAAAACAGTTGATTAGTTAGTTTTTACTTAGTGCGTGGGGAGGCAACTCCCCACAAAGTAATTTTAAAAGAAAACAATGAGAATAGGATTTTTACTTTTTGTCTTGGCATGTACTACGATAGGATTCGCTCAAATGAGGGTCGTTTCTGGAAAAGTAGTTAATGACGTAAACGAACCCTTAGGATTTGCGAAGATTTCCTCAAAATCACCTAAAGGAAATGCCTTAACAGCGAATGACGGATTCTTTTCAATTCAACTGAAAGATACCACTAGTGTTACATTAACACTCTCTATTTATGGATATCAAACCCAAGAGGTGGTTGTTGGCCCTGGGGATCAGAACTTAGCGCTTATTATGAAGCCAGAGTTTTCTGATAAAAAGGAAATTACTGTCATTGGATATGGCGAGGCCAAAAACAAAACCATTACCGGTGCAACATCAAAAGTCGACGGAGAAGACATTGAAAAAATGAACATGGCGCGGATGGATCAAGCCCTGCAGGGTCAGATGGCGGGGGTGAGTATATCTACAAACTCCGGTTCACCAGGCGGTAGTGCGAACATACGGATTCGTGGCCTCGGCACCTTTGGGGATAACGACCCTTTAATTTTAGTGGATGGAATTGTATATGACTCTCAAGGATTAAATGCACTAAATCCGTCTGATATTAAATCGATTACGGTGCTAAAGGATGCCATGGCAGGTATTTATGGTGTTCGTGCCGCAAATGGAGTGGTACTTGTTGAGACCAAGAATGGCTCAATAAACCGTAAACCAACCATTGAATATAACGGGTATTTTGGCTTGCAAGAAACTTCTAAAAAACTTGATTTATTGCGCGCCGATGAATATGCCGTTATTAAAAACGAAATGTTCGCAATGGGCGGTCAAGCCATGCCTTTTGATAATGTGAATGTTGGAAACGGAACAGATTGGCAAGATCAAGTATTTACGCGCTCACCGGTACAAAGTCATAACGTATCCTTGAATGGAGGAACCTTAAATACTCGATACTCTATTGGCTTGGGTTATTTCAATCAGGACGGTATTGTTGGTGGCTCAAAATCTCATTTTGATCGTTATAATGCACGCCTTAATTTTTCAACCGACCTTTCCGATAAACTTAAATTGAATTCGGTGCTTTTGTTTTCAACTGAAGGCAGAAATACCCTTCCTGAAAATGGGATTGGTTCCGTATTATACAATGCGATTAACGCCTTCCCAACAGAACCTGTAATTTCTCCGATAGGGAATTACTCATACATGGAAGAAGTGAGCGACATCATTAATCCGGTGGCTCAAATCATGAACACCTACAACTGGAATCAAGCGCAAAAATTTGTTGGTAAGGAAGAGTTTGTCTACAAACCGCTTTCTTTTTTAACAGTTACGAATCGCTTCAATTATAATGTTTCTTTGGTGGATTCTAAGGTGTTCTCCCCATTGGTGTGGTACGGAGATGGAAAATATGCCAATACGGCCCTTAATGATCAATTAGAATCACCTACGGTTGAACTGACTCCTGGATTTGAAATCGACCGAGGAGCAGCGATTTACGAAGAACGAAATACGTTTAGTGATTTATCCTACGAAGGATTTGCAAATTATGATCAAGTATTTAAAACGGATCATCAGGTGAAAGCAACAGCAGGGGTTACTATTTTTCAACGGGATGGAAAATCGCTAAATGGTGTTGCGTATGGCGTTCCGAATAATGATGTCAATTATGCAGATATTTCTGCCAATACTACCCAAGGAGGGTATTTAAATAATACTGGGTCTTGGGAATTTACGGAGCGTTTGGTTTCTGTATTCATGCGTGCTGAATATGGATTCAAAGAAAAGTACTTAGTTTCCATGGTGGTGCGTAGAGATGGCTCTAGTAAATTCGGACCAAATAGCCGCTTTGGAACCTTCCCATCCATGTCCGCAGGATGGTTAATTTCAGAAGAGAAATTCTTCAAATTCAAACCAATTGACTTATGTAAGTTGAGAGTAAGCTACGGGATTTCCGGAAATGATCAGATTCCAAATTTCGCATACCGAGCATTGCTCAATGGCGAAGGGGTTTACGTGTTTGATGATGTCATTACCCAAGGCGTGGCAATCGGTCGTCCTGCAAATCCAGATTTGAAATGGGAAACTACCCGGCAGTTAAACATTGGACTTGACCTTTCCTTTTGGAAGAAACTTTCTGTTACTACCAATTACTTTATCAAAAACACATTTGACCTTTTGTTCCAACCAGATGTTTCCGCATTAATGGGCTCCTATGGTCCAGGAGGTTATGCTCCGGTAATTAATGCAGGAAATGTGTCCAATAAAGGGTGGGAACTTGAATTAGGATATCGCTCAGATCGAACCAAAGATTTCTTATATGAGGCAAATTGGAACTTTACAGCAGTGAACAATGAAGTTACTGCGGTTCCAACGGGTGTTGATTATCTGCCTGGAGCTGCATTTAGCGTTGGAGGCGATGTAGCGACACGTTTTCAGAAAGGATATGAAATTGGATATTTCTTTGGATACCAAACCGCAGGCATCTATCAATCACAAGAAGAAATCGATAATGCAGCCGTAGTTCAAGAGGGTGCTAAGCCTGGAGATTTAATTTTTGTTGATCAAGATGAAGACGGCGTTATTAGCTTTACTGATGATAGCGACAAAACCTATTTAGGTTCGGCAATTCCTGATTTCACCATGGGCTTCAATCTTTCAGGAAGCTATAAAGGATTTGATGTTTCTGCAAATTTTTATGCGTCTATTGGCAATGAAATCATCCGAAATTATGAGCGTCAACAACCGTATGCGAATCAAATGAGCTATGTAATCGATCGCTGGGTTGGGCCTGAAAGTTCGTTTGATGTTCCACGTCAAACCACAGAGCCTACACGTAACAATGTGTTTTCTTCTTTTTATGTAGAAGATGGATCCTTCTTACGTTTACGAAACCTACAAATAGGATATGCGTTTTCTAAAGATTGGTTACGTAAAATCAAAATGGAACAACTTCGTGTGTATGTGGCGGCAAACAACGTGTTAACGCTAACAAGATATATGGGTTATGATCCAGATTTAGGTTCAACAAGTGCATTATCTGCTGGGGTAGATTATGGATTATATCCACAGGCTAAAACAGTAATGGTTGGTTTACAATTTAAATTTTAATCGATGAAAAATATTAAACGGTTGTTGATTGTTGGTTTAGTATTGGCAGGAATTTTTTCATGTAAAAAGTTCCTTTCAGTTGATCCACCGTATACGCAAGATGCAGAAAATTATTTTAAAACACCGGAGGACTATGACCGAGCTTTAGTAGGTGCGTATGATTTACTGCAAACTTCCTTCATGTCTCTTTGGATCGGAGAAATCGCTTCTGATAATGCAATTGCCGGGGGAGAAAGCGCTAACGACTCGCAAGGTCTTCATCAAATCGATGCCATGACGCATGGAGGAGTTAATAACGATTTACGCAGTGTTTTCCGATGGAATTATGTTGGGATTTCAAGGGCTAATTATTTATTGGAAAATCAAGACAATATCGATTTCCCTGCAAAAGCACACATCATTGCCGAAGCTAAATTTTTGAGGGCATATTACTATTTTGAATTGGTTAAGTTCTTTGGCGATGTTCCATTGGTTATTGATAAACGACTTGGTATTGAAGAAGTTCGCTCGATTGATCGATCACCGAAAGCTGATGTATATGCGCAGATTGAAAAAGATTTAAAAGAGGCATATCCCGTATTAAATGCAGTTGCCGGTCAAAAAGGTAGAGCAACAAAAGGAGCTGCTCAAGCCCTCCTGGGAAAGGTGTATTTATATCAAAGTAAATGGACTGAGGCTGATCAAATGTTTGATTTGGTGATTACGAGCGGGCTTTATAGCCTTCATCCGGTATATACTGAACTTTTTGATGTTGCGCACGAAAACAATACGGAAACGGTATTTGATATTCAGTACTCTGGGTTAGAAGGTGGTGGTTACGGTTGTTTAGTTTGCCTAGAAGGTAATGCTGCGCCTGGATTTCAAGGGATTCGGCAGTATAGTGGCCCGGTTTATGGAGATGGAAATAGTTATAATCTACCAACACAAGACCTATATAATTTCTTCCCGGCGGGAGATCCGCGCAGGGCTGCGACCATTTTAGATATTGAAGCCTTTATCGCAGCACAACCCAATCCAGGCGCAATAACGTATGCCATCGGCGCCGGAGGTCATACGGGATTTTACAACAATAAATACATCAAACGGCAAGGAGAAATTGGGCTGCCTGATAATGATTTGACAAGTCCTGTGAATTATCGCGTCATTCGCTATGCGGATGTATTATTGATGTCCGCAGAAGCGAATTATCAGTTGGGTAATACTGCCGTAGCTCAAACTTATGTGAATCAAATCCGCTCGCGCGTTTCAATCCCAGGAGTTTCAGTAAATTCTTTGGATAAAATCTACAATGAGCGCCGCTTTGAATTATCTGGAGAAGGGCATCGGTTTTTTGATTTAGTTAGAACCGGTAAAGCAGCAACAGCCATTCCAGGATTCATTGCTGGGAAACATGAAGTATTCCCAATTCCACAAGTAGAAATAGATTTAACGGGAGGTCGTTGGCCTCAAAACCCAGGATATTAATAGCCTTCATCATGAAAAATAACATTATAATTTTACTCTTCGCGTTTACTGCCTTGTTGGCCTGTAAAAAAGTTCGTCCAACCTTGGGCGATCCACCAAGTCAAACGGATGCTGCATTTACAGCAGTACCTTCCGATTCTAATGCTAACATTATTCAGCTTACGGCAAGCAACCCAAATTTGGTGTGTCGTTGGGATTTTGGTAATGGGATGAAGGGCGAAGGTGTTGATGTTACTGCAACCTATCCGTATGCGGGAACCTATACCATTACGCTAACGGTATTTAATAAAGGCGGTAGCCGCTCATCTACGAAGCAAGTGGTAATTGCTCAAACCGACTTATCCTTGCTCGATAATCCGTTTTATAACAAACTTACCGGTGGTGCGAATGGTCCCGGCTATAAAACCTGGGTAATCGATTCTGTCTTAAGTGGTCACCTTGGCGTTGGCCCAGATCCTGAAAGTCCATTAGGAGCGACACCGGAATGGTGGGCTGCCGGAGAGAATGAAAAACCAGGATGCGGGTTATACAACGACAAATATGTGTTTCATTTAAATGCCTTTAAGTTTGATATGATTACCAACGGAGATGTTTATGTCCATAATTCCATTGCTGCAAGCTTCCCTGGTTCTTTTGAAAACCTGGCGGATTTTACTGCGCCTTATTCCAATCAAATGGATAAGTCTTGGAATTTAGTTGAAGGTGCAGAGAACACCATAACCATTTCAAATGGAGCCTTTATTGGATTTTATACGGGCGTTAACACGTATCGTATTTTGGAGTTGACAGACTCAACGATGTACCTACAATACGGACATCATTTGGGTGGATTAAATTGGTACCTTAGATTAAAAACTGAATAATAATATCATGAAAAACTTAGTTATGCTTCTTCCCATTTTATTTGTTTTGGCTGCTTGTCAAAAGGATAATTATATACCTAAAGATATTGTTTTGCCTTCGAATTTACAGGTAACACTGGACATCAATTCAGCAACCGTTGATGTTACAGCCCATGCGGATTCAGCGAATTTCTACATTTTCACCTTTTATGAAAATGGGGATTCTACCATGATAAAATCTAATGCGGGGTTGGCAACACATACGTATTCCACATCAGGTGAATATTCAGTTAAAACAGTAGCTTACACTACGTCGGAATATTTTATTACGGAAACCGATGTGTTTGAAATCAACCTAAATATGGGCGGAACAGGTGCCCCAACCAGTGGAGCTACTAGCCCGATGAGCTACAATGGTTATACCTTAGTTTGGCAGGATGAATTTAACGGAAACGCTCTCTCAGCGGATTGGGTGCATGAAACGGGTAATGGTAATTGGGGATGGGGTAACAATGAACTTCAAAATTACACCAGTCAAAATACTACGGTTTCTGGCGGGGTACTTCAGATTACCGCCAAACAAGAAGCGATGGGGGGGCAGAATTATACCTCAAGTCGGATTAAAACCCAAGGCCTTCAATCTTGGAAATATGGGCGGATCGACATTCGGGCAGCATTACCTAAAGGACAAGGCATTTGGCCGGCTTTGTGGATGTTGGGAGATAATATCACTTCTGTTAGTTGGCCTGCCTGTGGTGAGATAGATATCATGGAAATGATTGGTGGAGCTCTTAACAACGACAAAACGGTTCACGGAACGGCCCATTGGAGTGACAACGGATCACACGCCCAATTCGGGGATAGTTATACCTTAAATTCAGGAGTTTTTGCAGATGAATTTCATGTCTTTTCCATCGTTTGGAATGCGAACAGTATTACCTGGTTAGTAGATAATACCGTGTATAATTCTATGAGTACTACCCCAGCCCAATTGGCTGAATTTCAAGAAAAATTCTTCTTTATTTTCAACATTGCAGTAGGTGGGAATTGGCCCGGAAGTCCAGATGCAACCACACAATTCCCGCAAACGATGTACGTAGATTATGTTCGCGTTTTTCAATAGGGTAGTGCGATGAAAAAACTTTTGTTTTTTTTGTGCCTAGGTGCATTAACCTCATGTGTAGTTACAAAGGAACAGGCGACTGAGCGTACGAACTTAACCTTAGAAGAAAAGGTAGGCCAAACATGCCAAATCACCTTGGATGCCGTTGCACAAACAGATGCCCAAGGCCGAACCTTGGTTCCGCTCAAATTAGACACCAATAAACTCACTGAAGCGCTTGTTAAATACAAAGTTGGTTCCATCCTCAATGTGAGTTGGCATACGCTAACACGAGCGCAATGGCAAGAAATTACACAAACCATTCATTCATATTATACTTCGGGTAGAATTAAGGTCCCAGTACTTTATGGCATAGATGCCATTCACGGGGTGAATTATACCCAAGGGGCAACCTTGTTTCCTCAAGAAATTGGTTTAGCCGCTACATGGAATCCAAGCCTGGCAGCAGAGTTTGGTCGTATTACAGCCTATGAAACTAGAGCATCTGGAATTCCTTGGAATTTTTCTCCAGTGTTAGATTTAGGAAGAAACCCACTTTGGTCAAGAACCTTTGAAACGCTTGGTGAGGACCCTTATTTGGTTTCGCAGATGGGCGCAGCTATCATTAAAGGGTATCAAGGAACGAATCCGCGTGTAATTGATTCGTTACACGTGCTCTCCTGTATGAAACATTTTGTAGGGTATAGTGCCGCTGCCAGTGGACGTGACCGCACCCCTGCTTGGATTCCTGATAAATACATGAAGGAGTTGTATTTGCCTTCATTTAAGTCCGCCGTTCAAGCCGGCGCTCAAACGGTAATGATCAACAGTGGAACGGTAAATGGTATTCCAGGTCACGTCAATAAATCCTTAATTCAATATACCCTCAAAGACGAATGGAAATTCCCTGGATTTGCGGTTTCAGATTGGGAAGATTTTAACATGCTGCATACCGTGCATCGCGTAGCCCCCAATTTAAAAACAGCGTATGAACAAGCCTTTAATGCGGGCGTTGATATGAGCATGGTACCTCTTTCCCCAGACTATAAAACCTACTGTGAACTCATGTTACAATCCGTTAACGAGGCTAATATTACCTCTGCCAGATTGGACGATGCAGTGAATCGAATCTACCGAACAAAAGAAGCGGTAGGTTTATTTGATTTACACCAGCCCGTACTTTCGAATTATACAGCCTTTGGTTCCTCGCAACACAAAGCCGCTGCTAAACAAACCGCCTTGGAATCCATCACCTTATTGAAGAATAATGGAACCCTGCCCCTGAAAACAAACACCAAGTTTTTGGTTGCCGGCCCATGTTCAGACAACTTAGTATACCTGAACGGTGCGTGGTCTCATACCTGGCAAGGAATGGATACCTCGTTTAACACGAAAGGGTGCAAGACCATCGTTCAAGCTTTTCAGGAAAAATATGGAGTTCAATGTCTGTTTTCAAAGGGGCTTGAATTATACAAAGACAAGGAAGTAGAGCAATCACGCTTTGTATCCCTTGAAGACTATATCAAAAAGCTTGATGAGGTGGAAACAGTGGTTTTATGTTTAGGCGAGGTTCCTGCGACGGAAAAACCTGGCGACATTCGCAGTTTGCACCTAGATTCCAAACAGCTTGAATTGGCAAAAATGGCCTATGCTAAGCATAAAAATGTGATCATCGTATTGGTGGAGGGACGGCCTCGCATCATTAGAGACATTGTTGACCCTGCCGGAGCCATTGTTCAATGCTACTTACCAGGAGACTATGGGGCGGAAGCGCTTGTTGAGTTACTTTCTGGAGAAAAGAATTTTAGTGGAAAGCTTCCATATACCTATCCGAAATATGATGGAGTGATTGAGTATTATGACCGTCCTCGCAGTGTTGATCGTTCCAATGTTGGCGACTTTGCAGCGTTTAATCCGGAATGGCCTTTTGGGTTTGGGTTGCATTATGGTGAGGTAAGCTATGAGCATTTAAAAAGCAATGAGGTGTTAAGCGAGAATTCGCCGTGGGAAATTACCGTTGATGTGATCAATCAAAGCAATCGTGAAATAGATGAGGTGGTTCAACTGTATGTTGGAGATGAATTCGCGAGTATGGTACCAGCAGGGGAACAATTGAAACGCTTTCTAAAAGTAAAAATTCCCGCAGGACAAACCAAGGAAGTGCGATTTGTGATAAATAAGGAAGACCTCATGTTTGTGAATGAAGCGGGTGAATGGGTATTCGAACCTGGAACATTCAATTTCAGCATAGGAACTAAAACCGGTTCGGTTTTATTCCGATAGAATTGCTAAAGACTTGATTATTAAATAACTTGAAATATTTTTAATTATTTTAGACTTATTGTAAAATTTACTATATTTACCCCATACAACCCTTAAATTATTTTAATGTTATGAAAAAATTATTACTTTTTCTCTTACTACCAATGGCTTTCAACGCACAAGTTGTGGGTACATGGAAACTTGCAAACCAAGCAGCAGCTATGGGTGTTGGTCCTTCTCAAGGTAGCATGCAATGGTGGTCAAATGGTGTTGGAGACTTAACGACTCGAGCATGTATGTTTGACGACTCTATTACCTTTAATGCGAATGGTACCATGATGCATTATATGGATGGCCAAACATGGTTAGAAGGATGGCAAGGCGCCACACCAGATGCATGTGGAACGCCAGTTGCACCACACAACGGTTCTAATCCTGCTACCTATGCCTATAACGGAACAACCAACACGCTTTCTGTATATGGATTGGGTGCGCACATGGGCTTAGCCAAAGTGATTAACGGGTCAGAAATTGCTTCGCCTGCAAATGCGGCGGATACAATCACTTATTTAACTGGATTGAGTAATGGTGGAAATACGCTAACCCTGGATATCAACGTGGGTGCAAACTGGTGGAGATTCATTTACAACCGAACGCAAATGGCCCCTGTAGCAAACTACAACGTAACATTCCGAGTGGATATGTCTCAGTATGCTGGAGCAGCGAATCTTGCAAACGGAGTTTTCGTTAATGGTTCGTTTAATGGATGGTGTGGGTCTTGTAATCCAATGACCAATACTACAGGTTCCATGTGGGAAGTTACTTTACCTCTCGCTCCTGGTGCTATTGAATACAAATTTACCGTGGAAGGATGGAACGATCAAGAGAATTTTGTAGGTGGTGAGCCGTGTATTGATACCATTAATGACGGTTATTTCAACC
>CANMTO010000023.1 GCA_947500755.1 Flavobacteriales bacterium
TCCTTGAAAGTAATGGTATTTTCAAAAAGCCAACAACAGCTGTGTTTATTAGATAACACCCTCACTGCGAATGGAGATTGCATCAATTTAGATGAGCTCGACTTGCTTAATGTGAGTGCCGTAGCATCGAGTAAACGTCCGGACATGATGTGGCTTTACGATGAGCTGAACAGCAAATTAATCCTGTTTAACTATGTTACAAAAACTGAAGTTCAAGGGGTCAGTAATTTACAGGGAATACTGGACATATCTGGAGAAATCGCATTGAATGAAAATGAATCAGGCCTATGGATTAGTTCAAGGGATGGAAAAATTTGTCTACTGGATGACTTTATGAACGTAGTGCGCTGTGCTTCGGAATCAAATCAAGCAATGATTCCATTTGCTAATGGATTTTTCTTTGTCAATGAGCACACCCTGTATTACCGAGATTTATTCGAAGGCGTGAATGAAGTTTACAAAATATCCACAACAGAAACGATACTTGAATTGTATATGTCTAGTAATCAATTGATTGCTAGAACATCAAACGAACTAAAAGTGTTTATAATTCAGCGTTAAAATTCACCAAACTTCAATCCTTAATTTGTAATTTAGTCGCTTAAAATCAAATCAATGCACATTGCAATCGCCGGAAATATTGGTGCTGGTAAAACCACACTAACCAACATGCTTTCAAAACATTATGGGTGGGAAACACATTTTGAAGACGTGGAACAAAATCCCTACTTGAATGACTTTTACGAAGACATGCAACGGTGGTCGTTCAACCTACAAGTATACTTCTTGAACAGTAGATTTTCACAAATACAGGACATTCATTCGCAAGAAAAAACGGTAATTCAAGACCGGACGATTTACGAAGACGCTTATATTTTTGCGCCGAATTTGCATTCTATGGGCCTAATGACTACCCGTGATTTTGAGAACTATTTCTCCTTATTTAATCTCATGGATTCCTTTGTTAAAGCACCAGATTTATTGATTTATTTGCGTGCAAGCATACCAACGCTGGTGAGTCACATTCAAAAACGAGGTAGAGATTACGAGGAAAGCATTCGTTTGGATTACTTGAAACGCTTAAATGAGCGCTACGAAGCATGGATTTCCACCTATGACAAAGGCAAGTTATTAATCATAGACATCGATAATAATAATTTTACTGAAAGTCAAGAAGACTTAGGCAAGATTATAAATATGATTGATGGTGAAATTCACGGCTTGTTTTAATGTCAAACAATGCCTCCATGCCAAACCCGAATCATAAACCAATTCTTGTAATTACGGGTGCAGCAGGATTTGTTGGATCTTGTCTATTGGCAGAATACGTGCGTAAAAACACCCACCACCTTGTTGCGGTAGATGACTTTAGCATTGAAAAGAAAGTAGATAATTTTATACATGCATCCGATGTTGAATTCATCGATCGAGCGGTTTTTATTGATTGGTTTAGTCGGCATGCAGCACAGGTTGAGGCAGTACTTCACATCGGTGCACGCACAAACACAACCGAACAAAATCTAGCGGTTCTAGACCATCTTAACCTCAGCTATTCGATTCGAATTTGGGAATTATGCACAGCACACCAGATTCCATTGGTATATGCATCCTCCGCAGCTACTTACGGAAATGGGAAACATGGATATACCGATGACCATGCATTAATCCCATCGTTGAAACCCATGAATCCATACGGTCAATCTAAGCAAGATTTTGATTTATGGGTATTAGCACAAGAAAAAACACCACCGTTTTGGGCGGGACTGAAGTTCTTCAATGTATACGGACCCAACGAATATCACAAGGGAAGAATGGCATCCGTGGTGATGCATACCTTTAACCAAATCCAAGCAACGGGCACCATGAGCCTTTTCAAATCTCACCGGTCGGATGTTGCCGATGGATACCAGTCGAGGGATTTTGTGTATGTGAAGGATGTAGTGAATGTGATTGTATTCTTATTGGAACAAAAGCCGAATTCTGCGATATACAACTTGGGTTCCGGGGTAGCGAATCCATTTTTTGAATTGGCTCGATTCACCTTTGAGGCCATGGGTAAGGAACCAAAGATTTCATTCATTGATACGCCCATCGATATCCGCGATACCTACCAATACTACACGTGTGCAGGCATGAGTAAATTGCGTGAATCAGGCTACACTCAAGCCTTTTACACGTTAAAGGAGGGTGTCTTTGATTACGTGCAGCAATATCTGCTGCCACAAGCCTATTATTAACGCAATTGGAAGCATTTTCTTCCCCTACCGAGGCGAACGCTTACCATACCCCCGGCGTATAAGTACCAATCTTTGGTGCTAGGATTCCCGCGATACCCATTCCGGGCACCGTCTATACTTTGGTTAGAAAGTGCCGCAGCCACATCTCCTGAATACTGTCCCAACACTGCAGGATCTATAAAGGTGGCAGCATGAACATCATCCATGTAATCCGTAAATGTTTTTCGAATTCCTAAATCGATGTTAAATGTAACCCGTTTTCCGATTTGTGCTTTGGCACCGATTCCGAGTGGTACACACAATTGAAAATTACTGTAGGTTCCTTTTTTATTTAAGACCGTTCCTTGTCCTTCGGTTCCTAGAGGCCGTAATTCAACCTCTTCCCCATTGAAGCTTGTTTTTGGATTCATGTAGAACCCACCAATCTGCGTTAAAAAATACGCTGTACCTTGGATTTCTTTTCGCCCATTCTTTCTACCAAAATAAAAGGGCGCAAAATAGAATTCAACTCCAGCGGCCAGTTCTTTAATCTCTGAGTGAAAATTGAGGTTGCGATTCACTAAAATTGAATTCGAAGAATTCTTATCATCGGCTTCAATACTTCCCTGCAAATAGGAAACCCGCAATGCCATTCGTGTATGGAGGTTATAGCGATACATGAAACTAAATGCCCATTGGCTATTCTTGAAAGGCATGAAGGGATTTAGGTCCCCGATATAGTACATTTGTCCGAGGGAAAACCCCAATTCAGATTGCGAAAAAAACGTGGCTTGTTGCGCATTCATTTGACGAAAGCCAAGGAGTAAAAAACCCAATAAAATCAACTTATTCCGCATAAACCCAATGTGCGATTCGGTGATCGTCGGAAGCAGTAACGAAAGAATGAGCATTTTGTTGCACCAATTGGTTAACCGATTGTTGATGAAACGTAATTTTTTGAAGTGGCTTCCATGTTTCCATATCCCACACCTTAATTGATTTATCCCTACTGCAGGAAATGAGAGACTCCCCTACTTCAAGGATGCCGTAAATTACCCCACGATGCGCAGGAATAGATTTAACACGCTCTTGAGCTTTCCAACGCGTTATATGTCCATCCTTTCCACCAGAAACCAATTGATTTGACGATGCTAAAAGTAAGCAATTCACGCCACCGTCATGGGCGTGCCACCGCTCTTGGATGGTGAATTCTTCGGTATTAAAACCTATAATCTCCCCTGATTTAGAGGCCAAATAGATGTTTTGTGTAGAATCTTGGTAAACCATTGCTCGAATTTTATCGGAAGTAATTTGTTCCAAATACAGCCATTCATAATCTACGAAATCAAGAATACCAAGCCTGCCCGAGCCAAGACCAACCGCCAGCGTTAGGGAATTCAATACACAGAGCGAAAAAACCGCATCTCCGGTAAAATGATATTCGAAGAGCACGTTTCGTGTGGTGGGGTTAATCAAATAAAATTCGCCCGTTAAATAGCCAATTGCCAAGAGTTCAGCATGAATAGACAGCAAGGAAATTGGAGAGCTTTCGCTGCGTACCGTAAAGGGGAGTAGGTTTCCGGAATTTAAATCAAGGGATTTAACGGTATTATCGGAAGATCCTGTAAACACAATAGCATCAGCAATCCCCAAGGTATAAATGGGGCCTTCATGAATCCTGTATTCCGATTTTAGGATGAACACGTGGGCTTATTCTTCGGACTCTTCTAATGCTTCGTGCTCGTCGTTGACTTGTTTCAACCGATCCGCATAATCTGGGGGTAAAAAATCAAAGAATGTATCTCCTCTTAATCCCAATCTTAGACATTCCAGGGGAATCATATCATTGGGTGCAATATTTCCAAGGTTAACATTGGCCCCGAATAACTTAATAAACCACACCTGTTGATTCTTTTGTGGTGCTTCCCAAAGAATTTGTGTAGGATCTACCCGAGCAATGATGTGATTGATGAGCATCGTATGGGCTGTGCCATTCGGTCTAAACACACCAACATTCCCTGCTTCACGTCCTTCAGCGATTACTTTCCATGAACCGGCATTCAATTCTGCCTTCATCCAACTCACCCATTTGAATGGAGAAACAATGATGCCAGAATCCTTTGACCCAACCTCAGAGAGCACGGTTCTAGACTTGGACATTTGTTTTATAAGCTTACACTTTTCTTTGTGGGGAATGATAATTGACCCATCGGAAATCTCTACTAAGTCCAGCCCGAGTCGATCTAATAGCCGTTGATAATCATCTACCAAACCACGCGCGTAAAAGGCTTCAAACAAGGTTCCTCCTAAATATGGACGAATGCCTGCCTCTTTATACAGTTTGATTTTATCTTCGAGCTTAGTAGTAACGTATGAAGTTCCAAAGCCAAATTTCACCAAATCTGTTAAATGTGCCGATGCTTCGATGAAATGTTCGGTTTCCCTCAAGCCCATTCCCTTATCCATCATCATAGTAACCCCTTCTTTTCGAGGCTTTTGTGGTCTTTCCGGGATAAACGGAAGTGTAAAATTACTCATGGAACAAAGTTACAAAATCTTTGTGACTTTGAAGGGCGGGGTTCCAATCCAGCAGGCACTGCGCTTGTTCTCGACTCAAAGCCACCAAGGATGAGAACAATAAAATAGCCTCAGGCATACGATTTAAATGAACTAAGGTATGAGTGAAGAGCAGTAAATATTCAGGATTATTCGCAAGCTCCATTTGAAAATCATTTAACAATTCGAGTGCTCCTATGGGACCCTGTTCTAGTAAAAAGAAGACATAATCCCGCAAGATTTCTTCATCTTCCCAATCAAATTCCAAGGCTTGCGCAAAGTAATATCGCGCTTGGTCCAAGTTTTCTATTTTATGATAGGCGTTGGCTAGCACTAAATTTACAGAGGCATTTAGCGGATCACACTCTAGAGCCTTGTGTATGATCGTAATGGCTTCTTTGGTTTTTCCTTGAATGTCGGTAATAATTCCGATTCCTAACCACGCTTCATAAATGCTTGGATCTAGCTCAAGACTTAAGCGATAGTAGTTCAGGGCGATGTCATACTCTTTTAATTCCTCGTGCGCTTCCCCCAAATAGCATAAGGCCATCGGATCATCACCTTCTAGGCTCAAAACTGTCTTAAAGCGCTCTATAGCTTGAAAATACTTTGACAAGGAAAGATAGGCATTGCCCATATTAAAATGAGAAGGAGCAAACTCATCAAAAATCAAGATGGAATAGTCATATGCCCATATGGCTTTGTCAAAGTCCTCCAATTTAGAATAGGCATTTCCGAGGTTATACCAAGCCATATTTGCATAGGGATTTTCTTCCAAGTAGCGCAAATACGTATTTATGGCGTCTTGATATCTCCCAACCCGATCAAAGGTAAATGCCAATTCATAGAGCAGCGACTCCGAATTTGAATTTTTCTCTAGTCCTTTGGTGAGTACCTCAATGCTGGCATCCATGTCTTTCTGTTTCTGATAGGCAAAGGAAATATCCAAGTAAATTTCAATTTGATCCGGTTCATCTGCCAGGGGCAATGCCATGGATAAATAATGAATTGCCGATGAAAAATCTCCCATTTCACTAAATATAGTTCCGTAAGTTACCCACACTTCAAATTGGGGCAATCCGGTTTGTTCAAGTGTGGTGAGCAATGAAATTGCATCCGAGAAGGATTTTAGTCCGCTTAGCGATTGAGCAATACGCAATTTAAACACGGGATTATAACTGAAGTTGGCATCTGCAATTTCTGCAGCGCGTTTGGCTTTAATGTAATCACCTTCGGAAAAATAATGATCAATGAGTGCCTCCATGCGATCGCTGTCGATAAACCCAAGGGTGTTACCCGACAAAAAGGACTCGAACAGTGCTAGATCCCCTTGTAACTGACCCTCAAATAGTGCATCATCATCGTCATCCTCGAACATGTCCAAATCGCTTTTAACGAAAGTAGGACATTCGATTCGGGTCACCTAAAAGTTGCCCTCTTTCTTTTCAACAAAATATTGTGTATTGTTGAAAAGTGAATTAAAGCAGCGCGGCTATAATTTTTTCCATGGAAAACCCATCTGCTTCTGCCTTGTAATTGCGCACCAAGCGGTGGCGTAAAATCGGTGCGGCAACAGCTTTCACGTCTTCAATATCCGGTGAAAATTTACCATTTAATGCGGCATGGCATTTAGCCCCTAATACCAAATATTGGGATGCTCTAGGTCCTGCTCCCCAGGTGATATATTTCTTGGTCAATTCATGCACATACGGAGAATTTATCCGCGTTTTAGCCACTAACTTAACGGCATATTCTAAGACATTATCCGCTACAGGAATACGTCGAATTAAGGACTGATAATCTAAGATTTCCGCTCCTGAGATTACAGGATTCACCGTTATTGTTGAATCGGAAGTAGTGGCTTTAACGATGATTAACTCATCTTCATAAACCGGATAATCCACCCAAACATTAAACATAAAACGGTCAAGTTGGGCCTCAGGCAAGGGATACGTGCCTTCTTGCTCGATGGGGTTTTGTGTAGCTAACACAAAAAACGGTTTTGGCAGTACGTAACTTGTCCCTGCTGCAGTTACTCTGCGTTCTTGCATTGCTTCAAGCAGGGCTGATTGTGTTTTTGGAGGCGTACGGTTAATTTCATCCGCAAGGACCATGTTTGTGAAGAGTGGACCTTGAATAAACTTAAAATTCCGTGATTCATCTAAAATTTCAGATCCCACGATATCAGAGGGCATTAAATCTGGGGTAAATTGAATGCGATTGAATCCAATTCCCAAGGCGCTTGAAATGGTATTAACTAAGAGTGTTTTTGCCAATCCGGGAACACCAATCAGCAAACAATGTCCGCCCGAGAACATGGAAATCAACACCTGATCAACCACACCTTCCTGGCCAATAATCACTTTATGGATTTCAGCTTTAAGCTCCTTATAGCTTGCACTTAAGGCAAGTAATTTCTCTGAATCATTCATTGAGTTAGTTATTTATCCATTTATGCTGGTACGGACATTCTTTAAATTCCGCATCGATTCTAATATAGACATTACCAAGCTTTGCATCTACCCACTCCCTCAAAATCCGGGTGCGCTTATCGTTTTCAGCAGCTTGTTTTATTAGGGCATAATCGTCGCTCAGGTTTGCTCTGTGCGCAGCAATACGCTTCAATAAACGAACAATCCTAATGCCTTGCTCTCGCGTCATAAAATCCATGTACAAATTTGGTTGAGTGACATCCCCTTCTTCCATGGCATCGGTCAATAAATATATCTGCTGATCGATCTCGTTCAAATCACTCATGTCCCACATTTGGGAAGCATTATTGGGATTGGTAATGATTCCTTTATTTTGTTTAGTCCCTGCATCGTTAGAAAATCTTGAAACCGCTTGCTCCCAAGTTAGTTCGTTCATCTTTAACATTCTGTAGCAAGAATCCATGCGCTGAGAAGCTCGATTAACCGCTTGAATGCTGAATTCCGGGCGAATCAACACGTGCAAACACACGAAATCCTCACCTGCACGGGAAATTAATTTAATAATGTGGTATCCGAACTCTGTTTCAATAATTTCAGAAACCTCATTGGGTTTCAATTTAAAGACCGTCGACTCAAATTGTGGAACCATCATGCCTTTGGTGGCGGCTATTTTACCACCCATGGGCGCACTTCCTGGGTCCATAGAATACACACGCGCTGTGGATTCAAAGGATTTCCCTGAAACTACGATCTCATTTCTTAAACCTACCAGTTTCTCATAGGCTATTTTTTTATCCTCCTTGGTGATTTCAGGGTAAATAACAATTTGCTGAAATCCTAATTGCATATTGATAAAAGGAATACTATCTGCGGGAAGCGTATTAAAAAACGAGGAGACCTCTTTTGGGGTAACACTGAGAACACCGGTTATTGTTATTCGCATTTCATCCGCAAGCATTTTAGAACGAATAGACTCGCGAAACTTATCTTTAATTTCGCTGTAAGTCATGCCATAAAACTCCTCCAGTTTTTGACGTCCACCCATTTGTTGTTGAATTAAGCGCAAGCGATTTTCCATGTCGGAATCTACTTGCTCGTCGGCAATTATTACGCTATCAAGTTTCGCTTGGTTCACTAACACTTGTTCAATCATCAACTCTTCGAGCATGCGGCACCTGAAGGAACTATCAATCGCAATATTTGCCTCCTTGGCCTGCATTTCTTGAACCTTCAAGTCTGAAAGTAAAATGATGTTATCTCCAATTTGTGCTGCAATTTTGTCTAAGACTCGGGGCTGCGCCTGTACAGCGATCACACAAAACAATAACAAAGAAAGCACATATACCCTCATTATTTCCCAAGGTTGTAAAGCACTTTTTTATTGACTTTAACCTTATATTTCGAAGTCAAGCTATCCAGCCAATTTTTCTCCAAGAAGTTTTGATAATCTGAAGTAGCAGAACCTTTAGCCTCATTGAATTCTTTTCTCATCACGGGCAAC
Organism: Flavobacteriales bacterium; assembly: GCA_947500755.1. Taxonomy (GTDB): domain Bacteria; phylum Bacteroidota; class Bacteroidia; order Flavobacteriales_D; family Crocinitomicaceae; genus UBA952. The sequence goes on from CANMTO010000023.1 coordinate 8,706, forward strand.
ATATTCGTTACCTTTACCACGTATAGCTTACCATCAAACTCATAGGTGCTATTCACTCCCATTGCTAGGGATTTCCCTTTCATGAACGCCGTAGTTTCTGGGTCAAACTTGTTCATTTTGACCTTTAAATTTAACTCTGAATCCTTATTTACTTTTTCGATTACATGTTTTGAAGTGATGGTATCATTCACGATCATTGAAGCAACTTCATACGCAACCCCCTTGCTCAAACACTCATACACCGTTGCCTCAAGGCGTGCGGGCCACATGTATTTATCACGGTTAGCTAAAAAATAAGCGCGAAGTCCGGCCGTGTCTTTAACTGCTTTATTCCAAACTTTATCCGACATTACTTCGTACAATAAAATCCCATCGTGATACTCATTGGTAAGTGCTTTGTAGTCCGGATATTTAGCGGGAAGCAGGCTTTCCTCATACTCCAAAATCGCCGATTTTTGCCAATTGACATACTGAGTAGCTACCGTCATTTTTGCTTCATCTTTTTTGAGCGCACGGTAGTTTTTTTCTAAATAGCGGGCAAATTGTTGTTGACCAAAAGAAACGCCATCTAGCGTAAAGAGGGTTTTGTTCGACTTCAATCCAGTTGCGTTCCATTTCCCCATGAAATAGGTGGAATCTACGTTGTTTTCGAACCACACTAAGTTTTCTGTAGGACCTGGGGTGAACTTATATTTCACCTTCAATTTTCTTACAAAAGAATTTTGTGTTTTCTTGGAGCGTTCATCCTTATTTACCTTGGTTTGCAATTCTTTTTTTAAGGATTCAAACGATGCAACATCTTTGCGTTCTAAGCGCTTGATGATGTGGTAGCCATAGTTTGTTTTCAAGGGGGAACTGAACTCCCCATCGGCCTGAAGGGCAAAAGCTACCTCCTCAAATTCGGGAACCATACGCTGTGTAGTTCCTGATCCGAACATGGGTAATTCACCGCCTTTTTTACTGGTCCCTGGATCGTCGGAATACATTGCTGCCATTTCCTCCCATTTGGCCCCATCTTTCAGCTTTTGGTAAATTTCATCGATTTTCTTTTTTGCGTTATCCTTGGTTTCTTGATCCGCATCTTTGGCCACACTGATCATTAAGTGAGCCGTTTTAATGGACCCACGGGAAGGACGAAGCCCTGTAGTTTTCATGATGTGGTAGCCAAAACGGGTTCTAAAAGGCATGGAAACATTCCCAACCGGAGTTTTGTATGCCATATCTTCAAAGGGATAGACCATTTGAAAGGCTGTAAAGTACCCTAAATCACCCCCGTTATTAGCGGCAGAAGGATCATCAGAACCGTTTTTCATTCGGGCAACCGAAGCGAAATCCTCTCCTTTATCGATGCGCGCCTTGAGGGCAAGAATTCGATTGTATGCTGCCAAGGTATCTGCGGGGGTTGCTGATGGATCCAATTTCACGAGAATGTGCGCACATCGGACTTCATTCACTGTTCTAAAGTAGGCTTCTCGCACCAAGCTATCATTTTGAGCCGAGTCGATTAAATACGGAATTGCTAACTGTCGCTTATATCCTTCATACTCGCGCTTTAACTTCGGTATAGTGTCATACCCAAGTGCTTCTGCTTCAATGACTTTTAATTTAAACTTTTTAAACAAATCCATATATTCATCCATGGAAGCCTGGTCATATTTTGGATTTGGATTATTCTTTAAATAAATCTGCAAGAATTCACTTTTTGTGATTTTTTCTCCGTTAACCTTCAGGATAACCGGATCTTTTTGACCATAAGCCAAGGAAAAAACGAGCGTTAAAATTCCAAATACTATTCTTTTCATGTGTGTTTGTTTATTTTAAACTATAATTAGGAGCTTCTCTAGTGATGGTTACATCATGTGGGTGGGATTCTCTAACACCAGCAGAAGTAATTCGAACAAAACGGGCACCTTTTAAATCGGCGATTGATTTTGCTCCGCAATACCCCATACCAGCGCGCAAGCCACCTGTAATTTGGTACATCACCTCTAAGAGTTGTCCTTTAAATGGAACACGGCCAGAAATACCTTCGGGCACTAATTTTTTAATATTTTCTTCACCGGATTGGAAATAGCGATCTTTTGATCCCTTCTGCATCGCTTCTAGCGAACCCATTCCCCGATATGTTTTGAATTTACGACCTTCATAAATGATGGTTTCTCCGGGTGATTCTTCTACCCCTGCAAACATTCCACCGAGCATTACACTATCCGCACCAGCTGCAATAGCCTTAACAATATCACCCGTGTAGCGAATCCCTCCGTCTGCAATTACAGGTACACCGCTTCCTTCAATCGCTTTGGCAACTTCATTAACGGCAGTTAACTGAGGAACACCTACGCCTGCAATGATGCGTGTAGTGCAGATCGAACCCGGACCGATTCCCACTTTAACGGCATCAGCCCCCGCTTCGACTAAAAAACGAGCAGCTTCACCTGTAGCGATATTACCTACTACCACCTCTAAGGTTGGATAGATCTCTTTGATTCCTTTTAATTGTTGCACAACTCCGGCGGTATGAGCATGAGCCGTATCAATGACTACTGCATCTACACCTGCCTCTACGAGGGCTTTTACACGCTCCATGGTATCGTCTGCAATACCGATGGCAGCAGCCACTCGAAGGCGTCCTAAATTGTCTTTACAGGAAAGTGGATGTTCTTTTACTTTAATGATATCACGGTAGGTAATTAAGCCAATCAATCGGCCCTCTAAATCAACCACGGGTAACTTCTCAATTCGATTCTTCTGGAGAATAGTTTCTGCCGTGGCTAAATCAGTTCCGTCTTTTGTGGTGATTAAATTGGTAGAGGTCATGACCTCTAGGATTGGTTTAGATAACTCGCGTTCAAAGCGCAAATCGCGGTTAGTTACAATGCCTTTCAAGCAGCGAATTTCATCCACCACAGGAATGCCGCCAATGCTATTTTCTTTCATCAACGCTAGGGCATCACCCACGGTAGCGGATTCAGACAGGGTGATTGGATCAATGATCATTCCACTTTCAGAGCGCTTCACTTTACGCACTTCGATTGCCTGCTCCGCAATGGTCATGTTTTTGTGAACTACTCCAATTCCTCCTTGTTGCGCAATAGCAATTGCCAAGCGATGCTCGGTAACGGTATCCATGGCAGAGGACACCACTGGCGCATTTACGATAATGTTTCTTGAGAAGCGACTTTGCAGAACAACCTCTCGAGGTAATACTTGAGAAAAAGCAGGTACCAACAGCACATCATCGAACGTGAGGCCTTCAGTAATTTGAGTTAAATTAGTTAGTGACATGTTTGAATCTAAAGCAATAAATTCTCGCAAAAATACTAAATTTCAGGGGATTATTTTAGTGAAGGGAACTTGAAATGTTAATTAAATTAAAATCACCCTTTTCCTGCGCTTTTTTCATTAATCTTGTAGCCTATGAAATGGATGACGCTTTGCCTTATATTGCTTATTTCACTTGCAGCCAGGTCTCAGCGATCACACATAGACACGGCCAGTATGCTTCAAATTTCTGGAGTAATAATTGCGGAGGACAACCTAGAACCACTTCCATATACTACGGTGTGGAATAAATCCATTCGAAAAGGGGTGATTTCTGATTATTACGGGTTTTTCACTATGGTTTCCTTTCCGGGCGACACCTTGATCTTTAACTTTTATGGGTACGCAAGTTCGAGCTACATTATACCAGACACGTTATTGGACAATCGTTACAGCATCGTACACCTGATGCAAGCGGATACCTTGAATATGCCTGAGGTTGTTGTTCACCCGTGGCCATCTCGCGACGAATTTGCTCGGTATTTTGTGGAGATGCGGCCTTATGAAGACGCCATGCGTAAGGCTCAGCGAGAATTATCCGGAGAATCTTTGGCCTTTGTCGCCGCAAAAATGAGCAATGACGCTTCCCTCGCCTATGGATATGCTCAAAACCAGCGATTAACCAAGCTGTACAGCAATGGACAATTGCCAGTAAACAATTTGTTCAATCCCTATTCGTGGGCTAAATTAGTGCAGGATTGGAAAGCTGGAAAACTTGGACGTCAATGATGCTGAGGATAACACAGGAAGTATTTCTCAACGGGATGAGCCAGGGCTGAAATATTCAGATTATCTGATGCTTTTGCCAAATCAATTACCGCACCGTTTTTCATGAGCAAATTGATATTTTGCTTATCGTTGGTATATGCTTTGTTCATCAACAAATCGTGGTAAACCAAATCATCTAAGCCTTCTGAATCCACATTGAAGTGATTGCGCACCAATTCTTTTTCGAGTGAAATGCGGTCAATTGGAAAGGGTTGTTTAGAAATTTCAATTTTGAACAAGTTTCGATTCACCAACCCACTGCATAACAGGGATAAAATTCGGTCCTCATGTTGTTGCCATACTTTAATGGCTCCCCAAATGTCGTAATCATCTAATTGTGAAAACGCATCCAAATACTGCGGATCCGATTGAAAATCACATAACTTCACATCTTTCTGAAGGAATAACGCAAGGGCTGGAGAGGCAAAAAGCAGAACACCTTGTTTCGATAAGTGCTTAGCTCTTCGCAAGGCATGAATCAACATATGCTCTGCGGCCACTACGGTTTTGTGAAGATATACTTGCCAATACATTAAACGACGAGCAACAATGAACTTTTCTACCGAATAAATTCCTTTTTCTTCTAACACCAAATTACCTTCATGCACCGCAAGCATCTCAATGAGACGGTCTGAACCAATAATTCCTTCACTTACCCCACTGTAAAAACTATCGCGATTCAAATAATCTAAGCGATCCATGTCGAGTTGACTAGAAACCAATTGATGCAAAAAGGGTTTCGCGTATTCGTTTTTAAAAATCAAATTGGCCCTTCCCAGATCATCTCCGAATTCTTTGGACAAGCGTTCAATGAATAATCCACTTAAATCTTCATGGGTTACTCCATTGACGATATCGTATTCCAAGGCATGACTGAACGGACCATGTCCGATGTCGTGTAAGAGAATGGCTAACTTAACGGCGCGTTCTTCATCTTCCGTAATCTCATTCCCTTTCCGACGAAGTACCGAAACGGCCAAGCCCATCAAGTGCATAGCTCCCAACACATGGGTATAACGTGTATGTTGGGCACCTGGATAGACCAAATAGGAAAGTCCTAATTGCATTATCCGACGAAGGCGCTGCATGTAGGGGTGATTCAATACATCAAAAATTAACTCATCGGGAACTGCGATAAAACCATAAACCGGATCGTTAATGATTTTCTTTTTGTTGGAAGGATGAGAAAAAGTTGGCAATTGCTTATTTTTACAATTAATACTGCAAACTTACTTAATTAAACGCAATGGGTAAAATACTTTGGGCTGACGACGAAATAGACTTACTAAAACCGCATATCCTATTTCTAGAATCTAAGGGGTATTCTGTAGACCGTGTAACGAATGGTACGGATGCTATTGATAAAGCCGAAGAAAACACATACGATGTCATTTTCCTAGATGAGAACATGCCAGGAATCAGTGGTTTGGAAGCCTTATCCAAAATCAAGGAAACCAACCCCCTAGTGCCCGTGGTCATGATCACCAAAAGTGAGGAAGAATTCATCATGGAGGAGGCCATTGGAAGCAAAATCGCAGATTACCTCATCAAACCGGTGAACCCCAATCAAATATTACTCAGCCTTAAGAAAATATTGCAGCAAACTCAGTTGGTAGCTCAAAAAACTAACGTCAACTACCAGCAGGAATTCCGTCAACTCGGCATGCAGTTAAACAACCGAATGGATGCCAATGAATGGACAGAAATGCATCGTAAATTGGTGTATTGGGAGTTGGAATTGGAACAAGCGGAAGACAAAGCCATGAAGGAAATCTTCGACATGCAGAAAAAAGAAGCGAACCAGCTCTTTTGTGATTTCATTGAAGACAATTACCTCGATTGGTTGAACGGCACTGAAGATACGCCGTACATGTTACACAACATGATTCGAACGCGGGTATTGCCCAAAATCGGCAAGCAAAAATTGGCGGTATTGGTGATCGATAACTTGCGCTACGACCAATGGAAAATATTGGAACCCCTGATCTCTAAATCGTATCAAAAGGAAGAAGAGTATGTGATTTACTCCATATTACCGACCGCTACACACTACGCACGAAACGCATTTTTCGCTGGATTACTTCCCTCTGAAATCGAGAAGAAATTCCCGCAATATTGGCGCTATGAAGAAGACGAGGGAAGTAAAAATCAATTTGAAAAAGAATTGCTGGAGCAGCAACTTAAGCGATTAAGTAAGCAGTGTAAGTGGAGTTACCACAAAATCACAAATCTTGAAGCCGGAAAAAAACTTAACGAACAATTTAATCAAATCAAAGATAACGACGTGAACTTTGTGGTTTACAACTTTGTAGACATGCTCTCGCATGCTCGAACAGAAATGGAAATGATTCGAGAATTAGCCAGCGATGAAGCGGCTTATCGCTCCTTGACCAAATCATGGTTTGAGCATTCCCCATTGCACGAATTGATCTTAAAATTCCGTGAAATTGGCGCGCATCTGACCATTACCACAGACCATGGAACAGTAAAGGTGAATAAACCAATAAAAATCGTGGGAGAACGCTCTACCAACAGCAACCTGCGCTATAAAGTTGGGCGTGGACTCAGTTATAATGCGAAAGAAGTATTTGTAGTTAAAAAGCCAACCGAAGCCTTTCTTCCCCAGATAAAACTTTCTAATGAGTACATCTTTGCCCGAGAGGCAGATTTCTTTGTATACCCAAATAACTACAATCACTTTGTAAATTATTACGGAAATACGTTTCAACATGGCGGGATTTCTATGGAAGAAATGCTGATACCCTACATCGAGTTGCATCCCAAGTAACTTTCGCCTATTTAGAACTATTCCACGTAATGGATTGTTGTACCTTTGTACCATGAGTGAATTCAATGTAAATCAAATCAGAGCAGACTTTCCAATTTTGAAGGAATCTGTTAACGGTAAACCCCTGATTTACTTTGACAACGGTGCAACCTCTCAAAAACCGAAGCCCGTTATAGAACGGATTTCCAGCTTCTATACCCATGAAAACTCGAACGTTCATCGAGGCGTACATTTCTTGAGTGATCAAGCTACCAATGCCTACGAACAGGCAAGAACTACAATCGCACAATACATTAATGCCTCACGCAGCCAAGAAGTGATTTTCACCAAAGGAACTACCGACTCCATTAACACGGTGGCTTTCAGTATGGGAGAAACACTCAACCCGGGAGATGAACTTCTGATTTCGGGCATGGAACACCACTCAAATATTGTTCCTTGGCAAATGCTCTGTGAGCGAAAGGGTACGGTATTAAAAGTAATTCCCGTAACACCCGAAGGCACCCTGGATTTAGACGCTTTCGATGCCCTACTGAGCGAACGCACCAAATTATTAAGCATCATTCACATTTCGAATACCCTAGGCACCATAAACCCCGTGGAATACCTCATCGGCAAAGCGCATCAGGTAGGCGCTAAGGTATTACTGGATGCCGCGCAGAGTATACAACACCTTCCGATAGACGTACAAGCCTTGGATTGCGATTTTTTAACCTTTTCTGGGCACAAGGTTTTTGGTCCAACCGGCATAGGCATTCTCTATGGAAAAAAAGAAGTCTTAGAACCTCTTCCACCTTATCAAGGCGGCGGAGACATGATTGATCAAGTGAGTTTTGAAAAAACAACCTACAACGGTCTACCTTTAAAATTTGAGGCGGGAACGCCAAACATAAGCGGTGCCATTGCCCTTGGTGCTGCGTTCAACTACTTGACGTCAATTGATTTGCGCGGCGCATTTAAACACGAGCATACCTTGGGAACTTATTTGAGGGCCCGAATGCGCGAAATTCCAGGAGTGCGATTCATTGGAGAAGCCCCGGAAACTAGCAGCACCTTGTCGTTTTTAATTGGCGACATACATCCACTGGATTTAGGCACCTTACTCGATAAGCAAGGAATTGCTGTTCGTACAGGACATCATTGTACGCAACCCCTGATGAAACAATTCAACATTCCGGGAACGGTGCGTGCTTCGTTGGCATTTTACAACACCACGGAAGAAATAGACCAATTCATCGTTGCCATAGAACGTTCAATGCACTTGTTATCATGAGTAAATCCATCAACCAAATACAAGATGAAATCATTGAAGAATTTGAAATGTTTGATGATTGGATGGAAAAATATGAATACATCATTGACTTAGGGAAGGAGCTTCCCTTAATAACCGAGGAAAAGAAAACCGAAGATCGCTTAATTCATGGATGCCAGTCGCGCGTTTGGGTAGCTTCAGAAATGACGGATACACACTTAGTATTTACCGCAGATTCAGATGCCATCATTACCAAAGGGATCATTAGTTTATTAATTCGTGTTTTATCGAACCAAACCCCCAAAGATATTGTTACTAGTGAATTATACTTTATTGGAAAAATCGGACTACAAGAGCATTTATCTCCAACGCGGGCCAATGGACTAGTAGGTATGATCAACCGATTAAAAAGCGACGGATTGAAGCAACTAACCCCATGATTGAACTAGAAAACGAAATCGTAACCGTATTAAAAAGCATTTATGACCCCGAAATTCCGGTAGATGTTTTTGAATTGGGATTGATTTATGAAATCCGAATTTCTGATAGCAAGGAAGTTGATATCGACATGACCTTAACTTCCCCAAATTGTCCGGTGGCAGAGTCCTTACCGAAAGAGGTGGAAGACAAGGTAAAAGCGATGGAGGTTATCACGGATTGTCGCGTTCATATTGTATTTGATCCTCCCTGGGATAAAGACATGATGTCAGAGGAAGCAAAATTAGAACTGGGTTTCCTGTAATTAGTTCATCTTCTTGAATACGTAGCGCAGTCGTTGTTGCGCTTGCGCATCGTAATATTCAATTTCTAAATTCTTATTGGTAAGTACGAAAATCCGATTTTTTATCGTGTCTAGGGTTTGCACCCAATTCAATTCAGCCTCATTGAGTTTTAATAGATAGCTGCCTTGAAGTGCCAGGGTATCCGCTACGGAACCTTGAAACGTTTGAAACGCCGAAGCAAGTTCGCCTTGAACGGATTGATCTGAAATCATGAGGACACCTGTTGGATTATAGTCAAAAAAAGAAAACCCATCCGCATCTTGCAACTTCACCATATCAACAGCCCAGCTACCTTGCAAATACCGATTTAATCGACGTTCCTTGTTGCAAGAAAAAAACAGGAAGGCACTGAAACAAAGGACTGCGATTCTCATGTGAACGAACATTATTCAGGAGTAACCAAAGATTCCAGGTTGGGTTTAGAAAGCTTGATGGTTCCAATGCGGTTATAGCTGCCCATAACCCTAACTTGCGTTAAAATTAGCAATTCACCATAAGGCGTTTGGATCATATCGCTAGCTTTGATTGGAATATTTTTACTGATGTAGGTACCCGCTATTTTTTTACCGGTTTCATCATAAAGCTTTAAGGACAATTGATTGCTGCGAGTTGACGCGAGGAAGGCGCGATATTTAGTCCCTTTAATGGTTAGCTCTTTTATCAACACAGGCATTTCATGGTTTAATTCGGCATCTCCCTGCGCCTCGAGTGAAGTAGCCATCACAACCGCGTCTGGATTCAAGGTAAGTTTAGGATTAAAAAACACGTAATCCCCAGAAACCCTAGAAATTCCATATTCATTGGACCCTAGTGGTTCAAGTTGGTTTATACCACCATCCAAGGCAGCGCCATTGTACACCCCAGTAAACTGAAGGCTATTGTCTAAAAACACCGTAGAAAAGGAGTAATTATAAAACCCATTCACTACAAACCGATCTTTTTCTGGCGTAGACTTAATAAAAAACGGCCATTGCTTCCCGGTATGCATCACATGTTTGAGGAGTTGTTCATCTACGTTCATCCCGATTCCTAAGGCTCCAACTCGAATTACGGTATCCAAGGCGGTACTTACTTCATGTATCCCCATCATTTGGGAAGACAAGGGACAACTCATCAGATACAGGTTATTCCCATTGTAATAGGCATGTACGGGATAACTCACCTCTTCCAGGGTGGATACAGGAACTACGGTTTGATTTGTTTCATCAATGCGCAGTATGCGTGTATTCAATTCTATGGGATCCATACACACCAGGTACAATTGGCCATTGATATTTACCAAGGACGGTACGGCATTCACATAGGAATCAGGCAGTTCCAAATTCCATGAAAATACGCCATCTTTATCAATCTTCATCAACTGAATTCTCCACCCGTCAAATGCGCTCAATACAATGTAGCCATAGTCTTGGGACGACTTGATGATTGAAAGCGGCGTAAACGAACGGTTTCCATTTTGATCGTCATAGATTTTCACAAAAGGCAAGGAGGTCATGTCTTTTTTCTCGCAGGCAAGCAACAGAAAAAACAAACCCAAGGAACAAACGAAAGCAATACGTTTCATACTACCATTTTTTATGGATTGGAACCATGAGCGTTAGCATGATGTCCATGGTTAACAAATTGAATTTATCCTGTACATCGAGGTATTCAGAAGCCATTCCAGTGTAATCAGAATAGCGTTCAAACGGATCTATGGTGGTTCTTAGGCCATAGCGTATATTACCGGAAAGTGAAATCGCAAACTGTTCTCGGTAATAAGAAATCCCAGCTCCTCCAACCGCATATACATTAAATCGATTCAAATGTGCTGTCATTTCAGATACATTGGATGAAACGGCTGTTTTACGATCCACGGAGCGATCTATTTGGTTATCTGTATAAATCTGCTTGCTTGCAAAATAGGCAATGTCTGCAGACAAACCTGCTTGAATAAAAGGAGACCATCTTCGTGCGGAAAAATCCATGCGGGCTAGGATTGGAATTCGGATGTTGTTGATTTTTTGACGGTGCAAAAATTCCTTATAAACCTCCCCTCCGGTAATGGTATCTGACCAATGGTAATTATTCATGTAATTGTACCGTTGGGTTTGAAAACACGGCTGACTTACAACGGAAAACAATTTGGTAAACGCAAAGGAAAAATGTAATCCATAAATACCTCCACCGTGTTGGAAGAGGTTGCCATATTTCTTGTCAAAATTCTCATTTGCCGACTGAGGCGTGGTTTCCATGAGGCTAAATCGTTCCTGAATGATGGGTTGTGTAAAACCAGAGCCCATTGTTACGCCGAAGAAATATCTATCCTTACGGTATTGATGCCTTCTGCTTTGCGCATTTACTTGAACCGAAAGAGCAAGCATTATTACACCAACAATCCATCCCTTCATCATGACTTAGATAAAATTACTTTTCGAGTTAATACGGCATCATTGGCGTACATGCGCACCAAATAGGTTCCGCTGATTACTTGACCAAAATTAAACATCACACTGTGGGATCCTGGTGTATTTGGTGCATCTTCGATGGCTCCCAGGGATCGACCCGTTAAATCAAATAACTCAATCTTAAGGTTGACTTCTTGTTTTAGGGTATAATCGATGAACAGCTCTTGATTCGTTGGATTCGGATAACAATTCAAGGATAGGTTTTGCTGAAACAGTTCTGAAGTACTTAATGATTTACAACGCACATAGTCTATACGCGAATCTACAAATTGCTCAAAATGAACATCTTGAAGGGCTTGGTCTGGTGCATTAAACCAATCTTTAACCACGGAGGTAAACACCTGTCTGTAATCAAATTCCATTGGAATATTTCCATATTGCAAATTGGCTAAATCCGGATTCACTCCATAAACTCCAGGATTAATGCAGGTCCCAAAAACCATCATTGGTGCTGCATTACCGTGGTCAGTTCCATAACTTGCATTCGACACGACGCGTCGACCAAATTCAGAAAAGGTCATGGAAAGTACCCGATCGGCGAGGCCCATGTTCTGCAAATCATCATAGAATGCTTTCATTGCTGATGAAATGTGGTACAACAAGGCAGCGTGCGAGCCCATGGTTGGGTTATTATTCACCACCTGATTGGCGTGAGAATCGAAACCTCCGATGCGGCAAATAAATATTTTGGTTCCAATTCCGCCGCTCAGTAACCTAGAAATCACTTTCAATTGGGGTGCAAGTGGATTGTGTTTGGACGAAGCTGGAGCGATGTAAGGATACAAATCTGGATAAACGACGTTGGAGTTAGTGCCCGCTTGATACACATCTTTCAGGCGTTCCGCGTAGCTGTTCGCTTGTTTTTCGATTTGCATGATGTACTCGATCTCATCTCCTGCATGGGTATCGGGTAGGGTGATTGGCGGATCAATTCCAACACTGTTAATTAAGTTGTAAAAGGCCACGGGATCTTGAATACTCAATCCAGCTGGAATTCCTTGATCTCTGTGAAACGCCAAAGAAACGGAGGTTCCCATCTCAATGGCTAAGGGATCTGGAATTTGGGGACTTGGATAATTATCTGGGTAGCCTGGATAGGTATGATCCAAATAGCGCCCCATCCACCCGGAATTATAGTAATCGTTGTAACCGCCTCCCATCATCCACACATCACGGCTTCGAAAATGAGAACCGTTCATGTTTTCGTAAGACACGTTTTGAATCACTGCAAAATTCCCTTGATCGTACATCGCCTTTGCGGCAGTCATGTCTGGGTGCAAGCCAACTTGTCGGTTATCCGGCAAGGTAGTATCTAGGGTGATAAACTTACGAAGTCCGTTCTCTGGAATCGCAATGTTCGCACGGTGGTTGTAGTATTGTCCATACTGATTAATTGGAATCACCGTATTTAATCCGTCGTTACCGCCATGCATCTCTATGAGCACTAACACCTTATCATTTAAGCTGTTTTTTGCAATCTTATGGAGTAAACTATCTCCTTCGAAGGCGTATAATGGCACCCCATTAAAATTCATCAACATTCCCGAACTTACCAAGGAAGACAGCTTCATAAAATCTCTTCTTTTCATCTGCGTCGGTTTAAAATAATTGATATTCTGGCGATTGCATGATGGACTTCACCAACAACTCTAATTGTGCCTTAACCAGGGTGTTATTGGACGTCGACTGATAGGTATTCCATTCGTTGGTCCAATCAATGGCTCCGCTGTTCAATAAAATGTCATCTTTAAAATAATCAAAACGGGCTTGATCGATGGTGATTGGAATCAGCCATTCAACCAGGTCTTGAACTAACAGTGCGGGATCAGATGCTTGCGCGGCCTTGGCCTCTACAAACGGCAATACGTCCAACTTAAGCAGGGAAGTTCCTCCGCTTGAAAATCCATTGATCAATAACTCTGCAAACTTGTATCGATTCGCCAAATAATTGGCGGAAATCCAATAGCGGTGGAATGAAGGCACTTGAAAATAGGGATCATACCCAGCCACGTCTACCGGTTCAAATAATTCCAATCCCTGCAAACTCAGTTGCTGCAATAGTTGCCCGTACATGGCATAGTGTTGCGTGAGGTTTGTTGAAGGGTTTGGACCATTAAGCTCAAAAAACCGGAGTGTCCCAAAGATTAAATCTACGGGAGATTTAATAATGGCCCCCACGCTATTGTCGTTGGTAGGAGGAGAATCAAGGTCGTAAAAATGTTCACTTTGAAGTAATACTTCCAACACACTCATCAGATCGTAATTATTGGCCATCAACGTGGTAGCGAGTGGCTCAATGATATCGGTTTCAATGGTTGGTGTAATTTCAAAATAGACAAATTGGCGATACAGTCTTCGCACGATATGCTTCGCGTTGTGTGATGAAGAGAACACCATATCAATAGCATCGCTCAATTCTGTTTGAACTGAAACGGTACTGCATGTCCAATTCGCCACGTTGGGCGTCTGTATGGTTTGGCTGTTAAAAGCAGGAGAAAACTGCTTTACTGTGACATCGTGCTGTGTTGCATTGCTGTTGTTATCAGCCTTGACTTTTCCGCTCGGAATCCCTGTAATGGGATCTACGGTCTGAAACGTTGAATCGATGCCCCAACCCGTTAAAACTTTGGTGAGGGCTTTTACATCCTGCTCGGTAAAATTGGTATAATCTCCCAGCGCAACTTCAGCGCCTTTACCTACCGTAAAAAGTTCAAGCAATTCACGTCCGAAATTCTCCTGAGGAACACTTTTGATGTTTAGGTTTCCATCTAAATGAATCAGCATGGCATTATCGATACAAATCGCCTTCACCAAGTCTTTGTAATTGCCCAAGGAATAATGTCTTAATAGCCGCAAATAATCAATGGCAAATTGAGGAGACCAGGAAATACGGGTCAGGATCACCGGAATGTGCGTATGGTAAAACCAGAGCATTCGTTCGGTGAGGTTTGGTCCTGAATTCTTTATATTACTCAGCCACCAGCTTCTGGTTAAATCAGACCAGATGTCATTAATTTGTGCAGGGTCTGGTACATTCGGATAAATCCAATCGGTACCGGTATTGGGATCAATAGGGAAGGCTGGCGATGGGTCATTTTGCAAGAGTGCATTAAACGCAGCCTGACCGGTGTAGGACGAAAAAGTGGTAATATCTTGAAGGGTGGGTCCCATGGTTGCGCGACGCAAGAGGTGTGCAGCACGCTGTTTACCTAGTAGTCCTGTAATGGGGGATAGAGAGGCCATAGCATCAATTTGTTTAACAAGGTAAGGATAAAAAACATACGGCCGAAAAAAGACACAAGGCTTAACACACAATTAACTGTGAAAGACAATGGCTAGCATGGCTTCTACCCCAACATTTAAGGCTTCTGGATGGATATCAAACTTTGGATGGTGCACGCCGTAATTAATCGCTTTTGCAGGGTCCCCTACTCCCAATCTAAAAAAGCTTACCGGCACTTTATGGCTGTAAAAGGCAAAATCTTCCGCTGTCATGCGCAAGGGTAATGCTTGAATCTGCTCGGAACCAAACTGACCAACCAAGGCCTCTTGAACCAAGGCTGTTACATGAGGGTCATTTTTTAAGAAGGGGTAACCTGATACCCGATTAAAGTGCACCTTGCCGCCATAGCGCGATGCCACCTCTTGGGTAAAGGCTGTAAAGCGATCAAAAAACTCCATTCTCCAGGCTTCATCCATGGTTCTCAGGGTTCCTTTCAGCGCACATTCCGAAGGAATAACATTGGTAGAACCCAAGCCTTCTATCCGACCAAAACTCAGTACAGTAGGGACGCCTTCCGGGTGAAATTCATCGATTATTTTCTGTGCATGTAGAATTACTTCTGCAGCCATTGATAGCGGGTTAACGCAATTTTCTGGTAAGGCACCGTGTCCTCCTACCCCTTCAAATACCAAGTGAATTTCATCACTTGAGGCCATGTAAAGTCCTGACCTCAGGCCCAATTTTTTGACGTGCATTTCTGGATAAACATGAAGGGCTACCAAGTATTCCAATTCAGGGTTACTCAGCACCCCAGCATCAATCATGTAATTGGCTCCACCCGGCGACATTTCTTCCCCTGGTTGAAAAATCAATTTAACAGAGCACGGGAGTTTTTCCTTGTGCTTTTGGAGAATTTCAGCAGCACCGAGCAAGATTGAGGTATGCACATCATGTCCACACGCATGCATTACTCCCGGGACCAAGGATTTGTATTCCACATTATTTTCTTCTTGAATCGGCAAGGCATCTAAATCCGCACGCAACCCAATCCAACGCGAATTATTTGGGGCTTCAATGTACCCGACAACTCCGGTACCTCCTACACCTTTCTCATGTTTAATCCCGGCTTTTTTTAGGGTATCTGCAACGTATAGCATGGTGTTATGCTCTTGAAAAGACAATTCCGGGTAGCGATGCAAATAGGATCGATGTGCTAAAATGCGCGATTGAATGCGTTGAACTTCTTTGGAAATTTGTTTAGGAGTCATGTTGGTTAATGCTTTGGAAACCGGAAAGCAAGAGTCTGAAAGAAACATAGGCCATCAGGAGACCAAAAATAATTTTCACCCACGCTTCGGGCATTTTAAGAGAGAGTTTTGAGCCGATGTAACCACCAATCACAAAGGTTGCGGCAATTACCAAACCAAATTTCCAGTTTACATTTCCAGTTTTCGCATAATTCATCACTGCCAAAATGACCACGGGCATCGCGAGGACAAATAAGCTGGTACCTTGTGCTTGATGTTGGGAAAATCCGAGCATATATACTAAGGCAGGAACGATAACTACCCCCCCTCCTACACCGACAAAACCACTCAAGATTCCAGCCAACATCCCAATAGTCACGAGAATTATAATTTCTTGTGCAGTCATAAAACGAAGGTAGGTTTTTTTTCGGACATAGTGGATTGGGGGGCATCAAACTTCGCACTGAAGAAGGTATACACTGCAAAAAACCAGCATAGATAATATGAATTACCAGGATGAAAACTCAAATAAAACAAGTACTTTTGCGCCTGAATTATATATGCTCTCCATTTCATGAAACGTATCAACCAGTATAAAAAGTTATTTCAAATTGAAGATCAAATTGAATTGGGAGAACTCAAAACAAGGTATCGAAGCTTAGTAAAACAATGGCATCCCGATAAATTCCAGGATGATGATCCATTAAAAATTGAGGCTGAACAAATGGGACGTCAAATCGTGGACGGATATCATTTTTTGGTGAGTATTGCCCCAGAAACTAAAGAAGCGAATCTTGCATCTTACCAACAAACCATCATGGAATGTGGCATAATGGATTTCAAGCACAAAGGACTTTTATTGGAGATTACCTTTAGCGATGGTACCACCTACGAATATTTTGGTGTAAATGCCAATGTGTTCAAAAAGTTTGTTAATTCCGACAAGCAAGTTCGTTTTGCCAAACGATTCATCTACGAGGTCTATTTGTATCGAAAATCCAAAAAAGGAACTTCAGAAGATTAATCGAAAAAGACACTAGGAAGGGACTTCCCGATATCTCACATCATCCATCCAACGCAGTTTATGCATTTCTCCAACTTCGAGGGAGAAGTATTCAAAGGTTTCACTAACTATGCCTTTGAGGCGATAAATCCCTTTTCCTTGAAAGGGGTATTTCCTGCCGGATTCTGGAAAATGAACGGTATCTAGCGTATCTCCATGAATGTCGAGAAAGGTACCAAAATACATGTAATCGCCCTTACTCGTTTTAGATTTTTTTACCGCCACCAAGTACCCATACGTTTCGATATGCAGTGTACGGCTGTAAGGAATTTGAGCGGCCGGTGTGTGTTCAGGAATGGGATCAGAAAGTAAGTCGAAGGGATTACACAAGGGAAAACCCAATAAATCCAATTGATCAAATACAAGTTCCATGGGATGCTCCTCAAAATCAGGCAATACGAAGTCCTGCACGGGCGCAACGAACAAGCCTTCTTGTACTGATTTCACGGGCGCTTTATACAAGCGATAATGCGCGCGCCACAGCAGCTGCTTGCGCGAAACCCCAAAGGCACGAAAGGCTCCGATTCGGATCAAAATGGCCAATTGATCCAGCGGCACGCGCACGCGGTTCAAAAAATCCTCAAAATCTTGAAATGCTCCGTTTTTTGTACGTTCCTCAAGCACATGGTGAACCACTGCCGCTTCCAAGCCTTCGACCAATACAAACCCTAACACCAAGCGTTTACCGTATAGGGTACAGGGGTGAAATCCAGTCTGAATACAAGGTGCTTCAATGTGTGCGCCATATTTACGGGCTTCATGCACATAAATTTCGGTGCGATAATAGCCCCCAAAATTATTCACGGTAGCGGTCATATACTCCAAGGGAAAATGTGCCTTCAGGTAAAGACTTTGGTAACTTTCTACCGCATAGGACGCGGAATGTCCTTTAGAAAAGGCATAACCAGCAAAACTGGCAATTTGGTTCCACACGGCATCAATGAGTTCTTTGGTATAGCCTCGGCTGGCACAATTCCCATAAAAGGTATCCTGCACCTTCGTGAATTCATCCCGCGAACGAAATTTACCGGACATGCCCCGCCGCAAGACATCCGCCTCTGCCAAACTCAAGCCCGCAAAATAATGCGCTACCTTGATTACATCTTCTTGATACACCATTACCCCATAGGTTTCTGGCATAATTTCCAACAGCAGCGGATTGGCCTTAGCTCTTCGCACTGGATCTCGGTGACGTAAAATATACTCGTTCATCATTCCTGATTGAGATACTCCTGGACGAATAATCGAACTCGCCGCAACTAATTCAAGGTACGTGGCTACTTTCAACTTCACCATAAGCATACGCATCGCCGGAGATTCCACATAAAAACACCCCAAGGCATTCGCCTCCAACAACATAGCCCTGATTTTAGCATCCTCCTTGAATCGCTGTATGTTGTGTATGTCTTCCAAGGGCGCCTCAGGCTGATTATAGGTAATGATGTCCAAGGCTTCACGGATTTTCCCCAATCCACGCTGACTTAATACATCAAACTTATACAAGCCCACATCTTCAGCCTCCAACATCGAAAATTGCGTGGTCGGAAATCCTTTAGGCGGCATAAAGGTGGCTGAAAACCATGTAATGGGATGTTCACTAATGATGATTCCCCCAGAATGCACACTCAAATGAGAAGGCATGTCTTGCACATACGACGCGTAGCGCAACACGAGCGCCGACATGCTGTCTAACTGATTCGGAGAAACACTTCGGGTGCTCAGTTTATCAATTTCGGTCTTGGGCAGACCAAATACCTTACCCAATTCACGCACGGTAGCCTTATACTGAAAGGTATTGTAGGTGCATAACCATGCGGCATTTGGGTATTTCTCAAAAATATAACGTACAATCTCATCACGGTCTTTCCAAGAAAAATCAATGTCGAAGTCGGGTGGATTTTTTCGGTAGAGGTTAATAAACCGTTCAAAATAGAGGTCTAATTCTAAGGGATCTACATCGGTAATGCGCAAGAGGTAAGCCACAATGCTGTTGGCCCCGCTGCCTCGCCCTACGTAAAAGCATCCCCGAGAACGCGCATACGAAGTAAAATCCCAGGCAATCAAAAAATAGGATAAATAGTCTTTTTGAGCAATGAGGTCAATTTCTTTTTCAATGCGTTCCACAATCTCATCATTCAGTACCGGATAGCGGTACGATATACCCTCTGCGCACAACTTTCTTAGCAGTTGTTCATCCATGGTTTTTGATCCCGCATAGGAAATTGGATTTTGGGGTAAGGCATCTTCTCCAAACGCAAAAGAAACCTCGCAATCTTCCATGCACTGCTGGGCTCTATTCCAAAAATCAATGGATTCGCCACACGCATCAATTAAGGCTGTTTTAGCCAGTAAAAACTCATTCCCCCGCGCATGCCACTCCGAAGGGAGTTTAGACAACAAGACATTGTGATGAATTGCTCGAAGCAAGCGATGCGTATTAAAATCCCGTTTAGTTTTAAACATCATGGGACTTAGCAGTACCACCTTCTCTCGATCGTATTTATGTGCATACCGAAACTCCCACTGCGCTAATTCGGCAAGATCAATCTGAAAGAATTCATGGGCAAACAAGGGACGTGGCACCTGAGCCTCCAGCGGATAAAACACCCAACAATTGGAAAAATGAGGCAATACGGCGGGAAATGATTTTTCCTGATGAAGAAAGGGCGTAATAAAGCGATTCATCTCATGTATGCCGCGGTTATTTCGTGCCATCAGGGTGGCCACGGCATGTATTCCATTGCGTAATTCAACACCAACCACAGGACGTATGCCTTGTTTTTGCGCTTCACGCACGAAAGCTAAAGCCGATCCCGTATGGTTAATATCGGCGAGAAACAAGTACTCATACCCCGCCTCTACCCCCCATTGAACGAGCGTTTCAGGCGCGTAAACGCCATACTTCAAACTGAAATAGGAATGAATTTTCATCGACAGGCTCCTTAAATTCGTCGATTAGCTAATAAGGGCGGTGCTTCACCGTCAAAGGGATTCCACCGTCCGATGGTCCGCGCCTCCATCCCCAAGGCACGAATCACTGCGCGATCCCCATACCGATTACGTATGTGGTCCATGGCTTGATACAAGCGCGCATAATCTACGTGGTCGTCAAACAAACTTAACTGATGACTTCCTCCCACGAGGTCGCTATACCTCACCCCAATTAGGCGAACCAATAAGCGGCGGTTATAGATTCGCTCAAAGAGTTCAGCGACCAGGGGCAATAAGTGATGATCGGCTGCGGTGTAAGGTATCTTACGTTGCAGGGTTTGTGTTTGAAAATCGGAGAAGCGAATCTTCACCGTTACACAACCGGCTAACTTGCCTCCCCTGCGCAACTGAAAGGCTAAATTTTCAGCCATGGCACTTAAAATCGCATGAAGCTTACGCACATCGATGGTGTCTTGATCAAAGGTTCGTTCGGTTGAAATAGATTTCCGTTCGGTGTGTTGAATGACTGGGGACGGATCAATCCCTTGTCCTTTTTTCCAAATCGTTACCCCATTTTCTCCGAGGGCGTGTTCCATCAGTTGCACGGGTAATTCTTGGAGGGTTTGTATCTTTCGAATGCCTAGATTACACAATGTTTGATAGGTTTTCGTTCCTACCATGGGAATCTTAGCCACCGATAAGGGCGCTAAAAAGGTACGTTCATCTCCGTGCGATATAATCCGCTGGTTATTCGGTTTTGCCTCCCCCGTAGCGACTTTAGAAACCGTTTTATTTTGGGAAAGACCAAACGAAATAGGCAATCCCGTTTCACGAATGATTTTTTGACGCAATTCACTGGCATAGGTAAGGGTTCCAAAGAAACGGTCCATGCCCGTAAAATCCATATAAAACTCGTCTACTGAAGTTTTTTCATACAGCGGTGAGGCCTCCCGAATGATGTCAGTAACCATACGGGAATAGTAACTATAGGTCTCTGAATTCCCCTTAATTACAATGGCTTCCGGACAGCGTTCCTTGGCCATTTTCATCGGCATAGCAGAATGAATGCCCATACGTCGCGCTTCATAGCTGCATGAAGCCACAACGCCACGGTCGCTGGTACCTCCAATAAGAATAGGTTTTCCGTTGAGGCGACTATCAAGAAGCCGCTCACAGGAAACAAAAAAGGTGTCTAAGTCCATATGGACAATATTGCGCAAAAGGGCCATGGATAATGTATTAAAATTATACCGTACTGCGCGTTGAATTGCTATCTTTGAGTGACACAAAAGTAAGGTAAATAATTATATTCTAATCAATTTTTTAGATTAAATTTTAATCAAATGCATTTAAAACTTTTATTTATTGGGGTCAGTATTGCGTTATTCACCTTGAATTGCAGCACAAGAAATCAAAAGAAAAAACCTTCCAATCCGACAAGGCCTGAAGTAGTTGAAACAACACCTACACCTACATACGATAGCATCTGCATAAGCGACAAGGGATTGACGGGTCATTTTAAGGGACCAGAATACAACGAGGAGGGCGACATTGCGCATCAATTTTCGAATACGGTAGCCAACCGTGTAGGTGAATACTTAAAAGATCGGTATTCCAAAAAATGTTACTTAAAAGTAGACTTGGAGGGAATCAACATCATTACGAAAGGCTTAAATCAAGTAGATAGCGTGTATTATGCCATTGAGATGCCATTCAAACGGGTAGCCAAGTGTGATGCATTTACCGGAATAGAGCATTGCGGGAGTTGGAATTACCAACCGGGCTTCTTATTAAACAAACGGTTTAAAGAGCTCAAAGAAGGATTATCGGAACGATGTAGTGTGGGGAAACCAGCGTATAAATTTTACAAAAATGCGGAAGGATTTCAAGAATATTGGATCCAATTTAAACACAAAGATTACCAAGCCGCCTGCGTGAAACAATAAAAATTGTTAAGGAAAACGACATACGCTAAAAAGATACTAGCTTTGATTAAAATTAAACAACATGAAAAAAGGAATTATTGCACTCATTGCCATTGGAGGTGTTTTGCTTATCGGGTTTTTAACCTATTACAATGCCTATACCAAGGCTGTAGGCTATCAAGAAACGGTAGATGAAAAGTGGGGTAATGTGCAGTCTGCCTATCAGCGACGGTTGGATCTAATTCCAAACCTCATGAAAACGGTAAAGGCAGCGGCGAAGAATGAAAAAGAAATCCTAACCCAGGTTACTCAAGCACGCGCTGGAATTGTTGGGGCAAAAACTCCAGAAGACATGGAGCTGATGGGGAAAAAGATCAATACGGCCATCAATTTGATGTACGAGGCGTATCCAACCATCCAATCCAATCAAAACTTTCGTGACTTCCAAGTACAGTTAGAGGGCACTGAAAATCGAATCAAACGCGAACGAGATGTATACAATGAATCGGTGAAAAATTACAACACACACATTCGGGGATTCTTTACTAGCATGTTGCTCAACAAAGAAACCTTCCCACGAAAAGAAATGTTCAAGGCAATGACTGGAGCTGAGGATGCGCCAGATGTTAACTTTGAATAAGATGCTAAGCGAACTCGATAAAAAATCAGTAGTTGAGGCCATCCAAGCCGCAGAAGAAATAACCAGCGGTGAAATCCGCGTTCACCTCGATAAAAAAGGTGGAAAAGACCCGTTTCATGAGGCTAAGCGTGTTTTTGAACGCTTGGGAATGACTAAAACAAAAGCGCGCAACGGCGTATTAATTTACTTGTGTTTCCCACGAAAACAGCTTGCCATTTTAGGGGATCAGGGCATCAACGAAAACGTCCCTGAAGGATTCTGGGATGAACTCTATCAGAGCATGGCAACAGCGTTTCGAAACGAAGATTATTGCGATGGAATTTGCACGGCTGTTCAACGCGTTGGTGAAAAATTAAGCACACATTTCCCAGTGAACGAAGACAATCCCAATGAATTAAGTAACGAAATCACCGAAGCATGAGAATCACGTGGATCCTTTTTCTTTTTGCGTGTTTCACCGCATTTGGACAACTACCGGAGCGCCCCAACAACCCACCTACTGCATACAATGAGTTTGGTAAAGAACGCTTGCTTAGTGAATCAGATGCTGCTCAGATTGAGGCCGAACTTCGAGCCTTTGAAGAAGAAACATCCAACGCAATTGTAGTGGTTGTAGTGGATGACTTAATGGACATGGAAATTGAGCAGTATGCGGATGAATTAGGGGAAGCATGGGGAGTGGGTACAGCGGAACGCGACAATGGCATCGTGATGTTAATCAAACCTTTCGGGGAAGGAAAGCGCCAAGTAACCATTCAAGTAGGACGTGGCTTAGAGGGGATTATTCCTGACTTAGTCTGTAAAGATATTATTGACCGGGAATTTATCCCGAACATGAAGAAAGACAGTCCCCTAAATGGCATAAGAAGTTCATTGAAGGTATTAAAGGACCTTGCAAAAAAAGAATACAGTTATAAAGACTACCAAAAACCAGGTTTTGGAAGCATAATTGGTGCTGTTTTCGCTCTACTGATCTTAATTCTTGTGATTTACTCCATGATTAAAGGAGGCACAGGTGGTGGAAAAACCATTGGTGGCCGTGGATACCGCGGTGGATTTTGGGGCGTATACGGCGGCGGATTTGGCGGAGGGAATAGCGGTGGATCATCCGGAGGGTTTGGCGGATTTGGCGGGGGAAGTTTCGGCGGTGGTGGTGCCAGCGGAAGTTGGTAGCAACAAAAAAAGGTTAGCAAAGCCAACCTTTTCAAAACGCTGAATGAATCGTTTAGATATTCTCGATAATCATGGCAGAAGCTCCTCCTCCACCATTACAAATACCTGCGCCGCCAATCTTACCGTTATTTTGTTTCAATACATGAAGTAAGGTAACAATTACTCGAGAACCAGAATTTCCTAGTGGATGTCCAAGCGCAACAGCGCCTCCATTCACATCAACTTTGGCAGGGTCCAAGCCAAGAATCTTTGTGTTTGCGATACCTACCACTGAAAATGCTTCATTTAATTCCCAGAAATCAACATCTGAAGTGCTTAATCCTGCCTTTTCTAATGCCTTAGGAATCGCGATCGAAGGTGAAGTAGTAAACCATTCTGGCGCCTGCGCTGCATCGGCATAGGAAACAATCTTAGCCAGCGGCTTTAACCCTAATTTCTGAACCATTTCCTCAGACGCTAATACCAAGGCAGAAGCGCCATCGTTGATGGTTGAAGCATTTGCCGCGGTAATGGTACCTTCTTTATCGAACGCTGGGCGCAAGGTTGGAATTTTATCTAAAAATACATTGGTAAACTCTTCATCTTTGGACATCATGACTGGATCTCCTTTTCGTTGAGGAACCGGTACTGCAACAATCTCATCGTTAAATTTCCCAGCTTCCCATGCAGCGGCGGCACGACGATAGGATTCAATCGCGAAGGCATCTTGATCCTCACGTGTTATGTTATATTCCTTTGCGCACAATTCTGCACAATTCCCCATAGGGACATTCGAATACACGTCTAACAACCCATCTTTCGTTATTCCATCTAACATGGTGATGTTTCCGAATTTCGTTCCGTTTCTTCCACTCACATAATGAGGAGTTTGAGACATGCTTTCCATTCCGCCAACCACCACCACGTGATTGTCTCCAGCAAGAATGGATTGAGCACCTAACATGATGGATTTCATTCCTGAAGCGCACACTTTATTCACGGTGGTACACGGTACGTTTTGACCTAAGCCAGCACCTAAGGCTGCTTGACGCGCGGGTGCCTGACCAACACCTGCTTGAAGGACATTCCCCATGAAAACTTCATCAATATGATCAACGCTCACTCCGGATCGCTCTACGGCAGCTTTGATTGCTATGGAGCCGAGTTTAGTCGCTGAAATAGCAGATAAGCCTCCAAGAAATGAGCCTATAGGCGTTCGAACAGCGGAAAGAATGTAAACAGTTTTTGACATGGTGTAATATTTTGTGCAAATGTAGAGAAATAATCATTTTTAATCCCAATTCATCTCAATAACTTGAATCGATTCCTTATTTTTGTCTCATGTCAATTACTGCATCATCCTCCCTTTTTTGGTTGCTTTTACTCTTGGCATTTTCGATAACAATTACCTGGTATTTTTACCGAAAAAATGATTGGTTAAGTAGTCAGAAACCAGGGGTTAAATGGGGTATTCCCTTGTTGAGAGGTACAGGAATATTTCTTTTACTGACCTTGCTGCTTGAAATCACCTTATTGGTTAACCACACCGAAGTGGAAGAACCAATTCTCATTACGATATTGGATAATTCGAGTTCCATCTTGCAGTATAAAGACAGCAATCAGACAAAACGTACGATGAATGAACTCATTCAAGACGTTAAAGATCGTTTTGACGGAACATATCAATTGGCATTTTATACAGCGGGAGAATCGTTCAAGGAAAACGGGATGCTCACCTTAAAAGAACAGGAATCAAATCATGCTGAAGCGTTTACCTACATTTCTGAGCAGTATTTAAATCGAAATATCGGTGCGATTCTATTTGCTTCGGATGGTAATTACAACGTGGGGTCTAACCCTACCTACCCTGCTGAAAAAATTAATTTAACGCCAATTTTCACCCTTGGAATAGGAGACACTACGCCTAAAAAGGATCAGATAATAACAAATTTATATTATAACGATGTTGTATTTCTGCGCGACGAATTCCCGATAGAAGTAGACCTTGAAGCGTTTAAAATCAAGCAAAAACAGGTAAAAGTAAGCCTTACTCAACAAGGTAAACTATTGGGGTCTCAAGTAGTTAATTACACCAATCCAGCATATACATTCAAGCAAGTTCGCTTTGATGTCACTGCCAGCAAGGTTGGATTTCAACCCTTTACGGTGAGCGTAGAATACCTTTCCGGGGAATTCTCCAAAGTAAACAACAGCAAGACGTGCTACATTGAGGTGGTGGATTCAAGGAATAACGTTTGTTTTATTTCGAATGGCGTGCATCCTGACTTGGCAGCACTTCGCGCCGTAGCTTCATCGAATGAAAACTATCAAAGTTCTTTTTTAAGCCCCAAAGAATTATTTGAAAAAGGGCTTAAACCCGACCTCGTGGTTTGGCATAATCCAACCTTACAATTCGATGCTAATGTGAGTGCATATATCGAACAGCACCGAATCCCCGTATTTTATATCATTAGTCCGTCAGCCACCAACCAAGACTTGACCAAACTGAACATTTTTGCTACCACCAATGGAAGAAATCAGAGTGATGAGGTTCAAGGCAATTTAAATCCCGGATTTAGCGCCTTTGAATTGAGCGACGAATGCAAGCAAACGATACCTTACTATCCACCGCTTGTTACAAAATTTGGTGCAATGAATCCGCTAGGAAATACAGAAGCCTTGTTAAATCAACGGGTTGGAAATACAGTCAAAAAGGAACCTTTAATTTATTTTGGCAAAACAAAGAAGAATGTACCCTATGGAGTAATCTACGGAGAAGGAGTTTGGCGATGGAAATTAAATGAATTCATGAAATATCAGCATTATGACCATTTCACGGAGCTCTTCTCAAAATCATTTAATTACCTAATGGTCAAGCGCGCAGGAATGGGGTTAAGCGTACAATTTGAGAAGCGCTTTGGTAAGTATGATCGAATTGGTGTAAATGCGAACTTCTACAATGCGAGTTTAGAACCAATCACCAAACCGGTTATTAACTTGACATTAACCGGTCCACAAGGAAAAAAGTATAGCAACAGGTTCAATGTTACAGGTAATCACTATTCACTAGATTTAGGAACACTTCCTTCGGGCACATACAAATGGACAGCCAATACTTTGCATGAGAAAAAGAAGTATTCCAAATCAGGAATTTTTGTTGTGGAGGACATTGGCTTGGAACAAGCTACAAACACAGCAAATCATGGGGTATTAAAACAACTTTCCAAAAATTCTGGAGGTGCATTTTCAGCGCTGAAGGACTATGAAAAGCTTTTAAATCAAATTGAAGGAAGAGCAGATATAACCACCATTGAACGCTTAACGATTGACTTTTGGAATTTAGTAGATTCGTGGGTATACATGCTTCTGATTATTTTGATCTTTGCATCGGAGTGGTTCTTAAAGCGCTATTTCGGGGCCTATTAAGCAGGGTTTAAAGTGAAGAAGATTTAGATTTGAATTAATTTTAGAAACAAGAAGTACAAATAAATATAATGAAAAAACTACTTTTTATTCTCATAATTACCATTTTTATGGGGAACTCCTTGGGTCAAAAAACTCGTTCCGTTGCTTTTTACAACGTAGAGAATCTCTTTGATACCCTCGACGGACCGAACGACGACGCTGAATTTCTTCCTGCGGCTAAAAACCAATGGAATGCAGTTCGATATGAAGAAAAACTATCCCGCATTCGAGAAGTATTGCTGGCCATGGGCAAGCCCTTGGTTTGTGGTTTTTCAGAGGTTGAAAATGCGGGCGTGGTGCGAGCAATCGTCGCCAATCAAGAGGCGTTTAAAACCTATGGAATCGTTCACTATGAAAGTCCGGATGCACGAGGAATCGATGTGGCTATGATTTACGACAGCAGTAAACTGAAATTACTAGCCTCAAACTATATTCGGTTCATCTTACCTGGCGAAACAAAAGCCACCACGCGGGACATTCTTTGGGCCCAATTCTCCTACAAAAAACACCCGTTTTATGTGATGGTTAATCATTGGCCAAGTCGCCGTGGAGGAACTGATGAAAGTGATGACAAACGTGTGGCGGCAGCAAAAATCGCATGTAATTTTATTGATTCCGTTCAGAAAGCTAACGGATATCCAATAATATTTCTTGGTGATTTAAACGATCATCCTGAGAACAATGCACCTAAGTTAATCGATGAGCGCTTACACCCTATGATCACGAAAGAAAGTGGCCCCACAAAAGGCACACATTTCTATAACAATGAGTGGGGAATCCTTGATCACATTTATGTTTCCGCCAATTTTATAGATAAAAAAAATGGTGTCGTTTCAAACTCGGGTCAGATTCATAATTTTCCTTTTCTCATGGAGGAATACAAAGGAAATATTCAACCCAAACGCACCTATGCGGGAAGCAAGTATTTGGGAGGGTATTCGGATCACTTGCCCGTATCCATCCAACTTAAGATAAAATAAACAGAAGCAAGCAAACCATTCGCTTTTATTATCGTAAGAGGTTTATTAACTTTGTTTTAATACAACATAAACTTGACTTTGATAAAACGCACGCTAATTCTTACGCTTTTTTTATTACCGTGTGCTTTTTTTTCGGTTATCCACAGTCAGATTGTTTCCCCCTTCAGCGTTCGATACCAAACCAATTCGAAGGGTGGTATAAAAATCGCTTCCAATGTGGTATTGAGCTGTGTTTCCGGAACAAATAATTGCGCAACGGCTCAAAGTCAAGTACCACCAAATGGCACCTTTTCGAACGGCGCGTTCTCCATGGACTATGTTGATGTTGATACTGATGCCAGCACCTTCATGTCGAGCAGTGACAGTATTGCACTTCCAAACTGTTCGGAAATTCTGTGGGCTGGACTTTATTGGAGCGCCCGAATTACTTTAAATACACCAAACTATGCGAACCGAAGTCAGGTTAGGTTGAAGCTCAACGGTGGTTCATACCAAGTTTTAAGTGCCGATCAAACCTTGGATGTACCTACGATTGGCGGATCCTCATGGTCGCATCCAAGTTATTTTTGTTTTAAGGATATCACCTCCGTGCTTACTACGTTTGGTACAAACACTCGGTTTACGGTAGCCAATGTTGTAGCAGAAGCTGGATCAAATCGCTGGGGAGGATGGTCGGTAATCATTGTCTACAAGAACGTACTTCAATCCATGCGTAACCTCACGGTATTTGATGGGTTCGCTAATATATCCTCAGGAAACTCACTAAATATTCCAATCAGTGGTTTTACAACTCCCCCTTCTGGTCCGGTAACCTTTGAATTAGGGGTGATTGGGCTGGATGGAGACCGAGATTCAAATGGGGATCAATTACAATATAATGGGGCAGGATCTTTTGTTAATATATCTGACGCCCTTCACAATACGACCAATTTCTTCAATAGTACAATCTCAGACAATGCTATACTTACCCCATATCGTAATCCCAGTTACAACAATACCCTGGGTTATGATGCTGGAATTTTTTACCCAAATAACACCGCGTTAAACTACATTGGCAATAATGCAACATCGGCTACCATTCGAGTAACCACGAGTTCAGAAAATATTCTGGCCAGAGCGTTCACATCAGCGATAGACATCTATGAACCAGATTTACGTGCTACCGTGTATGTTCAAGATTTGAATGGAGGTCAAGTAGTTCCAGGAGATATTTTGGAATACACCATGGTTGGTAAAAACATCGGAAGTGATGTTTCCTACAATACCTTCATGACGGATACGCTTGACATACGAACCACCTACGTACCGAATTCATTAAACTATTTGAATGGTCCGTTTATCGGTGCTAAAACAGATGTTTCGGGAGATGATCAAGCAGAATATGATGCAATCAATACGTGTATTAAAGCCAGAGTTAATGTTGGTGCTAACGCTGCGATTGGAGGCACCATGAACAATTCACCGAACGGTGCAGATTCTGCGGTTGTTAGGTGGCGAGTTCAGGTGATCAATGATTGTCTTTTATTGGCTTGTGACAGTACGATCAGTAATAAGGGATATATTTTTGGAACGGGAAATGTTTCTGGGAATTCATACACTAATAATGGGGTGTCTGACATTTACGATGCCAACGGTTGTCCAACCTCCAACAACAATGAATTAACGATCAATTCTAATTGTCCGCCACCCAATGTTACCCATAACGATCCCCTGTGTTTGGGAGATTCCTTACAGTTCATTATTCCCTTTAGTCCCTTTGCAAATTATGCTTGGGCAGGTCCAAGTGGATTTTCTTCTATCTCCCCAGCACCCGTGATTTCTCCAGTAGCCGCGAACAACGCGGGGGTATATCAGCTCAACATCACCTTCAACGGAAGTACCTGTACCTTCTTTAATTTACTGGACACCGTGGTGGTTAATCCTAACCCGA
>CANMTO010000024.1 GCA_947500755.1 Flavobacteriales bacterium
AATGCCGTCTGTGGTTGGGTGATCGTCGTTACTACCGTGTCCTTACATCCATTCGCATCCGTTACGATTACCGTATAGGTGCCCGATCCAATATTCGCTAAATCTTGCGTGACTGCATTATTACTCCATGCATACGTGTACGGGGACGTCCCTCCTCCTACACTTACATCGATACTCCCCGTAGTGTTCCCATAACACAACACATTCACCTGAGTGGCCGTAGCCGTTAATGGCGCCTGTGGTTGTGTGATCGTTACACTCGTTTGGGCACTGCAGCCATTTGCATCCGTTACGGTTACACTGTACACGCCAGCAACAAGATTTGAAAGGTCTTGCAATGTGGCTCCGGTGTTCCATAAATACGTATATACTCCAGTACCGCCAGTTGGGGTTAGGTTTATGCTGCCATTCGACTGACCAAAACAAAGAATATTAACCTGAGTAGTGCTTAAACTAAGGGGTGCTTGTGGCTGCGTAATCGTGGCTGTAGTGTTCGCCGTACAAGCGTTCGCATCTGTTACCGTTACGCTGTAGGCACCTGGGGCAAGTGGACCAATATCTTGGGTGACAGCCCCTGAATTCCACAAATAAGAGTATCCTGCAGTGCCTCCATTCACCATTAAATCAATATAACCATTTGCTTGATTGAAACAATTCACATTAATGATTTCCGTACTTAGAACAAGGGCTGGCGGAGAAGAAACGGTATCTGTTAATGTTTGAACACAATTATTAGCATCCGTTACGGTAACCGTGTAACTTCCATTTGGCAAACCGGAAGGGTCTTGCATCGTCGAGCTATTGGTCCATAAATAACTGTAGGGCGGCGTACCCCCTATTGGAGTTAAATTTATTGCTCCAGCTGACGCATTAGAACACGCGTTGTTTGTATTAATAGAACCTAAAAGCAGTGCTGATTGGGGTTGAGTAATTGTAATGGTATTACTTGCTGTACAACCCGCTAGGTCTGTGACGGTATAAGAATAGTTTCCTGCGGCAAGATTTACCATTCCGCTATAAGTTCCTGAAATCACACCTGCCGCGGGAATAATCTCATATCCATTCGGATTAACGCTTAAATTATTTGGTCCCGTATATGATACATTATATCCATGGGTATTTCCGTTATGAGGATTTCCTCCTTGCACGTTTAAAACTACTGAACCCGTATTTTGCCCGAAACAGCTAACATTGCTTGCCACCGGTGAAACCGTCAATTGGGGTGGATTAGCAATCGTTACTGTTTGTGTTGTTGTACACCCTCCGCCGTTATCTGATATGGTAAAGGTATAGGTGCCGGGGGAAAGATTTGTAATTGTATCACTACCCCCATTTGTTGCAATGGCATTTGGAATACTTCCCGAGACAGGACCTGTCCAAGAAATACTATACGCTGGGCTACCACCTGAAATCGTAAACGTTGCAGAACCATTAGATTGATTAAAACAAGCGGCCGCTTGCGTTGTATAATTTACCGTAAGAGGGGTTGGTTGTGTAATTTGAATTTGAGACGAAACTAAAGAACAGTTATTTCCGTCAGTCACTGTAACAACATAATTCCCCACTACTAACGAATCTATAGTATAGGGATTAAAGTTAGGAGGTGTTACTTCGGTTATCGGATTTCCTGTTGGTCCAGGAATGGCGCCAGACCATGAAATATTAAACCCTGTTCCGGGTGTTCCATCGCTGCCGCTTAATCCAGGAATGCTTATAGAACCAAACTGACCTCCGACGCAAGGTATGTTCGTTTGGACAAAAGACGTTGTTATTGCTGGAGGAGTAGTAATTGTTGTTGTAGGAAGGTTTAAAACACAACCATTATAATCTCTAACGGTAATGTTATAGGGGCCTGCTTGTAAGTTTGCTAAGGTGTCCTTGTTTGTAGTCGTATTGCTATTAGATGTGGTTGGTATTTCTATAGCACAGTTGTTAGGATTTCCTGCTGGGACACAACTACACTGGGGGTCCCCTCCAGATGTGCCTCCTGGCCCAGTCCAACTTAGTTGATATCCTCTACAGGCATGTGCTGCCGGACCAATGATTCCACCAGTAACTGTAATAATTATTCTTCCTCCAGGGGGATTTTGATGTGCGATATTGCAAACTAGATTTGTTTGGTTAACGGTAGCGTTTAAAGCCGTAGGTTGTAAAATATTCCCCCCCCCACTTGTACAAGCATTTAGAGGATCGTTTAAGTTATTTATGTCTTGATAAACATAAACGGTATAATTGCCCGCTGGAATTGTGTCAAAATTATACGTGTTAGAAGCAAAAGGACCGCGAGTACGTATTACATTCCCATTAAGGGTTAATTGATAAAAAAAAGTGTTTTGAATACAACAATTAACATCTGCAGTAATCATCAAATTACCATTAGTAGCTCCATTACAATTAAGAATATTTGGGTAACTTGTAAGGGTATTGCACTGTTGGCCGAAGAGATTAAAAGAAAGTTGTATGGAAATAAAAAACAGGAAAACATATCTACCGCCAATGACTTTTAGCCGTTTATTTAACCCACAAAACTTAACGGATTTCACCATCAACTGATTTATTCTCCCCTTTAACGTACAAAAATATAGTAATTATAGGAGAACCACAATAAATTCTATGTATATAACTAACGTTGAATTGTTAGTTCACCACAACTACCTTCCCTACCTTACGAGAAGTTCCTTCATTAGTTGCGGTCCAGATTAAATAAACGCCGCTTTCTACCTTTGAACCGTCTACGCGTTTACCATCCCAGGTGGCGGTGCCACCGTTGGAGGTGGTCTTGAAAATTAAGTTTCCAGCGACATCTGTAACTTTAACATCAGAATCATAGCGTATCCCTTGAATGGTAATCAATCCCTCGTACCCTGGTCTTACTGGATTGGGGAACACCTTGGTTGATGAATAATCTGCGTCGTCTTGCGAGGCGTCTGAACGATACGAAATCAAGCCCATGTCTGTGATTATGAACAACTCTCCCGTTTCTTGATTCATTTTAAGGTCGTAAATATTATTGGAAATTAGTTCAGAATTTTCCTTAGTTAATTGCTGTATTATTTCTGAACCATCCGGCGATAATAAAACCAATCCCGCTCCGTTGGTGGCCATCCATTTTCGATTACCTCCATCCACTTCAATGTCTGTAATGTGTGTTGATCCCAGTACATATTCCACATTTCCTTCAAAGCGAACTTTGATTCGTTGGGCGTTGTAATCTCCTGGGTTCGCCGTAAACGATCCGTTGGTGTTATATAGCACGGCAAATCCAGCATCGGTGCCAATCCATAACTCTCCATCTAAATCCACCGCTAGGGCGGTCACATTATCAGATGGAAGCGCACCACTATAATCTCCACTGGTTAAATTAATATAAAAATCATCCCCCAAATTATCAATGGTTTCTGAATAATTATATCCAAACAATCCATTCGTTTCTGTCGCAAACCAAAGGTGTTGATCTTTATCAATTACCATTCGTGTAGTATACTTGTTGCGAGCTGCAGCACCACAGTCAAAGGCTTGCCAGGTGTTGTCTGTTTCTTTAACCACCAGCGGCCTGTCTGAACCGCCATTCAACACCCAAAGATTACCTTTATTATCATAGCACACATCGGATGCTAAGCTCCATCCGCTTCCTGATAAACTTAACTGAATAAGGCTGTTTGTTTGATTATATACCGTACACGAATTATCGGTCGTATTAATAATTGAAAGGGGAAATGCAGAATACGTGGATACAGCCACCTCATCTGGGTTTTTAGGGTTTATCGCAATATCAATGAAATCGTGAATGTCTATTCCTTGCCATTGGGTTAGGGTCGTGTTGTCGTTATACGACCAATTTTCGTCTTGAAATAAATAATACCCATGCCGCAAAAATCCTGGACTTTTGAATTCAAGTCGGCCACTAGCAATCGCCAATTTACCCTTATTCCAATCCATTGCGAAAAAATCATTCCTTGGTGGGCCGGGATAGCTTACTTTTTCGAAGGAATAGGAGGCAATCACTCGAATCGGACCACTGTATTCATCTGCAATCCACTTTTCGCCATTTTCAAGAACCACCATTTGATTTGGCCGGAAAAATATGCCTAAATAGAAGGTTAAGGCAGATTCAACCAATAGGCCTCCGTTATCATAGGTTAATAAGGCGCCGTCTGCCAACACATCTAATTGATTCGAGTGTTGTGAAAGATTGATAATTTCTAAACCCACCGAGTAATAGTCAAAATACACATACTCTGTAGGAAGTAATTTCAAAATTGTATCATTACTGTAGGCGGCGGATTTTCGTAACACAAATACATCCTCATTCACCTTTTCTATGGCTGCATATGAAGCATTACCAACGGGAGGCACTCGAGGGTCTACATTCCACCCTTGAACAGAAGGCAATAGTACATTTCCAAGGATGCCCGTGTAAAGTTTTGTGGAACTGAGGGCTAAAATCTGTTGATCTTTTACGGTTAAATCAATAATTGCTTCCATCCCATTTGTTGGGTAGTAAGTGTCCTTAATTTCGTTTTTCAATGGATTCACCAATACTACGCCAAAATCTGTAGCCACATAAATTGTGTTTCCATATCGATAAAAACGATTGATTGTTTTACTTCCAGAAATCGATACTAACTTAATGGCGGGGATATTAATCACTCTATCCCCTGAAATCTTATCAATGTTTCCGTTTTTGTACCCAATATAAAGTTCCTGATCTATACTGTCGTAATATATACTGGAAAGAAAAATATCCGAAAGCCCGTTCATTTTATTGAGGAGCGTTTTTTCTTTCGAGTCAAGATGATACTTCATTAGGCCATTTTCATAGGCGGTATATACAAAATCATCATCTTTAGCTATATCTATTGCCCTCATCGTGGCCGTATGTAAACGCCACATGCCGGTTTCAATTTGTGCGGATGCACTAAAAGAACCGATAAGAAAAAAGCAAAACAAATAAAGCCTATTCATGGGCATGCAACGAATTTTAAACAAATTTATTCGCATTTAATTAAATTCCTTCTTCTTTTAACATTATTATGATTCAAATTCCTTTTAATTTCGAGCCATATATGAATCGACTCTACCATCGTCTATACGCAATAAGTATTTTTTTGTTTCTTTTACCAAGCATCGTCATGGTCCTGACGCATGCCGCTTGGTTTTTGGGAATAGAAATTGGTGGTTGGATTTTTATAATAAGTTTGATTTTAAGTGCGGGTATTCTTTTTCTTCTGGAAAAGCAACCCATACGCGCTAACATCACGGGTTTATTTGTTGCCTTGATTCTTACATGGGGGAGCATCTATGTTTCAGGTCAATTCTTCGACTGCTCTTTCGATGGACAATGGTATCATCAAGATGCCATCACATTAATATCTGAAGGATGGAATCCGATTTGGGATAATCCGATTACCGACGTGGATGCTTCTGGATTAAATGCGAATTACGTAAATCATTATCCCAAGGCATCTTGGGCTATTCAAGCCGTGTTGTTCCGGCTTACCGGAAACATTGAATCGGGAAAGTCAATACAGTTTTTATATTGGTTGTCCTTGATGTTTCTCCTAATACATTTCTTAAAAGCCCGTTTATCGTTTTCTTGGATAAAAACAATCCTTTTGGTCTTATTCGTTTCGTTAAGCACGGTCAGCCTTGGACAAGTACACAGCTTTTACGTAGATGGGCTCTTATATAGTTTGTTCGGAATTTTCTTGGTGTTTTTAATTGACTTTGTCTACTTCAAAAAGCCTTCCGGATGGCTTTTAATTGTTGCATTCCTGGTTTTAGTAAATATTAAGTTTACGGGCTTGGTTTATGGGGGAGTATTGATGTTGGGAGCGACCATATGGGTGTTTGCTCAACAAAAATCACTACTCAAAAGGAGCATTGCTCGATTTGCTCTTGCGGTGGTAATTGGCGTTGGTATTATTGGGTATCCAACTTACGTGCGAAACACCTTATCTAAAGGCCATCCCTTATTTCCAATTATGGGTAAAAAGAATGAGGGGAAAATGATTGCTGAAGTTCAATACCCCTTGGATTTCTTTAAAAAAAATCGTGTTCAGAAATTCGTGGCGGCTCATGGATCTATTCCAATATACACGGATCACGACCATGCATCCGTAAGGAAGCCGTTGTTTAATACCCGCTTGATTCAAGATTCTATTCCATATTTTAAAAACCATCAACCG
Source organism: Flavobacteriales bacterium (assembly GCA_947500755.1). Classification (GTDB taxonomy): domain Bacteria; phylum Bacteroidota; class Bacteroidia; order Flavobacteriales_D; family Crocinitomicaceae; genus UBA952. The sequence goes on from CANMTO010000024.1 coordinate 6,189, forward strand.
GTAACCATGAGTCCTTTAGGGCCTTTCGAAGGGGAGCTTTGGGTTTTATTTATTCCGATATTGCTCTTGTTTTTTATTCGAAAACAACCCGTTGAACTATATGTTTTGTTGGGCGTTCTGATTGGTTCTCTATGGATACAACCTGAGTTTTGGAATTTGCGTTATGCTCCTCAACTGCTGCTTTTACTCGCTATCTTTGTGGCAACTTCCATGAACCACAACAGTGTTTGGGTAGGTCGTTACGCCCTGTTTTTTTCCTTTTTATTTATAATTAATTCTGTTCTTGCTGTTAGTCAGAATTGGCGCTGGGTCTTTGAAAACAACCGAGAATTAAGGAAACAATTGGAACCAATGCGAAATTCTTGCGTTAAGGTACAAGCGGGGTGGATGAAGTCTTTTGAATTGAAGCTTAAAACGAACCACATTACTCCAATCTATACCCTTGACACGAATGCCGTATATGAGCCGTTTTTAGGAGATGCATTTAGTGGATGGAAATATATGAAGGAAAAGAAATGAAAACAGTATTGGATTTACTGAGGATTAAAAGTTGGATTAAAAATGGGTTTTTGTTTTTACCCGCTATTTTCTCGTTTCGGCTTCTGCAGCTTGAGTTAATGTCTTCCTTGTTCCTGGGGGCTCTTGCTTTTTCGCTCGTTAGTTCCTTTGTTTATGTGACAAACGACATTAAAGATTCCGATAGAGATGCCCTACATCCTCGAAAAAAAAACCGTCCGATTGCTGCGGGAAAAATATCCAAAGGGCTCGCCTTTATTGTTGGGGTAAGCATACTAATTATAGCGTATTCAATTATGTTTTTAGCGCGATTACCCCTGGAGTTTTTGGCGATTGTAAGCACTTATCTGCTCTTAAACATCCTTTATTCTCTTGGATTAAAAACGCTTCCCTTATTAGAATTATTCATTGTTGCCATCAACTTTGTGCTTCGGGTACTGGCCGGATGCGCGATCATTTTGGTTTCTCCATCTCACTGGATTTTAGTGGTGACCTTTTTCCTCGCCCTTCTGATGGTTGTTGTAAAAAGAAAATCAGAAATCATGCAATTAGAAGGAAATGCCATTAAACACCGGGCAGTATTATCCGCCTATAGCATCGGGTTTTTAAATACCCTTATATACATTGCGGCCACCATAACGATTACCGCATATTTGTTATACTCCATAGACCTAAATGTAGTGAAAACGTTAGGTACTGATTGGTTAATGTACAGCTCTTTATTTGTATTGATGGGAATAATTCGATTTATTCAAATTAGCGAAATGGGATTATATGAAGGGGAAGGAGACCCAACTACCCTGTTATTTAAAGATCGGTTTTTGCAAGGAACCGTGTTTTGTTGGATTTTGTACCTAATCGGAATCATCTATGTCTGACCCTTCCGATAAGCTTGCGCTGTTTGATTTTGACGGAACACTATATAAATACGACAGTATCCTTTCTTTTTGTCTTTTTTATTATCAGAAGAAACCCCTAAGAATTTGGCGAATAATTATGCAGGTATATGCATGGGTGCTATGGAAATCTAAACGAATCAACACCAGTACATTTAAGTCTAAATTTATTTGTTTTATTGCACGTGATTCCGCCCAGGAGCTTAGGCGTATGGCCACCCAATTTTGGAACAAAAAGGACGCATTTAACAAAGAACTTATGTTCGCCCTTCAACGTTGTCAAGCAGAGCGCTTGTGTGTTGTGGTGGTTTCTGCCTCACCTGATTTATTTATTCTTCCGGCCTGTGAAAAACTAGGCATTAAGCATGTTGTCTCAACAACCCTACGTATTCATGAGGACGGGTATACCTTAGGTACAAATTGTAGGGGTCCTGAAAAAATCGCCCGTTTAAGGGCCTTGTTTCCAACCCAACGCATTGTCCAAGCATATTCTGATAACACCGACGATCTTCCATTATTACATGCTGCGGAACAGGGTTTCCTTGTAAAGAGGGGCGCTATTCGTTCAGTGCCTAACGCGGGTGATTTTCATTAAAAATATACCTCGCATCTAGCCTAAGCTGTTTCTCAAGGTCAATGTGATTGCGTTCAGCTTTTAGTGTTAGTTCTTTCATCCATTGTGGATTGGCACGCATTTCACTGATAATTCGTTGCACCTCTGAATTTTCAATGATTCGTAATAGTTCAACACTTGATTTAGTTGACCTTTGTATAAAATCATTAATATAAATCCAGGGCTCTCTACCACTTTTAACCATTGGATAACTACGTAGGGCGTTCATTTTATATCCAAAGGCTGATAAGGTGTCTACATTCTCAAGGTGGACCGCAACTTTTACTAATTCGTTTTTATGATTGAAATACAGCACGGGAGAACTGTTTTTTGTAAAATCAAACACTCGATTTGTTCTTGCGATAAAAATCTGTGGGTCGGGATTATACCAGGACGGATGATGGTCGAGAACCCATTTCGCAATGGGCATGTGTTGGAGGTTAGACCAATCAAATTGGTTATAAGGTACATGTACACTTAATAAAATCCCTTGAGAAATTAAGGCCGAAACCACCAATGGAATTCGAAACCGCATAGAAAAGTCGCGCATTAAATGAAATACATGAAAAAGTAAAGGTACAGCAATCCAAACCGCATACCGATTAACGATAGCCATTCCATGATTCCAATTATTCATAGCCGAAACCAATAAGGTCATCGAAACTAAAATAAGCGGTATTAAATCCCATGAATCCCATAAACGATCTTTAACCATTATTACCCATCGATATACTAACAGTACCATATAAAACAATAGAAATAGTCCAATACTTATTATCATTCCTTGATTTAAATCAAAATAAAACCCTACAACTCGGGTCATGGAAATGTTCTCCGAAGCAAGAAATCCTGCATCCTTAATCAAACTGGTGGTGCCAAATAACCTATAAAAATACAGGGAAGGGATAAAAACAACCAGGCCATAAAGACCAAACGGAAGCATTGGTTTTATTGCGTATTGCTGCTTATTCCAAACGTATGCATACATCCAAAGCAATAGAAACACTAAGGGTTGGTTCTGCAAGGTGGCTAAGGCACACATAAGTAAGGCAAGGTGAAATCGTTCATGTTTTAAAAAAATGAAGCTTGCCATCAATAAAACAACCGTAGTTAATTCGGGATGGGTCCATGTGTTATAATAAAATGCAGCACTTAAAAACGCAGCTAAAAACAGCAATGCCTCATCAAAAACAAGCGGTTTTCGAAGGAATAAAATTAATATCAATAGTAGTATCCAACAGGTAAGGTTGGTGTACTTAAATGCCTGAATCGGGTGGAGATTTAAAAGATCCGTCATGCACCGGGCAGGAACATTTAATAAGGGGTAAAACACAAAATGATACCCGTAAACACCCCCATTATTGTTTCGGTAAAAACCTCCGAATTCCCTTCGAATGGGAGCTTTTTCCTTAGACTGACCTTCTTTTAAAAAGCGCTCAACCTCATCAAACGCAGCGGCTTTATAATTTGATTCCCACGATTGATGCGCAATAAAATCTGCTTTAAATGAATTAAAATCTTCAGGCTGAATCGTTGGTGTGCCGTGATTATACCACGCCTCTGTGGTTAAAATATACTCAATTCCATCACCGGTAGCATAGGGTTCTGTGTTCGAGTAATACCGAAACAAACCCAACGTAAAAAGCAACATAACAACGCTTTTAACAACCCACCCTGGCAGTTTATTGAACATATAAATAAAAGAGAAGAATTAATAAATACCGTACAAATTTGCCGATAAAGATAAAGAAGAAGGTTGGCTTCCACGCTGTTTTAAAAAAACCTAAGGCAACCGCTATTACATCACCAACAAACGGTAGCCATGTGCCAAGAGCTAACCAAACCCCATACCGGTTAATCTTGTTCTCCCAGCGGGAAATTTGATCTTCTGTAACACGAATTTTTGCTAACCATTCAGGGTTTCCTAAATAACCAATGCCATAATTTAAATACCCACCCAACGTGTTTCCTGTAGTTGCAACGAATAAACAAACCCAAGGATTAAAAGAAAAAAGCATCGCAATAAACACTGCTTCCGAAGCAATAGGAAGTATGGTTGCCGCTAAAAATGAGGCAACAAACAAACCAATATATCCCCATTCAATCCAATCCATAAAAAAAGGCCGGATAACCGGCCTTAATTACTTATAATTACTTTTTATTTTTTGGTGAATTTACGTGTAGCAAACCCATCATTGGTTGTAATCTTTACGGTATATAATCCAGCAGATAAGTCGTTAATAGACACCTGCTCAACAGATACTCCGTTAGCTGCATTGAACGATGTTTCTTTTACTTTGCTTCCCGCTGCGTTATAAATTGCTATTACTCCAGGTGTTGCGTTGTTGATTTCCATTTTAACATTCAACACTTCATTCGCTGGATTTGGATAAACCAAGGTAGCAATACTTGCCGATTCTTCGTTTATACCAATCGTTGGATTGAAATTCATTCTAACCCAAGGGGTGCCTGTTTGATAATACCACAGATTGTCAACATAATCAAAAAAGAGGGAGGTGCCCGGCTCAGATGTACCTGCATTTACAACTCTCAACCCTTGACTATATGCCCCCATAACCGCTAAATACGTTGTATTTGGAAGTAAATTTACTGGAACATTCAACATGAGCATTTTGTTTACATTTAAATCTGCAGCGCTTACGATGTATGGATCTGATTCAGATTCAAAAACAAAGTCATCCAAGACGGCATCATAGGAATACAGTTTCACAAAAACCTCTGTTCCTACCGTCGTTCCACTGGCTCCACCTAACATTCTAACGTCAATTCCTTTTAAGGTTTGAGCAGTCCAAATATCAAATAAATTTCCTGACTCAAAACCATCAATTCCGTTAGATGTAGAACCTGCTGGGGTTCCATTATCACGCGCATAGATGTAGTTAGTTACACTAAATGCTGTATTAGCGATTACGTTATTTGCTGGCACGTCGTCTGTTGAATCTGCCGTCAACGCATGAACTACTGTATAATTTCCAATGGCCGCTGGAGTAAACGGATTGCTTACCGTTAACGTTGCGGTATCTAACGAAGGAATTGTTGTTGCTGGACTTGAGGATGTAAATGCACCCCCGTTTACGTTAATGCTATATTGAACACCAGGTTGGCTGTTAATTCCGCCATTGAATGCGTTAATTTCAAAATCAATGGGTGCCGTTTGTGTCGTTGGGATTTGGAAATATGGAAGTCCCGCAGTACCCCAGTATTTTGAAGTAATGCTTAAATCATTCGTTGGATTAGTAACAATCTTAACGTTATCAATATACCAGCCATAGGTAATCCAAACATTCGCATTTGCTGCTTGAGCCGGGTAATTCGTGGTCCAGCTAAAACGAATCCAAACGTTTCCTGGATTGGCCGGTAATACGGTTGCAAGATTGATTGTTTTCACATCCGGGTTGGTGTACGCTGTGCCACCAGCATTTGAAAGAACGGGTTTATCTAAATTGTTTCCAACAGAGAAAAACGTAGTGCCGTCTGTACTAATTTGAATGTCTTGTAGGTCATTGAATCGCGCGCCAAACTGCTCAAACGTTAAACTTACTTGATTCGTTCCTCCAAGTGCCGCAATATTTATTGGAGCAGCTGTAGTTAAATTATATGTTACCGCTAAGGCCTGCGTTCCCGGAGTTTGTGTAGGGTCTCCGTTCACCAATTCCGCATATTTTCCGCCACCGGTTGACGTGATTCCATTGGCAGACCACCAGCCATCAGAGGTGTTATTAATATTCCATCCAAAATCAATTCCAGCCTGACCGCTGTTGTCCACGGTCCAGTTAGCAAGCGAATCAAAATTATCAGACCACAAGGTTACACCAAGCGATTTAGTTGTTGTTGCAGGCTTAGCTGTGATTGCGTGTGCTGAGGGAACTAAGGCATTTGCCGAGGGAATTAGAGGGTTCTTTTGAGCATAGGCCATTGAGCCGAGCGCCACTAAAGAAAAAAGTAAAGTTTTTTTCATGGATTAATTTAATTTATGAGACACGTAAAAATAAGCTAAAAAATTAAATTATCCGTTTCTTTCTTTTAGAAAGGGAAGTGATTTTCTAATATCCCGCAGAAGAGCATAAGAAATCGTTTGTAGAATCAAGGTTGCATGGCTTAGGATCGGAGCTTCAACATAACTGCCATCGGCAGCAATTAAACACGAATGCCCCTCATAGGCTATTTGATTTCCATCGATACCAACTCGATTCACTGCCGCCACATAGCATTGATTCTCAATGGCCCTAGCCACCAACAATGAATCCCAGTGAGCGATTCTGCGGCTGGGCCAATTTGCAACATATAATAACAAATCATACCGTGGATTGCCTGCTATAACTTGGTTTCTTGACCCTTCAGGAAAACGAAGATCAAAACAAATTTGAAGGTTAATGTTCCAGCCTTTAAACGAAACAATTGTTTGACTGTTTCCGGATTCAAACACCGCATCTTCACCGGCAAACGCAAATAAATGTTGTTTATCGTAGTGCGCAAGGACCTTTCCTTTTGAAATAAAGACCCCCCGGTTATAGAATTTACCTTCGGATTTGATTAACAAAGAGGTGTAAAACGCGGTATGGTAGCAGCACGATTGTTCTTTCAACCAAGCGATGGACTCCGATTTATCCCATTCCTCCGCATGTTCCTCTGCATTCATGCTAAATCCCGTAAAAGCCATTTCGGGAATTAATATTAAGTCGGCTCCGGGTTGTTTTTTTAGTGCCGATTCAATCCTGTTTCTATTCTCTGTTGGATTATGCCACGCTTGGTCCAACTGAAGTAAACCAATTACTAAATCTTGCATAGTTTTTCTAAGGCGTTGGTGAGCGTTTCATGATCCTTTGCGAAACACAAACGAATGTGATGAAGGTCTTTTTTAGATTTATAAAACACAGAAAGAGGGATGGCGGCTACGCCGTGTTCCTTGATTAACCACATGCAGAAATCCACGTCATTTTGGGTTGAAATCTGACTATAGTCTACCGTTTGAAAATAGGTGCCTTCGCAGGGTAAGCAGGTAAATCTACTCGCTGATAGCCCTTGTCTAAAATACATCATTCGTTCTTCATATTCGGTTCGAATCAATGACGGATTAAAGGTTGGTAAATACCTAGAAATCGCATCTTGCATTACTGAATTCACACTGAACACTAAATATTGATGTACGTTTAATATGCGCTGCATTAAAGGTGTTGGGGCGATCAAATACCCCATTTTCCACCCAGTAACCTGAAGTGTTTTCCCAAAGGAAGAGACCACGACGGAACGCGTTCTTAACGCTTCGTAAGCTCTTACCGAAATATGTGCGCTTGAATAGGTTAAATACTCATACACCTCATCTGATAATATCGTAAGCTCAGGGAACCTGTTTACTAAGTCGATAAGCTGTGAAAAGTCTTCGGGAGACCAAACACGGCCGCTTGGGTTATGTGGGCTGTTGATAATAAGCAGCCTTGTTTTTGAGTTTACCGCCGAAGTAATTGCTTGCCAATCTGGTAAAAAATCTGGCCCAAGTTCAACATGTACCGGAGTTCCACCCACTAACAAAACCGGAGTTTCATAACAATCGTAACAGGGGTCTAAAAGCACCACCTCATCCCCCGTGGAAACGAGCGCTTGAACCGTTGTGAAAATTGCTTGTGTCGCGCCTGCAGTAATTAAAATTTCATCGGTCGTGATTGGGAATCCGTTGTTTTGTTCAACCAAGTCTTTAATTGCCGTTCGTAGAGTCAACTGGCCTTGATATGGGGCATATTGATGGGCATCCCCTTGTGCCGCCTCAGAAACCGCATCGCGTAGCGTTTGGTCTATTGGAAAATTTGGAAATCCTTGGGCTAAATTAATCGCGCCGTGTGCATTCGCTAATTGCGTCATTACCGAAAAAATACTTGGCGTTGATGGGATTGAAAGAGTGGTCATTAGTGAGATAGAAAATAAGATAAATGAATATCTTTACCCGATTGAATGTCGCTTAGGGTCGGGGTAAGTAAAACCGTAGGGGCAATTGGTTTGTTACTCGTCGGGTCGGATAATGCATTAACTTTCATGGTAGAAATCATAATGGGAAGTGCTGTATTGTTTAAATACACGGTTGCTGGATTCGCAAAGGTTCCTGTCTGAGTTCCTGAGGCAGGCGTTCCCACAATACTTCCCCTGTCAACCGTCGCAAACCAGGCTGCAAAATTTGCCGAAGCGGACATGGACATCCCGTTAATAAACAAGGTACACTTGCCCCTGAATTCTTGCTTATACCGATTACTAAGGATTGGTTCATTAAGCACTGTATCTATAGTTCCTTTGGGGCTGTTATAAAAATCCCATTCTTGCGCAATTGCTCCATTGGGATAATACCGCTTCGCTGTGCGCTTGAACCTCCATTTCTGAACCTTTGATAGTTGCTCAAAGCGATCGTAGTCACTTCGTTTGTACACGTAATTATTGCTATATTTTGTGCCTTCAGGGACGAGAAAACTCATCAAGTATTCTTGTAAAAGGATATACCCTCCCGTATTATTTCTCAAATCTATGGCCAAGGATTCAATGCTATCCATTTTAATGAGCTTAAACACCTCATCCATTCTTTTTTTAAATGGGCCAAGGGAATTTGGCGAGAATGATGAAATACTCAATACCCCTTTATTCTCGAACCGGGTATACGTGATTTTCGCATCCGCTCCTAAAAACTCCGAAGCGTTAAGTGCCTTTCTCAAGCGCGGACGATTTATCTCTTTAGCAAGGGTGTCTCCGTTAAATGCATAGCTTACGTGTGCACTCTTTGTGGGGCTTTGTATGTTCAAAATTCCTGACAACACATGGGTAGATAATTCCTTTTGCGCTGTATTTGAATACCCTTCGATGGGTGAAAAGCATAAGGCTGAATTAAGGCTTTTCATGGGAACACAATCGTTAAATGACAAGAGTTCAGCGCCTTTCGGAATCATCGTTTTCCAGGATTTAGTAATCACAAATTTATTATTCATCTGGGCAAGTCCAAAGGGAAAATAATGTCTTTTACGCCGCTCAAAAACCAATAATTCTCGAACATTAAAAAACGTGTGTGAGTCTCTGATTTTTAATAGGTAATCGTTCAAAATCTGGGCGAATTCCAACAATGTTTTATCAGTGCCACAACGTTGTATGGCTTGTAAAAACGCCGAATCTAAGGCTGAGGGGGTGGTATACCGATAGACATCCGGGTGGATTTCCTGCAGGCGTTCTTTTAATTCTTTAAGGTCTTCAATAAGCGCAGATGAACAGATTTTATCCCGAACAGGATCGGTATTATGCCGAAACACAAAGGATTTACAGGATTGGGCAAACCCCGAGGGAAGAAAGAAGATAAAGCAACAATACCATAAAAAATTTCGCATTGAGTACAAAAATAGAAAAGCTACGCATGTAGCCTAGATTACGAACATATTAATTTTCTTTTTGGGGTTCGTTAAACCCCTATATTTTTTAATTTAACAGCCAAAATTATGATGAAGGTCTTGATTGTAGGTGGCACGGGATTTATTGGACAAGCACTCCAAAATGCTCTTGACTCCATTCATGTGCCATATAAAGTACTCAGCAGAACCCAAAAATCGGACACACACGTTTTTTGGGACCCATATAAACATCAATTAGATCATTCTTCACTAGGTTCCATTACTCATATTATTAATCTAGCGGGAGCGGGTATCGCAGACCAACGCTGGTCGAAACACAGGAAGGAAGAATTAAAAACTTCTCGAATCGATTCAACAGAATTCCTGTACGCAGAATGTAGTAAACATTGTCCCAAATTAATCGGTTATATCGGTATTTCTGGGGTAAATGCCTTCGGTTTTAAAGGGTCCTATTTATACAACGAGTCTCATCCATTCGGGGATGATTTTTTATCTCAGTTAGTTGCGCAATGGGAACAAGCTCACCGGCTTTTTGAACAGCTGCCCTCATTCAGTATCTTTCGTCTTGGAATGGTCTTGTCTAGCCGCGGGGGGGCATATCGAAAAATCGCCGCCCCAATGAAGTTTTACCTAGGGGCTGTTCCGGGCAGTGGAAAACAACTCGTTCCTTGGGTTCATTTAGACGATGTAATCGGCTTAACGCTGAGTGTACTTCAAGGGGGACCTCTAGGATTGATTCATGTGGTAAGTGAAAATTCAAGCATGCGTGAACTAACAAAAACGATTGCCCAAAAAGAGCGTTCTGTTATCCTTCTCCCCAATATTCCCTCGCCTGTTATTCGTTTAATTTTTGGAGAGCTGGGATTATTACTCACTGAGTCCATTCAAATTGACCACACGAAACTAACCCAATCTGGCTATACCCTTCGATTTAATAACTTATCCGACTTAATCTATGAAAAAGAAAACTAAGATTTTTGTACTAGACACCTCTGTCTTAATTCACGATCATCACGCCATTATAAATTTCAAACAACATGATGTTGCGATACCCATTACGGTACTGGAAGAATTAGATAAATTCAAATCGGGAAATGACACCAAAAATTTTTCCGCACGGGAAGTAATCCGTTTTATTGATAAACTGGTGGGAAATGAGCGTTTGAGTAATTGGATTGACATTGAAAAAGCATTAGGGAAATTCAAAATCATCATGGATCATGATCCGAAAACACTTAATGCAGAAACAGTATATGCCTCCTCAAAAAACGATCATAAAATCATCAATGCCGCCCTTATTTTACAGGAAGAATTCCCTACACGCAACGTCATTCTTGTAACCAAAGACATTAACCTTCGGATAAAAGCAAAAGCCTTGGGTGTTGCTGCGGAAGATTATGAAACGGGTAAGGTTTATGAGCTAAAAAATGAATTAGCGCCAGACTATATTATTGATCACGTAGATAGCGACTTAATCCGGGAAGTGTTTACCCGAGGAACGTGTGAGGAACAAGGGGTTCTTGGTGAGTTAAAGCGAACCAATGGATATTATATATTAAAAAACGGAAAAACCTCTTCCTTGGTTTATTACAACCAAACCACGGGAATGCTTGAGCGCATAGAAAAGGAATTTGTGTATGGGATTAAACCAAAAAATGCAGAACAAGCCTTTGCATTGCACGCGCTAACGAATCCTGAAATTAAGTTGGTTGCGCTACAAGGGGTTGCTGGTACCGGTAAAACCCTACTCGCATTGGCGGCAGCATTAGAACAAGAAAAAAAATTCAACCAAATTATTTTAGCACGGCCCATTGTTCCCTTATCGAATAAAGAAATTGGATTTTTACCGGGAGATGCCAACGATAAGATTAGCCCCTACATGGAGCCCTTGTGGGATAATTTGAAGTTTATAAAAGCGCAATATGGTGAGCACGAAAAAAAGCATAAGGCAATCAGTGAAATGGTAGAAAATAAAAAAATTGTGATTACTCCGCTTGCCTTTATTCGTGGTAGAAGCTTTTCTAACATCATGTTCATCATTGATGAGGCACAAAACTTAACGCCTCACGAAATTAAAACCATCATTACTCGAGCTGGCGAGAACACTAAAATTGTATTTACCGGTGATGTGCATCAAATTGACACGCCATATTTAGATGAATATAGCAATGGGCTGGCCTATTTAATTCAGAAAATCAAGAATCAACCCTTGTTTGGACACGTAAAACTTGAAAAAGGGGAGCGCTCTCAATTGGCAAATCTTGCGAACGACCTGCTATAATTAACTACAAACTTCCTCGTTTTCCACACGCAAGGTCCGGGCAGGAAACTTTTTCACCATTTGTAGGTCGTGCGTGGCCATTAACACTGCCGTATTTTCTTCTTTAGAAAGGGCTACCAACAAGTGCATGATTTCTTCGGAAGTTTCTTCATCTAAATTACCTGTTGGCTCATCCGCGAGTATAATTTTGGGGTCATTTAACAGCGCTCGCGCAATGGAAACCCGTTGTTGTTCACCCCCAGAAAGGGTATGTGGCATTTGATCCGCTTTTTGTTCTATCCCCACCAATTGCAATACACTCATGGCGCGTTTATGGATTTCCGCTTTATCGTTCCATCCGGTAGCCTTTAAAACAAAATATAAATTCTGGATCACCGTACGGTCCATTAACAGCTGGAAATCTTGAAAAACAATGCCTAATTTTCTTCTAAGAAACGGGATTTCTTTGGGTTTTAATGCCTTTAAATCATGCCCCGCAATCATACCCGTTCCTTGGGTAATGGGAAGCTCTCCGTATAGCGTTTTTAATAAGGAGCTTTTTCCACTTCCCGTTTTACCAATTAAATAAACGAACTCGGCTTCTTGAACTGATAAATTTACTTGTTTAAGAATGGTTTTCTCTCCTTGAAGGATGTTCACCTCTGATAAATTAATAATTTGTTCCACGTGTGATTTTTTACAAAGATGGTATAGAGAATGAGTTAATTCACGCCGTGACAAAATATCTCTTAACAAAAATGCGTGAAAAACTTTTAACCCTTTGCGAATTCAAGCGTTCCATGCAGTATATTTTTGTTGCATGCGAAAAAGTCTCTTTTTTCTATTCTTTCTATGGATAGGTATTAGCTCTTGCTTCTATGGGCAAGAATCAATGAACACAAGTTCCGTCTATCGAGATTACCATCGGGCTTGTGAATTGTATGAAAAAAGCCAATTCACCGCGGCGCGCATTGAATTTGAAAATTTCATTAATCAAGGCCTAGACCGCAATGATCTCTTTGTTATTAAAGCACATTATTACCGCGGAATGGCTGCGTTGGCGCTTTATAACGACGATGCGATTCCCCTGCTAAGCCAATTCAATGACGCATATCCTGAAAACATATACAGAAACACCATCCATTTTGAAATCGGAAATTATTTTTTTCAAAAGGAGGACTACCTCAGTGCGCTTCCTTATTACACCCTAGTAGATGCCGCTGCCTTAGATTCAGTGAGTACGGAAGTGTATTTTTTCAAAAAAGGATACAGTTGTTTTATGGAGGGGCTAGAGCAAGACGCGATGCTTGCCTTCAAAGAAGTAAAAAACTCATCCGGACAATATGCGGGGATCAGTTTATACTATTATGCGCATTTGAATTATAAACTCGGGAATTTAAACGAAGCGAAAAACACCTTTCACGCGCTAAAATATAAAGCCGAATTCACCACCATCGCTCCCTATTATATTGTTCAAATAAACCACAAACAAGGGCTTTACGACAGCGTGATTGCCTATGCATCTACCGTACTCGACACTGCTGAATTAGGGAACTATACCGATATATTGCACTTGTTGGGGGATGCTCATTTCAAATTAAATCAATATAAGGAAGCAACAACCTATTTATTAGCCTACGATAAACGTGCAAAAACTACCCGAGTAGACGATTATCAATTAGGGTTTGCATTAATGAATTCCGAACAAAAAGATCAAGCAATAACCTATTTGGAACGGGCAGCAAGGATTGATGATAGCCTTGGACAAACCGCCATGTACCACATCGCAAATTGTTATTTAAGTGCACAAAAAATGTTACCCGCCCGAAGTGCGTTTGAACGCGTTTCAACCATGAAATCTAATCTCTTGCTCTCAGAAGACGCGTTGTATCAATTTGCGGTAATTTCATTCAAAATCGACATCAATCCCTATGACGAGTCAGTGAGGGCATTTGAAAACTATTTGGCTAAATATCCTAATTCTACTCGAAAATCTGATATTTTTCAATATTTGGTCAATGTATATGCTTCAACCAGTAATTATGCAAAAGCCTTGGAATCACTCAATAAAATACCAAACAAGGATGCACAACTGAAAAGCGTGTATCAAACCGTGGTTTTTAATTACGGGGTCGATCTATACCAAAAAAGCTTGCTGGATTCTGCCTTTACGGTCTTTGGTTTCGTTGATAAATACCCCAATGAACCAGAAATAATGGCGAAAGCGAAGTATTGGAGGGGTGATATTTATTTCAAACTAGGAAAATATAAAGAGGCGATTTCAGAGTTTAAAAAATTCCTGGCTGCCCCCTCGGCTAATTTATTGGAAGAAAAGCCCGATGCATATTACAGCATTGCCTATGCATACCTTGAACAAGATCAATTGAGTGATGCCCTTGAATATTTCAGCATATACATTCAATCCAAACCGAATAGTGCGGAAAAGAAACTTGATGCGATGTTCCAACTTGCTGATGGTAATTATACCCAAGGAAAAGATGAACAAGCCATCCAATACTATAAGGATATTCTCTCTAAAAAAACAGCGCTTTCTGATCGCGCATCTTATTATCTAGCGAAATCTTATGGGTACAACAAACAAGCCCTCTTGAAAATCTCTACCCTTGAACGATTAATGGCAGATTACCCGAATTCTAAGTATGTTCAAAACGCCTCGTATGAACTCGCGATGAGCTACAAGGCTCAATCGGAATTCGAAAACGCCTTTAGTGGGTTTGAAACCTATGTGCTAAACTATCCAAAATCCCCCAAAGGCGTTAATTGTAGAATTGAAATGGCGGACATCTATTATAAACAGTGGAAATACCAACAAGCCGAAAGCGCGTATCGCTCCATACTGCTAGAATTTGGCAACAAGAAAGATATCTGTGCCGTTGCTGCCAAAGGGTTAATGGATGTATATGTAGCCATGAAAAGCCCTGATCGAGCAGAAGAAATAGCCAACGAATACGATTGTGCGGGGTTATCAGCAGATGAAAAAGAGAACTTGTATTTTAATCCTGCATTACAGAGTTATGTAGACAGCAATTACAGTGAAGCTGTTCCCAAGTTTAATCAATATTTAGCGAAATTCCCGAATGGAAAGTTTTCGCAAGACGCACATTTCTATGCAGGTAATGCATGTTTAAGATTAAAAGACACCCTAGCCGCCTTGCCCCATTACGAAGCGTATTTGGCTGGTCCTACAGCCAGTTATTTTGAACCCGTAGCCTATAAAATAGCAACCTATTACTACGAGAAAAGGAATTATGATGCGGCCTTGATCAATTACCTTAAACTGGAACAATACGCCGCTAAACCAAATAATATTAACGCCGCAAAAATTGGTTTAATGCGCTGTTATTTTCTGTTGGAAAAATACCAGGAAGCAAGCGCCTACGCACAACAAGTTCGCTCAACAGGAGGACTTAATCAATCCTTGAAAATGGAAGCGGAATACGCCTATGGAATGAGCGCCTATTATTTGGCTAATTATGCGGATGCACAACCTGCTTTGCGTTGGTTAGTTAAAAACACAGGAACAATTAAAGGCGCTGAAGCAAAATATACCTTGGCAGACATTCAATATAAAAACAAAGCGCTTGATTCTACCATTATACTTGTTAAGGAACTGCTTAAAATGAAGCCCAGTTATAATTACTGGGTAGCAAAGGGATTAATTCTGCAAACCAACACCCATATAGACCGAAATGAACTATTAGAAGCAGAACAAACCATTACCTCGGTGATTGATTTCTATCCAATTAAAGAGAATGATGGTGTTTTGGATGAAGCTCAAGCGCTCAAAGCCACCATTGAAGCCCTTAAAAATCCCACAAAGAATCTTGAAATAGACCCTCAAAAAACCATTGAAATTAAACCGGAATAACATGAAGTATTATTTAATCCTATTAATTTGTGGTTGGTTTCCGTGGTATTTTGCACAATCTGATGTATTTGAAACCGATGGAAAAGGAAATCGAGATATAGATCGAACCCAACGCATTGCTTCTGCCCCTAAAATTATTGACTCCATCAAAACATCGGCCGTACCAAACCGTCCCTTACTCGGACCCAAGTTAACGGTAAAGGTAACCACAGACACCATTGATGCAGCCACCATTGAAACAGAACAATTGCTTGAAAAGATTTACCCTTTCTATTTAAAACTTGGGATGGGTTCCACATTAATGCCCCTGGGGGAGTTTTATGTGAATTCTACCCGATCTAGGGCTAATTATTATGGATTACACGTGAAACACTTGAGCTTTTTTGGAGACATTAAAAACAGAGAAAAACAACTAATGGCCCCAGCCTCTTTCGATAAAACGAGTATTCAAGGGAATTTTGAAACGTTTCAAAAATCCTTTACACTCCGCTCCCACCTAAATTATACCAACCATGGGTTTCACTATTATGGATTAACGCAACCCGAAGTAGATAAAGATTCTATTGCACAACGGTACCAATTAGTTAATGCACATGCTGACATTACAACAAATCGGGGCGACACGGGTGTGTTCAATGTACAAACCACCATTGATTTTAGATATACAGGGACGGATTCGCCCATGGCAGATAGCTTAAAAGATTGGCGCGCAAAAGAACAGGGGTTTAATATCAATGGCTTAGGATACCTTCGTTCCGGAAACAATATGTTTTATGGAAATCTTGGTCTTAGATACAACGGATATGCCTATGGAATTCAAGATTCTATATTAATCCTTTCAGATAGCGGGATCGTTCGGAAAAACACCATCCTTGATGTTAATCCTGGAATTAAAAGCACCTTATTGAATAACAAACTAATGATTGATGCTGGCTTTAGAGTAAGTGTTGATTTTGCTCAAGAAACCCGAGCTTATTTCTTTCCTGCAATCACTATGCAATATGCGTTATCTTCCAACCAATTTGTTCCCTTTATAGCACTTCAAGGACAGGCTAAACAAGGCTCTTTAACCGGTTTCTACCAAGAAAATCAGTTTGTATTGCCAAATCTTATTATTCAGAACCAAATTAATCCGTATGACATTCAGCTTGGATTTAAAGGGGTCGCGGCAAGAAAATTTAGCTATGGGTTGTCCGCAAACTTCATTAAAGAAAACAACCGGGCCTTTTTTGTTACCGATACCTTAATTTCAACAGGAAATAAATTCACCTTGGTTTACGACTCATTAAATCACACGAAAATTGAAGGCCAATTTGGATATAAAGCAGGTGAGAAACTAAGCCTGGATTTTATTGCCAGATACCATTCCTATGAATTACTCAATGAAGCGAAAGCCTGGAACCTTCCACAAGCTGAAATTATCTTACAGGCAACCTATAATTTGTTTGATAAATTTTTGGTTAAAGCCGGACTGGATATGTCGTTTGGACGCTATGCAAAGGTATATGCAGCAGGAACCAATATCATTGAACTCAACAATCAATTTGTATATGATTTAGGAAATGTAATCGATGGGAATTTAACCCTTGAATATCGATACAACAAGCGCATTTCTGGATTCGTTCAGCTCAACAACATCGCTTCACAACGATACTTGAGGTTTTATAACTATCCTGTTATGCCCATTTCTGTGTTCGGTGGACTAACTATAAAGTTTTAATTCATTGTATATCAGCAAGTTGATAAATCAAATATACTATTAAGTAAAGATTTGCGTTAGGTTGCAAATTTTTATTTATGCCTAAACTACTTTTAATTTATCTTCTCCTTTCATTGCACCTCACCGTGTTTAGTCAAGCGGTTAATTTTTCTGCCGCATACCAACAACATCCGGAAATTCCTCGCGGATTTTTAGAAGCAATTTCCTATACGCATACACGCTTCACCCCCATTGATCATGAAGAGTCGGGAAGTTGTTCGGGAATGCCCCTCCCTTTCGGAATTATGGGAGTTTTTGACCATGGTAATGGATATTTTATAGAAAATGCTAAACGCATTGAATCCCTAAGTGGAATGAGCATTACCACTCAAAAAAATAGTGTTATGATACAGGTGCAAGCCTATGCATCAGCCTGTGCGAGCCTAATCCAAAGTTACGCCGTCACGGGAGAAAACATGCCAGAATTAATGTATAATTTAATGTGGGAACTGAGTGAAATTCCTCGAGAAGGAAGCATTAATCAGTTCGCCTTTGAATCCAGCGTTTTGGAAGTTTTTCGTTTCTTAACCGATGAATCCCAAGCGGCTACTTATGGCTTTCCATTGTATGAAATCAATATGAAAGATTTCTTTGGAAGAAATAACTATGCGGTTTTAACCGCAACAACCGTTACCATTGATTCCACTGGGGTTAAAAACCATGAAAACACGCAATACCGCGCAGGAAATACATTAAAATCTCTAAACTATGGTCCTGCCCTGTGGAATGCAGCACCCACGTGTAACTATAGCAGTAGAAACGGAAGCGCGATTTCAGCCGTAACCATTCATACGGTTCAAGGAACTTACGCCGGAGCCATTTCATGGGGTCTAAATTGTAATGCGCAAGTATCCTATCATTATGTGGTGCGTAGTTCAGACGGTCAAGTCACCCAAATGGTATTAGAAAGCAACAAGGCCTGGCACGTGGGTAATGAAAATGGATACACCATTGGAATAGAACATGAAGGGTATGTTTCTAATGCCGCTTGGTATACCCAATCTCTTTATCAATCCTCTGCAAACCTAGTAAAAGACATTACCCAAAGCGGGTATGGCATCAACCCGAAAAGAACCTACGACGGTGCAGGATCTACCAACACCCAATTGCTTGGAAATTGTATCCGAATCAAAGGCCACCAACATTATGCGAATCAAAGCCATACCGACCCAGGAATTAATTGGAATTGGAATAAATATTATGGTTTAGTCAACGACACCTACACGCCAATCCTTCTTACCAATCCTTCAGGAACATTCTATGATTCCGGAGGGCCTAATGGAAATTATACGTCGGATGAGCGAAGCGTTTGGGTAATCCAAGCGGCACAAGGAAGTACGATTACACTTCAATTTACTGCGTTCGAATTAGAGGCTTCCTTTGATAAGTTGATTATATATAATGGAGCAACAGTTAACGCATCGCTACTCGGAACGTATACAGGAAACGCGCTTCCGCCACTGATTCAGTCTGCCGGAAACACCTTAACCATTGAATTTCGTTCGGATTGCGCTACCCAATTGGCGGGTTGGATTGCCAACTACCAGACCATTGCGCTTAACACCGATATTGCTCCCCCAGTTAGCACCTTAAATTATACAGGAACTTGGCAAACACACTCTTTTAATGGTACGTTTCAAGATACTGATGCCTCTGGAATAAAACATAAATTCTATCATGTCGCTGCAAGAACATCTGCAACAACACCTTTTTTATCCAATCAAACGATGGGTTTCTTTGTAGATGAATTTACTTCCAATACGGGACTTTGGACCAATCAATCAGGGAATTTTCAAGCCATGAATGGAAGCTTCATACTGAACGATGCGACACAGAATAATTCAAACGCATATGCTCAAGTAAGCCAATCTATACAACATACGTACTTATATGCATGGAAACAACGAATAACTTCGTCAAATTCCAATCAACGCGCGGGAATGCACTTTTTCTGCAGTGATCCAACCCTGCCGAATCGCGGGAATTCTTACTTTGTATATTTTAGAGAAGAAACGGATAAGGTTCAACTATATAAAGTGCTGAACGATGCCTTTACCTTGGTAAAAGAAGATTCAGTTAATGTCTTGGTTAATCAATGGGACCAAGTGTATGTCACCTTTAATCCACAAAGTGGCTTGATTCAGGTGTACGTAAATGCGTTACACGTGAGTAGTTGGACGGACGCCAATCCACTTCAACAAGGTACCGCTATTTCCTTGCGTTCTGGTGGGTGTACTGTTACCTATGATGAAATTTATGTCTATAAAAATCACTCAAACAGCGAACTAATCACGGTAGGTCCTGGACAGGAAATTAATCAACAAAGCGACCAACAGATTCCGAGTGGAAAGATTAGAATTATTGCCATGGATAGTGTCGATAATTGGAACGTTCCACATGAAACATTGGTTCAAGTGGACTGGACCGCACCGGTAATTACCACACTAAATGATGGTGCAAGCTCGGATATAGACAGTGTATATCAACCGATTCTTGAGGGAAATTGGGTGGTTAATGACCCCCATTCTGGATTGGGTTCTCAGGTTATTGACATCGGAAGTTTCCCCTTGGGAAGTGATTTTATTCAAGCGTATCCGGTAGCGAATAACGCATTCACACTCAGTGCAAACGGGATGATTCCAAACCAAGTGTATTTCACCACACTTCAGGTTAGCAATCAAGCCGGGTTAAGCAGTCAGCTTTGTTCGGACGGACAACGCTTCATCAATCATGCGAACTTCGAGTTGAACAATCCGCTAATGGAAGTGATACTCTTTCCGAATCCGATTCAAGACGGGCAATTAAGCATTGAAAACTTGATGTTCCCGGTGGAATTAACCGTGTATGATTTAAATGGTAAGTTAATTAACACCCGTGAAATCACGAACGATGGAAAAGTACACTTGGATCTAAGCGCTGGAAGGTATTTGATCAAACTATCCGGAAACGGACATGAATTAATAAAGCAACTGGTTTCTTATTGATGTTGATAGTAAGAAATTATTTTATCCGTGCTGTAATTCCAGCACGTTTCTAAACCAGAATTTAACAATCATTTATTCTTAAAATAAAATTTTTCTTTTGAACTTTGCGTTTCATGACAAAATTTTTAATTGTGCGATTATTCTTGTTTCTTCTGTTTTCTGCTTTTGCTGTTGGCTTCACTGCAGCACAATCGGTATCTTTCAACCATGCTTATCAACAGTTTCCTTCTGTGCCCAAGGGGTTCCTAGAGGCCTATGCCTTTACACATACACGTATGTTGCCCGTCGATGCGCAAGAAACAACTCCTTGTTCTGGTATGCCTTTGCCTTATGGCGTCATGGGGTTGTTCGCGGATGGAAAAGGGTATTTTAATGAGAACGGAAAACTCATTGGAAAACTCAGTAGAATTGGAATAAATGAACAAAAAGATCAGGATTCTGTGCAAATCTTTGCCTTTGCAAAGGCCTGTGATTCACTGTTACGCTTTTGGGAAACAACCCACAATACCCGTAAAACAGAGGCGGAAAAAATATATGGTCTCATGGCCGTTTTGACTGAATTTCCCCAAAACAATGAAGGCAACTTATATGCCTTACAAAGCAGCGTTTACGAAGTTTATTCCTTTTTAAACGATGAGCATTATGCAGCTACGTATAATTTTCCACTATATGCTTTGGATATGAAGGCACAATTTGGTGAAAAGAATTATGCCGTGCTTTCATCCCAAAAACTAACCTTATCTGACGAGGGCATAACCAATGTGGATGGTGTTAAATACGATGCTCAAATCGCTCAACTCAAGTCGGCTGACTACGGTCCTGCCTTGTGGACAGCAGCACCAACCTGTAATTACAGTTCGCGAAATGGCACGGCAATCTCTGCAGTCACCATTCACACCGTACAGGGGACCTATTCCGGAGCAATTTCTTGGGGCTTAAACTGTAATTCACAGGTTTCTTATCATTACGTGGTAAGAAGTTCTGATGGACAAACGACACAAATGGTATTAGAAACAAATAAGGCTTGGCATGTAGGTACGGCTAATCCTTACACCATTGGAATAGAACACGAAGGGTATGTTTCAAATGCAACATGGTATACCAACGCTATGTACCAAGCATCTGCCAACTTAGTGAAAGACATTACACAGAGTGGCTATGGCATTAACCCACTTCGGACCTATCATGGGGCATCCTCAACAAGCACCCAAACTCTTGGGAATTGCTTAAAAATAAAAGGCCACCAGCATTACCCAAGTCAATTACATACCGACCCAGGAATTAATTGGAATTGGGAAAAATACTACCGTCTTATAAACAACACCTACACACCAACCCTCATCACAAACGCCAGCGGTAGCTTTTTTGATACCGGAGGCGCAGGGGCAAATTATCCAAACGACGAAAGAAGAGTGTGGGTTATTCAACCCGTTGGCGCAAGCAACATTACCCTCACTTTTACGCAATTCAATGTGGAACCGTTATTTGATAAAATGATTATCTATGACGGAGCAAACATTAATGCCCCGATTATTGGGTCCTATTCAGGAAGTACCTTGCCAGCAACAGCAACCTCTACAACAGGTGCCTTAACCATTGAATTTCGTTCGGATTGTGCTACCAACCAAACCGGTTGGAGCGCTACATATGTGTCCTCTCAAAACAACATCGATAATACCCCTCCTTCTTGTGTGGCAACGGTGCCTCAAGTTTGGAATACCCAGGATTTCACTGCCACCTTACAATCGACAGATGCACAGTCGGGTGTTTTAAAATCTTACTACAATGTCTCAGACCGTTCTTCGATGAATGCAAAATTCTACAGTAATCCCAGTTATGGCTTTTTACGAGATGAATTTACCTTAAACAACCTTCAATGGACAAATCAAACAGGGGTATTTCAAGTAAACGCTGGGGTATTCTCCTTAAACGATGCAAGCCAAAACAACTCCAATGCGTATGCCCAATTAACCCAAAACACCGGCTCCATCTATTTATACACTTGGAGACAACGCATGACATCTAGCAACGCAAACCAGCGCGCAGGAATGCACTTTTTTTGCAGCGATCCAGTCTTACCTAATAGAGGAAATTCCTATTTCGTTTTTTTCAGAGAAGAGACGAATAAGGTACAGATTTACAAGGTTATCAATGATGCATTTACAATTGTCTTTGAAGACACGGCTATCATGGCGCCTAATGTATGGTATAACGTTTACACGCATTACAATCCTTCTAATGGATGGATCAAGGTATATTTAAATGGTGTTTCCATTGCACAGTGGCAAGATGCGAACCCTCTGCTTACCGGAAACTCTGTTTCATTGAGATCTGGAGGCTGTACCATAGATTTTGATGACATCTTTGTTTACAAGGCAAATTCACCTACAGAAATTGTTTCTGTTGGGGCAAATAAAGAAATCAGGTACCAAAGTGATCAACAAATTCAGTCTGGTGACATTCGTATGATTGCCATTGATTCAGCCGGAAACTGGTCTGCACCCTCATCACAATTGGTACAGGTGGATTGGACCGCTCCACAGTTAAATGCCATCAACGATGGAGCAGGCAACGACATTGATACTGTATACACTTCTACGCTTTATTCGAATTGGAACATCGTTGATCCTCATTCTGGAATCTCTTATTTTGATGTTTCCGTTGGAACAAGTGCGGGAAGTACAAACATCAGCAATTGGGTGGGTGTAAACAATGTCAACTCATATAACCATACGCTCGCCTCGCCGGTTTATAATACCACGTATTACATAAATAATCGCGCTTTCAACAATGCAACGCTTACTGCTACTTACTCCACGGATGGGCAAAAATTGATCCTAAACGCAGGTTTACAAGAAGAACATTTATTAAACAATGTAGAGATTTATCCGAATCCGAATGATGGTTCTGTGTTGTACTTTAACAATGTAACGGAACCCATTCAAATTGAAGTGTACGAAGCCAATGGAAAATGGGTAATGTCATCAAAACTGCAACAAAATGGTGGGATTCCAATCTCTCTGGCCAATGGGTTCTATCAAGTATGGGTCAAAAATTCGAATGACTGTGTGTTTAAAAAACTCATAGTTCATTGATTATCAGACCATTCTAAAATTTTATCTGCCAAAACATTGCTGAGTTTGAAATAACTCTCTTTCGTCCAACCCCCAACGTGTGGACTAAGAACTACGCGGTCAGAGGCAAGTAGGTATTCAAACGCCGCAGGCAATTGGGTAGCGAAAATGGATTCGAAATCTTTGGATTCATATTCTAACACATCCAAGCCTGCGGCTTTTATTTTATTGGATTGTAACCCCTGCACCAGTGCATCAGTATTCACAATTTTTCCACGGGATAAATTCAGTAAGTAGAATGGTTTTTGAACCGAATCAATAAACGAAGTATTTACAAAACCACGGGTTTCTTTGTTTTGTGGAATGTGTAGCGAGATCACATCGGCTGAATTCAAAATAGCTTCTAGGGTACTCTCGTGTACAAAAGAATCACCGAATCCCTGTTTGTATTTATCATGGGCAAGGACCTTGACATCAAAGCCCCGTAATTTTTTTGCAAAGGCCGCCCCATTGTTCCCATAACCGATGATGCCGACGGTTTTTCCGTCCAATTCTTCTCCTCGATTATCTTCACGCTTCCATAAGCCACGATTTATTTGGTCATTCGCCCGACACAATTTATTCATTAAAGCGAGTAACATCCCTAAGGCGTGTTCGGCTACCGCATTTCGATTTCCCTCGGGAGAATTAAATAACTGAATCTGGTGTTCCTTACAATAGGACGTATCGATGTTCTCTAGTCCTGAACCTGAACGGGCAATAAATGAAAGGTTTGGAAAATTAGATAAGTACTCAGAATTCAATAAAAATCGTGCGCGGATGACAATTCCTTGGACTTCATACTGATGGATTAAAAACTCTTCCATTGAAAAACCGGTCGCATCAATGCAATCAAATCCATTTCGCGTTAATCGGTCTTGAAGAATCGGATGAACTTTGTCAATAAAAAAAACTTTCATAAGTCACTAAAATAAACATTGAAGTTGAAACAAAGGGCTTCATGTGAAAAAAACCGGCTTTTATACGTTAATTCTAATGAGGCTTCTCTATAACACTAATGTGGTTTTAATGGTGGGTAAGAAAAAGCCGCTTAAATCGACGAAAAACGCCCTTTATCTTCCAAGGTAGATCAAAAGTACGGAGATATCACTGGGTGAAACCCCAGAAATCCGTGTTGCTTGTCCAATCGTGACCGGTTGGATGTGAGACAGTTTTTCAACAGCCTCTGTACTCAAACTTTTCAATTGCGCGTAATTTATATCTGTAGGGATTTGAACCCGTTCTAGGCGGTGCATTTTTTCAGCGATTTCTTCTTCCCGTTCAATATACCCTTCGTATTTCACTTGAATCTCTGCTTGGACCACTACATCCTTTGCTATCTCATTGTTTTTCAATGTGTTAGATAATGAAGTAGAGGCATTTGTTAAGATATCCATGGTTACTCCGGGTCGGGTAAGAACGCTGGATAATTTTACTTGCTGTGTTATGGGCGAAGATTCCATCGCTTCTAAGTGCGGATTAATTTCTTGGGGTGTGATTCCAATAGATTTAAGTTCTTTTTTGAGCCATTGGGTTTGCGCTTCTTTCTTAATTACTTGCTCGTGTTGCGCTGATGTAATCATTCCTAATTCAAAACCCTTTTCACTTAATCGCAAGTCCGCGTTATCTTGACGCAACAAGATCCGATACTCAGCACGGCTCGTAAACATTCGATAGGGTTCATTCGTGCCTTTAGTCACTAAATCATCGATGAGTACACCAATATATGCCTCGCTTCGTTGTAGCATAAACGGTGAGTTATCGTTTATCTTGAGGTGTGCGTTAATTCCCGCCATTAACCCTTGACAAGCCGCTTCTTCATAGCCGGTGGTACCATTTATTTGTCCAGCAAAATATAAGCCGTCAATGGCCTTCGTTTCCAAGGTATGTTTTAACTGCGTTGGTGGGAAATAATCATACTCTATTGCATAGCCTGGTCTAAATAACTTAGCCTGCTCAAACCCTGGAATTAATTTTATTGCGCTAACCTGAACATCTTCCGGTAGCGACGTACTAAATCCATTCACATAAATTTCAACGGTATTCCACCCTTCGGGTTCTACAAAAATCTGGTGTCGATCCCGGTCTGCAAAGCGATTAATTTTATCCTCTATGCTTGGGCAATAACGCGGACCGGTACTTTTAATCGCTCCATTAAACATTGGAGAACGATCAAAGCCTGTGCGCAACTGATCGTGTGTTGCGGGATTCGTATAGGTTACATAACACGGAAGTTGATGCGCCAAAGCCTTTGTGTCCCAATAACTAAATTTTGATGGATTCTCGTCGCCGTGCTGGATCTCCATTTTAGTATAATCTAAACTTCTACCGTCTACACGGGGTGGGGTTCCAGTCTTCATTCTTCCCGATTCGAAACCTAAGGAAACCAAGTCTTCCGTTATCCCGGTTGAAGCACGTTCTGCCGCTCTCCCACCTCCAAACTGTTTTTCTCCTAAATGAATAATTCCATTTAAAAAGGTGCCATTGGTTAATACCACTGCACGACCGTAAATATCAATTCCTAAGCTTGTTTTAACCCCAACTGCTTTATTGTTTTCTACAATGATTCCTGTACCCATGTCTTGCCAGAAATCCACATTAGGGTTTTGTTCCAATAAGAGACGCCATTCCGCCGCAAACATCATGCGGTCGTTTTGCGTTCGGGGTGACCACATGGCTGGACCTTTAGAAAGGTTTAACATTCTAAATTGAAGTGCACTTTTATCACTAACAATCCCAGAACCTCCTCCTAACGCATCAATTTCACGTACGATCTGTCCTTTTGCTACACCTCCCATGGCGGGATTACAGCTCATTTGAGCAATAGTATTCATATTCATGGTTAGCAATAAGACCTTGCTGCCCATTTTGGCAGCCGCGTTTGCGGCCTCGCAACCGGCATGACCCGCACCAACAACAATCACATCATACGTATCTAACATGTTAAAATTTAATCACTGTTTCACGTGAAACAATTTATTTAAATAGAAGTTTTCTTTTTGACGCATTGCGTCGATTTCGTTCGGTGTTTTATCGTTGTATCCTAATAAATGAAGAACGCCATGAAAGCAAACGCGATGTAGTTCTTCTTCCAAAGAAACACCCAACTGCATTGCATTATCTGTTACACGATCTACTGAGATAAATAAATCACCGCTTATTAACGAATCCGTATTATAATTGAACGTAATAATATCCGTGTAATAGTCATGGGCTAAATGTTCTTTGTTTATGGCTAAAAGCTCTTCGTCGGTACAGAAAATCAAGGTGATATCACCTAATTCAAAGGACTCTAAAGAGACCAATACCGGTAAGGTTTCCGTGATAGAATCAATAGGTAAACCAGAAATTTCATTGGAAAAGTATTCGATAAAAATCATCGGCGGAAACACACATTTACCACGGTGCCGTTATGCTCAAAGTTAACTTCATCCGCTAAGTTTTTCATAAGAAAAACACCCCGACCATTTTCTTTCAATAAGTTTTCCGGTGCTGTTGGGTCAGGAATCGATTCAGGGTCGAAACCCACGCCTTGGTCTGTAATGGAAAAACACACCCACTCTTCGTTGTTGTGGACACCCACGTGAACGGACAAACTTTCGTCTAATTTATTACCGTGAATAATGGCATTATTGACGCCCTCAGTTACAGCAATTAAAATATTACCATAGGCATCTTCGCTCAAGGCCAATTCTGCACATGCTACATCAATCAAACTCTCAACATCCGTAATGGAAGCAGGAGTTGATGGTAAGGTTATTTCGTGTATTAACTGTAATTGATGTTTCATGCTATAAATTTAATCAACTAAATTAAAGTATGTTTCTGCCTTTGTTTTATAGTAAATACTGAATGCAGGATCTACTACCAAAAGCATCTCTACTTGCTTTAATTTATCCCGGTTGTACGTCTTAAGCTCAATAAGGTTACTTTTAATTTGGTCCACGCCAGATTTAGATTCTCTTTTATCTTCAAACCCCCGTTCCATAATCGCTTTTTCGCTTTCCAAAAGGCGCGTCATAATGTCTTTCTGTCGGTTTATCATTTCAGGTGTAAAGTTTTTATTGATCAAATCTTTTTCCTGTTGTTCTAATTCTTTCAGTAAGGGGTTTAACTGATTCCCCTTCCCTTTTCCATCTTTGTTTAACTCGTTTTTCAATTGTTCCAACCGTTGTCTAATCGCTGTTTGTTCTGCAGCCATTTTTGCAATTTCCTTATTACCCAATCCTAACATGCTCATTCCAGATTGTCCAGGTTTCATACCCGGACCATCTCCTTCCTTATCGCCTGGTTTTTTTCCTCCTGGATTTTGACCTTTTTGCATTTTCTCTAATTGCTTCTTGAGCATTTCTTTCATATCCCCAGGTGACATACTATTTCCTGGTTTTGGTTTACCGTTCCCTGGTTTACTACAGCTGCCGCTGCTCTGCATTTGAGACTGCATCTGAGATTGCATTTGTTGGAGCGCCTCATTTAACAGCAACGCTAAATTATTGTATGCCGTCATTATTTGTTGCTCACTTTTCACAATATCTTGCTTCCGATGATCATCAATTGCATCTACTGCTGCATTTTGAGAAAAATTTATGTCCGATAATTCCTTATCTACAAAGGATGCTATTTTAGGCTGACGTTTAGCCAAGGCCAATAAACTGTCACTTACCGTTTTGGTATCAGTATTTATCCTTACTTGCTCACGACCCAATTTCTTGAACTTAGGGTCGGTGGTGTTCACTTTGTTAAACTTTCCAATAAGCGCTTCTTGGTCAAAACTCAGAATCATCAAACTCTCTAAGATACGGCGAACCAATTCCATATCTTCCTCTTCTTGCTGCTGGTTAGATTCCTGTTGTTGTTGATCAAGCATATCCGCTAACTGTTCCATTTGATCCGCTGCCTGTTGTTGGGATTCTTTAGATTTGCTTTTCTTACCGCTTTTAACCTCTTCTGAGGCCTTTCCTAGTTCTGAATCGATAGATTCCTCCAAGGCTTTAGAATCTTCCAAATTAAGCGGACTTTCAAGCTCCTTATTGAGTGCTTTTGTTTCTTCTAATTTCTTTTGGATTTCATCGAAACGTTTGTTGATTTCTTCTTGTTTTTTAGTGGCATCCTCTTTATTAATTTTGTCAGAAGCAATATCGTCCTTAAGCGCTTCTTGATCGGCAGCATTCTCTTTAAGTTCCTTCTCAATGTCGTCTATTTTCTCGTTCACCTGCAACTTCTTCAACATCTCTAGGGTGCGATCCAATTGCTTATTCATGTTTTCCGCTTGCTGATCCAATTTATTCATCTCCTTCTGAATCTCTTGATCAGCACGTTCGTTGAATAGTTTCTCTAAATCCTCCAGGAGCTTCTTTAATTCATCATCCATTACCTCTTCCAGTAGTTTCTCAATCATTTCCTGTTTATCCAATAAGGCTTTATCGATTTCAGAAAGTTGATTCTTTTCCTGGGTGGTTTGCTCTAATTGCTCTTTAATTTGTTGCAATTCGTTCGCTAAAGATTTTTGTTCTTCTTGCAGTTGTTTTAATTGTTGTTTATTACTCCAATCATTTGATTTAGAATTAGTTAAGTCTTTTTTAAGTTTATCAACTGACTTTTCAAATTCCTTTGTTTTATTCAACACCCGTTCTAAATCTTGCTTGGTCTGGGTTTGTTGTTCATCGCGTTGCTCATTCAATTCTTTTAAGTCGGGCAGTTGGTACTGACCCACATAACTTTTTGTGCTCTTACTTCCATTCACCCCGTCGTTATCAGAAACCGTAAAATAATATTCAATTTTATCTTCCAATTTAACCTGTTCCAACCTAAAATCTACCGCCAATGAAAAACTGCTGCGCGTTCCTGATTGAAAAGACACCGGCAATTTTCTAGTTTTGAGCGCTTTTCCGTTTCGTAGGATCGTGTAATGAAAGTTCAATGCGGATACCCCATAATCATCACCTACTTGTCCACTAAAGAAGCGCAAACCATCCTGAATGGAATCACTGGCCTCTCCCACTTGAATACTTGGATACGCATCTTTAATAACCGTTACTTGAAAGGTGGAAGAATCTACTTTGTTCGAAAACATGTTGGAAAGCCGAATCTTTAATTTACTTGAATTTCGCGCTTGGAATGCATAGGTAAACCCTGAATTATTGAACTTCTTTAACGTATTAGCATGTTGTAATTCAACCCACGAAGTGTTTTTAGATGATCCATTCCACGTTAACTGACTTCCTTCTGGAAGGGTAATGTCGCCAACATTTTGAATGAACTCATCCTTTTTATTTAAGTAGGCGGGGTAATGAATCTTGAGTGAGACCTTACCTAAAATACTTTTACCGGTAACCTTGTACTCGTACGATTTACTCTCATACCCATTGGCTTCAAAGTAAAACTCGCCGCTGGTTTTTACTTTTTTCATCACAAAGTCAAAGCGATTCTTCAAGGCACGTTGCATCAAAAACTTGCCCTGATTAGATACCAAATAGACTTTATCCGGAATACGTTCTCCGTTTAAAGTCACTTGAATTGGGACATCTGACCCTTCTTCATAGGTAGATTTCCCATCAACCAACTCAAATTTGAACGGTAAAAACACCTGGTTAAACTGAATAATTCTGTAAGTTCCTTGCGTTAAAATTGCGGGAATAAAAATCAGCAACAGGAGAAGGGTAAGCAGGGAGGGAAGTGCATATTGCGCGTATTTTTTATTGAGTGACAAATCAATACCCGCACTAAAATTAAAGAGCTGTAATTGTGCTGTTTTTTGAGCAATAGAAGCGGCTAATAACTCTAAATTTTCATTAGCGGTGTTCGATTGCTTTATCAATTGAATGGTATTGAGTAAACGATCCGAAATATCAGGAAACATATTCCCGATCAAAGAAGCTGACTCAACTTGTGTCATGCGTCTAAAAATCCTGAAATATTGGCCGCAAGGAATTAATAATAAACGGATGAAAACCGTTAAATTCAGACCAACGAAACCTACTAAAAAACACAAGCGAATCCAGCTTTGTAATTCAAAAAAATATGCACAACTGGAAAAGAACAAATAACTCACAGATAAAATTCCTAGAAATATCAATGCTCCTTTGAGCATACGATTCAAATAAAATTTATCTGCAAATTTTTCAATCTCTGCATATAAATTTAAAATATTTGGTTGTTGGCTGCTCATCTTGGGATAAAAGTAAAAAATCGATCCAATACTACCTAGTTTAATCTTTACACACCGTTTAATTGTATTAAAAGATATTTATTTAAAAGAATTTTATTAATACAATTAAGGGTGTTCATTTGTGTAAAAATAAGACCCTTTTATTAACCTTGCATTACTATCAACGAGATTTCAACGGATTGTTAACATAATTTAATGCTAGATTAGCTAAGTAAAGTCAAAATAAATTCGCTTTTATTCACGTGTGTGTGTAAGTAATAGAGGTTCATAAATAATTCCAAAAACGACCCCCTTTTTAGTTAACAAACCGTGCATTGTTATTGCAAAGAATCTGCTAAGTTTTACGCCTTAAGTCAAATACTTGTATATACGTTCACCCAGTTGAATATTCCTACACTTTTCTTTGAGCAGTTTTCAATACTAATTAACAAGGCTATTAACATGTTATCAAATCACTAATTTTACAAAAAACACACCATGAAAATCGCCATCGGATCCGACCATGCAGGTTTTGCGCTTAAAGCAAAATTAATTACAATCCTTGAAGCAGCAGGACATCACGTAAAAGATTTTGGATGCTACAGCGAAGACAGCATCGATTATCCAGACTATGCGCATCCGGTAGCG
Source organism: Flavobacteriales bacterium (assembly GCA_947500755.1). Lineage (GTDB taxonomy): Bacteria > Bacteroidota > Bacteroidia > Flavobacteriales_D > Crocinitomicaceae > UBA952. The sequence continues at coordinate 37,408 of CANMTO010000024.1, forward strand.
AATGAAGTGGAGCAGCACGCAGCGGATCTTGGGGTGTTAATTTGTGGTTCTGGGAATGGCATTAGCATGACAGCGAACAAGCACCAAGGTATTCGATGTGCCCTGTGTTGGACTCCAGAAATTGCCAGTTTAGCCCGTCAGCACAACGACGCGAACATTTTGTCGTTACCGGCGCGTTTCATCAGTGAAGAACTTGCTGTAGAAATCTTACATGCATTTTTATCTGCCCAATTTGAAGGGGGAAGACACGCTACGCGCGTTGGGAAGATTGCGTGTGGGTGACGTTTTGCGTGTAGGCGATGTTGCCTTGTGTTGCGCCTGCGGCAAGGCAATATTGCTTACACGCTGTTAGCGGTATGTACTTTCAGTCATCTATTTTAAATTTTTCAATGTTGAATTCTAAGGTGTGATTGCTATCAAGGTTTTCATAATCTTTTAATTCCAATTTCAGCGTTCTGTAAAACTTCAGATCAGTATTAATTCCTATTTTGATTGTTTCGTTTTTTATTAATTTGTTCAGTTGAAAAATCGGTTGTACTTGGTAAGGGTCAACCAGTAAATGTATAGGAAACTGATTTTTTCTTTCATCAATGAAGCATCCTTGTTGGTCATCGAAAACAACATATTTCAGCTCAGCGGTTAGTTTAACCTTTGAAATGAAATTAGTCCATTCGTTTTCAAAATTCTTTTGGGATGTTACGAAAGCACTATGTATCAGTAAAGAGCTGTCTTCAGAATTCAATTTGAATTCCAATTCAGGATTTTCTTTATTTAGTTTAATTTGTTCCAATCTTATATTGTGTTTTTATTGTATTACCGCTAAC
>CANMTO010000025.1 GCA_947500755.1 Flavobacteriales bacterium
GGACAAAACGTGGATAGTTATCGATGGAATCTAAGTTCCAAAGGTGAACTTAAAAATGAAGCGGAAGCGCCTATGAATTTTGCCCAGTTGTTACAGGCTGTGGCAAATGTTTCCCCCCTGCTGCGTGTACGGTTCAGCACCTCACATCCAAAAGACATGACCAACGAAGTTCTTGAAGTAATTACATCGAATCATAATGTGTGCAACTACATTCATTTACCTGTTCAATCTGGAAATACCGAGGTATTGTATCGAATGAATCGAGGATACTCTCGGGAGTGGTATTTAGACCGCATCGAGGCTATACACCGCATAATTCCGAACTGCGCAATTTCTACTGACATCATTACGGGTTTTTGTAGCGAAACTGATGAGGAACATGCGCAAACCATTCGTTTGATGGAACAGGTGAAATTTAACTACGCCTACATGTTCAAATACTCTGAGCGTCCCAAAACACTGGCAGAACGAAAATTTGAGGACGATGTGCCTGAAGCAACGAAAAGCAGACGTCTAACAGAAATTATTGAATTACAAACGGCGCATAGCCTACAGGCAAACGAACAACAAATTGGCGCTGTTCAAGAAATATTAGTGGAGGGGCCCTCTAAGCGTTCTGCACTGCAGTATTGCGGAAGAAACTCTATGAATTCCATGGTTGTTTTTGACCGAAAGGGGGCAGAGAAAGGAACCTATGTACAGGTAAAAATTACCGGATGTACCTCAGCGACATTATTCGGTGAATTGATTCTTTAACTTGAAATCCATGAACCTTCAACAAATCAAACAGCGATTCGGGATTGTTGGAAATGCATTTCCACTGAATCGGGCCTTAGAAATCGCTTCTCAAGTCGCCCCTACGGATTTATCAGTGCTGGTTACCGGGGAGAGCGGAACGGGAAAAGAAATCATTCCTCAGGTAATTCACCAATTGAGTGCCCGGAAACACAAGGAATATATCGCTGTTAACTGCGGTGCAATCCCTGAAGGAACCATAGATTCAGAATTATTCGGACACGAAAAAGGTTCGTTTACAGGAGCCTCAGGAAGTAGGCAAGGGTATTTTGAAGTGGCCAATGGAGGCACAATATTCTTGGATGAAGTGGCCGAATTACCCATGCAAACCCAGGTACGCCTGTTACGGGTGCTAGAAACTGGTGAATTTCTTCGTGTTGGCGCCTCAAAATCAATAAAAACTAACGTTCGAGTGGTTGCGGCTACCAATGAGAACATGCAACGCGCCATTGCCAAAGGGAAGTTTCGAGAGGATTTATTTTATCGCTTGAGTGCGATTCCAATTCAACTGCCCGCCCTGAAGGAACGCGGAGAAGACATTCATTTATTGTTTAGAAAATTTGCCAGCGATTTTGCTGATAAATATCGAATGCCTGCCATTCGTTTAACACAAGACGGCATTGAAACCCTATCGCAGTATGCGTGGCCAGGAAATATTCGCCAACTAAAAAATACCGTTGAACAAATAAGTATCATAGAAACGGAGCGAAACATCGACGGACTACTACTGCGGAGCTATCTTCCACAGCCACAAGAACAAAGCCCGGCGCTATTGAATGAAACGAGTCAAGAGTCGATATCAGAACGAGAGTTAATGTATAAGTTCTTGTTCGATATGAAAAAAGACTTAAGCGATTTGAAGAAATTGGTAGTGGAGCTATTAAGTCAATCCGGAAACATTCAGCTCTCTGCAGACCAACATGCTGTGATGGACAAGCTATATCAAGATTATGGGAATGTTTCCCCAACTAAAGGGCTCCCTGCTCCGGGCATAGAATCCCTTGAAAACGAATTTATTGAGAACGAGGACTCCTTTGTTTTACACGAAGAATTTGAGGAATCTCTATCGCTGGAAGAACGGGAGAAAGAACTTATATTAAAGGCCTTGGAAAAACATAGAGGAAAACGCAAATATGCGGCCTTAGAATTGGGGATTTCTGAACGAACGCTCTACCGAAAGATAAAAGAATATAATTTAGCCGAATGAAATTCTCTCTGATTGCATTGCTGTTCATGGTATTAACCAGTTGCTGGCCGAGTAAAATCGGATTTAGAGACACGGGTGGTATGCCCGAAGAATGGGAGTTTTTTTATCTACAAACCCTGCAAAATAATGCCGCAACTTGCCCCTTAAGCTACACGGCTCTGTTGTCGGAAGCATTGAAGGATGGTATTCAAAACAATACACGCCTAGGGCTTGCAACTAAAAATGCGGATGCACAAGTTCAACTTTCAGGAGAAATTACTGGGTATTCAGTAAATCCAATAGCGATACAAAACGGAGATAATGCCGCGAAAAATAGGCTAACTGTATCGGTTCAGTTTACGATTCTTACCACCTTACCGAAAAATGAAGAGCAAAAATTATCGATAACTCGATTTGCGGATTTTGATGCTTCTACTAACTTCTCAGCGGTGGAATCACAATTATTAGCGACCATCAATGAGCAAGTAATCCAAGATGTTATTAATAAACTACAGAGTAATTGGTGAGTTGGAATAAGACACATATCAACACCTTATGTCTAAATCCTGAGTCAATGGGTACCCCTGACATTGAACAGATTCATTCAATTTGTGAAGAATTCCCCTATGCGGGATTATTTTCATTGGCTTACCTTGAAGCATTGCATCGCACAGAAGACATTCGACTTGCACACGCTATTCCTAAACACGCGTTTCGCATTAGTAATCGAATCAAGTTGTATACCCTCTTACACCAGGTTCAAGAAAAAATAAGCCCTATACGTGATGATATAGAAACAAAGGAAGACTCAACCGCAGTGACTGCATCGAACCATGTAACCCCTGTGCTTGAAGAATTTCCTGAAAACACCGAAATTAATCACGCTGCCGATCCTTTGGAAGCGCTGATTGAGGGAAGTGCTGCTACTGCGCGATACCTTAAAGAATTTGAACAGCCAGCACGAATTGACGAGACCGAGCACAAGCCCCTTACATCATCGTTAAGAAAAACTGCCGATAACGCTCCTAAAACCTTTACCGCGTGGCTTAATGGCACAGAATTCACCACAGAAAAACCGACAATTAAGCCGCGTGAAATCTCCATAGAACGTGAAAAAACTTCCTTTTACTCTCCTACCAAAAAAGCAAAAGAGAGTTTAGATCCGGACAAAGTACCCGTGAGCGAAACCTTGGCAAAAATCTTCGTTATTCAGGGGAATAACGCAAAAGCAATTGCGATATATGAACAATTAATTTTGGCTTTTCCCGAAAAAAAGAGTTACTTTGCAAGCCAAATAAAAAAATTAGCTAAAAGTCATTAACATGATTACGACCATTTTTTCAATTATTATAACGCTTGCAGCTATTTTGCTGATTATTGTTGTGTTTATTCAGAACCCTAAAGGCGGTGGTTTGAGCAGTGATTTCGGAAGTGCAGCCCAACTGGGTGGTGTAAAACAAACCACAGAATTTATAGATAAGCTAACGTGGGGTCTTGCAGCGACCATTGTGTTGAGTTGTGTAGTTATGACGATGCAACAACCAAAACCTCAACCGGTAAAACAGCCTACCCAACAAACAGAACCTCAATCCGGTGCTGGTCAACCCGCAGGACAAGGACAACAAGGGCAATCAAATACTCCACAGTAAAGGTACTAGATACAGAGAATGATGTCAGTATGTCAGCACATGCTGACATTTTTTTTTGTTCTTGGAAATTTTGTCTCAATTGCACCCAATGGTATGAAATTCGAGTACCTTGTACGTATTCTTAAAAATAAATAAATTATGTCAGTAAAGTTTAAACCATTGGCGGATCGCGTTTTGGTAGAGCCGGCGCCCGCAGAGCAAAAAACAGCAAGTGGTATTATTATCCCTGATACCGCTAAAGAAAAACCTCTAAAAGGAAAAGTAGTTGCCGTAGGCACGGGGAAAAAAGATGAGCCGATGAGCCTACGTGTGGGTGATGAAGTATTATACGGCCAGTATTCTGGTACAGAAATTAAAATTGACACCAACACGTATTTAATCATGCGGGAATCTGATATCTACGGTGTATTTTAAATAATCGGTTTAAATAAATAACAATTAAATAATTCAACATGGCAAAAGATATTTTATTTGACATTGAAGCAAGAGAAAAACTAAAGGCGGGAGTAGATGCCTTGGCAAATGCCGTTAAAGTTACCTTAGGTCCAAAAGGACGAAATGTGGTGATCGGAAAGAAATTTGGCGCACCACAAATCACCAAAGATGGTGTTACTGTAGCCAAAGAAATCGAATTGAAAGATCCCATGGAAAATATGGGCGCGCAAATGGTAAAGGAAGTTGCTTCTAAAACTGCAGATATTGCAGGCGATGGAACGACCACTGCAACCGTACTTGCGCAAGCAATTATTACAGCGGGACTTAAAAATGTTGCTGCAGGTGCAAATCCTATGGATTTAAAAAGAGGCATCGATAAAGCCGTTATAGAAGTTGTAAAGAATCTTAAAAACCTTTCGAAAGAAGTTGGAAAAGACGCTTCGAAAATCGAACAAATTGCCACTATTTCTGCAAATAATGATGAAAACATCGGTAAGCTAATTTCACAAGCTATGAAGGTAGTGGGTAATGATGGTGTAATCACTGTGGAAGAGGCTAAAGGTACTGAAACCGAAGTAAAGACGGTTGAAGGAATGCAGTTCGATCGCGGGTATTTATCTCCTTATTTTGTGACCAACACTGAGAAAATGGTTACTGAAATGGAAAACCCACTCATCCTTATTACTGAAAAGAAAATCTCAAGCATGAAGGAGTTACTCCCAATTCTTGAGCCTGTAGTTCAAGCGGGTAAAGGCTTGTTGATCATCGCGGAGGATGTGGATGGCGAAGCACTAGGCACATTAGTGGTTAACCGTTTAAGAGGTTCGTTGAAGGTTGCGGCGGTTAAAGCCCCCGGCTTTGGTGACCGAAGAAAGGCTATGTTGGAAGATATCGCCATTCTAACGGGTGGTCAAGTGATTTCTGAAGAACGTGGGATGACTTTAGAAAATGTAACCATGGACATGCTCGGTCAGGCACAAAAAGTTGATATTGACAAAGACAATACAACCATAGTGAACGGAAAAGGCAAGAAAGAAGACATCAAAGCACGTGTTAATCAAATTCGTGCGCAGATTGAAACAACGACCTCTGATTATGACCGAGAAAAACTTCAAGAACGCTTAGCGAAACTTGCCGGCGGTGTTGCTGTACTTTATGTAGGTGCGCCAACGGAAGTGGAGATGAAAGAGAAAAAAGACCGAGTAGATGACGCCTTAGCGGCTACGCGTGCTGCAGTGGAAGAAGGGATTGTTCCGGGAGGTGGTGTTGCACTTATCCGCGCAATAGCATCCTTAGACCAGTTGAAAGGCGCTAATGAAGATGAGGCTACTGGAATTGCCATCGTAAAACGAGCCGCTGAAGAACCATTGCGTCAAATCATTGCCAACTCAGGAGGAGAAGGAGCAATCATAGTTCAAAAAGTACGTGAAGGAAAAGATGACTTCGGATACAACGCACGAACAGATAAATTTGAATATCTGTATGCGGCAGGAGTAATTGACCCAACCAAAGTAACAAGAATCGCAATTGAAAATGCTGCATCCATTGCATCTATGCTCCTAACTACGGAATGTGTCATCGCTGATCAGCCAGAAGAGTCAAATTCAGCAGCCGGAATGGGCGGTATGGGTGGCGGCATGCCCGGAATGATGTAGGTTCGACAAGCTCACCTACCTAAGCGAAAGGTGAACCTTAATAAAAGTGTCCCGTTAGCGGGACGCTTCCTCGTTTCACTCTTCCCGGAAAACGGATAGTTTGAAACGTCTATATAGAGTCCCGCTTGCGGGACTTTCTATTTAATGATGGTTTTTAGAATTGGCCCAATTCGATTTGCCCAATCTCGCTCAGAATGTCCTGAATTTGGTATTAATTTTATTGATACCCTATTTTTCTTTGCATAGGAATTTAGGGCGGATTCAAATGCAGGGAAATAGGAAGCATAGGCAGCATCAAGGGATTGGTCACCCCGATCAATATAGATAGATTTTCCATTCACGGCGGCTGAATTTTTCACAACAAATTCATTAAATGCTGCAGCTAATGGCTCTTTAAACCGGTCACCGAATTTCCAATAATTGATAAGTGGAAGATGAATTGAAAGACACGCAACATGTGAAAGTTCAGTAGGATGGGTTAACATAAAAGCTAAGGACACAATGCCCCCCATACTTGATCCAACCATCGTTCGATGCGCTCCACCAGGGTGTACGTTCCAATGAGTTTCAATTAAAGGGAATACTTCGTTAATTAACGCTTCAGCATAGGAATCAAACCGTGGCAACCCATTCCACAAGGAATCACGCAAGGTCAGTTGAACACTTACTGGGAGGGCTGAATAAATAGGCGAAGGGAAAAACTCCGCATATCGATTATTGGGATCGTTATCAATTCCAACCAAAATACAACGTTTTTTTGAAAGGTACTCCGATGCTGATTCGGTAAGATTCCAAGACTGATGGTTCCAGGTGCCAGATGAATCAAATAACATTTGACCATCATGAAAATATATAACGTCATATTTATTTTTTGATGAAGTATACTTCTCGGGAATCCAAACTCGGACAACCCTTCCCGCAAGATAGCCATTGGTTAGTACCGACTCATACAACCTACCTTCGGAGGGTTGATTAGTGGCTGCCTTCCATACAAATGGATTTACTTGGCTATACATCAAGGCAGAAAGCAAAAAGCAGGGAATCAATACGCTAAATTTCATGGTACAAATATTAGAAAAGGATGGCAATAACCAAGGCATTGCGTATTTTTGTACCAAATAAAATCCATGGAACGAATTACAAAAATTGTCTTTTCAATGCGGCTAGTTTCATTGGGCCTCTTCGTGTTTTTAGCGGCCATCGGTATCGCCACGTTTATCGAATCAATACATGGTGTTCAAGCCGCCAAAATCGTAATCTACAATGCCCATTGGTTCACCGTTCTGCTCGTTTATTTATCCATTGCAATGATTTTTAATATCATTCATTATCGCATGTGGAAACGAGAAAAAATAGCGGCTTTAAGTTTCCATGTATCATTTCTTATCATCATGATCGGTGCTGGCATCACTCGATATACAGGATACGAGGGATTGGCCGTGATTCGAGAGGGAACCGCGGTAGATTACATCTATACTGCAGATCCGAAACTCTTGGTTTCCATCAGCGACCCAAAGTCTCCTAAAGTCCTGGCATATTCAGCGTGGATGTCGGATTGGGGGATGGTAAACAATTCATTTAGTCACGAGATCGACCATGGAACGAAAACCCTAACGATCACCTACGACGATTTTATTTCCAACGCGATTGACACCATTGCTTTTGACCAATCCACCCCCGGTGCTGTATTGGATGTTGTTGTTGGTCAAATGAAATCAAACTACCTAGCCACTGGAGACAAATTATTGGCTGGGTCCATGCCCCTCGCTTATGGGGCGGAGGCGAATGAGGGCGTTACCTTCAAATTATCTGGAGAAAAAATCCAGATAAAAACTAAAGTTGATCTACGCATGCTGCCCATGACGATGATGATGGAAGCGAGAAGAACAGGGGCTCCAATTCCAGACACAGCCTACACTACCATTCCAAAAAATACGTGGGTCGATGCAAACTTAAAAACCTTATACCAATCCGGTTCAAATCAATTTGTGCTTAAAAATGTCTATTACCATGCCTACAAAACTCGCTTAAAAGCCAAAATGAAAAATCAGGGTACCGATTACCTCACCGTTACTGTTTCCTCCGGAAAAGCAAATAAAAAAGTAGTATTGAAGGGCGGACACAACATGATGCCAGATCCCGAATATTTTGAGATTAACGGAATGCTTGTGCAGCTAGAATACGGCTCCGTTAGACGACCATTACCCTTTAGTATTTTTTGTAAAGATTTTAAACTATCCAAATACCCCGGTTCTGAATCCCCCTCCTCGTTCGAAAGCTACTTAAGCATAAGAGACCCCCGCAATAATTACAAAAGCGACCGCCATGTTTTTATGAATCATGTAACGGATTACGACGGGTACCGATTTTTTCAATCCGCCTATGAATTAGACAATCCTTCTACTCCAGAAAATGAAGAGGCTACTAAGCTCAGTGTGAATCATGACGCGTGGGGAACCAACATCACCTACTTAGGGTATTTACTTATGGCTGTCGGGATGATACTTTCCTTATTTGCACCAAAAGGTAGGTTCCGAGCCATAAGCGACCAATTAGGGAAACTAAAAAAGCAATCCCTCAGTGTTTTGTTTTTCTTAATGGTATTATCTGTGCAAGCACAACATGGAAATGAACCCGACTATTCGAAAATCTATCGCGTAATCGATGAAGAACATTCGGAAAAACTAGCCACGTTGTTGGTCCAAGATCAGGGTGGCCGAATTATGCCCATGCATACCTTGTGCGACCAACTCCTGCGAAAAATACATGGGGAACCGATATTTGATTCATACAATGCAGTACAAACGATTCTTAGTTTGCACATGTATGGAAAGTATTGGATGAAAAAACCAATGATCTTGGTGCCTACTGCAGTGAGAGAACGGCTACACTTAAAAAAATACTGTGCCTTCAATGACCTTATTGAAGCCGATGGTGCGTACAAATTCCAAGCGCAATATGCGGCAGCACATGGAAAAGCGGAAAAATTCCAAGATGAATTTGAGAAAAAACTCATTAAACTCACAGAACGCTTTGAGGTGTTCCAAGGAATAATTAGCTGGCAATACATGCGCATTATCCCAAAGAAAAACGACGCAAATAACAAGTGGTTTGTTCCCATGAGTATGGAAATTATGGGCGAAGATTCTATCAGCTCCATTGTGACTTTGAAATACCTCGCAGCGCTGGATGAGGCGACACAAAACCAAGACTATTCTAACGCCCTATTTTTGTTAGGGAAAATGGAGCAAATCCAAAGAACGGTTGGTAAATCCGTAGTTCCTTCCCGCAGTAAAGTAGCCTTTGAGATTCGATACAATACCCTACAGATTTTCAAGTCGGTATATCGAAGTTATTTACTGATCGGACTACTACTCCTGGTTGTTTTTATTGCCTCTATTTTTGGATCCCCCTCTGATAAGCGGTTGAAAATACTACGATGGGCCCGGAATATTTTTCTAGGATTGTCTGCCTTAGTCTTTTTTTATCACGCCACTGGATTAGGGTTTCGATGGTACATTTCAGGTCATGCCCCGTGGAGTAATGGCTATGAAGCCATTGTATTCATTGCCTGGGTAACCGTACTTGCAGGGTGGGTGTTTTTGAAAAAAATCGAGGTTGTTATGTCCATGGCGCTCATACTCTCAGCCATGATGCTTTTTGTTTCAGAATTAAACCTACTTGACCCTGAAATCACTCCGTTGGTTCCCGTTTTAAAATCATATTGGTTGATGATTCATGTTGCGATAATTACGGGAAGCTACGGATTTCTTGGCCTCTCCTTTGTCCTTGGGTTGTTAAACCTTAATTTTTATCTGTTTCAAACAAAAACAAATGCTCCCAAAATACAGAATCAAATCGCCCAAATTACTGCGGTAAGTGAAATGACCATGACGATTGGTGTATTTATGTTAACCATAGGCACCTTTCTAGGCGGGATATGGGCCAATGAAAGCTGGGGTAGATACTGGGGTTGGGACCCTAAAGAAACCTGGGCTTTAGTTTCGGTATTGGTATATGCTATAATTTTACATTTCCGGTTTATTCCAGCCTTAAAAAGCACCTTCACGTTTAACCTTGCCGCCTTTTGGGGATATTCAGCCATACTCTTTACGTATTTTGGGGTGAACTTTATGCTTGTTGGTCTTCATTCCTATGCTCAAGGGGATGGAATTGGTAAATTCCCAACATGGCTCGTGTGGACCATTGTATTTTTTATTGGCCTTAGTTTCTTGTCATGGATTCGAAACAAGCGAATTACCTCCCTTTCGAAGTAATTAGTGACATGCCATCTTTTAGTCCCGATCAAGTATTATACGAGGACAATCATTTGATTGCCATAAACAAACGTGCGGGACAATTGGTGCAAGGTGACAAAACGGGAGATGCGTGCCTAGCGGATGAAATCAAAGCGTTTTTAAAAGATAAATACAAGAAACCTGGCAATGTGTTTTGCGGGGTGATTCATCGCTTGGACCGTCCTACGAGTGGCGTTGTTCTTTTCGCTAAAACGAGTAAGGCCTTGGAGCGCATGAATGCTCAATTTAGAGAAAAGGAAACCGATAAATCATACCTTGCGTTGGTTCAAGGTAAATTATCCAACCGGGATTCGCTGGTGCATGATTTGAGAAAGAACGAACAAAAAAACAAAAGTTTCGTGGTAGATTCAGGAAGAGGGAAAGAAGCAAGATTAAGTTATAACCCGCTTAGACAGTTTGATGCTTACACCTTAATTGAGGTGACATTAGAAACGGGAAGGCACCATCAAATTCGGTGTCAAATGGCGCATATCGGTTATCCGCTTCGCGGGGATTTAAAATACGGAGCCAAGCGCTCTAATGAGGACGGTTCCATCTGTTTACATTCAGCAAAGCTGTTATTTACCCATCCGATAACAAAAGAGTCGATGTGCATAGAGGCCGAATTACCGAAATCAAGTGCTTGGATTCAATAAAACAAAAAAGGCTCCCGAAGGAGCCTTTAAATAAAAGATTTAAAATCTTAGTTGTTTGTTGGCGCACCGCTGTTATTAACAGGAACTCCTGATTCAGGAGCTGGACCTACTTCACCTTTAATTCGGATTACTTTTTCTGCTTCATTTACTGCATTCGATGAAATCGTAACGCTTTTGTTGATTGGACCAGAACGCTTGGTATCATATTTTACTTTAATGGTTCCTTTTGCTCCTGGAGCAATTGGTTCTTTCGGCCATTCTGGAACAGTACAACCACAAGATCCTTTCGCATTTGAAATAATTAATGGCTCATCGCCTATATTAGTAAATTCAAATGAACAGCTTGGATCACCGTCATATTTGATATTCCCATAATCATGAACTTCTTTGGAAAAAGAAATTTTTGGGCCTTTATCAATCGTAGTTTGTGCGTTAATTGCAGTAGCTGCAAAAACAACACTTAGAGCAAACAATAATTTTTTCATAGTACTTGAGTTTAAATTTCTGTATCAAAAGTAATTGACAAGCCGAGAATAACAAAAAAATTAACACATCATTAACAGGCTATTTTTTAAGCGCCTTGTTTTTCGGGAGGCTTGCATAATCAAAAATCGAAAGCTCCAGATGCTTAAGTCTTCGTCTGATTTCTAACTTCTTTGCGCTTGGGTAGGCATTATCGTTCAGTAACATGTTATAATATCTATGAATTTCAGAGGTATCACGCGGTTCTAGAAATACATCCAAGGCCGCTATATTACTTTCAATGACCAAGTACTTGTTTTTATAACTCGGGAATTTCATAAGCAAGCTATCTCCATATGCAATACTTTGACGGTGTGCATTTAATCCAGAATAAACCATTTGTACTTTGAATAAACAATCTGCTGAATACGGGTCTTCTGGATAATTTCTGTAATACGCTGTTAAGCGATTGATTAACTCCAATTGACTCAGATTATAGGCGGCACCGCTTAAGGTGGAATTCGAGGAGCTGCTTAAGGAGTCTTCCATTTCCTTGATCGAGGCACGTAAAGACTCTTTCGTTAGGGGTTTTGTTTCGGAGGCCGTAGCATTGGAATCTTTGCACGAATACATCAGGCTTAGAAGCATCAAAGAAACGAAACATACAATAGTTCTCATCGTTTTAATTTGTAGAATTTTAATTTATAATCGGTGGTAACTAATCCCTCTGCAATGTGCTTTAATTTTTTTTGAACCAGCTTTTTCTTGAGTGGATTCAAGCGGTCGGTAAATAAAATACCCTCGATGTGATCGTACTCATGCTGAATTATTCGTGCTGCATACCCAGAAAATCGTTCTTCGTGAAACACCCAATGCTCGTCGTAATAACTTAAGAGGATATCAGATTTTCGAAGCACGTTTTCGCGAAGTTTTGGAATAGAAAGACATCCCTCTTGAAAAGCCCAAACTTCCCCGCTTTCCTCTTCCATGACGGGATTCATAAAAACTTTTTTAAAGGACTCCATTCCCACTGCTCGAGGGTCAGGCTCTTCCCCTTCCTCATCCGCAAAAGGCGCTCCATCGACGATAAAAAGGCGTATGTTCAACCCCACTTGAGGTGCAGCCAAGCCCACCCCTTTTGCTTGATACATGGTTTCAAACATGTTCTCAATCAAGAGGTCCAACGATGGATAATCGGCAGTGATTTCCTCCGACTCCTTTTTTAGCAGTGGGTCACCGTATGCAATTATTGGTAATATCATATCGAGGAACAAAGATACATTAGTTGAATTTAAGTCTCGCGTTCATTTAAGTAATCTTGCAAAATAATTGCAGCGCTTACCTTGTCAACAATCCCTTTATCTTTGCCATGTTTCTTTTTCCCGAGCTGATGTATTGCTTGGGAAGCACGTTGAGATGAATGGCGTTCATCTTGCAAATACACAGGGACATCCGAAAATTCCTTCTCCAACGCCGATTTCAAAAGCAGCACATTTTCAGTGAGGTGGGTATATGTTCCATCAACGGACAATGGAAAACCCAGGACCATAGCGGTTAACTTATTTTTGATGTGATACGCCTTAATCCAAGCCATTAAGTCTTCCGAGGGAACCATTAGCAACGGCGATGCAATAATCATTGAAGAATCGGTTACAGCGATTCCCGTTCGTTTAAGTCCAAAATCAATACCTAATAATAATCCCATAATACAAAGGTAAACAGAACCATTAATCATTGAACATTGTTAAACTAAATTACTACTTTTGCACATAGAATAAATCAAATGAAGCGCCTAATATATCCCTGCTTAATAATTCTCTCTTTTTTTCTAACACAATGCACAAATAGTAGCCGACGACCGCTTTCCTTGGACCAGACTGAGATCGATATGATAGACGAAAAATCGTTTTTCTTTAGCGGCCAAGCTGCATACGACTCAACAATCACGCACATCGATACTTCTGCTAAATTCAGCGAATTCTATAGTTTAGAATATTCAGATGGAATGCAAAATAACCGCACAGCACGCGGCAAAATCAATAAACAAAAAAGTATTGTTAAACTTGAACTAGAGGAGACCTACGTAAAAGGAATTCAGATAAATACAGTATATTACTTTAGTGGGGATTTTATGTTTTTCGCCAAACAACGAATCAAAGACTTCAATAAGGAGAATAATGGATTTATGGAAGTCTTCTCTTATTTTGGCGACAAGAAAAAGGTGATTTTTTCAGCATCCAAAATAGCGAACACGGAAGATGACCTGGAGCTAAAAAATCCTGTAATTTGTAGAAAAACTGATTTTTCGGCAAGCGAGGCATTAAAAATCGTAAATCAAGAAGGGCCTTACGAAACGCGTTTCCAGGGAGGAATGGAAACTGAAACACTCAAATTCATCATTGTAGGAACAAAAAACTCAACAAAATCCTACCAATCCGCGATCGCCTACAACCGTGATTTTCCTTTAGCTGAAATGTTGGTGAAAAACGAAGGATTGAATTTGAATAAATTGTTGCGTATTGATTTCTCGAGAGTGACTGAACAAAATGGCTTCTCCTACCAGGGATTAACTGGAATAAAACTTATCAATGAATAAAACTTTTAAGCACCTTGGATTAGTGCTCCTACTCCTCCTCTCCACCTCGTTCGTCTCGCTTAGTCAAAACATTCGGATTTCAGGGGTTGTTAATGACTCTACCGGACTAAAAAAATTAGATAAAGCGGTGGTTTCTTTGGTGCGGCTGAATGACTCTATCCTCGTTGATTACTACCGAACCAATACCAACGGAGAATTCAACTTCAATATCCCCTTGGATACGTTTTACCTTTTGATTGAACATCCGCAATTTGAAGCTAAAACCTTGTATGTATTTGGTGATCCTGCCGAGTTATCTGTTGAGATCCCATTTATTCGAATGGGAGTTAAGGTTAAAAACCTAGCTGAAGTTGTGGTGCAAGGAAATAAAAATCGGGTATATTATAAAGGAGATACCTTAATATATGTAGCAGACAGTTTTAAGGTTGCAGAGAATGCCGTAGTGGAGGATTTACTAAAAAAACTACCGGGGATTAAAATTGATGAAAACGGACAAATAACATCACAAGGAAGGGAAATTAGTCAGGTTTTAGTAGACGGCGATGAATTTTTTGGTTCGGATCCTACGATTGCAACAAAAAACCTAGCCGCCAAAGGCGTTGAATCTGTTCAAGTGTATGAAAAGAAAGCCCAAGACAATGCCTCGGGAATGGATGAGAAAATTCAAGTATTGGATTTGAAATTAAAGGCCGATGCGAAACGAGGATATTTCGGGAAAGCGTCTATTGCGTCTGACGGCGGCATAATTGGCAACCCAACAATAGGTTTCCCATTTTATGAAAGCGAACTACTCTTTAATCGCTTCGATAAAAAACAGAAATTTTCAGTGTTCTTTTTGAGCTCCAATACGCCGCGTTCAAATTTTAGGCTTGGGGATATGAGTAAATTTGGCTTAGAAAATGAGCGGGAATCCAGTGGAATGAATATGTGGGACCAAAGCAGTCAACGCACGAATACAGGAATACCACAAACCACCAAGGCTGGAATATACTTCAATGACCGCATCAAGGATTGGGGGAAAATTGGATTTAATTACAGCTTCAATCAAAATCAATTGAACGCCACGCAAAGCAGTTTATCTCAGTATTTCTTGCAAGACACCTCATACTTTACAAAAGATTCTATAGCAAACATATCGACGAATACATCCCATAAAATAAATCTTTCCTTTGTTGCTAAACTGGATTCGCTAACAAGCATCGAAATCAAGCCTTCGGTTAGCTTTGACATGGCTGAAACACAAAACATCACCACCAATCAATTCCTTACCGAGGATAAAATACCAACCTTTACCTCGGACATTGAAACGAACAACAATTCAAAGGGATCAATTGTACGCATGGAAGCAACACTCATGCGGCTATTTAACAAACCTAGAAGAGAACTTGAAGTGAAATATATTCTAAACAAGACCGATAATTCCACCACAGGCTCATTACTTACCCAAAATATCTTTCAAGGGTTTGTAGACAGTGTGGACCAGCAAAAAAAGAATGATAACGGCAACTTTTTGAACTACGCTGTAGTAACGTATACGGAGCCACTTGCCGCAAAATGGCGTCTACAGTTAGAATATTACCTTGAAACGGGAACTTCATACCAAACACGGAACACCTTCAGCTTGTTTTCGGGTGCCTACACACAATTGGTGGATTCCCTATCGAATCAATTTGAAAACCAACGATTACAGAATCGTGGAACTGCCATGTTAATTTATGAAACTTCAACATATTGGTTTAATTTCGGTATCGGTTTCAGAACTATACAGTTAGACAATTACAATGTAGTTGGAGATTCAAGCATTCTTCAAAACTTCAGTAATCTACTTCCAAAATTCACATATACCTATAAACCAAGTATGGGTACTCGCTTGGTATTTAAGTATTTTACCCGTTCAGACCAACCTTCCTTAAATGATATTCAACCGGTACAGGACAATACCAATCCTAACCGCGTTAAGGTGGGTAATTCAACCTTAAAACCGAATTATGTTCACAGCTTCAACTTTCAATTTAACCGGTGGGAGGCCTTATCTGGAAGATATTTATATAGTGGATTAAGTGCCACGTTAACCAACAATGCCTTTGCATCTAACACCTATTTTGATGCCTTGGGTAGAACGATTTCTAAAACGGAAAATGTGGATGGAAATATCTTTTCTAACGCATTTTTAGGCGTTGGGCTCCCCATGTTCAACCGAAAACTGGAGCTTAGCCCTAATTTCAATGCTAATTATTCCAAAATGACGAATTACATCAACAACGTTGAAAACATCACTTACAATCCGAGTATTGGTGGTGGCTTATCGTTAGAGCTAACCTTTGATTCATTGGAGGTGGAGTTGTCGCAGAATTATTTCTATTCTAGCCCTAAAAGCACCTTTAACGCTGCTTCAAATATGCCGTATTCTACCCAAGAGTATTCCGCTGAATTTAAATGGACACTTCCATGGAATTTCAAGCTCATTGCGGATGGAAAATATACCATTAACTCACAGCGCGCAAGTGGATTCAATCGAAATATTTTTGTATTAAATGCTGAAATCCAACGGTCATTCTTGAAAACACAAAACCTGTTAGTTTCCATTAACGCCTATGACTTATTGAATCAAAACCTAAACCTACAAAGACAAGTGAACGGCAACATTATTACCGACAACTACACCCAATTGATTACGCGGTATGTTTTACTCAAATTGACGTATCGTTTTAATAAAAGCAAAACTAAAGAAGATGATTTTGAAGGATGGCATTAAGATACTATTAATAGGGCTTTTCATCTGGGTAGATTCCATCGGATTCGCTCAGTTTTACTCGGAGGGGACTATTTATTACACCCGAAGGACCAACCTTCAGAAACGGTTCACGGATCAGCGTATGAAGCGTTTTGTAACTGAAGACAATAAAATTAAAAACGATCGCTTCAGTTTGGCATTTAACGATACACTCTCCGTATTCAAATACCTGGCACCAGCCACCGCAGATGACATGGCATGGCTGACATCAAAAAATGAATACTTTCAATACTTAAATCCGAATAAACAGCTCACCATTTTTCAATTCTTTGGGACCTCCGTTTACGTTAAAGATTCCTTACCAGTGCGCGCATGGAAAATGACGGACGGAAAACGCACGATTTGTGGATTTAATTGCCGTAAGGCTATTTACGAGAAAAATGATTCAACACGCATATACGCTTGGTATGCCCCCAACATCCTACCCTCCATAGGCCCAGAAGGATTTTGCGGATTACCGGGAACGATACTTGGTATTGCCACGGAGGATGGAGGAATTATATATTTTGCTGATAAAGTGGATTTCTCTATTGCGCCCAAACAAGATGTCTTAGCGGTAGAAATCGGCAAAAACAAGTTATTTACCTTAAGGGAGCTTCGAGAGAAACTGGAAAAAGACTACGGAAATACGCCGTGGGGAAAGCGCATGTTCGACGACATGTTTCGCTGGCTTTAGTTTGGTTTGACCACGCTACTTCCCTATCTTTGAGCAACCAAAGTCATTTCGCATGAAAGGAATTATTTTAGCAGGCGGGTCTGGCACTCGACTTCACCCACTTACCTTAGCAGTATCAAAGCAGCTCATGCCGGTGTATGATAAACCGATGATTTATTATCCACTGAGCACCTTAATGAGTGCTGGAATACGGGAGATTCTAATTATCTCTACCCCCCATGATTTACCGCATTTCGAAAAACTACTTGGTGACGGAAGTCGCTTAGGGTGCCGATTTGAATATGCGGTGCAAGATGTTCCTAATGGTTTAGCTCAAGCCTTTGTGATTGGAGAAAAATTCATTGGCAAAGACAAAGTCGCTTTAATCCTTGGAGATAATATATTTTACGGTCAGGGTCTTGATTCTTTGTTAAGCGGGAACGTGAACCCAAAAGGCGGCATTGTATTCGCGTATCATGTGAGCGATCCAGAACGCTATGGTGTAGTTGAATTCGATGAGGAAAACAAGGCTGTTTCTATTGAAGAAAAACCCAAAAACCCAAAATCAAATTTTGCAGTACCTGGATTATACTTTTACGATAACTCAGTTGTAGAGATTGCAAAAAACCTAAGGCCTTCTGAGCGTGGAGAATATGAAATCACGGATGTGAATGCAGCGTATTTGAAACAGGGTAAGTTGAAAGTAGCCATTTTGGATCGCGGAACCGCATGGTTAGATACCGGGACCTTTAGTTCGCTCATGCAAGCGGGGCAATTTGTTCAGGTAATTGAAGAACGTCAAGGCTTAAAAATTGGTTGTATTGAAGAAATCGCTTATCGCAATGGATTCATAGACAAAAAACAACTCAAACAAATCGCTGAGCCGCTTGTTAAAAGTGGTTATGGGACTTACTTGCTAAACCTGATTAAGCGAAAATGATTGAATATTCTGAACGCATTGCCGCGATTGATCAGCACTTATCCCAGTGGCAATTTCCCGCAGAACCAAAAAATTTATACGATCCACTTCGGTATTTCATTGCCATTGGTGGTAAGCGAATTCGGCCATTATTTACTGTATTAAGTGCGGAATTATATAACATTCCGATCCATGAAAGTTTATCGGGCGCCTCAGCATTGGAATTATTTCACAATTTCACCCTGATTCACGATGACATCATGGATAAAGCACCTGTGCGGAGAGGGCTGACCACTGTTCATGAAAAATGGGATACAAACGTAGCCATCTTATCGGGTGATGTGCTTATGATTCATGCTTTTCAGGCCTTATCATCATATGATACTGATATTTTCAAAAGACTCAGTATGATGTTAAATCAAACAGCGATTGAAGTTTGTATTGGGCAACAGATGGACATGGATTTTGAACGAATAGATTCAGTTACTGAAGCCGATTACATAGAAATGATCCGTCTTAAAACTTCCGTTCTGTTAGGTTGTGCGTGCGCATTTGGCGGAATCATTGGAGGCGCGGGTGATTCAAGTATTAAATCCTTATTCGAATTTGGAGAAAATCTTGGTATCGCTTTTCAAATTCAAGACGATGTTTTAGACGCGTTTGGCGATTCTGCTAAGGTTGGTAAACAAGTCGGAGGAGATATACTGAGTGATAAAAAAACTATGTTGTACACTACGTTTCAGTCGACGGCATCGGCGTCAGATAAAGCGGAGTTTACGCGGCTGAGTTCAACCGCAAATGACGAGAAAATCTCCGGTATAAAAGGGCTTTACGAAGCCTCCGGAGTCCTAGAATACTGCATAAAAAAACAGCAAACGTATCAAGAACGCGCCATGAATCATTTGGCGCACGTTGAATGCATCCAACCTAAACAAAATTTATTTACGTTAGCGGAATTTATTGCCAATCGGTCCTACTAAAAGTAATTGCGCATTATTTTGATTTTGTAGTAATAAATTTTAATTTTGGTGCTGAAATTAACTTAAAATTATATTACCATGAAAAAAGTTTACTTAAGCTTTTTTGGCGTTTTGGCTTTCGGTTTAGTTGGGGTAGCTCAAAAAAACACAGCAAAGCCATTAAATACCAAAAAATTTGCACCGCTTGAAATAAAAGCGAAACCAGGTGTGGTTGCCCCAGAGAAAGGTATCACCATTTGGCAAAATGATTTCTCTAATCCAGCACAATGGACAACGTCTAATGCCCCGCAAGGTTCACCGGCGCATACTTCTGGAGATTGGACAATAACAACCAATGTTGCAGGAATTCCAGTAGGAGCGCTTGCACCAGCAGGTCATACCACAGCAGCGAACGGATTTGCTTTTATCAACTCTGATGCAGCAGGTGGAAATGCTTTTCAAAATGCGTCTATTGTTTTTAATCAAAACATTGATTTAACCGCAGAGGCAAACGTATTGTTAAAATTCGAGCAATCTCATCGTCGTTACGCTGAAACTACGTATGTACTCTGGTCTACGGATGGTGGAACAACATGGAACGAAGTTGAAGTAAACGGTGACATGGCTGTAAATACAAACACCACAAACCCTGCTGATTATCAAGTGAATCTTTCTAACGAAATCGGAGGTCAAGATAGCGTTCGTATTGGTTTTAAATACACGGGTAACTTCGATTGGTTTTGGGCAATTGACGACGTGAAAATCACTACACCGGATGATCATGACGTAGCATTAAACGGATTATATTGGGGTTCTACAGGTGCATGGGGTGCTCGTTTGCCTTACTACCTAATCCCAACGGCTCAAGTTACCGAGATTGATTTCTCAGGAGTTATCGCTAACAACGGTGTGTTAAACCAAAATGCAACGTTTGGAGTACAAGTAGGTGCTTTTGTAGGTTCTTCTGCGCCTACCCTTATTCCTGCCTTCTCTTCGGATACAGCAAATTGTACTACTTCTTTTACACCAGCAGCAGCTAATGCAACTATTACAGTGAACGCGGGAGTACAGATAGATAGTACGGATGCAAATCCAGCAGATAATAACATTGCAGGAGCTGCAACGATTGTTATAAATCCAAACATTTATGCTCGTGATCTCGATGATATCGCAAGTGGTTCTTACAACCAAGGATTTGGATTTGAAGTAGGTAATATTTTCGATATTTACGCTGCGGACGAAATTAGTGCAATCGATGTTTACATTCACCCGGGAGCGAACCCAGGTACAGAAATGTATGTTAAGTTATACTCCATCGATGCGCAAACTGGTGATTTCCTTTTCGTTGACGAATCTGCACCATATATCCTTGGAGCAAACGATGTGGATGCATTATTGACTTTACCGCTACAAGGTGGTGCATTCACATTGAATGCAGGTGAGCCTTATTTAGTAGTTGCTGGTTCTAACGGTGACGATGGTGCAACGGATGACTTAATCGTTGGTACGTGCGGGCAATCTGAGGCACAAACTTCATTTTATTTAGATTTAACTGACGGCCTATGGTACTATACTTCAGCTACATCGATGGTTCGTATGAACTTCTCAAATGCTTCCGTAAATGAGAATTCTTTATTGAATAGCTTTAATGTTTCTCCTAACCCAGCTGCTGGAAGTGCAACGATCGCATTATCTGGAAATGCAGTTGCGGATGCAACAATTTCAATTGTAGATGTTACAGGAAAAGAAGTGTATAACACGCTTGTATCCTCATTAAACGGTACTGCAACTTTAGAAGTTAATACTGCAGCATTTGGAAACGGAATGTATTTAGTTAATGTTTATTCAAACGGAACTACATCATCTAAAAAATTAATGGTTAGAAACTAATCTGATTGGTGAATTTTGGAAAGAGGCTTTCGAGCCTCTTTTTTTTTGAATAAACTACGGAAGTATTTGGGAGAAATCCTCAGCAGTAACTTTCCAGGCTTTAGCAGTACCAGATCGAAGCAACTGAACGGTGTGTAAGCCTGCTGACGAAGCTGCCTCCAATTCTTCTTTGATGTCCGACAAGAACAACACCTTACTGGGAATAGTATTCAATAAATGAGCAATTTTCACATACGTTGCGGCATCCCGTTTCATTCCTGTAGTGGTATCAAAGTAAGCGGAAAAATACGGTGTGAGGTCACCTTCGGTAGAAAACCCAAAAAGTTGTTTTTGCGCTGCAATAGAGCCGCTTGAAAAAATAGCGAGCTTCATGCCCATTGCAGTCCATCGTTCGAGTGCAGGCTTAACATCAGCATACATATGCCCTTTAATGGCGCCAGACTTAAAACCTTGTTCCCACACCATCCCCTGAAACGTTTTTAAGGGCGTTACTTTACGGTCTTCGATCGACCATTGCCGTAATTGATCAAAAATCGCTTCCTTGTTTGATACATTAATAGATTGCTCCTCAAGAACTAACGCCCGTGTTTGTTCGAGGACTTGATTCATTTGATCCGAATCCACCGTCTTCCATTCATCCATGTGCGATCTGAAGTAAGGGAAAAGAATATCATACACGAAGGAAACCTCTGTGGTTGTACCTTCAATGTCGGTAAGAATCCATTGAATTCCGTCTAGCACCTTCATTATTGATATTTTTTCTCAATCCCTGACTCTGTGTACGCAGGAATCCAACCGGTTTGGTCTATAAATATTCTAATGGCTTTTACAAAGGGATTATTCTCACCTGCATCAAACCAATGTTTAGTCCCAGCGGGTACGCTGATTAAATCACCTTTCTGACATAATACATTAAACACAGGGGCTCCCTCTAAATTAAACCAAAAGAACCCTTGTCCATCTACAAAAAACCTAATTTCGTCCTCACTGTGTGTGTGCTCAGCTAAAAATTTAGCGCGAATTGCGGGATAATTCTCTGTTAACGAATTTATGCTAATCACATCTGCGGTAAGATAACCACCTTCATCCATAAAGGGCTTTAGATCAAGAGAATAGGCGGACAAAATATCTTCTTGAGTAGCTGAATCCTTAAATACAACATCACAGCTCCATTGATCAAAAAATACCCCATGAGCGGATAGAAATTCCCCTATTGCTTTCGGGTCGTGAATGACTTGATGTTGGTCAGGAATTGATAAAATAGCCATAATTAATTCGTTAAATACCACGATGCCTTACACAGGTAGCTAAACGACTCTAGAATTCGTTTTGCCTCAAATAAACTTGTTCCCCAGGTATAGAACCCATGCTTTTCGATCATAAAGACTTGATATTTCAATTCCTCTTTACGTGACTCCATGCAGCTTTTGATATCATTCATATCTTGACTATTAGGGAATACCGGAATCTGTATTTCGCCAAGATGCGTTGTGACCGACGGGAACCCTTTTTGAAGTTCAAAGCCCTCAAAATGCAAAGAGTTTTTATGTTGTGCAAATAAGACAGGATACAAATCATGACTATGCAGAATAACCCTAGTGGTTGGAAACATTTCATATAAGGCACAATGTATACCGGTTTCAGCAGAAGGTGTCATGTGTTCAAACGGCGCCACGGTCTTACCTTGAGCGTCAATGGTAATAAAATCAGTATCTAAACACGATGATTTATCAATACCGGAGCGTGACACCCACAGTCTATCTGCATCATCTTTAAAGGAGTAATTTGTTGAGGTAGCAGGACTGTGCCCTTGATGGTGCAACACTTGAATGCAGTCAGCTAATTCAGCAGCGAATGCGGGGAGTTCCTTCATGTGTCAAAGGTAAAAGAATCGATACGATAAAACAAGATTAGCTCAGTGCTGCTTTCACTAAAGACGCGATCAGCTTACCGTCTGCTTTACCGGATAATTTCGCGGAGAGGTGTCCCATTAGTTTACCCATGTCTTGAGGACCAGAAACACCCAACGCGGTAATTGCTGCAGTAATTTCAGCGTTTACTTCATCTTCAGACATCTGTTTAGGCAAAAACTCTTCGATGACCTTCGCTTGAACCATTTCATCCGTTGCAAGATCTTCTCGGTCTTGAGCCATGTATAATTCATAGGTTTCCATGCGTTGTTTGTATAATTTCAAACAAATCTTCATGGCTACTTCATCGCTTACTTCTGATCCGCTCCCCGAGGTTGCTTCAAGCAAAATTTTGGATTTCACATCTCGCAAAGCAGCTAAGCGATCTTTATCCTTAGCCAACATAGCTTTTTTGATGTGATCATTTATAGTAGCGGCAATGCTCATATTAATCTACGTTATCGTGTAAGTAGCTATTGCTTCGTAATCCAGTATCTCCGTTACCACTACCAGACAAGCCGAAGCGGCTGATGTTGTTTTCTTGTGAAGGTTTTTCGGAATTAATTTCAATATTACGACGTAAGTATGCCGGTTGTGATTCATATTCAGTAATACTTTCCGCGTTTTGAATACGGGAAGTTATTTCTTGAATTTTAAATGCGCGCTCTTCATTTCGTTTTGCAATTTCTTCTGGTAACACGGTAGACTGAATGCGGTAATTTTTTGGTGCCTCTTCGGTATCATCGTCCAACTGGTGACGAATCACTCCGGGTTCAACGGTGTTTACAGGCTCTTGAACGGGCGTAACCGAAGCCATTGGTTCCGAAGAAAAATCAAAGGTAGGTTGAACTTCCCATTCCAAGGATGGCGTTAGGGTACTCGTATCTTCTGGCGATTCATCGTCAAATAAATTAAATTTCACCTCATTGCTTACCGCACTTACTTCTGGACTTATAGGTTCAGCAACTTCCTCTATAAGGGTGGCTGTAACTGGTTCTAAATCCTCTAAAGGCTTAAGATAAGGGTCTTTGTCTAAGGTTTCTGTCATGGTATTCGACTCAAATGGAGAAGACATCGGAACGGTAATTTCCTTTTTCTGCTCTTCGTCTAAATCCATAACCTTGCGTTCTGGCAGTACATAGAATGGTTCTTCAGGGGAAGAAAACCCAGTAGCCACTATAGTAATGGATAAATTATCGCCTAGTAATGAATCATGTCCATGTCCCCAGATAACTTCAGCACTTTCACCGGCCGCGCCTTGGATAAAGTCTGTAATATTCATGATTTCATCCATTAACACCTCCTTATCGCCGTAGGTGATGTTAAGAAGTACGTATTTAGCACCATGAATGTCGTGGTCATTAAGCAGTGGAGAGTTCATGGCCGCTTTAACCGCTTCGAGGTCTCGTCCTTCACCGCTAGCTACGGCGCTTCCCATCAAGGCTCTACCGCTGTTTCTCAACACGGTATTCACATCATTAAAATCTACGTTAATGACACCCGTATCGGCAATGACCTCTGCGATTCCTTTTGCAGCGACGGTAAGAATATTATCCGCTTTTTGAAAGGCTTCTGAAAGCGTTAAGCTTTTTCCGATGGTACGTAGCTTCTCATTATTAATCACCAACAAGGTATCAACATTCTGACGTAAACGTTCTAAGCCTTCATCTGCTTGCAATCTACGTTTTTTGCCTTCAAAATCAAAGGGTAATGTGACGATTCCGACAGTTAAGATTCCCAATTCTTTGGCAACTTGTGCGATTACTGGCGCTGCTCCGGTACCAGTTCCACCGCCCATTCCGGCAGTAACAAATACCATTTTGGTGTTTTTGGATAAAATATCGCGCAAATCTTCGATGTTTTCAAAAGCGGCATTCATACCTACTTCCGGTAACATCCCTGCGCCGCGTCCTTCGGTGAGTGTTTTTCCTAATTGAATTTTATACGGAACTGGTGAGATGTCTAACGCTTGACGATCGGTGTTGCATACGACAAAGTCAACTCCTTTAATGCCTTGATTAAACATGAAATTCACTGCATTACTTCCTCCTCCGCCAACGCCGATTACTTTAATTATTGAATTCATATCTTTTGGGATGTCAAAAATTTCGTTCATTTTACTTTATTTAACTGGTTATTAATCTTCATCTTTCATGAAGAAGTTCTCTAATTTTTTCAGATTTTCTCTCGAAAGAACCTTTGAAAAGAAGGCTCCTTTTTTTCTCGGGTCGGCATGACCTCGGATATCGCTATCATTGGAAGTTACATCGGTGGCATCTCCACGCTCTTCTCGTTCAAAACCTTTTAATACCAATCCGATGCCTGTAGCATAAATCGGACTTGAGATGTTCTCAATTTGATTGGTGTTCGCCAGGTGTTCGGTGGGATAACCGATCCGTGTGTCAAGTCCCGTAATATATTCAAACAATTGTGGTAAATGTTTCAACTGGGATCCTCCGCCGGTTACAACAATTCCGCCGATAATTTTCTTTTCAAACCCTGAATTACGAATTTCAACGCGAACCAACTCGATGATTTCTTCCATTCTAGCTTGGATAATTCCTGCGAGGGTGGATAAGCGAATCTCTTTTGCATCTCTTCCTTTTAAGCCAGGAATACAGACCACTTCGTGATCTTTACTTTCACTTACCAGTGCGCTGCCGAATCGAACTTTCAATCGTTCTGCTTGCTTTTGCATGATTCTGCATCCCATGCGAATGTCTTCAGTAATCACATTTCCTCCAAACGGTATTACCGCGGTATGGCGAATTAAACCATCGTAGAAAATCGCTACATCCGTTGTGCCTCCGCCGATATCCACCAATACTACTCCCGCTTCTTTCTCTTCATCACTTAATACAGCATTTGCTGAGGCGATGGGTTCAAGTTCAATTGCGCTAATGCTTAATTCTGAACGCTCCACACAGGTTCTAATATTCGTAACATTTGAAACATGCCCAGTGATAATGTGAAAATTGGCTTCCAAACGAACTCCGGTCATTCCTACTGGATCTTTAATGCCTTGTTCATTATCTACAATATACTCTTGGGGCAATACGGTAATAATCTCTTCACCCGGGGTCATTACCATGGCATACATGTCATCAATTAGGGCATCAATATCCTTTTGGGATATTTCGCCAAGGATATTTTTACGCGTGTGAATGCCTCGTGTTTGAATGCTCTTAATGTGTTGGCCTGCAATACCAACGTACACATTATTAATTTTTAAATTCCCAGAGACCCGTTCTTGGGCCAATGAAACCGCTTGTGTTATGGATTGTACCGTCTTCTCGATATTAGAAACTACACCACGCATGACACCAAGGGATTCACTTTTCCCCATGGAGATGATTTCTATCTTCCCGTGTTCGTTTTTTACACCAACAAAACATGCAATTTTAGTGGTGCCAATATCCAATCCAACCACTACTTTGGGCCCTTTATTATTCAACTTTGTTCCTGTTTCGGCAAACGATTTGTCCATCATACATTAAATTAATTTCCGAATATTTATCCCAGCCCTCGTATGGCAAGCCTTCTTTGTAAAAAATCTTGAGCCGAGTAAATTTGTCTTTCACTTGCTCTTCTGAATAGGCTGTTCCAAATATAATTTTAAAGTCCCCTACCAACGGTGTCAACACAAATTCTCCGCCTCGTTCCAAATAAACTTGACCTATCAGGGCGCGCAACATCGGATCCTTACAAACATAATTTGAAATACGATAGATTTCATCTAGTTTTCGAATATTTTTCAATGAATCGTTGTTAATAATTTTTATTGCATCCTGACGAAATAAGGGTTCGTTGATTTCACCCGAGAACAGTAGTAGGTTTGCGGTGTGCAGCTGAGATTTTGATATCGTAACCCCGTCAGAATCGAGGTAATAAGATTTTCCATTTTTTGCGAAAATTCGGGCGATCGGTTTTCTCAACCAAACCTCTATTTTCCAATTCCCCCCCAACATTTTAAAAACCCGCACATTGTTCACTTCCTCCATTTGACGAATTTCGTGTTCGATCTTTCGCACATCCAGTGATTCGCTTCGTTGATTAGGGACAAACCAATGTTCACTCAGAATTCTGTTGTAGAGTTCTGTTTCATTCAACAAGGCATCCGCACCGTCTACATGAACCAACAATTTGGGCGCATTCATAGGACGTTTCTGTTCCATATTTCTACCAAGGAACCAAAGCACCAAAACCATTAAAGCCAACATACAGAGCAGGCTTATTTTCAACCACTTTTTCATAAGTTACTGTCATTAATGGTGAGTAACTCTTTAATCGGAAGAACCATGCGATCAATATCTCCCGCACCAATGGTTAATAGCACTCCGTGGGAATTAGTCCGCAAGAACGCAAGTAATTCGGAAGGATTCATTAAATGTTTGTTCGGGTTTTTAATTTTTTGAAATAACCAACGGGAGTCAATTCCTTGAATTGGCAATTCCCTTGCTGGATAAATTGGCAGTAAAATAACCGTATCCAACTGAGCCAATTCATGTGCAAATGCATCGCCGAAATCGCGCGTTCGCGAGAATAGGTGGGGTTGAAAAATACCGGTAATAGGGGTGTTAGGGAACATCAATCGAACCGATGAAATCAAGCGATTAATTTCTGTTGGATGATGGGCGTAATCATCAATAAACTGGATGTTATTTCCCGTATATATTTTTTCAAACCTTCGTTTGATTCCTTTGAAATGTTTAAAGGCACCCACCGCACTATCCAACGATGCTCCGATGTAATCACAAAGTGCCAAGGCAGCGATTGCGTTTTCAACATTATGTCCCCCATTAATGCCAATACACACATCTTCGTAAGTGCCTGATGGGGTGTAAAAATCAAAACATGCCCCATTCATAGTTTCACGCAAATTCCGCGCTGTATAATCTGCGGTATCCGAATTTAACGCGTATGTTTTCTTCTTGCATAAAGAATTTACCTGAAGGCCTTCCTTTAAAATCAATACCCCATTCGGATCAATTTTTAGCGCATATTGACGAAAGCCCTCCTTAAATTTATCCTCAGACTCATAAATATCTAAGTGGTCTGGATCGATGTTGGTAATGATGGAGGCGTATGGAGATAAATTCAAAAAAGATCGATCGTATTCGTCTGCCTCAATTACGGTGTAGGCAGCATTGGGATTAACCAATACATTATTTCTAAAATTTGTTGCAATTGCCCCTAAAAACGCACTACACCCGAGCGAGGTATTATGCAGTAAAAATGCCAACATGGCGGACGTGGTAGATTTCCCATGGGTTCCAGCAACACATAGCCCTTTAGAGCTTCGGGTAATTTCACCAAGGGCCTGAGCCCGTTTGAGCATCTTAAATCCCTGCTTTTTAAAATTGCTTAACCACTGATTATCTTCGCTAATTGCGGGCGTATAAATCACGAGGGTAGACTGCACATCAATCGGACTAAAGTCTTGCCATGCATCTTCATAGGTAATAACCGCACCTTCGCTGGATAAGGCATCGGTTAACTCACTTCGCGTTTTATCATAGCCATAAACGGGATTCCCCTTAGATAAATAATATCTAGCTAAAGCAGACATTCCAATGCCACCGATTCCAATAAAAAATATCACCTGTTCTTTATGGTTCATGGCTTATCAGCTTATTACAAATTGATACTATATGTTCCGTGGCATGAGGCAAGGCTAATGTTTTAATGTGTTGAGCAAGTAAGGCCGTTGAATCTGAATCGGTAAGTGTTGCATAAACTGTTGGCCAGAGCTTATCCAAAACCTGTGCATCAGGTACTAAGATTGCCGCATTTATCGAGGATAATGCTGTGGCATTCTTTGTTTGGTGGTCTTCCGTTACATTCGGAGAAGGAACCAAGACACACGGTTTTCCCACAAGTGTTAGTTCAGAGATTGACGTAGCCCCGGCGCGGGAAACAATAATATCTGCCACGGCATAGGCGTAATCCATCCGTTCAATAAAGGGCAGTAAGTTAATGTTTGGCGACAAAGATAATTCCTTAAGCTGTTCAAAATATCCTTTGCCACATTGCCATAACACCTGAATTTCAGTATGCTTTAACTGTTCTAACTCCTTAACTACCGCTGCATTAATGGACTTTGCGCCCAAGGACCCGCCCATAATGAATACCGTTTTTAAGGAGGGGTTTAACGAATAAAAGGCGTAGCCATCTTGCTTGTTTGGCGCTCCATGTATGAGGTCTTTTCGCACTGGATTCCCGGTGAGGTGAATGACCTCTTTTGGGAAAAAACGTTCCATGTGAGGATACGCAACACAAATCGCTTTGGCTTTTTTAGCTAAAAGCAAGTTCGTTTTACCTGGAAACGAATTCTGCTCCTGAATTAAGGTAGGAATCTTTAGCCAATTTGCCACTTGAAGCGTAGGACCACTCGCATAACCCCCTACTCCGATGACCAATTCTGGTTTGAACGTATTAAGGATAGAACGCGCAGCAAACAAACTGCGTAACACCTTGAACGGAAGAAACAAGTTCTTCAATAATTTCTTTCGATTGAACCCAGCAATGTGCAAGCCTTTGATTGGGTAACCTGCTTGGGGAACTTTTTCCATTTCCATTTTTCCATGGGCACCAACAAAGAGAATGTCAATCCCTGGATGCTGCGCCTTGAGGGCATCCGCAATGGCAAGGGCAGGATAAATATGTCCCCCTGTTCCACCGCCAGAAATAATGACTCTTTTCATATTCTTTATGCTACTTCGCTTGTATGTTTACTTAATTGTTGCTTGACCGCAAAAGATTGAATAATTCCTATAGAAACACAGGCCATAATCAAGGCGGACCCCCCCATTGCTAAAAAGGGCATGTTTTGACCAGTAACTGGAAATACACCAGTACACACCAGCATATTAATGCTTGCTTGAGCAAGTAAATGCAATCCGATAGCCATGGAAACATAGGTTTCAAAGAGGTTATCCGATTTTAAGGCGATGCGAATAATCCGGTACAGAAGCACTAAATACAGAAAGGTTAACAGTATCGCGGAAACGGCACCGAATTCTTCAACAAAGCTCGCGTAATAGAAATCGGCATACGCTTCTGGAATATACTCTTTTAACTTCCCGTCGCCCACACCAGTGCCAAACCAAGACCCTGTATGAATGGCCCTTCTTGCATCCAAAGCCTGCGCATTTTCAAGTACATTTTGATCCGTAGTAATGGTATTCGTAAGCCTATTTTTCCACGTTTCATACCTGGGAAGAATGTTTAAACTTGGTAATGCGGAATGCACACCAATGGTAAGCACCAACAAGCCAATCCCAACCATTCCCATTGTTGCTAGTTTTGAAAACGGCACTTGTCCGATAAACAACACCGCCATAGAGAGCATGAAAAGCAATAACGCAGTGGATAAGTTGTCTTTGAAAATAAGGGCGCAAATGATGACTATGGGGGCCATTAGCGGGAAAATCCCTTCCTTCCAATCATTCAATTTATCTTTTTTACGCACCAGTAACTTAGACAGGTATAGAAACAAGGCCAGTTTCGCAAAATCTGAAGACTGAAACGTTAATCCTATGACGGGGATTTGAACCCACCTTCCTGCACCGTTAATTTCCTTACCGAAAAGGAAGGTAAATATCAGCAACGCAATCGCAAAAAAGTAACTAAACTTGGTGATTTGGCTGATGTACTTCGGGTCGATGCGGTGAATGGTATAAATGCTAGAAAAACCAAGAACGATATAAATCAGGTGTTTAAAAAGATAACGAAAGGGGGTGCCTCCTTCCATTTTAACTAGAATAGGGACAAAACTATACACGGTTACAATAGACAAAGCGAGCAGCAATAGGGTAATCACCCAAATAACCATATCGCCTTTTAGGTATTTTACAAATAAATCCTTCATATCCCGTGAATTGTTTTTAAAATGAGTGCCATTTCATTGATGGCATCCAACCCTTGTGCACCACAACCAGTTAACATAATAATTCCTTTGCCGCCGATTAATCCGGGTTGGCTGAGGGCTGAGGAAACAGAATCAACCCCTTGACAGTCGGCGTTAATGACCTGAGATGATGCCATATCATTGAGTAAATAGACTCCTTTTACATTTGGAAATTGCGCATACGCTGAAACAACAACATTAAAATAATCCAGCGTACAAATCCATTGAATGGAAAAAGGCATCGACTCAAACGTAGAAAACAGGTGCGATACCGGAGCGTCAAGCCACGTAAAGACATCATATCCATGGTATTTACCACGGGGTTGGATGCTTGTAAGCGCTGCCCTAGCCAGGGTCTGCCGACGGTTTTCCTTCAGTGTTGAATGGAGATCAGTTATCTTCTTCTCCATATTAAAGTCCTCTAACCGCTTTTTTAAACTGATTTCCTCGGTCTTCATAGTTTTTGAACAAGTCAAAGCTCGCGCAGGCAGGAGACAACAAAACAATCTCTTCATTCTTTGCCAGTTGATAGGCGGCATTCACGGCCTCTTTTGCCGATTGGGTTTCTACAATCTGCTCGACATGATCGGCAAAGGCCTCCTTGATTTTTTCATTATCAACCCCAAGACAGACAATTGCTTTCACTTTTGCCTTCACCAAGGATTCCAATTCCGAATAATCATTTCCTTTATCCACCCCTCCAACAATCCATACGGTTGGTCGCTCCATGCTTTCAAGGGCGTACCATGCTGCATTGATGTTCGTAGCTTTAGAATCATTAATGAATTCTACGCCATTAACTTTGGCAACAAATTCCAAACGGTGTTCCACATTTTCAAAATCCATTAGACTTTCGCGCACTAAATCCGCTCGAATATCCAAGAGACGGGAGGCGATTCCCGCGGCTAATGCATTTTGTGCATTGTGTTTGCCCTTTAGGGCGAGTTCATGAATTGACATAGTTGTTGTTGTTTTTATGTTTATAATTAGTTGTTCAGTTGTTAAATACCCCCCAAATTCAAGGGGTTTTGTTGCAGAAAACGGCACCAAGCGCGGTGCAATCTGATGCGTGTTTATCCATTGCGCAATGTTCGGATCATCTGCATTATAAATGAAGAAATCTGCTGCAGTCATCTGTTGGAGTATCCTAAATTTGGAAGCCACATAATTCTCCATCTTGTAGGCATATCGATCCAAATGATCTGGGGTTATGTTGGTAAGCACTGCGATATCTGCCTTAAAAGCATGCATATCATCTAACTGGAATGAACTTAACTCCAACACATACCACGCTCGATCTTCCAGTGCGACTTGCTTCGCATAACTGTAGCCCACATTACCAGCCAGGCCAACATCAAATCCAGCCTTTTTCAAGATGTGATAAATCCACAAGGTGGTGGTAGTTTTACCATTGCTTCCTGTAATACAAATGGCTTTTCCCTTGGAGAACGTTTTAGCGAATTCAATTTCAGAAACCACAGTAATCTGTTTGGCTCGAATTTCTTGTATGATGCTTGCGGTTTCGGGAATTCCGGGAGATTTAACCACAAGGTCAGCATGGATAATTCGGTCTCGTGTATGCCCATTTTCCTCAAAATCGATGGCATACTCTTGCAATTCAGCTTTTGCGGACGCTTTAATTTCGCCTGCGTCAGACACAAAGACCTGAAGTCCTTTAACTTTCGCCAGGATAGCCGCACCGATGCCACTTTCGGCAGCACCTAACACTACGATATGTTTCCCGTCGAGATTCAATTAACGCAACTTTAAGGTGATGATGGTGACTACTGCGAGTAAAATTCCCACAATCCAAAATCGTGAAACGATTTTTGCTTCATGAATGCCTTTCTTCTGAAAATGATGATGTAATGGTGCCATTAGAAAGATGCGCCGTCCTTCACCAAACCTTCGTTTGGTTAGTTTAAAATACCCCACTTGAAGAATAACCGATAAATTCTCAATAAGAAATACGCCACAAAGCACTGGGATTAAAAGCTCCTTGCGCACAGAAATTGCGAACACGGCAATAATTCCTCCGAGGGCTAAGCTTCCAGTATCGCCCATGAACACCTGAGCTGGATAGGAGTTATACCATAGAAAACCAATACAGGCACCAACAAATGCC
Source organism: Flavobacteriales bacterium (assembly GCA_947500755.1). Classification (GTDB taxonomy): domain Bacteria; phylum Bacteroidota; class Bacteroidia; order Flavobacteriales_D; family Crocinitomicaceae; genus UBA952. Next base: position 32,894 of record CANMTO010000025.1, read on the forward strand.
GCAATAAAAACCACCAGTTCCTCCGCTTGAGGAATGTACATGACATTTAAATAATCTGCAAAGCGCGCATTCGAACTCACATAGGCGAATACCGCCAAGGCGAGGCCAATAATGGCTGAGGTTCCTGTAGCGAGGCCATCTAAACCGTCGGTCATATTCGCGCCATTGGAGACAGAAATCACAATAAAAATGACAATCGGAATAAACAATAGCCACCCGTAACTTTTGTTTGAATCACCAATTAACCAATTGTAATTAAATTCATTTCCTTTAATAAAAGGAATGGTGGTAGTCATGTCATCGGTAGCAATCCAACGAAACTTTTCATCTTTCTCTTGAACGTGTTCATGCGTTACAAACACCTCATCCTTTTGCAGGGCATAATCTAAGGGAACGCGTTTGTGCACTCGGACGTCATCAGAAAAATACAGGATGGACCCAACCAAAACGCCGACGCCAATCTGACCAATAACTTTAAATCTACCCTTGAGTCCTTCTTTATTCTTTTTGAACACTTTAATGTAGTCATCGAGGAAGCCAATTAACCCTAGCCAGATTGTGGCCAGAATCATCGTTATTACATAGACATTATGCAGTTTAGCAAAGAGTAAGGTTGGAACTAAAATTGATGCGAGAATGATTAATCCCCCCATGGTAGGCGTACCGGATTTTTCAAGTTGTCCTGCCAAACCGAGATCCCGCACTGTTTCGCCGATCTGCTGTTTTCGCAGCCCTTGAATCATTCGTTTACCGATTACGATAGACACCAATAAAGAGGCAATCAAAGCCATGGAGGCCCTGAATGAAATAAAATCGAACAAGCCTGCCCCTGGAAAATTAAGTCGATCTAAAAACTCAAAGAAGTAATACAACATATTAATTGGATTTATTAAAGAATGATTGCGCAATTAAAAAGTCATCGAAGGGATGTTTAACTCCTGAGATCTCCTGGTATTTCTCATGACCCTTTCCTGCAATGAGCACAATATCCCCAGGGTTGGACAAGAGCGCTGCGGTATGAATGGCTTGCTTTCTATCCGTTATGGAGAGTACTGTTGTTGGATGGGACTGATCAATGCCTGCCTCCATATCTACGAGGATTTGAGCAGGGGATTCGGACCTTGGATTATCAGAAGTAAGGATTACTTGATGGCTAAACTTCTGTGCGATTGCCGCCATGGTTGGTCGCTTTGCAACATCGCGATCCCCACCGCATCCCACCACGGTAATGATTCGTTGAGTCGCCTTATTAAAACTGGCAATGGTTTTAAGCACATTTTCAAGGGCATCCGGGGTATGCGCATAATCCACCACAATTGTTACGCCTTGAGTGCTTCTGAAAAATTGAAACCTACCTTCAACGGAACCGAGGGTAGAAATGGCAGTAATCAACTCCGTCTTTGGGATGCCCAGCAGGGTTCCTACCCCAAACACAGCGAGTAAGTTGTATGCATTAAACGCGCCAATCAGCTGCGTATGCACTTCTGTATCATTAAGCTTTAATACTAGACCGCTCAACTCATTTTCAACCACCAATCCTTTAAAATCAGCCATGCTTTGAAGCGAATAGGTATATGGCTTGGACGTGGTATTCTGAAGCATGACCCCTCCGTTGCGATCATCCCGGTTGCTTAGCGCGAAGGCGTTGGCAGGTAAGGCATCGAAAAACGCTTTCTTGACCTGAATGTACGCAGCAAAGGTTTGGTGATAATCTAAATGATCGTGGGTAATGTTGGTGAAAACCCCACCTTTAAATTGCAAGCCAGCGATTCGTTGTTGGTGAACTGCGTGCGAACTCACTTCCATGAAACAGTATGCACAGCCGGCATCCACCATTTCGCGCAGCAAGGCATTTAAGGCTAATGGATTTGGTGTGGTATGGGTTGAAGGGATGTGCTCCGATCCGATCCGATTAACAACCGTTGACAACAAGCCCGTGTGGTATCCCAACTGCATAAACAAGGAATAGAGTAAGGTTGCGGTGGTAGTTTTTCCGTTGGTTCCGGTAATTCCCACTAAGCATAATTCCTTGGATGGATTTCCGTACCATTCACACGCAAGGCGAGCTAAGGCAATCCGTGTGTCGGGCACCACCAATTGAATGAAATCCTCTGGTAAACTCACTTTTCGTTGAACCAAAGCCACTCTTCCGCCCTGACTATAAACCTGAGGTAGATATTCATGACCATCGCTTGAATGTCCTTCTAACGCGATAAATAAGGACCCATTTCTTGCTACCCGAGAATCAAAAACAATTTCATCAATAAGCAGGGATTGATCCGAAAAAGGAACCTCAATGGAGTGAAGTAAGGAGTGTAGTGTTCTCATTGCAATTCAAGTTTTACCAATACTCCCTTATGGATTATTATACCCGGGGATAGACTTTGACGAACGACCTTACCATACCCCTTGAGCGAAACGCTCAATCCGCTAGACTCTAAAAGAAATACGGCATCTTTGGCGGTCATCCCTTTCACATTCGGAACCTTTCCCTTTTGTATGGTCAGTTGATTTAAATGAATGCTGCGATTGAGTGAGTCTGCTGCAATCCATTTTGCTCCTGTATTCAACTGAAAGCGAACACCGAGTTGTTTCAACACATCCGTAATATTTTTATAGTACCCATTTTTAACCGCCGGTAAGCCATCGGCAATGGGTTTACGCTCGTTAATCGCCGGATGATAGGCAAGGTTGGAAGCGTATATTTTATTCGCAATTGCAGCAAAAACAGGCCCTGCAACCAGGGCTGCGTATTTTTGTTTTTTCGGACGTGTGACCACTACTACACACGTATATTTTGGTTTATCGGCGGGAAAATAACCGGCAAAAGACGCTTGAAAATCACTTTGATCCTCTTCTACATACTCGCTATTCGCATTTAACAAACGTGCCGTACCTGTTTTACCGGCAATGGAGAACTGACTGGAAGTAAGTTTCTTTCCAGTACCGCGGGACATGACCCCTTTTAGGCAATTTTGCATGATTCGCAAGGTTGCATCGGAACAAATTTTATCACGAATCACGATAGGCTCTATGCGTTTGATTACCTTACCTCCTCTGCGAATTTCTTTCACAAACAAGGGGCGTAAAAACCTTCCATTATTAGCAACCGCATTATAAAACGCGCAGGTATGAAGGGGGGATTGTTGGTATTCGTAGCCTATAGCCATGGAGGGAATCGAATACGCGGACCAACCGGCACTTCCAGGTCTGAAAAATTTTGGTCCCAACTCGCCGGGAATTTCAGTACCCAAGGCTTCCGTTAGACCAAAATCCTCTAAGCGATCGATAAAAGACTCTGGATCATTGCGATAGGCTTTGTATAAAATCTGGGCAATAATGTTGGAAGATTTTTCAAAGGCCTGCTGGATCGTAATGGTACCGTAACCTCTCCCGTCGTTTGCATCCATAAAGGTTTTGCGACCAACCTGATATGAACCCCCTGCATTAACTTTGTCGGTAATGTTGAACTTGCGATCTTCTAAACCCGCCATGATCGAAGCCAACTTCATGGTTGACCCCGGAACTTCTCGCAAGCCTACAGCATGATTGAATTTTTCTGAAAACGTGCCGTCTTCCGCTCGATCAAGGTTTACGATAGCCTTCACGTGACCGGTGGCTACTTCCATAAGAATAACCGTTCCACTTTGAGCCTCCATTTCTTTTAATTGATGCTCAAGTTCGGAGTGTGCTACTTCTTGAATGTCTTTATCAAACGTGGTAACCACATCGGCTCCTTCCACCGGATCCTTGGTAAAACGGCCTGTTTTCTTCCACCCTGTAGTGATGCGGTGTTCTATTTCTTTTCCTGGCTCTCCCTCCAAGTAGGCGTGATAGGCCCCTTCTAATCCTACGGCTAAATTCAGCTCCTTTTTATAGTAGCCCAAGGTGCGTTTTAGTAAAATCCCATTGGGCGCTTTACGGATTATTGTTTCTTCGTTATCAATAAGCCCTCCTTTCATTCTTCCCAAGCTGAAAATTGGCAAACCAGCGATGCTTTTGCGCTCTTCATTGGTGACTTTTTTACGAATCAATAAATACCTGGAACCGTTTGCCCGTGCAGCCCTTATTTCATTTTCGTAGGTTCGTGAAGATTTATCGCGGTACAATCGGGCAAGACCATTGGACAAATTAGAAACTTCCTCATCGAAAATTTTTTGATCTACCACGGTTGGATCCATGTGAATGTCGTAATAGGAAACCGAGGTCAGCAAGGGATTCATGTTAGCATCGAGAATTTCTCCCATTCGCGGCGCGCGGTCTTGCAACCTCACCGGTAAATCAACCTCTTCTGTGGTCAATTGCAGCTTAAACGTTTTAAACAAGCCAATCCCCATCACGAAGATGAACCCAAAATATAGTGCATATGCCCTTAAAATCATAGGCCCTTTCGTATTACTCATCTGCGCTTAAAATTTCGTTGGACTTAATGACTTTGATAGCATTTTCCGATTCCAGTAATTCCCTTTTTTTCAATCGTTCAACCATTTTATAGCGCCTAGTGCGCTCTTCTAGCATTGTTTTAATTTCGATATATTCAGCGGTGTTTTGATCAACTTCGCGGCGTGTTTCTTGGATTTCTTTTAAGAGGGATTTGCCGTAATATCCTTTGGCAACCAACACAAAGAGCAGAAAGAAAATAAAGAGGATATAGGCCAGGTTATTCAAAACAAAATCTTTACTGAGAAACTCCCCATTGAGAATTTGTGCAAAGGCATTTGCTTTTTTGGATTTAGAAGCTTTTGGAGCGCCTACGTTCGCTTGTGAATCTGTGGTAAATGAATTCTCCATCATTGTAATTGAGCGATTCGTAATTTGGCGCTTCGAGCCCGATTATTCGTTAACACTTCTGCATCAGTAGGCACAATGGGATGCCTGTTTATTTCCTCAAAAGGACGTTGAAGATTTCCATAAAAATCTCGGAATTCTTTCCCTTCGAAATTCCCTTTTTTGAAGAAATTCTTAACTAAGCGATCTTCAATGGAATGGTA
>CANMTO010000026.1 GCA_947500755.1 Flavobacteriales bacterium
AGTTATTCAGGCACGGGTGTGTTTACGGTATCTGCGGGCCCATACAGCTTCACGGTAACGGATGCTAACGGATGTACTAGCACGGTGAGCGGAACGGTAGTACAACCAAGTTTATTATCAGTGAGTGCTACGCCGCAACAGATTACGTGTTTTGGATTAAACAATGGAAGCATTGCGCCTGTAGTAACGGGAGGAACACCGGTTTATGCCTTCGCATGGTCTGGAACTGATTTTTCCGGCAATCCAATATCTTTTGGCGATAGTACTTTACAAAATCAGTTCGGTTTAAGCCCGGGTTCTTATACTGTGCAAGTAACAGACTTAAACGGTTGTGTTTTGAGTTCGACAACTTGGACGATCACTAATCCATTAACCTCACCAAGCATACAGAATGTTATTGTTCAAAATGTAAATTGTTTCGGAAACAATACGGGTTTTATTAGTTTCCTTGCTACGGGAGGTACTCCGGATTATGATGTGGAACTTGATGGCATTTTACAAGGAAATATTCCCACCTCTGGAGGGACCTTAACCATCTCATCACTCACTGCGGGAACCTATATTCTAGAAATTATTGACAATAATGGGTGTGTTGATACAGAACCAATAACGATTTCTCAACCGAATTCTGCCGTTGTAGCAGTAGTTGATAGTGTTAACAACGTTTCGTGTAATGGTTTTAGTGATGGGGATATATTTGCTGCTATTGCTGGAGGCACAGCGCCGTATTCATACATGTGGTCCGTTGTTAATGGAGTTGGAGGGCCAATCCCCGCGGGGGAAATGGCTTCTGAAGATCCGCAAGGATTACCTGATGGGAATTATCAATTGTTAGTAACGGACGCCCTTGGTTGTACCACCACAGTAATAACCCAAGTTACTGAACCAACACCAATCAATATCGTTTGGACAGATTCAGGACCTTTGTGTGATGGAAATAGCCTTGGGTTTATCAACTTACAACTTTCTGGTGGAACGGCAAATGTAAATTCACCGCTTTACAATACCGCATGGACATGGGCACCGCTTCAAAATCCAGGAATCAATTGTTCTGCAACGAATATTCCCAACAATACGTTTAGTCCCTCTTCGCTTACCTGTGGAATTTATACGGTGACGGTAACGGATGCGAATGGTTGTACGGCACAGTATACGGATAGCATAATCATTACTCCGACCCCATTCCAAGCGAATTTCACATCAACGAACATTCAATGTTTTGGCCAAACCAATGGCTCTATTACGGTAACCCCAACTACAGGAACCGCTCCGTTTGATGTGGTAATTACCCCGGGCGTTGGTCCAGTAATCAATCCGCCAGGGGCTGAAATATTTGCAGTTAATAATAGTTACTCTGCGAACACCCTTGCTCCGGGAACCTATCTCGTGACGATAACAGACAATAATGGGTGTCAAGATGATGCTACAATTACCATCACTGCGCCACAATCTCCTATTGTTGCCTCGATTTTATCTCCGGTAGATGTATCTTGTTTTGGTGATAATGACGGTTCATTTATCGTTGGAATTAATGGAGGTACTGCTCCGTACACGATTAATGTAGATCCAGTAGGGGCTGCACCTCCGTTTAGCACGAATCTTAACCAAGTTTCCAATTTATCAGCGAATTCCTATTCCGTTACGGTATTAGATGTGAATCAATGTGCTTCTGCAGCGGTAACGGCAATTATTAATCAGCCGGCAGTTTTACAGGCAACCATAACGGGATCAACAATAAATTGCTTTGGGGAGTGTAATGGCGGAATTGCTGCGGGTGTTTCTGGAGGAACCTTACCTTATACATACCAATGGACGAGTGGTGTTAATACTTGGAATACGCCAAACATCAGTGGCTTGTGTGCTGGGTCTTATCAATTTAATTTAATAGACATAAACGGTTGTGTACTAAATGATTCTTATACGATAACCGAACCACCTTCTAGCTTAGTTGTTAATATTTTGGACACGGTAGATGTTTCATGTTATGGGGCCAATGACGGTGAAATTATTATTGCCATCAATGGCGGTACAGCGAATTACACAGTTACCCTTGGTGGGGCAAGCCAAACCATCGACCCGAACCTAGACAATACGGCAACCTTCTCGAATCTTAGTCCTGGGGTTTACGTGCTAACCGTTACAGACGCCTTGGGATGTGTTGAAACGATAAATTTCGATGTGGATACCCCTCCGGCACTTACCCTAAACGTAGTTCCTACCAATATTCTGTGTGCGGGTCAAAATACAGGAGAATTATTAATTACCGCCAATGGAGGAGAACCAAGCCTATCTTATGTAATTACAGGGCCTACCCCTTCCAATGGAATTATAATTGGAGGGGTGCCGCTTCAAATCGGAGGGGCTATCAACCCACCATCTTTAGCGCCCGGTGTATATACCGTAGTTGTAACGGATGTAAATGGATGTACCTCCACCGTGAGCTCCACCATTTCCGTACCAAGTCCTCTCCAAATAACTGAATCGATTACGAATGTATTATGCCAGGGCTTGTCAACGGGTCAAATTACTGCAACGGTTTCTGGAGGTGCAGGCGGATATATCTATTCATGGGTAGCCAGTAATGGAGGAGTATTAAGCTCAGGTGCTTCGTCAACAAGTCAAATTAATATTCCTGATGGCACCTATCAGCTTACAGTAACCGATGCCAACAATTGTTCGCTTCAAGAAATATATGTAGTTACGGAGCCTCAATTACCACTGAATGCTGTTGTTTCAAGCTTCACGAATGTTACATGCGGTAATTTAAGCAATGGACAAATCACCATAGCTATTACCGGTGGAACACCGAATTATAACATCAATGGAATTGGCGCAACGGTTGTTGTTAATCCAGGAATTGGCAACACACATCAATTTTCTAGTTTATCAGGTGGAAACTATGTGTTAACCGTTACAGACGCAAACGGATGTGCTGTGAATGTAAATCAGACGATTACTCAACCCACACCGCTTACGCTAGGAATTTCATCCACTAATGTACTTTGTTTCGGAGCCTCTACAGGTTCTCTAGCGTTTACCACATCCGGAGGCACAGCCCCAATTAACTACAACATTGTTGGACCGCCAAATTCCAGCGGTACGATTCCAACGTCTTCATTAACCACAACCCAAGTAGGAACCCCTGTCGCGGGGATACTTCCTGCGGGCAACTATACGGTGAATATAATCGATGCGAATGGATGTACGAATGCCATCAGCACGACCATTACGCAACCGAATCCAATCGTGGTAACGCCTACGATTACAAATATCCTTTGCTTTGGGCAAGGTGCAGGAGCAATATCCACCACCACAACAGGTGGAGTAGCACCTTATTCTTACAGTTGGAGCAGTGGTCAATTGACACCCAATATTTCCAACGTTCCAGCAGGCTCCTATACCTTAACCGTTAGCGATGTCAACGGGTGTACCAATATTCAAAGCGTTACCATTACCGAACCGGCATTAGCCCTTTCGATTGGCTTAACACCCCCAGTGAATATTTCGTGTAATGGCGCAAATGATGGATCCGTTCAAGTAACGGCTTCTGGTGGTACCGCCGGGTATCAGGTAACCTATCAACGTAACACACCTCCTGGACCATTAGTGAGTCCTGTAGGGGTAGAAATTCCACTTTCAGGAGGGTCTTACCCCGTTAATAATTTGTCTGCAGGAAATTATACATTGACCGTGGTAGATGCAAATGGATGCTCGTTACAAGACACCTTTACGATTATTGAACCTCCTGCTTTTGGAGCAACCGTTAGCGCGAACACGATTTTATGTAATCCGGGCAATACGGGGGTGTTAACCATCAATACGCCTCCTGGGTCCTATCCCGTGACTTATGTAATTAATGGTCCTGGAGGGCCATATTCTGGAAACATTAACACGTCTCCTTTTCCGCTCAATGGATTGCCTGGAGGAACCTATAATATTAGTTTGACCTACAATAACGGGTTGTGTTCACAAGAATTAAGCGCAACGATTGCTCAGCCATTAAACCCCATTGCCGTCGCTAATTCCGTAACAGATGTGCTTTGCGCCGGGGTAAATTCTGGAAGTATATGTTTAACCGTAACCGGTGGAACCGGACCGTATGCTTACGCGTGGTCGATTCCAGGAAATACCAGCTGTCAAAACAACCTCGCACCCGGAACGTATAGCGTGACGGTAACCGATGCGAATAATTGCTCGGTTCCAAACACCTACACCATTTCTGGCCCAGTTTCACCACTCGTAGCGGATTCAAGCTTTACCAATGTGTTGTGTTTAGGGCAAAATAATGGAACCATTACCATCACCACCAATGGAGGAAGCCCAATTTATACGCTAACTTCTGCGACACTCACACCAGCCTCTACCACGATTAATTTAACGGGGGGATCCTATCAGTACACGAATGTTGCCGCGGGAACTCATGTGGTATTGATTACCGACAATAACGGCTGCACAGATTCAGAAACGATTACCATTACGCAACCGCAAAACCCGTTAACCGCCAACAATATCAATGTATCCGATGTGCAATGTTACGGCGACATGAATGGAAGTATTGCGTTTAATGTTACTGGTGGTACCGCGCCATATACCGTGTCTTGGTCTGCTATTGGTTTACCGGCAATATGTGCAGTTCCGGCAAGTACCGTAAGCAATTCAGGTGTAATTAATGAGACGGGGCTTTGTCAAGGAACCTATACCGTTACTATAACTGATCTTAATAATTGCATCGATTCTTTTGCACAGTCGATTGTAGCTCCTAGCACCCCACTAACCGCAAGTGCGACACAAACCAACATTTTGTGTCACGGGCAATGTACCGGGATTGCTACAACTGTTCCTTCAGGGGGCACGGCTCCGTATCAACACGCATGGAGCAACGGACAAACCACACCATCCATTAGTAGTTTATGCATCGGAGATTATTATGATACCATAACGGATGCGAATGGATGCGAAATCATAGTACAATTTAGTATAACGGCTCCGGCACAACCAATGGTAGTTACCATTACCGACATTGATGTAGACTGCTTTGATTACGCTACTGGTTCAATTACCGTTTCTGCCACCGGAGGCACACCGGGATACAATGTTTCTTGGACACCTGGTCCTCCATTCCCGGTTGCGGGACTTGAATTAGCTAATTCAGGAGATTTGTATATCATTCCTGGATTATTAGCCGGAACGTATTCCATTACGGTAGCGGATTTAAATAACTGCCCATTCACACAGAATGTGATTATTAGCCAACCCGCTGCGTTGACCTATAATGTGGCATCTACTAATGTAACCTGTAACGGAGCGAGTAATGGTTCAATCAACGTAACAGTGAACGGAGGGGTGTTGCCTTACACCTATCTTTGGAACAGTACCGCAGGAGCTCCTTGTAGCATCCCAATCAACCAGGCGAATGCAAGTGGACTTTGTCCGGGCATTTATGATGTGCTTGTTACCGATGCGAACGGATGTCAAATTAATACAGGAGCAACAATAACGGAACCAGACCTATTGGTAATAAGTGTCACAAACGACACCGTATATTGTCTGCCAGGTGCTGGCACTGTGCAGGCTGCTATTACTGGGGGTACACCAAATTATACCGTTACTTGGCAAAACGTTTCTGGAACCAACATTGGAACAGGACTTTCTCTAGGTACTTTAGCTCCGGGGGTATATAATGCGGTTGTTGTTGATGCGAATGGTTGTCAAAATTCAGCGCCGTTTAATATTATCGGTCCAGCAGCGCCACTTACTGCAGTAATTTCTCACACCAATGAGACGTGTACCAACAACAACGACGGAATCATCACCATAATTCCGAATGGAGGTACCGCACCCTTTGTTATTACTGGATCACCATGGAATGGGTCTCCAAACGTTGCTGTTTCTGGAGGAAATGCCGTTTCGAACAACATGGTAGCAGGCCCTTATACCTATACCATTACGGATGCTTACGGATGCCAAACATCAGTTTCTACAACGATTACTCAACCAACTAATTTACAAGTAGCCCTTCAGGTTACCAATGTAACATGTCATAATTCCAACAACGGAATCATTCAAATCACCCCTTCGGGATCGGTTCCAAATTATACGGTAACTTGGATTTCTGGTCCAAACACGGGACCGTGCGCCTTGCCTGTTACCTCAATTATTTCTGGAGCAACAAGCGTTAACAACTTATGTCCAGGAGTGTATGTATTCACTGTTACCGATGCCAATGGGTGTGATACCACATTAAGTGCAACCATAACTGAACCTCAGCCTTTGGCATTAATTACCACCGCAAATGATGATCCGTGTAATGATGCAAACTGTCAAGGAAGCGCAGGGGTTTCAGTAACAGGAGGAACCGCTCCGTATACCTATTTATGGACAGGAGGGGCAAGCACATCTTCGGTCGGACAGCTTTGTGTTGGCGTTTATAGTGTAACCGTGACGGATGCGAACGGGTGTACCCAATTAGCGAGTGTTACCATCAACCAACCGGCGCAAGCCTTAAGTGCACTTGTTACTACCACCAATGAAACATGCAATGGGTTGGGTAATGGAACATTAACGGTATCACCGAGTGGCGGAACCGCTCCATATACGATTGTTGGTGTTACCACGCCTTGGGGAGGCCCAGCGAACATTAATTTTGCCGGTGGAACAAGCACATGGACAGGGGTTTCTGCCGGTATATACCAAGTAGAAATTACTGATGCAAATGGCTGTCAGATTTCGGTAAGTGGAACGGTTACCGAACCAACCCCATTAGCCGTGGCCATAACTTCAGTGGATGTTACGTGTTATGGCGCTAACAACGGCTCTGTACAGTTGGGAATAACGGGCGCTACGCCGTCTTACACCATTAACTGGATTAATGGTCCAAACAATGGAGCTTGCGTCCTTCCATTAAATCAAAATATTTTAGCTGGACCTTCCCCAAATTACACTTCAAGCGCTTTGTGTCCTGGTGTATATGATGTAGTTATTGCCGATGCAAACGGATGTGACGACACGCTCTCATTTACCATCAATCAGCCTCCGGCGATTATTCTAACCGTGGATTCCGTGGCGGTATTGTGTCATGGTGACTCCTCGGGCCAAGCGAGTGTTGTTGCTATTGGAGGAACTCCGGGTTATACGTACAATTGGACAAATTTGAACGGTAATTTTGTAATACCTTTCCCAACGAATGACACAATCGGTAGCCCTACGCATCCAAACGGAATTCCTACAGGTACCTATGAAGTTACGGTAACAGATGCTAACGGATGTACATCTACGGAAACCGTAAATATAAATCAACCATCTACCCCATTATTAGCGCTAATTGATCACACCGATGAGCTTTGTTTCCCTGTACCAAATCAGGCATCCACCGGAACAATCACCATTGGTGCCAATGGCGGAACAGGACCTTATACCATTGCAGGTGCACCGAATAACTTGGTTTGGACGGGACCAAGTACGATTGTTGCACAAAGTATGCTGCCGCCTAATCCAATTTCAGGGCAAACCATGACTGGTGTTGCCTCCAATTTGGCAGGTGCTCCATATAGCTTTACAGTAACTGATTATCATGGATGTACCTCCACAGTTTCTGTAACCGTTGGAAGTCCGGTAGCACTTTCCGTAATCACTACGCCGACCAATATTCTTTGTAATGGAAACAACAACGGAGCCATTAATGTTGCGCCATCAGGAGGCGTATCTCCGTACAATATAAATTGGATTGCTGGCCCAACTGGTCCGGGGTGCGTTTTACCAGTAACGCTAACAACAAGCACGAATATTTCTACGCCAAGCACCTTGTGTCCGGGAACTTATATCATGAACATTGTTGACGCCAATGGTTGTGTCCTTTCGTCTTCAGAAACCATACTTGAACCAGCGAACCCAGTGAATATAACCTCTTCGGTAAACGATGTTTTATGTTATAGTGATTCTTCTGGAGAAATTAGTACTCAAGTAAGCGGCGGAACAGGGCCTTATACCTATGCGTGGAGCACTATCTCTACTTGGAATAGTCTACCTTACGCAATTCCTTTTCCAACAAATGCCAATGTTGGTAACCCAACACCACCATTTGGATTGCCAGCAGGCACCTATATGGTAACAGTAACCGATGCCAATGGTAACACGGGGGGATGCACAGACTTTGCGGTAATTACGATAACTCAACCGGCTACTCCGGTAGCAGGTGCACTCACGCCGTATCCGGTAGATTGTAATTCAAACGCAACAGGAAGCATAGACATTACCGCTTCCGGAGGTGTTGGGCCTTACACGGTAACGGGTGTTGGGCACAATTTTACTGGAACAATTTTACTTCCTGGGGGCATAATCACTGAGACTGGACTAATTGCAGGCAATTATTTTTATGACATAACCGATGCGAATGGTTGCACCATTACCTTAACCACCATCGTATCTCAACCGGCGCCATTAATCGTTACGCTTAACAATGTAGTGGATGTTTCTTGTGTACCTGGTTCATTTGACGGGGCAATTGACTTAACGGTTGTGGGTGGAAATAGCTACTACAGTTATAATTGGACCACGGCTGCTTTGGCACCATTCCCGATTCCATTAACCACACCGGTTGGCGGTCCTTCGGTGAGTAACCTTTACCCTGGAGTATATACAGTAACCGTTACTGATTTGTTAGGCTGTCAAAGTACACTTCAGGTTACGGTAAACCAATATCCTGGATTTACGGTAACAGCTACGGTAGGTGATGTTCAATGCCATGGAAATAATTCAGGATCAATTAATTTAACGCTGAATGGCGGAACCCCGAACTTCACCTTCCAGTGGACGGGTCCAAACGGATATTCTTCATTATTCCAAAATATTAATAATTTATATGTTGGGCAATATAATGTCATTGTTACCGATGGTGCAGGCTGTATTGTTCCGTTGGTGGCCACCGTTTCTGAACCGAGTTCCGCACTGACGTCAACGTATGTTTCTTCGAATGTTGCGTGTTACGGTGATAACAGTGGTAGCATTTCCATTACAGCTACCGGAGGTACGCCTTTTGCCGGACCGAATCCATATACTTATGATTGGTATTTAAATGGCTTATCATTTTCAACCGCACAATCCTTAACGAATTTATTCCCCGGTATTTATGTGTGTCACATTACCGATGCCAATGGGTGTTTATTAACGGAGCAAGTGGTAATTACCCAACCAGCAACGGCACTTACATATTCCGTTAATACTACAGATGTCACCTGCTTTGGGGGTTCCAATGGTGCAATTGATATTAGCGTATCCGGAGGCACCGGGGCGCCATATAGTTTATTGTGGAATACAGGTGAGACTACGGAGGATTTAGCTAATTTATCTGCAGGAACCTATACCTTAACCATAACCGATGCGGGACCATGTGTTGTAACTACGGCACCAATAACAATTATTCAGCCTACTCCAATTGTAATTACACCAAGCATTCTGAATGTGGGTTGTCATGGTGATGCGAGTGGAATGATCACGACTCAAGTAAGTGGCGGAACGGTAAATATTTCAGCAGGTTACACATACCTTTGGTCAACCGTAAACGGGTCAATCCCAGCGGGTCAATCCACATTGCCTAACATTGGAAGTACAACGCCTCCATTCGGATTAATCCCTGGAGATTATAGCTTGCTTGTGACTGACGCAAACGGGTGTACCTCATCGTTAGTCGCTACGGTAATTCAGCCCGTTGCGCCGCTATACATTGCAAGCACCTATACGAATGTGGATTGTTTTGGTGATAGTTCAGGCACCATTAGTGTGTATGCAGAAGGGGGCACCTTACCGTATAATGTTAGTTGGTCGGGTACGGTGGCAGGTGATCCATTTGGGTTTGAGATTTTAAGTAACCAGGGAACCTATACCATTCCTTCATTACCTGCAGGAACGTATAATTTCCAAGTGGTTGACCAAAATGGATGCTCGCTTGCTGGAGGAGCGGTTATCATACAAAACAACTTAATCGATACAGTGAATACGGTTATAGATTCCGTTTTCTGCGCCAATTCAAGTGATGGGTTTATTTCGGTTTCTATTAATGGAGGTATTCCAAATGCCCTCGGGGCGCCTTACACGATTGTTTGGGCGGGCGTTGATGCCTCGGGTAATGCCATTCCTATGTTATTTACCACCATTGCAGGAAACACCACCACTACGTCGAATCTTGTTGCAGGAACGTATACGTTAACCGTAACCGATGCAATAAATTGTACACGAACATTTACCTATGTAATGACAGAAATTGTAGTATCATTAAGCAATTTAGTAGATAATGATATCCTATGTAAAGGTCAATGCACAGGGGAGATCGAATTTATTCCTACGGGAGGTGACGCCACATATACCGTTAGTGTTTTCCCAATTGGTCAACCGGCAGCAAATACGATTACCATAACCGAACAAGATTTACAAGGCAGTGCAACAGGTATATTTAGTTTAGGGGGGCTTTGTCCTGGTCAATATTATGTCTTGATCACGGATGCTAATAATTGTAGCTCGAATACACCAGCAATAACGATTACCGAGCCAAGTACGGTATTCAGCCCATCGGTGAATGTTATTTCTAATAGTGGCTGTAATGACAATGCAGGTATCCTCAATGTACAAGTAATGGGCGGAACGCCAGGATATAATGTGGCATGGCATAATATAACAAACCCTAACATAATAAGTCCGGTAGGAACAGAAATAAATCAAAGCCCTGGAAACTATCTGATTACAGGATTATCCTCGGGATTAATAGAGGTCTTGGTTACAGACAACGTAGGATGCGAAATCATAGATACGGTTGAGATTGATGACACAGAAGTTACATTTGCCAACTTTACTGCAGTAGATTCGGCCGGTTGTGGCCCATTCTTGGCTCAATTTACGAATCTATCCTTGGGCGAAAACTTGTCTTATTTCTGGTCTTTTGGAAATGGTCAAACCAGTACGGAAGAAAACCCATCGGTAACGTTTGATGTGGGTGGACCGTATGATGTTACCCTTACCGTAACGAATGCATTTGGTTGTATCTCTACCATGGTAGAATCCGGTTACATTGTTTCCTATGCAAGTCCAAACGCTGCATTTACCATAGCAGGTATTGGGGTTGATTATTATTCAGGATTAGCCGAGTTTATCAATAATTCGGTGAATGCTCAATTCTATACCTGGGATTTTGGACATTTATCGAATGGATCAACGGAGGTTAATCCAACGTACTATTATCCACAGTGGACCGAAGGAGATTATATCGTTACCCTGGTGGCGACAGATACAAACGGCTGTAATGATCAAGCTCAATTATTAATTAGCTCATCTGAAACGGTAAGGCTTAATGTGCCAAATACAGTTACTATTGATGATAATGGATTAAATGAACTCTTCTTCCCTGTGTTCTCTAATTTTGAAGAAATATTGAACTTCAAACTTGAAATTTTCAATCGTTGGGGCGAACTGATCTTTGACACCAAAGATATTCAAGGAGGTTGGAACGGAACATATAACGGTGTCGCTGTGCAATCTGGCACCTATACTTGGAAAGTCACTTACAAAGACTTAGAGGGCTTCGATTATCAAGCAGTGGGGCACATCAACGTATTGCGTTAAGTCGTATCTTTGTCAAAAAAACATCAACCATGTATCCAATAGAAATAGTACAACCCATGAAGAATGACCTAACAAGTGTTGGGTTTAATGAATTAACTACTGCGGAAGCGGTTGATCAAGCCGTTTCGAACTCAACAGGAACGATGTTAATGGTCGTAAATTCTGTGTGTGGATGTGCAGCAGGCAACATGCGTCCAGGAGTAAAAAAGTCCTTGGAACACACCTTGATTCCGAACGAATTATATACCGTATTTGCTGGATTTGATACGGAGGCGACAAACCAAGCGCGAAAATATTTTTTACCCTATCCTCCGTCTTCGCCATCCATCGCCGTGTTTCATAAAGGCGCGTTAGTACATTTTTTAGAGCGTCATCACATTGAAGGAGCAACCGCCGGAATGATTTCAGAAAATCTAAAGGCAGCGTATGATGAGTATTGCAAGTGAAGCGCGTTTATCAATTAAGCACCTGTTCAACCTGTAAGCGAATCCTTGCTTCGGTTACTTGGCCAGCAGACATTGCTGTTGTTGACATTAAGCTGCACTCGATTCCCGCGGAGGTATTGGATGATTTAAAAACACAATATGGGTCGTATGAAGCCGTGTTTTCAAAAAAAGCAAGGCGTTACATGGAGGTAAAAGCAAGCATTACCTGCGATGATGATTACAAGGCCTTAATCCTATCTGATTATACGTTTTTAAGGCGTCCGGTGATAATTTATGAAGGGTTTTATTCGGTAGGCAATGACCGAAGCGTTGTGGAACAGGTACAAGAACGATTTAAGGCTTCTTAAAGCGAAATAATGCACGTTCGTTTCGGTAAACCAGGTAGATAAAACCGAGAATCATTAAATTTCCAAGTAGTAAAAGAAGCCCATTGAATCCTTTTAAGGGCACACTCATCCACATTCTAAGCAAGCTAAAAATACAGTATATCCCGATTGAACCACCTATATACACGTAGAATTTGCGCACATCATATGGAATCGGATAATGTTTTTTACCCAAATAAAACGAAATAATCATTTGTGCCATGTAAGCCAATAACGTAGCCCAAGCACTTGCCATATATCCATACATTGGAATAAAAAGCACATTAACCAAAATCGTAATTCCAGCACCGATTAGTGCGATATAGGCCCCAAACTTAGTTTGATTAGAAAGTTTATACCAGACACTTTGATTATAATAAATCCCTAAACAAACATTGGCGAGCAGTAAAATTGGAACAACGTTCAGTCCAACATAATACGCCTCTTTACGAATGAAGAATTTAAAGATTCCGAGGTTTATTGAAACAAACAAAAAGGCAAGACATACGAGGGCAATAAAGACATTCATTGTTCGGACGAAGACTACATTTCTATCTTGATTTTTTAGCTGAGCAAAGAAAAAAGGTTCAGCGGCATAGCGATAAGCTTGAAGAAAAATAGTTACAAGCATGGCTAATTTATAGCACGCACTATAGATACCCACTTGAGCGGTTGCCTGTTCAAGGGAATTTGGAATGTCAGGGTTATACAGAATCTGTTTTAATAATACGCGGTCAAGCGTTTCGTTGATGATACCGGCAAAGCCCGCAATAACCAGGGGCCAAGAATACACCGACATTTGTTTAATCAGCACCCAATCAAGTATTAATTTTACGCGTGAAACAATGTCATAAACAAGGACAAGCTTTAAGCCCGAAGCCAATAAATTTGCAATTAAAATGAACATGATTCCTTCTTCGGGTCGACTTGGATTAAAGTATGCTAACAGAAAGATTAGATTCAATACAATATTCAGTAAAACAGATGAAAGCTGAATAGTCACAAAGCGTTTGGCTCGGTTTTCTGCACGTAACTTTGCCAAGGGCAACGATGCAATCGCATCGATACAAACAATACCACCAATAAGAATGATATATTCGGTGTGCTCACGGTAAAGCATCCATTTTGCAATCCAAGGATTGGTTATATATAGTACCAGAAAAAAAGCAGCATTAACGAAAACAACGGGAATAAAACTGCTGTTGAACACCCGATCCGGATCCTCATGTTGTTGTATAAATCGAAAATACGCCGTCTCCATGCCTAAAGGCAATAAGACGATTAAAAATGCCACATACGCGTATAAATCAGAAAGCACCCCATAGTCTGCGGGGTTTGCGAAAATAGCCGTGTATAGAGGAACCAATAAATAATTTAAAAACCGCCCAACAATACTAGGCAGGCCATACATCGCGGTTTGACCTAATAACTTTGTTAGGGGAGCGCTCATTAATCCCTAAAGTTTGCTTTTTGCTTTGTTAAAAACGCGTCTGTTCCAATTTGGAAATCTTTGGTGCCGAAACAACTCGCGAAAAGTTCAATTTCTGTATTCAATCCATGTTGTGTTTGGAATCCAGCGTTTACGGCGTTAATCGCTGTAGCAATAGCATTGGGAGAGTTTTTTAGTATTTTATGCGCTAAAGCGCTTGCTTCATCTTTTAACACGGCCTGTTCAAACACATTATTTACGAGCCCCCATTGGGACGCTTGGTCTGCAGAAATCATTTCTCCGGTAAAAATAAGCTGATTTGCTCTTCCTCTTCCGATGAGCAGGGGAAGGCGTTGTGTGCCGCCATACCCGGGAATTACGCCTAACGAAACTTCCGGTAAGCCCATACGCGCATTGGATGATGCAATCCGAATATGACACGCCATGGCTAACTCTAATCCACCTCCCAATGCGAATCCATTAATTACGGCAATGGTAGGTTTATTCATTTGCTCTAATAAATTAAACAATACTTCTTGCCCAGTAGCGGCCAGCTCACCTCCTTGAGCAACGGTATAGCCTGCAAATTCCTTAATATCGGCACCAGCGACGAATGCCTTCTCTCCAGAACCGGTTATACAAACTACGCCAATTTCCCCATCCAAGGAGATCGCACCAAGTACATGATTTAATTCTGAGATGGTTTGTTTATTGAGTGCATTTAAAAAAGCAGGCCTGTTTATGGTAATCCAACCAATTTTTCCAACTTTTTCAAAGAGAATATTTTCGTACATGCCATTTAATTTATGCGTGTAAAAATAAAGGAATTTGACAAACCAACGCCTTTTTTACCTTGAATTATCCGACAACAAACGACTGACATTCGAAAGTAAACGAATAAATACCGAACACCCGCCGTTAATGCCTCAACCTTTGCAAAGGAAACGGGTGAACACCCATATTTAACGTAATTAAAATACATACACATGAACAATTTAAAGAATAAAGTGAATTTGATAGGAAGACTTGGCGTAAAGCCTGAAATCATGACGTTTGAAACCGGACGCAAACTTGCTCGGTTTTCATTAGCGACCAACGATCGATATAAGGATAAGAATGGTGAGTGGCAAGATGAGGTACAGTGGCACAATGTAACCGTTTGGGGCAAGGTGGCAGATCGTGTGGAAAAACTGCTTGAGAAAGGCCAAGAAATCCTTTTGGAGGGTAAAATAGCCTATCAATCCTATGAAAATAACCAAGGAGAGAAGCGTTATTCCACCGTGATTGAAGGGAATGACTTTATGTTACTAAACAAACCTTCTGGGGAAATAAAAGCATAAGGAATGAATTTTGTTTCATTGATTGGAACCATTGAGAATCATCCAACCGAAGTTGAAACAACCAAGGGTCAGAAACATGCAAGATTTAGGTTGATTACCAGTAACACGATCGTTACTGCTCAAGGTACCCCAAAAACACGTCGCGAAACGCACGATGTATTTGCATGGGGGAAATGGCATCAGGTGATACGCACCTATGGGCAACCTAACTTGCATGTGGCCATTGAAGGACGACTAGTAAATCGGTATACCCGATGGAAAGGGAGGATAATTAAAATCACAGAAATAGAAATAAACGATTTAGTTATTATTTAAACCAACGAGGGAACGGATGCGGCGCGCATGAATTCGGCAACCAATCCCCTTTATATATATAACCATGAACAATTATGTAACCTTAATTGGAAGTATTTCAAAACCACCTTCGGTTAAACGCTTTGACGATGGAAGTAAGATAGCTCGGTTTTTAGTCACAACGCCAAAAATGTACCGTAAAAATGATGGGAAGTATGCCGCCAGGTTAGATTGGCATCGCGTATTTGCCTGGGGCAACATGGCGTCGTTTGTTCAGGATCACGCGGAAGTAGGAAAAAAGGTTGCCATTCATGGTCGCCTTGTGAATAGAACCTTTCTGGACCAACAGGGACGACAACGAAGTTCAACAGAAGTAGAGTTGCGTCAGATTATAGGACTTTAAGTTATTTTATTTGGAAGCCCGGGAAACCGGGCTTTTTTGATTAAAACCGATAGTCATTCCAAATGGCCGAACGAAGCCCTAGGATTGGCGAACAGTGAAAACGACCGTTTGCGCCT
Organism: Flavobacteriales bacterium; assembly: GCA_947500755.1. Taxonomy (GTDB): domain Bacteria; phylum Bacteroidota; class Bacteroidia; order Flavobacteriales_D; family Crocinitomicaceae; genus UBA952. Next base: position 16,001 of record CANMTO010000026.1, read on the forward strand.
TCCCCCGTGTATGTCCCTGATAACTCCACAAAAAGTTGGGTGTTGTAACATTGTTTTAACATGCGAATTCCTTGAATTCTAACATTAAGTTGCTTTGTTTTTACGCCCTGTAATAGGGAAACGTTGTAATCTCCTGGCCTAAGGGTATACGGAGCCAAGACATCTCCACCATAAGGTGCGCCGATACCTTTTTGCCCAACGGCAAGTTCAGCCATGGCACCCCATCGTTTGGAAATGAAATCAATTCGGGAAAAGATTTCCCAAAAATTTGCGCCTTTTGGGTGAGCGAGGACTTGCTGATTAACGGTATAACTCAATTGGTTTCCAATATGGGAATAGGTATACGGACGAACCATATTAAATTCTGTTCGTAGATGAATAGTGTGGTTCTTTTTTTGGGTTAAATATTTCCATCCCACTTGACCTCCGAGTTTATTTCCCCAATATTGTTCCCGTTGAAGCAAGGCCTTCATTAAAAGATCGTCTACAATCAATTGACCATACCACGTGCCTTTCTTCGAATATACAGAAATCTCTCCTCCAAGTAGCACATTGTCTCCTGAACCCGTGGAATATTCGGAGGGTCGAATAATCATAAACGGATTTAAATAGGAGGGATCGAAAGATCGATTACTTAAGGCGTCTCCACTGTTGAAGATAACCGCCTCAAAAAGCGCTAATCGAATGTGTTTCCCAAGCCGTAGGTGTAAATAGTGATTCATCCCATATTTATGTTGACCACCAACGGAGTTTAAATACATGCCCATCGCTTGATAGGTAACTGGGCCTATATTAAATCGAAGAGAAGTAAATGGATAGGGATGGCCCGCATCAGACAGGAATAGGGAACGATAGCCGTCTCCATAAAAATTCTGATCAAAGCCAAGTTGAGCACTAATATAGTTAGACGGGGTGATTCCAAGTCGGATTATAGGCCGAACATTGAACGTTAAGGTGTTATTTTGCGCTAGAGATATGCCATTTTGAACAAAGCCCGCGGGCAGCACAGTGTTTATCCCGACACCTCCTCCCACTCTCATAAACCACTTGCTCCGCTGTAAGTCCCACAGGAATCCTGTACTTGCTTTTCCGCTAACAGAAGGGTTATACCTTAATCCAAGATCTATAATGGGGATAATTCTAGCCTTAGGTATGGATTGTTTGGTGTTTAGTTTAGGTAAAATAGGGGTGCTTTGATTTAGTTGAATGGTGTCGAACAAATTCATTTGCCCCAACAACGCTAAGCGCTGCGTCCAGGCGTTTATGAAAAACAATAGAAAACCCAGTAATAAGATGCGCTTAATACACATGATTTGGTTTAAATATAGCGGTTCTTAAACCGAAGTTAAGCGCATTACAATCTTTGAAGCCCATAGCTTCTCGGCGATTTGCCCCTATAAATAGTTCAAGCTGCATGCTTCTAGAAGCTATAAACCCAATGTCTATCCGGTGTTGAATTACTTGATTGGGCCTAATGTAGGTTTGTATAAAGAGGGGTTGAAGGCTGTTTTTTAGGGTGCTAAATTGAAATAAGTAATCCAGAAACCAACGTTTGTAACTAAAACGTCCGGAAAAGATCAGTTCTCGGGCGCCATTCCCAAGCAGGGTGCCTAGCGGTAGGTTTTGGTGGGTAAAGTTTTGCGCATAATTGGTTCCATAGAATTCCGTGCCTGTTTGTAGCCATGCCAGGGATGAGCTTAGCGTCAGGTGTTGGGTGAGCGAGGAATAATATTTAATTCCCAGCTGTGTTGCCCATGCGGATGGTACAAACCCCCGAGTAAATAATTCTGCGTATACCATGGTACTTGTGTGCGGACTCCACGCATAATTAATGCCAATTTGAGGTAAGGATACTTCTTGTTTGGCGATCCGGTTAAACCCGGGGATTGGCACCCAATACAAGGGGTGAACGGGCGCTTCTTTTAACGAATCTCCTGCTTGCCATACGGTTTGATGGATCAATCCCAATCGATGGTTTTTCAGTCGTAAAAACAATGCGCTAAAGGCGAAGTTCTTTTTGTAATAAGGACTTTCTACGTTGGCATAAACTGGCTTTCTAATCAAATCGAATAAACGAGCCCGGGCGACCATGTATGTTAGGTATTTCCCAAGGCGAATCGTCCCCCCCGCCATAAGGGCTTGGTTGTGTTGCGACCAAAACACGGAGCGGATTCCGGGGCTAAAATCTAGGGATTGATTTCCTCCAAATATGCAGATGGTTTTAGACATCTTCCACTCAAACCCTCCTTGGCTGTATGCAAAATCAAACCCATTTTCATGAAAGGGTTTGGTGCGCCCCATGCCAGGGACCATTCCGTTTTGTTGGTTGTATCCAGTGGCCGTTGGATAAAACTCCCCATGTTGCGTAATAAACGCTCGCTGAAAGGTATTAAAAACAGCTTGGTTCTCTAATAAAAAGGCATGACAGGTAAATCCCTTATAACCACCAATCACTAATAAACCGCGAGAATTTTGATATCGTATTTCTGACTCTTCGTTTTCCTTTCCAACGCTGAACACGCACAACGGAGATGCCGCGATGAACGCCTGATTCGTATCGGTATATTGCGCTAAATAGGTTTCGTCAAGTCGAGGTATAAATCCTTTACTTGTGGAAGGAAGTGTTTTATGATAGCCAAAATTTAGGATGTCGAGCGTGCCTGGTTGATGGAGGTTTTGGTTGAATTGAACGATTTGCGACATCATCGTTAGGGGGACGGCATAAACCGCTAGAAATACACTCTTCAAATCCATGCCGATAAATTTACATCGGAAACGGCTATAAAATGCGGGTTAAATAAATTTTCTTTATTGTACCTTAATGGCAGTTTGCTGTTCACATCAAAGACTCCACCGCCCATCCCTTCAAGGATTGCTTGGCCTGCTGCGATGTCCCATTCCATGGTGGGGGCAAATCGGGGATAAAGTTGACAATGATTCATGGAAAGATCAAAGAACTTCAAGGCAGATCCTTTTCGAACTAATTTCATATGGTATCCCGACCGAGAAAGGCGATCCAGATAATCTACGAGTAATGGGGTGTGATGGCTATTCGATGCAATAATTGACAACGTTTCCGGCGTTGGAGACGGATGTATGGGCTCAGGTTTTTCGCCGTTCATAAATTGATTAAATGTACCATAGTGAGTGCCGATACTCGCCCCCCCAACAATAAAATCCGCTTGAATAGGACTTGCAATCACGCCAAGAACGGGTCTTCCCTTTTCGATCAGCGCGATATTTACTGCGAACTCATCGTTGCGCTTTATGAATTCTTTTGTGCCATCTAAGGGGTCAACACACCAGCATTTCTCCCATAGTTGGCGTTGTATAAAGGGGATTTTATCCGTTTCTTCATCAATGACAGGATGTCCTGAAATAGATAAAATTTCATTAATGATTTTTGAAGCCTTTAAATCTGCTTCTGTTACTGGAGAACCATCAGTTTTTTGAGTGGCCTCGTATCCACGCGAATAAATTTCTTTAATGGCAAGTGATGCTTCTATAGCCGCATGAATGGCCAAGCGAAATTCACGCACCAAGTCCATTAAAGCACCATTTCAGGAACAAACTCAGGAACGATCAGTTTACCGGCTGTTTTGGCAATGATCTCTTCGACTGTAACTCCGGGTGCGCGTTCTATTAAATGGAACGCACCGTTTTTAATTTCTAACACCGCAAGCTCGGTTACCACTTTTTTAACGCACCCAACCCCCGTTAACGGAAGGGTACACGCAGGGAGTATTTTGGATTCCCCGGCTTTATTGCTGTGCATCATTGCTACAATTATATTCTCTGCGGACGCCACTAAATCCATTGCTCCGCCCATCCCCTTTACCATTTTCCCTGGGATTTTCCAATTGGCAATATCCCCATACTGAGAGACTTCCATCGCTCCCAAAACGGTGAGTTGAACGTGTTGGCCTCGAATCATTGCAAAGGATGTGGCTGAATCAAAAAAGGAGGCGCCTGGATTTACAGTGATCGTTTGTTTTCCTGCATTAATTAAATCTGCGTCTTCTTCTCCCTCAAATGGAAAAGGCCCCATTCCCAAGACCCCATTTTCAGATTGAAATTCTACGGTCATTTCTTCGGGAACATAATTGGCGACAAGGGTGGGAATCCCAATTCCTAGGTTAACATACCATCCATCTTGCAATTCTTGGGCAATGCGCTTAGCAATACCGATTTTATCCAGTGCCATATTATGCTCTTTTTCTTACCGTTCGTTGTTCGATGCGTTTCTCAAAAACAGCGCCTTTAAAAATTCGTTGTACAAAAATCCCTGGAGTATGAATAAAATTAGGGTCTAAGCTCCCCGCCGGAACTAATTCTTCCACTTCCGCAATGGTTATTTTACCCGCCATTGCCATCATGGGATTGAAATTCATCGCCGTTGCTTTGAACACCAAGTTTCCCTCTGTATCTCCTTTCCATGCTTTAACGATAGCAAAGTCAGCGGTTAACGCAGATTCAAGAATGTGCGGTTTCCCATTAAATACACGGACTTCTTTTCCTTCTGCGACTTCTGTACCATATCCCGCGGGGGTAAAAAAGGCAGGTATTCCTGCACCCCCAGCTCGGCAGCGTTCCGCAAGTGACCCTTGAGGGATTAAATCAACTTCCAATTCACCGGAAAGCATTTGTCGTTCAAACTCTTCATTTTCTCCGACATACGATGAAATCATCTTTTTGATTTGCTTGCGCTGTAACAGCAATCCCAACCCATAATCATCCACTCCTGCATTGTTAGATATACAGGTGAGATTTTTGGTTCCCATCTTAACGAGTTCTTTAATCGAATTTTCAGGTATGCCACACAACCCGAATCCACCGAGCATTATGGTCATTCCGTCTTCGATGCCGTTGAGGGCGTCACTTATATGATCAACAACTTTATTCATAGTTAAATACCCTCTTCAAATAGAACATCCGTTTCATCAGCCTCCTCCGGATCTGCCGCTTCCGAACATTCATAGGTTTTCGGGTCATAATCTGGGGGTTCTGGAAAGTCTTCCGAGGATAAGGTAAGGATGTGGTCTTTGTATGCTTGTTGCATATAATATCCGTAAATAGGCAATGCCATACGGGCACCTTGGCCCCAATTCATAGATTTAAAACGAACGGACCGGTCTTCGGCTCCTACCCAAACACCAGTTACCAAATCCGGTGTAATCCCAATAAACCAACCGTCTGAATTGTTTTGTGTTGTTCCTGTTTTTCCAGCCGTGATGGGGATTGGCCCGTATTTTCCGCTGCGCAAACTGCCTCCGGTTCCTTGGGAAATCACCAGTTTCATCATTTTAAGAATTTCATACGCTACGGTGGAATTTATTGCTTGATCTGTATAGGGTGTGGCAGAATAAATCACCTTTCCGTTTCGGTCCTCAATGCGCTCAATGGTTGTGGGCCTAACATAATTCCCATTATTTGGAAAGATACACTGTGCAGCTACAAGTTTAAATAAAGACATATCCATACTGCCTAAACACATGGAAGGAACAACATCATTCGGATTCAAGTTTATTTCTGTCATTTTCAGAAGCTTCTCAATTTGAAAGGGTCCACCGGATTTGTTTAAAGGATTAAACGCCCCCATTTTTGCCATAACGGCAACTGTGGTTGGATTCGAGGACAAGGCAAGGCCCATTTTCACATTTTTTGCAACTTCCCCCTTTGGACAATATTGACCAACGACCTTGTTGTTCGGGTCAACCAAATCAACGCAATATTCACCCGATGAAAAAGAGGTGCACGGATTAACGACTTTCATGGATAAGGCGGCTGCGTAAACGAAGGGCTTAATGGTTGAGCCCACCTGACGGGTTCCTTGACGAACATGGTCGTATGAAAAATGCTTAAAATTAACCCCTCCAACCCAAGCGCGAACGAATCCTGTTTGAGGTTCAACGCTCACCAATCCCGCATGCAGAAACGCTTTATAATATCGAATGGAATCATTGGGTGTCATAACAGTGTCGATTTCGCCTCTCCACGAAAAAACACGCATTTGCGCTGGGGAATTGAATGCATTGGCGATTTCATTTTCAGAATATCCTTCGGCAATCATGACTTTATATCGTCCGGAATTTTTACGTGCCGAGCTCATGATTCCATTCACAACATCGGAAGAAATTTCATTGGAAAATGGATAGTTTTTCAGACCACGGTTATTCGAATTGAAAGCGGGTTGAAGCGACTCTTTAATGTGTTTTTCAACGGCATATTCTGCATACTTTTGAAGCCTCGTGTTTAAGGTGGTATAAATTTTAAGCCCATCGCGATAAATATCATAGGGTTGCCCGTCTTCACGAAGATGCTTAAGCGTTCCGTCGTCGTTTTTCTTTAAAAGAATATTAGTAACCTCTTGCCTCAAGGCTTCTCTAAAATAAGGAGCCATGCCTTCTTTGTGGTCTACAGACTGATAATTAACGGTTACGGGTTTTTTAATAAGCTCATCATATTCTTCTCGCGTAATGCGCTGCGTAATTGCATCATTGTTTTTTTCGCTATTCTTCAACCATTGGTATAACACTTGATTTCTTCTGGAAAGCGCTCTTAAGGAGTCCTTTCCTCGGGCGGCCAAGATTTTATCCAAGGAAACGCTTCCGGGCGCACTGCCTTCTTCTTGGGCAATTACCCGTCGATAATTTTTAATTTTATAGGTGTAAGGATTGTATAATCCCGGGTTCTTGCACATCCCCACAAGCATCGCTGCTTCCTCTTTTTTTAGCTCTTTGGGCCGTTTATTGAAATAGACCTTAGCTGCATTTTCTATTCCAACGGCATTGTATAAAAAATCGAATTGATTGAGGTACATGGTAATGATTTCCTCCTTTGTATATCTAGACTCTAAACGTGTTGCAATAATGTTTTCTCTCGCCTTTTCATTTAATCGTTTGAATTTGCCTATGATGCCCCCACGATTTGAAAGCAAGGATTCTCCGTTGGCACGTGCAATTTCTTCTCGCTGACGTTGTTGGAGTGTAAATAATAACTTCGCAAGTTGTTGTGAGATGGTAGAAGCGCCTCCGGAGCGCCCAAGAGAACCAAATGAACGGGCAATAGAACGGAAATCAACACCTGAGTGCTCCATAAACCGTTCGTCTTCTGTGGATATTAGCGCATCAAACACATAGGGAGAAATGTTTTTGTAAGCCGCACTTGTTCGGTTCACTAGCCAATATCGCCCAATCGTATCTCCGGTTTGACCTAGAATTAAGGAAGCCTGTAATTCTGGGGGGTTATCAAGCATAGAAATAGGGGGTAAATTATCTTCGGATTGCAAAACGAGCAATCCAAATACCATTAAGAATGGCAATAATGATAATCCCCAAAATATTCGGGTAAATTTTTTCTTTTGTTCTTCTGTCAGCATAGTTGGTTCAAATTTAACATTTATCTGAGTACGTCTCGTCGTTGACTATCTAGTTTTAACAATACAAAGAGCATGATCGTAAAGGCCATCATCGATGAACCCCCGTAGCTTAAAAAAGGCAAGGGGATGCCAATGACAGGCGCGAGGCCAATGTTCATGCCTATATTGATGGCAAAGTGATAGAACAACACCATACCCACACTGTATGCATAAACCCGAAAAAACACAGAGCGTTGTCGTTCTGCAATCGAGAAAATTCGGAACAATATAAACAGGTATAGTGCAATAAGAAATAAATTACCAATAAACCCCCATTCTTCCGCGAAGGGGCAAAAAATAAAATCCGTCTCACTTTCAGGTACGTGATTAGTTCGCATGCTTGAAACAGAGGCCTTTCGATACCCTTTCCCAAAGAATTTCCCGCTTCCGACTGCGGCCATTGCCCTATTCCGATTGTAATCCGCACCGTTGGGGTCTTCTTTTAGTCCGAGAACCAATTCGATTCTGCTTTTTTGATGAGGTGCCGCCAAATGATTAAAGAAAAAGGTAATACTGCTGATTAACAAGACCGAAAACAAATAACTGCTTAACAAGACCACTAAATTTTTCGTTTTATTTCTTGGGTAACCAAAAAAGGAAATGAACCCCAGGAATAACAAGCCGATGAGGGTAATTAGGAGGATTAGAAAAACCGGACCGGATAATTGAATTCCAAAGGGAGAATACGTGCTTCCTGAAAGAAAAAGACTTAAAAACGCAAGGATCACAAGAAAAAAGAAAAATGGAACAAAGTGTGTTCCCAACCACGTTGTTTTTAGTTTCACTCGGGGAAAATATCTCAAAACAGAAAACACGAGGGGATCAAAAGAGATACCTTCTCGGTAAAGAACAAAGAAGAACGAGGTAAAAACTAATAGGGTACCTGCATCCGGTTGGAGGGCAACCAGAATGCAGGGCAGCAAAACAATTCCTAATGTTTCTGAGATTGTACGAGTATTCTGCAACTTAATATTGGTGTCATCAACCCATTTTGCGAGCATTAATGCGGTTGAAATCTTCGCGAATTCTGCGGGCTGTATCCCTAAGCCTCCAATCCCAAGCCATGCCCTTGCCCCGTGGACAGGAGGCATAAATAGTACAACAACTAACAAAACAAGGGTTACGATATAAATATATTCCGCGAATTTACGGTACATATCGGCTTCAATGAGTAGAATCAAGAAGCCTAGGAACAGGGATAACCCTAGCCATAATACTTGCTTTCCATATTTCTGACTAGTATCGAAAAGCGAAGGATGTTCGGGGTTATAGGCAACAGAATATACAGTTAATATACCGATTCCCATCAACGTTAACACCCCAATAAGCAAGGGCAAATCTATATTTGAAAATAATCCCTTCGGCTGTCTCATTTTAATTGCTCGACATTAAGTTGGCATTAATAATGGCTTGCTCTTTTTCTTTATCCGATATTTTTTTGTTCAGATATTTATCTAACATTAATCCTGCAATCGGAGCGGCCCAAGCACCACCTGAACCCGCATTTTCAATAAAAACAGCAATGGCTATTTTAGGGTTTTCAATTGGGGCAAAGGCAATGAAAACCGAATGGTTTTTTTTATTTTTTCCATTTTGTACCGTCCCGGTTTTACCGCACACGATGAAGTTATTAATGCGCGCTTCTTTACCCGTTCCCCCGGCCTCGTATACCACCCTTCTCATGCCCTCTATGACGGCATCAAAATGCGCGCGATTAATGGGGGTTATGTGTTTGCTGCGATATTTTTTTAGCGCACCCTTTTTCCCAATGGATTTAACGAAATGAGGCGTATAATACCAACCTCGGTTGGCCATTATAACGGCAATATTAGCCATTTGAATCGGTGTTAGTTTGATTTCTCCTTGGCCAATTGAAATGGAACGGATCGTTGAAAACGCCCATTGGTGATGTCCTAAATAACGGTCGTAGTATAATGAATTCGGGATTAGTCCGTTGCGCTGAGCAAGGGTGTCTATGTCGATTCCAAGGTTTTTCCCCAATCCAAACCCCATCATGTATTTATGCCAGGCGTTGAGTCCTATTTCTGCATCTTCAAAGATGTTCTTTTTTTTGTTGGGTTGAATAACTCTTCTTACTGCGGCGTAGAAATACGGATTGCAAGAGTATTGGACGGCTTTTGCAATGGATGTTGCCCTTGGGTGATCGTGGCAACCAACTACTGCCTTGTTGCACGCAAAGCCAGTGTTTGGTGTGATTTGCTTTTCTTGCAAACAGATGAGTGCTTGTAATAATTTAAAGATTGACCCAGGTGGGTATTCCGCTTGGAGGGGGCGTGCGAATAACGGTAAGTTAGCATCGCGAACCAATCCGGGGTAGTTTTTTCTAATGCTCTTTCTACCGGACAATAAATTGGGATCATAATTGGGCGCGGAGACCATGGTTAAAATTTCTCCAGTTTGCGGCTCAATCGCCACAATACAGCCCTTTTTGTTTTTCATCAAGGCTTCTCCAAATAATTGAAGTTTTATATCAACCCCAAGTTTGATTTTAGGCGAAGGTGTTGCTAAGGTGTCAAACTTTTTGTCTGCGTAGGGTTCTATTTCGTTATTTGTAGCACTGGTAACAATATATCTAACCCCTTTTTTACCCCTTAAAATCGCTTCATAGGATCGCTCCAATCCTGAACGCCCTACATTCATGCCTGGCCGGTAAAAGGGGTCTTTTTCAATTTCATTCCTACTAACTTCATTCATGTATCCAAGAATGTTTGCGCCGCTTGGATACGGGTAGTATCTAGTTCCCGTAGGCTCTTCATAGAACCCAGGAAAATCGGTTAACCTGGAGGCAATGCGAGTTATCTCTTCAAGGGTAAGGTCTTTTACAAAGGGATACGGTCTATCTGGGCGATAATTAGATTCCGTTTTTCGAGTCGCTGGATTTTTATAAACGCCCTCGTTTTTTACAATATCACGAAAGCGTTGCTTTACTTTTTTAACCTCCCACCCAATGAGTAAAGCAAAGGCGCTGGTATCTAAGTGTTTAATGCGCTCTTCAATTACCATGAGATTGTAAGAAATCTTATTAACCACAATTTTTCGGTTTTTTCGATCCACAATGATACCCCTAGGCGGAATAATTTCCCGTCTTTTTTCCGCGATTTGCGTAGCTCTTCGGGTCCAAGAGTCATCAATCACTTGCATGTATAGAAGCTTGAAAACAAACAGCAAGGAGGTAAATAAAACTAAGCCATACAACAGATATTTTCGATTGTCTAAATTCATTTTTTTCTTCGTTGGTTGAAAAAGAAAAATTGAGAAACACTAATCACTAGGCCCGAGGCAATCAGTGAAAGGAAGAAGTTTCTTAGCACCAAAAGCGTTTCTCCCCATCGAAAAACTTCTAAGATAAAAAACCAAAGTAAGGTGCTCGAGAAAAGGACACCAAAAACCACTAAAAACCAAACCAAACCCATATCGCTGGCCGTTGGGTCTTTCAGCGGATCATATCCATCTCTGGGACGAAACGTTTCAAAAACGATAGGCCTTAAGAAGGCAAAGAGCACCAATGACGAGGCCGTCAATCCGAAGGTATTAGAAAGGGCATCAACAGAAATCCCCAAAACAAAACCAATTATCATTAAAACAAAGACGTTCGTTTCGAAAGGTAAAATCATTAAATAAAGGGGTAAAATAAAAACCTGAGCCCCATAGCCCAACTCCAATCGATTGAAGACAAACACTTGTAGAACGAAAAACAAGCCAAATAACAACGCGTATCGAATGATGTTTTTCATTTTATTCGGGGTCTTCAGGGATCTCTAATTGCAGGGTCTGAAGTTCTTTCCGTATCAAGGAATGTACGACATAAGCAGAATGCAAGGTTCTATAATCCTCACTAAAGCGCACTTCAAGGTTCCAAAGTGCCTGGTCTTCAACGCGAGACTTAGATATAACCGTTCCCAATTTGATTCCTTTTGGGAAAATCCCTGAAGCACCGAGCGTATATATACGGGTGTTTTTTTTAATGTTAAGGTCACTTGAAACTCCAGTAACTATTCCGGTTTTTGGATGAAAGCCGTCCCATTTTAATATTCCTCTTGGCCCATCGACACCAATCATTACATCCAAGTTAATGTCTTGGGTTAAAACGGATTTCACCAATGAGAAATGCTCCCCAACTTTAAAAACAATACCTACCACCCCATTGGGTGAAATTACCCCCATGTTTTTTTTTATTCCTTGTCGCTTTCCTATATCAATGGTAAAGTAATTGTTTCTTCGAATAACAGCCCCATTGATTATTTTCGTTGGAATATAACTAAAAGACTGTTCATAGGCCGTGTCATTAACCTGTATTTTAGCGCGATCAACGCGATAAAAATTTGTAAAAACACGTTTACGTAACTGAGCGTTTTCTAACCTTAGCGCTGTATTGTTTTCTTCTAAATCAAAATGGTTAGTCAATTTTCCTTCTACTGATTGTATCTTTCCATTAAAGGTTGACGCCGTGGATAAATACACACTTTTAGGAAAGGAAACAAATTGAACATAAAGCACCAGACAAAGAAACTGTAGGGCGGAGAAAAAAATAAACACCCGAAACCTTCTTAAAAAAGCGAATAAATTTTGCATGTTATTTTACCCTATACTGTACACCCATGTTTTTGGGGTTGATTAATCGCGAATTAAGAATTGATATTTATCAATGTTCTTGAGTGCGATACTGGTTCCTAAGGCAACAGCACGCAATGGGTTTTCTGCAATGTGAACGGGAAGTTTAGTTTTATCCGCTATTCGTTTATCAAGCCCTCTTAACATGGATCCTCCGCCTGCAAGATAAATACCTGTTTTATAGATATCGGCACTTAGTTCTGGTGGAGTTGCCGCAAGCGCACTGAGTATTGCTTCTTCGATTTTAGCAATGGTTTTATCCAGGGCCGACGCAACCTCATCGTGTGTAATCATAATTTCTCTCGGTATACCCGACATTAAGTCTCGACCTCTTACCGCATAGGGTGGTGGTGGATCATCTAGGTCTATGATTGCAGCACCCACCTCGATTTTAATTTGTTCCGCGGTGCGCTCTCCAACTAAAATGTTGTGCTGGCGGCGCATGTATTCTTCTATTTCTTGGGTGAAATCATCCCCGGCAATTCGGATAGATTTGTCAGCAACAATACCTCCTAAGGCAATCACGGCAATTTCGGAAGTTCCACCGCCAATATCAATAATCATATTACCCATAGGCTCTTCCACATCAATTCCGATGCCTATTGCGGCTGCCATAGGTTCGTGAATCAGATACACCTCTTTGGCACCAGCATGTTCAGCAGAGTCACGAACGGCTCGTTTTTCTACTTCTGTAATCCCAGAAGGAATGCAAATAACCATGCGCAAGGTGGGTCTAAACAGGGTTCTTCCAGGGTTGATCATCTTAATCATCCCACGAATCATTTGTTCGGCACTTTGAAAGTCCGCAATTACCCCGTCTTTTAATGGCCGGACAGTTTCAATGAGGCGGTGTGTTTTTCCGTGCATTTGTTGCGCTTTTCTTCCGATAGCCACAATCTGACCGGTTTGAATGTCTTTTGCAACAATAGAAGGCTCGTCTACTACCACCTTATCATTCCATATGATAAGCGTATTTGCCGTTCCTAAATCTATGGCAATTTCTTGCGTTAAAAAGCTAAATAAACCCATGTGTTTGTATTCGTATTATTATTATTTCGAAGGTAGGTAAAAACTTCCAAAAGAAAAATTAATGTTTAAAATGTCTAATCCCAGTGAATACCATGGATAATTGGTTCAAATTGCAGGAATCAATCGACAATTGATCCTTTAGTGAGCCGCCGGGTTGAATTACTGCAGTTATTCCCACCGAATGAGCAATTTCTACACAATCTGGAAAGGGAAAAAATGCATCACTAGCCATAACCGCACCACTTAAATCAAATCCAAAGGTTTTTGCCTTTAATATGGCCTGGTTTAACGCATCAACCCGAGAGGTTTGCCCCGTTCCACTCGCAAGGAGTTGCTGGTTTTTTACAAGGGAGATAGCATTGGATTTGGTGTGTTTCACAACCACGTTAGCAAAGAGTAGGTCTAAGAGTTCTTGGTCGTTTGGGGCTTGTTGTGTTTTAACAATTAACGCATCTTTTTGTACTGTTTTCAAATCAAAATCCTGAACTAGGTCTCCGTTTAGCACGCTTCTTGTGCTTTTTATGGGGGAAGCGAATGGTTTTTGTTGTAGAAGAATTCTGTTTTTCTTTTGTGTAAGCACGTGATTCGCTTCAGGAGAGAATCCGGGTGCAATTAAGATTTCATAAAACAATTCATTGATTTGCGCTGCTGTTTCATCATCCACCGGATGGTTGGTAATCAGAACCCCTCCGAAAGCGCTAACTGGATCTGCGGCAAGGGCCTTTTTATAAGCATCAAGGACCGAGGTGCCGGCTGCAATCCCGCAAGCGTTATTGTGTTTAATTATTGCAAACATGGGTGTGTTTAGGTCAAAGTCTTGAATGAGCCGAACGGCAGCGTCTACATCGAGTAAGTTATTATATGACAAGTCCTTTCCCGCTAGCTTATCGAATACTTCAGATAAATCACCCTGAAACGTTGCCGATTGATGGGGGTTTTCACCATATCTTAGGGCTGTTTCACGCACGAACCCATTGGTTTTTTTGAGATATGAGGCGATGTTTGTATCGTAATTGGCAGTTATAAGAAAGGCGTCTTGAGCAAATCGTTGTCGTTGGTCTCGTGTGGTATTGCCTTCATGAGACGCAAGTAAGTGTGCAAAGGAATCATACTGTGTTTTGGAAGACAGCACCACGACGTCTTCATAATTTTTTGCAGCAGCACGAAGCAGTGAAACGCCACCAATATCTATTTTCTCTATGATTTCGTGATGATCTGTCGTGTTTCTGAGGGTTTCCTCGAACGGATATAAATCAACAACAACTAAATCTATGGCCTTGAGACCGTGTGTTTGAATAGAATTTTCATCACGTTCCAATCCCCGCTGATATAAAATCCCACCAAAAACTCCTGGGTGTAACGTTTTAACCCGCCCGCCTAAAATTTCCGGGAAATTTGTTAATGAATCCACCGGGATTACGGGTACGCCCAAGCGCTCGATGTGAGACAAGGTCCCTCCCGTGGAGTAAATGGTTACTTTTAGTGCGTGGAGTGCCGTTACAAGAGGGTCTAAGCCATCTTTGTTATAGACTGAAATAAGGGCTGATTGGATCGGTTTGTACCCGCTCATAGCGTATGAAAATTTAATGAAGGTATAAAGGTACAGATTATCGTCCGTTTCGAATTAAAATGATATGAACAATACACAACCGTTCACTGATTTCTGGGAAGCACAAGGAGGGGTTAAGATAATTAAGTATAAGGTTGTAAAACAAAAAAGGCGCTCAAAGAACGCCTTTATGAATTATACATATTTTAATCAATAATTAAGATAGCATGCTATCCTGAACACATTTCACAATTATCAGGGTTCTCTAAAGAACAAGCAATCGCGGCTTGTTGCTCTTCTAAAGAGCTCACACCAGGCTCTTCGACTACGCTTTTATCGATGGTGAATTTAATGGCGTCAGTAGCCGCTTTGGTACGCAAGTAATACATTCCTGTTTTCAATCCTTTCTCCCAACCATAGAAATGCATGGAGGTTAACTTCCCAAAGTTTGCTTGTTCCATAAAGATATTAAGCGATTGACTTTGACAAATAAATGCTCCGCGGTCCGCGGCGTGATCAATAAGTGCTTTTTGTGAAATTTCCCATGCCGTTTTATAGAGTTCTTTGATTCGGCTAGGTATTTCAGGAATGTGTTGAACGGAGCCATTTGCCGCCATAATTTTTTGACGCATATCCATGTTCCATAACCCTTCTTTTACCAAGTCTTTCAATAAATGTTTATTGACAATGATAAATTCTCCAGACAACACCCTTCTTGTGTAAATATTGGAGGTATAAGGCTCAAAGCATTCGTTGTTACCTAGGATTTGTGCAGTGGATGCGGTAGGCATTGGTGCCAACAACAATGAATTTCTGACGCCGTGCTGTTTAACTTCTTCTTTTAATAGATCCCATTCCCAGCGCGCACTCGGGGTAACCCCCCACATATCGAACTGAAACACCCCTTTAGATACGGGTGAGCCTTTAAAGGTAGAATACGGGCCTTCTTTGATAGCAAGGTCCTTAGATGCGGTCATTGAAGCAAAATAAATGGTTTCAAAAATCTCTCTATTTAAGGCGCGTGCTTCTTCTGATTCGAATGGAAGCCCCAATAAAATAAAGGCGTCTGCCAACCCTTGAACACCTAATCCAATGGGTCTGTGGCGGAGGTTTGAATTTTTCGCCTCTTCCACTGGATAATAATTCTCATCAATGATTTTATTTAAATTCAACGTTGCTTGATACGTTACTTCAAATAATTTATCGTGATCGAACGTACCATGTTCACTAATGTATTTTGGCAAAGCCAAAGAGGCTAAGTTACACACCGCTACTTCATCTGGCGCAGTATATTCGATGATTTCTGTGCACAGGTTTGAGGATTTAATTACCCCAAGGTTTTGTTGATTGGATTTGGCGTTTGCGGCATCTTTATACAACATATACGGGGTACCTGTTTCAATTTGCGACTCTAGGATTTTAAACCATAAGTCTTGAGCGTTTATGGTTTTCCTTCCTTTTCCTTCCGACTCATACTTCGTGTAAAGGGCTTCAAACGCTTCGCTGTGTGTATCTGCTAATCCAGGGCATTCGTGCGGACACATTAACGTCCACTTTTCATTGTTTTTAACCCGCTTCATGAACAAGTCTGGAATCCAAAGTGCAAAGAATAAATCTCTTGCTCGCTGTTCCTCTTTCCCGTGGTTTTTCCTAAGGTCTAAGAAGTCAAATACATCTGCATGCCATGGTTCTAAATAAATAGCGAAAGAACCTTTGCGTTTGCCCCCTCCTTGATCTACATAGCGCGCGGTATCATTGAATACGCGCAGCATAGGAACGATTCCATTGGAGGTGCCGTTGGTCCCTTTGATATACGAACCCGTAGCGCGAACATTGTGAATAGAGAGTCCAATTCCTCCCGCGGATTGTGATATTTGCGCACAAGACTTTAAGGTGTCATAAATCCCGGGAATACTGTCTTCTTTCATGGTTAATAGAAAGCAAGAAGACATTTGTGGTTTGGGTGTGCCGGAATTGAAAAGCGTTGGGGTTGCATGCGTAAACCACCCTTCAGACATTAAGTTATACGTGGCAATAGCCGATTTAATGTCGTTCTTGTGGATTCCTAAGGATACCCGCATTAGCATGTGCTGAGGTCGCTCGGCGATTTCCCCTTCAAGTTTCATGAGATATGAACGGGTAAGGGTTTTAAACCCGAAGTAATCATATCTAAAATCTCTATCATAGATGATGCTTGAATCTAAGGCTTCCCGGTTATTAACCACAATTTTATAAACCTCTTCAGACAATAACGCCGCATTCTGTCCGGTTTTCGGGTCCAGGTATTCGTAAAGGTCTGTCATCACATCAGAAAAGGTCTTCTTGGTTTCTTTGTGAAGATTAGATACAGCAATTCTAGACGCCAAAAGCGCATAATCCGGGTGCTCTGTTGTTTTTGCAGCAGCCACCTCCGCGGCTAAATTATCAAGATCAGTGGTTGAAACGCCATCGTACAGCCCTTCAATAACCTTCATCGCTACCGCTTCCGGAGAAACCATAGGGTCTAGTCCATAACACATCTTGATCACACGAGCAGTGATCTTATCGAATTTTACGGCCTCTTTTCTACCGTCTCTTTTAACTACGTACATTGCTTTTCTTTCTTAAATTAAAATTCTTCGTCCAACGTAAATCGTTGGGTTTCTTTATCGGACATGACGCTTGCCTTTTGGTATTCTCCAACGCGCTTCTCAAAGAAATTAGTTTTCCCTTGAATCGAGATCATTTCCATAAAATCAAATGGATTGATGGTGTTGTATACACGTTCATTCCCAAGCTCCACCAATAATCGGTCTGCAACAAATTCTATATATTGGTTCATTAAGTCACTGTTCATACCGATGAGTTTGACCGGAAGGGCATCGGTAACGAATTCTTTTTCAATTTCAACAGCATCCATAATAATTTCACGCACTTGGTCTTTAGAGAGCTTGTTCACTAAGTGTCGAGTGTAGAGTAAGCATGCAAAATCACAATGAAGCCCCTCGTCTCGAGAGATTAATTCGTTTGAGAAGGACAAGCCCGGCATAAGGCCACGTTTCTTAAGCCAGAAAATGGAACAGAAAGACCCGGAAAAGAAAATCCCTTCTACTGCGGCGAATGCCACCAAACGCTCGGCAAATGAACCCTTATCAATCCATCGAAGCGCCCAATCTGCCTTTCTTCGAACACAATCTAAGGTATCAATGGCATTAAAAAGACCTGATTTTTCAGCGGAATCTTTAATGTAGGTGTCGATGAGTAAGGAGTAGGTTTCTGAATGAATGTTTTCAGCTGCCACTTGAAATCCATAGAAAAATTTTGCTTCGGTGTATTGTACTTCCGATAAAAAATGTTCCGCTAAGTTTTCATTTACAATGCCGTCTGAGGCAGCAAAAAAGGCGAGAACGTGCTTAACAAAATGACGTTCGTCGTTGGTCAAGCGTTCCCAATCTACCAAATCCTGTGATAAATCGATTTCTTCAGCAGTCCAAAAACTTGCCTCCGCTTTTTTGTAAAAGCTCCAAATGTCGCTGTGCTCAATGGGAAAAAGAACAAATCTGTTCTTGTTTTCTGCTAAAATTGGTTCGTGGCTCATGGTTTATTTTATTTTCAATTTTTTAAGTGATAGCTTCTACTACAACCGAAGGACTTCGATTCCGTATTTGCTAACAAAAACAATGTTTCCTTTTTAGTTACGGGAGCAATAATCTTGCTGTTTTAAAGTTGTTAAAAAGGCTTACAAATTTTGTCAAAAAAAACGTTCCTCACAATGCGATTTTTATCCGTTCTGCGTTTTGCCCACCCCCATTTAACCGCTATCCCTTAGTAGTGCTTTGTCGTATGATTTATCAACAACTTTTAAAAGTTATTAATACGGAGACTCCGTAAAAATTCTCATTAAACAAACATCGGATTCAACCGCTCAAAGTCCATGCGTAAACATACTAGTTTTATACCTGAGCAGAAGGATTTTTTTAATTCATTTTCAACACGATGATGTTCAATTCTAAGGACCTTAATGACAGTAAAGGAATGCCACTTTATATTTCTTTTTTACACCTCCTTTTTCCCTCACGTTGCTTGGATTGCAAGATAGAGTTATTACCCGATGAGCCCGGGGTCTGCGTGTTTTGTCAATCCGGTCTGGAAGCAATTTCGTTACCTGTTGAGCGCCCGCCACACTTAACGATGGATACAGTGGAAATTTATGCGCTTTTTTATTATAAAAAACAAGGGGTCTCGCAATCCTTACTTCATACCATGAAATATAGTCAAGGGCGGTCATTATGTGTGGTTTGGGGAAGAGCCTTCGCCCAACAACTTAGCCTTCACTCAGTCGAATCTATAGGGTGCTTAATTCCGGTTCCCCTGCATCCCAAGAAAAAGTTTTTACGAGGATACAATCAAAGTGAGTTGATTGCGAAAGGTATCCTTGCCGAATTCCCTCAAGTGCATTTAAACACGCGGTGCATCCGAAGAATTAACCATACTAAAAGTCAAACCAGGAAAAACCGAAATGCCCGCCTATTCGATGCTTCATGCACCTTTGAATTGATACCGGAACATTTAAGCGCCTATCAACACGTTGGCCTCGTTGATGATGTAGTGACCACAGGGGCCACGTTAATGGGGATAATCAACCTCCTCCGAACAAGACTGCCTCATATTCGAATCACTATCTTTGTACTGGCAGTAACAAAATGACATGCAAAAAAGAACACTTATTATTGGCGGTGGTGTAGCGGGCATATGCCTTGCCCATCAGTTAACACAACGGAATGAAACATTCAATTTAGTAGATGATGGAAAGAATGTGTCCTCGGTTGTAGCAGCGGGAATTGTTCATGCCATGTCGTTTAGGCGGACCTTGCTTTCTTGGAATGCGATGCCTTTTTATAAAGAGTCAGAGGCCTTTTATAAAGCGGTTGAACGCACCTTAAACACGAAATTTTTTAACCCATTAATCGTCCGTAGACTTTTTTCTTCCCCGGAAGAAACCTTAATCTGGAAACAACGCATGACTGACAGCGCGTTTCAACCTTTTTTACGGGAATATTCAGAGGAAGACGAGCGCTTTGGACCCTACGGATCTGGTTGTGTTGATGGGTTTTGGATCGATTCAAAGGCGTTTATTTCAGAAAGCTTACACGATTTGTCGGCGCGAAAGCTACTTTTGACAGATACCATAACAGTGGATAATTTTAATCCAAACACTCTAGAATATAAGGGAATACAATATGATGCGGTGGTCTTGGCGCTTGGGTATAAAAGTAAAGAAACCCCCTGGTTTTTCAGCGTTCCCGTGAATCCAACCAAAGGTCAACTGTTAACGGTGAAATGGGACAACCCCATACAAAACACATCCTTACACCGTAAGGCCTTTGCCCTGCCCATTGGAGGGAATGCGTTTAAAATAGGGTCAACTTATGAATGGAATGATATCTCCCCGGAACCCACGGAAGAAGGGAAGGTGCGTATATTGAATAACGCAACATCCATTACCGCTGATCCCCTCGAGGTTATTGACCATACGGCAGGCATACGCCCAACGACCCCCGATCGCAGACCCGTTCTGGCGAGACACATGACGTATAAGCAGCTATTTATTTTTAATGGGTTGGGTTCAAAAGGGTATATGCTCGCTCCCTCGTTAGCTAAACAGTTAAGCGAGGCAATTATAGATAATAAACCCTTAGCTGAAGAACTA
>CANMTO010000027.1 GCA_947500755.1 Flavobacteriales bacterium
ACGATGTACCAAGTACAAGAAATAACTGTTTATTGGTGGAATCAATACTCGTTGCAATGTTCAAGTATTTTTCAGTGGCAACTAAATCGTTCTTTTGAAGATTTATATTGATTAATGAAATGATTACCTCGATGTTATTGGGCGTAAACGCCATAACTATTTCACCAAGTTTATTTGCTTCATCGTATTTCTTTAAAGACATTAATGTATCTGCAGATTTTCTAAAACTTAGTATTGCATTTCCTTTTGCCTCTTCATTTTCTACATTAATGTATTTTGAGATTTCACAAGCGCCCATAAACATTTGGGTTGCTTGTTCGTAGTTTTTTGCGTTAAACATAGACAAGCCTGCATCAAAAACGAATTGAGATTTTGCATTCACAAATTCTAGAACCGCTTTTTTGTCTTCTTTTCCTTTTGCATGATTTAAGACAGCGTTGAAGCTCTCTTTGATTTTTGCATCATACTCCTTAATCACATTTTCATCGGGTTGCGCACCTGACATGGCAGCCTCCATGGTGGCAATCTCCATTAATCCAAAATAAATAATCCCACGATAGCGGTGCATGTATGGATCGGTTGCCGTTTCTGTATTTACCGCTGCTAAATCTATATCTGCTTTGGCACCAGACAAGGCTTTTTTGTTTTCATCCATACTACCCATAAGGTTGTATTTTTTATATTTAAGTGCCGCGTCAGTAATACTAGACTTTTGTGCAAAGAAGGAAGCTCCAACAAACATTAAAGCGACCAGAAGACTGATTTTTTTCATATAATTATTATTCGTTATCGGTTAGGTCATCCGTAGAATCGGCATCTGGTTCATCAATATTCATACCATCGTTGCTTAACTCATCGCCGTTATTGTCTGCATCAATCACTTCTGCGTCCTCATCCTCATCTTCACTGCGCGGAACGCGAGCAATTGCAGCAATTTCGGCATTGCCCTTCAGGCTTATTAATTTAACTCCTTGAGCTGCTCTACCCATCGTTCGGATGGTATCGATATGCATTCTAATGGTTACACCAGACTTGGTAATGATCATTAAATCATCTTCGTCGAATACGTTTTGAATCGATAGTAATTTACCCGTTTTCTCGGTAATATTTAAGGTTTTAACACCTTTTCCACCGCGGTTGGTAATGCGATACACCGGTTCTTTATCTTCTGGGTCATTCAAGAAGGTTCGCTTCCCAAATCCTTTTTCAGACACCACTAAGATGGTGGAGAAGATGTCTTCTACGCAAATCATTCCAATGACTTCGTCTGAACCACCCGCTAAGGTAACACCGCGAACACCGGAGGCATTTCTACCCATTGGTCGTACTGTGGATTCATTGAAACGAATCGCACGACCCGAAGAAGTTGCTAAAACAATCTCATTAATTCCATTGGTTAATTTTGCTTCTAATAATTCGTCGTTTTCACGAATCGTAATTGCATTAATTCCATTGGTACGCGGACGAGAATAGGCCTCAAGCGATGTTTTCTTAATCACCCCATGCTTAGAACACATGATGATGAAGTTATTATTGATGTATTCCTTGTCTGTTAAATCCTGAACTTTTACGTACGCTTTAACCTTATCGTCCTGAGGAATGTTAATCAAGTTTTGAATGGCTCTTCCTTTTGATAATTTATTTCCTTCCGGAATCTCGTAAACACGCATCCAGAAACATCGTCCTTTCTCTGTGAAAATCAAGAGGTAATTATGGTTGGTAGCTACAAATAAATGCTCTAAGAAATCTTTATCTCTGGTGGTAGATCCTTTCGATCCCATGCCGCCGCGATTCTGAACTTTATATTCATTCAAGTTTGTACGCTTAATATACCCTGCATGAGAAATCGTAATTACCACTTCCTCATCCGCAATTAAATCTTCCATGCGCATTTCTGATGCCGCATATTCGATGGATGAACGACGAGCATCTCCGTATTTCGCTTTGATTTCGATCAATTCATCCTTGATGATTTGCATTCTGCGCTCTTCGCGATCTAAAATGTCTTTTAAATCAGCAATTAACTTCATAAGCTCTTCGTACTCACTGCGAAGTTTGTCTTGTTCTAAGCCGGTTAACTGACGTAAACGCATGTCAACAATCGCACGCGTTTGAATTTCACTTAATCCAAATCGATCGGATAATCGTTCCCGTGCATGGTCTGGACTGTCTGACGTTTTGATGATTTCGATTACTTCATCAATGTTATCCGACGCAATAATCAATCCTTCTAGGATGTGCGCACGTTCTTCGGCTTTTCTAAGTTCATACCGCGTTCTTCTGACCACCACATCGTGACGGAATAAAATAAACTGGTCGATGATTTCGCGCAAGTTTAATAAGCGCGGTCTACCCTCTACAAGGCAAATGTTATTTACTGAAAATGAGGTTTGTAGTGATGAGAACTTGTATAATTTGTTTAATACCACATTGGCAATCGCGTCCCGCTTGATTTCCACCACAACACGCATCCCATTACGGTCTGACTCATCGCGTAAATCAGAAATTCCTTCAATTTTTTTATCGTTGACTAACTCGGCGATTTTTTTAATCATTTCCGACTTGTTCACTTGATATGGAATTTCAGTGATAATGATTTGTTCGCGTCCTTGTACCTCCTCGATTTCCGCTTTTCCGCGCATCACGATTCGTCCACGACCTGTCAATAAGGCATCACGAACGCCTTCATATCCATAGATTATACCTCCGGTTGGAAAATCCGGAGCTTTAACAAATTGCAATAAATCTTCTACCGGCAATTCAGGGTCTTCAATTACTGCAATAATGCCATCGATAACTTCTGAAAGGTTGTGCGGCGCCATATTTGTAGCCATACCAACCGCAATTCCAGAAGCACCATTAATCAATAGGTTAGGGATTTTTGTTGGTAAAACCGTTGGCTCCTCTAAACTATCGTCAAAATTTGGCTTAAAATCAACCGTTTCCTTGTCAAGGTCTTCCAGCATTTCTTCAGCAATTTTCTTGAAGCGTGCTTCCGTGTAACGCATTGCTGCCGGAGAATCACCATCCACACTACCAAAGTTACCTTGTCCATCCACTAGCGGATAACGTAAGGACCATTCTTGCGCCATGCGCACCATGGTGTCGTATACGGAGCTATCCCCGTGTGGGTGATACTTTCCTAGCACTTCACCGACAATACGCGCTGATTTTTTGTGTGGACGATTTGAATAAACACCTAAGTCTTGCATGCCATACAATACACGTCGATGCACGGGCTTAAACCCATCACGCACGTCTGGCAGCGCCCGAGAAACAATCACAGACATCGAATAATCGATGTATGCAGATTTCATTTCATCCTCAATATTTATCTGTATAATTTTTTCACCTTCTGCCATAATCTTCGAGCCCTATTATTATCAATTTAGTTAGAAATACAAAAATAGCGAAATGACCTGCGTAAATGACCCGATTCACAAGGAATTTACTAACAATTTTGGCCTTTACATGTGAATAAATGACTTGCTGTAACTTAATTGTTAATAATCTTGTTTCTACTCCTATGAATTTGAACTTCGGATACAGATTAGAATTATATTTGCAATATTAATATAGGAGCATGGAGGCAAAGTTTTCGCCAAGAGTAAAAGATTTAATACGAATTAGTAGGGAAGAGGCGGTTCGTCTCAAGAATGAATTCGTGGCTCCCGAGCACCTATTACTTGCAGTCATTAAATTGAATGAAGGGAAAGCATTTGATTTACTCAAAGAATTCGATATTTCCTTTGAAACATTAACGGAAGAATTAGAATCGATACTGAAGCAGTCTGCTACGAATTCAGTGTTTTTACCCACCAATATTCCATTACTCAAACAAGCTGAAAATATCCTAAAGCAATCTTTCCTAGAGTCTAAGTTGTTCAGGTCAAACATGATTGGTACAGCCCATATTTTACTAACCATTTTAAAATATGAAGATTCAGTAGCTTGTAAAGTCCTTAATAAGTATGGTATTATGTATGAAAATCTTAAAGAAGAATATATGTCGATGAATCAAGAAAATAAATTTCCGAAGGCTGAGTTCCCAGGGAATAGTGAAGAAGAAGACGATGCGGGAGGAATGCCGAAGCGTCAAGCAGATTCAAAATCTAAAACCCCTGTCCTCGATAATTTTGGTCGTGACTTAACCAAGATGGCAGAGCTTGGACGCTTGGATCCGATTGTAGGAAGAGAAAAAGAAATTGAGCGTGTGAGCCAAATTTTATCGCGTAGAAAAAAGAACAATCCCATTTTAATTGGAGAGCCAGGAGTTGGAAAAAGTGCCATTGCTGAAGGATTAGCGTTGCGCATTGTTCAGCGCAAAGTTTCGCGTATTCTCTTTAACAAGCGCGTTGTTTCCTTAGATTTAGCCTCACTGGTTGCGGGCACTAAGTATCGCGGGCAATTTGAAGAGCGTATGAAGGCAGTGATGCAGGAATTGGAAAAGAATCCGGACATTATACTGTTCATCGACGAAATCCATACCATTGTCGGCGCAGGTGGTGCAAGTGGGTCTTTGGATGCATCCAATATGTTTAAGCCAGCCTTAGCGCGGGGTGAACTCCAAGCAATCGGAGCTACAACCTTGGATGAGTATCGTCAGTATATCGAAAAAGATGGTGCCCTTGAGCGACGATTCCAGAAAGTAATTATTGAGCCAACTACCATTGAGGAAACGATTCAAATTTTACACAACATTAAGGAACGATACGAAGAACATCACTCGGTTACCTACACGCCGGAAGCAATCAATGCGTGTGTTAAGTTAACCGAACGATACATTACAGACCGTCACCTACCGGATAAGGCGATTGATGCACTTGACGAAGTGGGTTCTAGGGTGCATATTACGAACATTAATGTTCCGAAGGAAATTGTGGAAATCGAGCAAGAAATCGAGAACATTAAGGTCAGAAAAAGTGAGGTAATCAAAGCCCAACAATATGAAAAAGCGGTTGAGTTTAGAGATACTGAGCGCAAACTTTCTGAAAAACTAGAAGAAGAAAAACGTAAATGGGAGGAGTCTTCAAAAAATAATCGGATTACCATTACGGAAGAAGATGTTGCAGAAGTTGTTTCCATGATGAGCGGCATTCCGTTGACAAAAGTTTCACAAACTGAGTCTGGTAAGCTTGTGAATATGAATGATGCGTTGAATGGTAAAGTAATTGGTCAAGATGAGGCCGTAATGAAGGTCGTGAAGGCAATTCAGCGTAACCGTGCTGGATTAAAAGACCCCAATAAGCCCATCGGTTCATTTTTCTTTCTAGGACCAACAGGTGTTGGAAAAACTCAATTAGCAAAAGTATTGGCAAAGTATCTATTTGATACGGAGGATGCCTTGATCCGAATTGATATGTCAGAGTACATGGAAAAATTCAGTATCTCTAGGCTAGTTGGTGCTCCTCCGGGATATGTTGGGTATGAGGAAGGGGGACAAATGACGGAGAAGGTTCGCAGAAAACCTTATTCTATTATTTTGTTGGATGAAATTGAAAAGGCTCATCCCGATGTATTTAATTTGTTGCTTCAGGTACTTGACGATGGACACATGACAGATGGCTTAGGTCGTAAGATTGATTTCAAGAATACGATTCTTATTATGACCTCAAACATTGGAGCACGACAACTTCAGGATTTTGGCACTGGTGTTGGGTTTGGAACTAAAGCGAAAGTAGAAGCGAAAGAGGAGAATTCAAAGGCAGTTATCCAAAATGCACTTCGTAAGGCATTTTCTCCAGAGTTTTTGAATCGCGTGGATGACATGATCATGTTCCGTTCGTTGACCCGAGAAGATATTCATAAGATCATTGACTTGGAATTAGATAAATTAATTCTTCGCATCAAATCCCTTGGATACCAGTTGGAATTGACCGAAAAAGCGAAAGATTTTATTGTGGAACGCGGATACGATGAAAAATTTGGTGCACGGCCCCTTAAAAGAGCCATTCAGAAATTCATTGAAGATCCATTAGCAGAAGGAATCATTAATTCTAAAATGGCCGAAGGCGACACGGTGCTCATGGATTTTGAGGAGGGGAAAGAAGAATTAAGCATGAAGGTAAAAAAACAAAAGGGTAAGAAAGCAAATCCCGGAAAAGAAGAGTAGGGGTTAATAGACATAAAAAAAGGAGCTTTTAGCTCCTTTTTTTATGTTCGAAACATTCGGTTTTACACTTTAGCGATGGTTTCACTAATATATTCACCATTCTTTAATTTGTCAACAATTTTAGAAAAACATTCAATGGTATAATTCACGTCTTCCATCGTATGAACTGCGGTTGGAATTAAACGCAGAATAATCATTCCTTTGGGTACCACTGGATAAACCACCATCGAGCAGAACACGTTGTAGTTTTCTCGTAAATCATAAATCAAATTGGTGGATTCAGGAATAGACCCATTCATATATACGGGCGTTACACAAGAGTTCGTTGGTCCGATTTCAAAACCGGCTGCCTTCAAGCCCGACTGCAGCGCATTCGTGATTTCCCACAATTTGTCTTTCAATTCAGGCATGGTTCGCATCAATTCCAACCGTTTCAGCGCACCAACTACCAGGGGAAGTGGCATGGCTTTAGCGAAGATTTGAGAGCGCATATTGTAACGTAAGTACTCTACTACTTGTGCGTCACTGGCTACAAAACCCCCAATCATTGCAAATGACTTTGCAAAGGTTCCAAAATAAATATCAATGTCATCTTGCACGCTTTGTTCCTCACCGGTACCGGCACCGGTTTTTCCTAGCGTTCCAATTCCGTGCGCATCATCCACAAAAAGGCGGAAACTGTACTGCTCCTTGAGGGCGACAATTTCTTTCAAAATCCCTTGATCACCACGCATACCGAATACACCTTCGGTGATGAGTAATATGGCTCCTCCTGTTTCTTCGGCTAATTTTGTGGCACGTTGTAATTGTTTTTCACAATCTTGAATGTCGTTGTGCTTGAAGACATAACGCTTACCCATATGTAGGCGAACACCGTCAAGGATACAGGCATGAGATTCTGCGTCGTAAACAATCACGTCATGACGATCTACTAAACAATCAATGGCAGAAACTACAGCCTGATAACCGAAATTCACAAGAATTGCATCTTCTTTCGATACAAAATCCGCGAGTTCTCGTTCCAATTGCTCATGATGATTAGAATTACCACTCATCATTCGTGCACCCATGGGCATTGCAAAGCCATAATTAGCGCCAGCATCCGCATCCGCTTTTCTAACTTCCGGGTGATTGGCTAATCCTAAATAATTATTTAAAGACCAGTTAAGTTTCTCCTTTCCACGAAAATTCATGTGCGGACCAATGTCTCCTTCCAATTTTGGAAAGGTAAAATAACCATGGGATTCTTTAGCATGCATTCCAATTGGACCACGGTTCGCTTGGATTTTTTCAAAAATATCAGCCATATGTTGAGTGCTCTAGGGTTTAGTTTACAAAGTTACGTTTAATCGAATAACAAGGCATTTCACAAGAGCTATTTTTTCAACAACCTTTGTTTAATGGTTTAATAATATATGGCTCGGCGTACCTTGGAAATATATTTCGCCAAACGAATTACTTGTTTGGTGTATCCGAATTCGTTGTCATACCAGGTGTAAAGCACTACATTCTTCCCGTTTTTTGAAATTATGGTCGCGTTTGAGTCATACACGGAGCAGCATGTATTTCCGATGATGTCAGAAGAAACAAGCTCGGGGTCGAAGGAATAGTGAATTTGGTTGACCAAGTCACCGTTTAATGCGGCATCTTTGATGAGTTCATTGATCGCTTCAATGCTCGTTTCTTGTTTTAATTCTAAGCTTAAAATCGCCAAGGAACCATTCGGTGTAGGGACTCGAACTGCATTCGCTGTTAATTTGTCCTGAAGTGACGGAATGACTTTGGTTACCGCACTGCCAGCACCGGTGGAGGTGATAACCATATTGATCGCTGCTGAACGTCCGCGACGCACCTTTTTGTGCATGTTGTCCAATAAATTCTGATCGTTTGTGTAAGCGTGTACTGTTTCTATATGACCTTTTTCTATGCCTAACTTATCTTCAATGACTTTAAGAATTGGACTAATCGCATTGGTGGTACATGAGGCCGCAGAGTAAATTTTCTCGTTTTCCAGGTCTAGCGTGCCTTGGTTGATTCCAAATACGATGTTTGGGATTTCTTTTCCCGGTGCCGTGAGTAGTACCCTGGAAACACCTTTGGCGTTTAAATGCCGGGATAGGGTTTCTCTGTTGGTGTAAATACCGGTATTATCGATCACTAATGCATTCTGAATTCCAAACGCAGTATAGTCAACAGCATCTGGCGCAGAAGCCTCTATCATTTGAACCACTTGCCCATTAATGATAAGGCACTTGCGTTCTAGATCAACATTCACTGTTCCCTTGAATGCTCCGTGCACAGAGTCGTTGCTTAACAGGGACGCGCGCTTTTCGATGTCCTTATCTGTATTCCCTCGCGTAACGATCGCGCGTAATCTCAATTGTTGTCCTTTTCCTGCCTGTCGAATTAATTCGCGGGCGGCCAATCGTCCAATTCGACCAAATCCGTAAAGGACTACATCGCGAGGTTCAAAACTTGGGGCGCTCGTTTGATTGTACCCATCCAATTTATGTTGAAGAAAATCGAGCTTAGAAACACCGTTTCCTTCGGTTGACCATTCGTTAGCGAGTTTACCAATGTCTAATTTGGACGGGGCTAAGTTCATCGAAGCAATAATTTCAGCCATTTCTGCCGTTGTAAATACGTCGATGGGCTTGTTTACAACCTTTGCCGCGTATTCGTGCAGGTTTAGAATTTCTGAGATGGTAACGTCGAGTAAGTGATGACGAAAAAGCACTAATTCGATGCCTTGATCATATAATAATTCGCCAACTTTGCTTTGCAATTTAACGGCTGCTCGCTCTTGTTGGATGTGGTTTTTGAGCTCTTGCTCATATCCAAGTGATACACTCATGTTGTTGTTAATTGATGATGAAAAAATACACTAAAAAAAAAGGCCGCGAAAACGCAGCCTCAAATGTTATCCTAAATAAGATTTCAATAGTTTGTTTCGAGAAGTGTGTCGAAGTCTGCGTATCGCCTTTTCTTTGATTTGACGGACGCGCTCGCGAGTCAGGTTGAACTTAGCGCCGATTTCCTCAAGGGTAAGGCCGTGATTCATCCCGATGCCAAAAAATAAGCGAATGATTTCACGTTCCTTGTCGGTAAGCGTGGATAAGGAACGCTCAATTTCACGCTGTAGGGATTCCGTCATTAATCCGGCATCAGTTCGCGCGGTGTCATTGTTTGCCATTACATCAATGAGTGTTCCACCGTCTTCATTGTTTGAAAGTGGGGCATCCATTGAAACGTGACGACCAGAAACGCTCAGACTTTCTTTGATTTTCTCCTCCGGAACTTCAAGTGCTTCTGCTAATTCTTCAGCGGATGGCGGGCGCTCAAATTCTTGCTCTAGGCGAGAGAACGCTTTATTGATTTTATTTAATGAACCTACTTGGTTAAGCGGTAAACGCACAATTCGCGCTTGCTCGGCCAATGCTTGTAGGATGGATTGACGAATCCACCAAACGGCATAAGAAATGAATTTGAATCCGCGTGTTTCATCAAATTTTTGTGCTGCTTTAATCAGACCTAAGTTACCTTCGTTAATTAAATCGGGTAGGGTAAGTCCTTGGTTTTGATATTGCTTAGCAACAGATACAACGAATCGAAGGTTAGCTCTGGTTAGTTTTTCTAGGGCTTTTTGATCGCCTGCTTTAATTTTGCGCGCTAACTCAACTTCTTCTTCAGCTGTAATTAGTTCTTCTCGGCCAATGTCCTGTAGATATTTATCCAGGGATTGACTTTCGCGGTTCGTAATAGATTTGGTTATTTTTAACTGTCTCATTAGATATTTTAAGGAATGTTTAGTTACTTATGTTGTTGAGCAAAGTAAAATGAAAAAATGTGTAATGTAAAATTTTTCTTTCCCGATTTTCAACAACTTTTCAACCATTCCACTTTAGTAACTTTTTTATACCCTAGAGTCCGAACCCTTTATAATCCCTTGTGCCACTTGGCGTGACAATCTCCAATAAGATTCCCCGGTTAACCCCATTGAGCTTATTAGTTAGCTCGTCGATACTCTCTATCGGGTCGTTGTTTACCTTGGTGATTATTGTTCCCTCACTGATCCCGATGGACTTCAATTTTCCGGTTGTGATGCTTTTTACTTTAACGCCAAAGGAGATGTTTAAGTCTTTTTTTTCTTTATCGGTCAACGCTACAAAGGTAGCTCCTAGTGCAAAATTCTTGGTTATTTCTTCCTTACTCAATAATTCGGTTTCGCCATCTTTATTTCGAAGTACTAAATCAAGCACCTCTTCGTCTCCATTTTTCTTGCGGACCGTTATAACCACCTTATCGCCGGGTCTGCGTTTCCCGATTTCTTCTTGCATCTGTGCAGGCGAATTAACTTCTTTTACTCCTATTTTCAGAATTACATCTCCCGTCTTCAATCCTCCTTTATCTGCGGAACCACCGTTGACTACGCTATTAATATAAATTCCTTTCAAGTTGGGTAGCTTTTCTTTCTCTTTTAATTCTTGATTGATCGAAGAGATTTGAACACCCAAGTAGGCCCGTTGAACCAAGCCGTAATCAATTAAATCCTTTACGACTTTCTCCATAAGATTAACCGGTATGGCAAAGGAATAGCCGGAATAGGCACCCGTTTGAGAGGCAATCGCGGTATTGATTCCAACCAGTTCTCCTTTTGTATTGACAAGTGCCCCCCCGCTGTTTCCTGGATTTACAGCCGCATCTGTTTGTATGAATGATTCAATGGGTACCACCTCTTTATCTGTTCGATCCGCGAGTAAATTAATGTTTCGTGCTTTCGCACTTACTATACCTGCGGTCACCGTAGAGGTGAGATTGAAGGGATTGCCAACCGCCAATACCCATTCTCCGATTTTTAAGACATCACTGTTTCCAAATTTCATAGGGACAAAAGTTCCCGTGCCTTCTATTTTTAATACCGCAAGATCGGTGGAAGGGTCAGCTCCAACCACCTTCGCCGTATATTCTGAATTGTCGTTCAGAATTACATGAATTTCTGAGGCATTTTCAATGACGTGATTGTTTGTTACAATATATCCCTCGGAAGAGATGATGACACCAGACCCAGCGCCAGAACCGTATTGCTTGAATTCTCGTCCGCCCGCGCCTGGACCATAAAAGAACTCCTGATATAAATCCCGTTGGAAGGTAGTTGAAACCACTTTTGTTGTTACGTGGACCACCGAATTCACACTCGTTTCTGACGCTGCGGTTAAATCAGGTATTACCTCTCCATTCATTCCAACAGCTTGCGCATGGTAGGTTGAACCATCTAAAACCTTGTCTGATATTTTGGTTGCTGATGATTGATACGTTAAATAAGCGGCCAAGGGTAGCGATCCTCCTAAAAAAGAAATCAATAATACATGGATCAAATTTTTTCCTTTCATGTGCTTAAATTTTAATTTACATGCAATAATAACAAGCTCCTTGAACATATGAAATTCAAGTCCTGTTAAAGATTGTTAAGCACATTTGACAACATTTCCCTACTTTTACGGTATGTTGGTTCAGTTTGAAAAATACCAAGGCGCTGGAAATGATTTTATCATGATTGATAACCGAAGGGGTACATACAACACCTTGGGAATCGATCAAATAAAATGGATGTGCAATCGCCATTGTGGAATAGGCTCTGACGGGTTGATCTTACTGAATGAAGCAAGCAATGCCGATTTTGAAATGGATTTTTACAACCCAGATGCTTCTAAAAGTTTCTGCGGTAATGGTGCGCGCTGTGTTGTTGCTTTTGCAAATGCGCTAGGCGTTGATTCTTCAACTCAAACGTTTCATGCAATTGATGGAATTCATGAGTATACCCTTGAAGGTGCTTCCATAGGTATTCACATGGGAGATGTAAATCATATTGAATTCTTTGGGGAAGATTCAGCGCTCATGAATACAGGTTCACCACATTATATTACCTTATCTGATGATTTAAGCACGGAGAATACCTTAGCTAAAGGGCGTGAAATTCGTTACTCAGTGCCATTTAAGAAGGATGGAGTAAACGTAAATTTGGTTCAAGTTAAAACAAGCCATGAAATTGATATTGCAACCTACGAACGAGGCGTAGAACATGAGACCTTGGCCTGTGGGACAGGTGCCACGGCATGTGCCTTGTTTTTAGCCTTCAGAAATGAACTCACCCGAGGAACGATAGTGGTAAATGCAAAGGGCGGGAAATTAGCAGTTCGTTTTGTTCGAAATGAATCCGGATTTGAGCACATATGGTTATTTGGTCCTGCGTCAAACGTATTTAATGGAGAAATAACCCTGTTATGAGCTTTTTAAATGGTTTAACGATTTCCCTAAGAGCAGTAGAGCCAAGCGATGCCTCTACCTTATTCATTTGGGAAAATAATCGCTTGAATTGGCGGGTAAGCCATACAGAAGTCCCGTTCTCCATGCACAATATACATCAGCTCATTGAACAGTTTTCAAACCTGCGAAATTCAGGACAGCTACGTTTAATGATCGACCGAAAAGAATCAGGTAAACCTGTTGGTACCATTGATCTGTTCGATGTGAATTTTAAGCATGGATTTGCCACCATAGGGATTTTAATTGCAGATGATGCCGACCGTGGTCAAGGTATTGCCACTGAAGCACTTTCGCTGTGCATTGCATACTGCCGGGATGAATTAGAGTTGCGGAACTTACAATGTTTTGTACAATCAGACAATGTGCCCAGTATATACCTCTTTCAAAAGTTAGGGTTTCGGGAAGTGGGAATTCGGAAGGAGTGGTATATTTACAATGGAAAATTAACGGATGAAATCGCGTTTCAATTATGTTTAAAAAATCAAAAAGAGGAATCTATTTAACGGTTGCAGCTAGCCTTCTACTAATTATTTTCTTGGTGCTTCTGCCTAAACTGCTTGTCCTTTGGTCGGGTATGTCTACCACCACGAATTCAGAAAATATTGCCTTTCTAATTAGTTCACCTACCTCGCCCGAAGCGTTGGCATCCCAACTGGAAAAAGAAGGTTTAATTACGGATAAAGACGCTTTTTTAAAAGTAGCCTCCTATAAGAAGTTAAATAAAAACCGAATTGCCCTGGGAATGTATGAAATTCAACCTCATACCTCATTTCGGACCTTACTTAATGGATTTACCATAAATTCAGCCGGAAATGGGAATGCTGAAATTGAGGTTCCGGTGACCTTCAATAATTGCAAAACCATTTATCAAATGGCAGGAAAAGTATCCGCATGCCTTGATCTTGATAGTTCGAAATTGATTTCCCATTTACTTTCCGGTTCCACCTTAACGAAATATGGGTTTACAGTGGAACAGTTGCCAGCCCTGTTTATTCCAAATACCTACAAGCTTTATTACGACACGGATGAGAACGCGTTTACCCAACGCATGGCCGACGAATTTAAATTGTTTTGGACCGAGGCAAGAAAAGCAAAAATGAAGGCAGTCGGTTTGAATTCTCCAAGCGAAGTAACTACCTTAGCAAGCATCGTTTATGCTGAACAATCGGTCAATGCCGATGAATGGCCTACGATTGCTGGCTTGTATTTAAATCGCGTTCGAACCGGAATGAAATTGCAATCTGATCCAACCTTTAAATTTTGTTGGGGTGATAAATTGGAAGGAGTACAACGCTTGCTAGCAGTTCACCGAAATATTGTTTGCCCATACAATACCTACCTCGTAAAAGGCTTGCCGCCAGGACCAATTAACTTGCCATCCACGGCCGTATTAGACGCTGTTTTAAATGCACCAAGCGTTAATTACTTGTATATGTGTGCAAAACCTGATTATTCAGGTCGTCACAATTTTGCGGTAAGTGGCGCAGAGCACCTTCGAAATGCGAAGGTTTTTCAGGATTGGCTTGGCGCAGAACAAAAAAAGAAAAAACGATAAGCTATGGATCGCAGGAAATTTATTCAAGCAGGATCCTTATTGGTGGCAGTGGGTATGATTGAACCCGTAAAAGGAGCAATACTTCCTGCGTATATGTTTGAAGAACGAATTGAAGGTCCATTGATCATCTCCACGTGGATTCACGGCTTAGAGGCAAATCGAGCAGGATGGAAGGTGCTTCAGCAAGGCGGGAGTGCATTAGATGCAACCGTTGCCGGAGCAATGCAAACAGAGTCAGACATTACAAACCGAAGTGTCGGTATAGGAGGTAGGCCGGATCGAACAGGTCATGTTACCTTGGATGCATGCTGCATGGACGGTGATGGTAGAAGTGGATCGGTTGGATTTTTGGAGGGAATTGCTCATCCCGCGGCAGTAGCAAAAGCCGTGATGGAAAAGACTCCGCATGCTATGTTGGTTGGGGCCGGCGCTAAACAGTTTGCGTTGGATCACGGATTTGAAACCATTAAAACACCAATTCCTGAGGTAAAAAAAGATTACCTCGCATGGAAAAAAGAGAATAAAGACCTATTCAAAAGACCAAAAATAAATCACGAAAACCATGATACCATTGGTTTAATTGCCAGGGATGCGAATGGGAGCTTTGGCGGAACGTGTACAACCAGTGGTTGGGCATACAAGATGCCGGGTCGGTTAGGTGATTCTCCAATTATTGGTGCTGGACTCTTTGTAGACAATGAGGTTGGAGCCGCCACGGCAACAGGATTAGGTGAGGCCATCATACGGGTTGCTGGAAGTGCCATTGTAGTTGAACTCATGCGGAATGGCATGAAGCCTTCTGAGGCTTGTCGGGAGGTGGTAATGCGCATTATTCGTAAAAACAAAGACTTGACGGGCTTGCAATGTGGATTTATTGCAATCGACAATAAAGGAAATGTGGGTGGATTTTCCGTGTATAATGGCTTTAATTTTGCGATGAAAACGAATACTCGAGATGAAATGGTAGACACCGAATATGACCGTAAATGGTAAGAATAGGGTTTCTTTTGTTCATTTGTTTTATTGCAATTATCGTCCGTTCCCAAAACTCGCTGGTACTCTCGTGGGAAATTCAACATCCCACATCACAAGAATGGTTTCCGCTTGGGGAGCGAGGCAGTGTGCAAGAAGCGTTATATCAACAAGGGATTTTACCCGATCCATTTTATGGGGAAAATGAGAAGTTATATCAATGGATTGAGGAGCACCAATGGCATCTTAGAAGCCGTTTTTTTCTTACAGAATCCTTATTCAATGGTGCAGAAGTTGAGCTAGATTTCCCATGCATTGATACCTATGCCTCTATTTCTATAAACAAGCAAAAAATTCTTGAAGCGCAGAACTATTTTCATCCGTATCTGGTGGACATTCGCGATAAACTGGTGCTGGGGTATAACGATATTGAAGCGGTATTTACACCACCCGTGCTTTATCACAAAACTACCTACGAAAATCAGTCGTTTCATTACCCGGCGCCTAACGATAATGCAAAGATCAAAGCCGCGCCCTTAACCCGAAAACCACAATATCAATTTGGGTGGGACTGGGCACCACGCTTAAATACCCTAGGATTTCCTAATCCCGTTTCTGTCAGGGTGAAAGAATATCAACCGATGAAATCCGCAGTCGCAAATACGATGGAACTTGGTGAAACAGCCCACATGCAACTCGTTATTTTAAAAGAAAAAACACCAGGTGGAAGTAGTATTCGCTCTTGTGCGTTTGGGTTTTCTGTACGTTGTGATACGAGCTGTATTCAACGAATCACCTTTGATATTCTGAATCCAATCCTGTGGTGGCCAACAGGTTCTGGTCCTGCATATTTATACAAAGATACCCTGATTTTAACCGATGCCCATGGAGAAGAAATTCAGCGATTTCCATATTCTTTTGGCGTTCGAACGGTGAAACTAATTCAAGATAAGGATCAATGGGGGACTTCCTTTGCGTTTGAGATCAATGGAAAGCCAATGTTCATGAAGGGTGGCGACATGATTCCTCCAAGTATGTATGGTGGAAAAACCTCAACCAAGGAATGGGAGGATTGGGTTAAGTTGATGGTGAATAGTAACTTTAATATGGTTAGAATTTGGGGAGGAGGGGACTACGCTACGGAGGATTTCTTGAACGAATGTGATCGCTTAGGTCTCATGGTGTGGCATGATGCGATGTTTGCCTGTGCCATGTATCCCGGGGATTCTCTTTTTTTAGCCAATGTAAAAGAAGAGTTTGATTTTCAACTTCCACGCCTTGCGAAGCATCCTTCGGTCGTTTACATCAATGGGAATAATGAGGTAGATGTGGCCTGGAAGAATTGGGGGTTTCAAGTGCAATATATGCTGAATAAAGACGACCAAGCCGTGATTGAAAAAGCATATGATGACCTTTTTAAGAACGTATTGCCAAACACCTTAGCCAAGTATTCAAATCTGCCCTATGAGCATACGTCGCCCTTAAGCAATTGGGGCAAGCATGAATTTTACAATCACGGAACGCAACACTATTGGGGTGTTTGGCATGGAACAGATCCCATGTCGGATTTCGCTACAAAAATCGGACGTTTTAACGCGGAATTTGGTTTCCAGAGTTTCCCCGAATTTCCTACCTTACTGACATTCAGCTCGAAGTTAGATTGGGATTTGAATTCAGCCGTCATGAAGCATCACCAGAAAAGCTATGTGGGGAATGGGATGATATTAAAACACGCGAAAGGCTTGTATGGCAAGCCAAAGAGTTTTGAAGAATTCGTCTATTTTTCTCAACTCACTCAAGCGTATGCCGTTTCCTCCGCAATCAGTGGACATTTATTAGATGCTCCGAGGTGTATGGGTACCTTGTATTGGCAAATAAACGATTGCTGGCCAGGGCCTACCTGGTCTAGTATGGACTATGAAGGGCAATATAAAGCGTTACACTATGGGGTAAAGGAACTTTATGAAGAGTTAACCGCAGTAAAACAAGTAATCAATAATAAGGAGCGCGTCTATCTTCTTTCAAATAATACAGAGGTAAAAGAAGCTAAAATTACAACCTCTGTTTTTTCGATTGAGAAAAAAGGAGTCAAGGAATTAAATGTTGAAAATCAGTATGTTTCCTTGGATAATTTCAACCATAAGGTTTTGTATGAACAAGGAACTGATGATACACCTCGCATCATTAAAGTGGATTTACCAAACGAGGGTCATCGCATATTTCTAACGGGTCGTTTGAAATCGGATCGAACCGTTACTTACAACATGGAAGTAGTACAAGTGGATACGCTAGGCCGCAACGCTTTATTAGTTATTGAAAATGAGGATTTCATGGCCGATGTTTGGATGTTTTCTTCGGTGCCTGGAGTGCGCTTTAGTTCGAATTTTTGTAATTTACTTCCTGGAAAACACGAATTTCCTTTTACTTTTGAATCCGCTACGGGTATAATTAAATTAATGTATCGATGAAAAATCAAATGTTCTATGGCCTTTTGTTGCTTTGTTCGGGTCTCAATGCGCAAACTTCAGGAAATCCAAAACCGTATCCATTTTATAGTGATACTAATCGCACAGTTAAAGAGGTAAGTGTTTATGGAAAAGGCATTGCAAGCAATTATAATGATCGTACCTCAAGCATTCAGCTTATTAACACAGTACAGAATCGCGATTTACCGATTCGTTCTGTAAACGAAGCGTTATCCTTTGTTCCTGGACTAGATTTTCGTCAACGCGGTGTACAAGGCATACAAGGAGATTTGAGTATCCGCGGTGGAGGTTTCGATCAAAATTTAATTTTGATCAATGGCTTTAAATTAGTGGATCCGCAAACAGGACATCACGCCCTGAATCTTCCAGTGCTTTTAACCAATGTATCGAGTATTGAAGTTTACAAAGGCTCGGGAACTCGGGTTTTTGGTCAAAATGCCATGACGGGTGCTGTGAATTTTGTGACCGCACCCAATGCATTGCATGGAATCAATGCGCAAGGATTTGGAGCAAGTTTTGGCGGTATTGGAACGCAATTTACAGTGAATGCTCCCTTGAAATCGTTTAGACAATCGTTTTCTGCAGGGCTAGATAAAAGCAATGGGTATTGGTATAATTCTGATTTTTTAAATCAACAGTTTTTTTATGATGCCGTTTTACCGCTTGGTAAGGTACATGAGATAAAAGCAATTGCAGGTTACACTGACCGTGCCTTTGGTGCGAATGGATACTATACCAACTTCTTTCCTGATCAATGGGAGTCTACGCAAATGGCGATTACCGGTCTTTCTCATCAATTAAAGATGACCAACTTAACCTTATTAACGAAAGCTTCCATTAGAACGCATCGGGATGAATTTAGATTGAAACGCTTTGACCCTTCATTTTACACGAATAAACATTGGTCGGACGTATTGACTTTGGAAGAAACCGCACAGTATAAATCAGCATTGGGAGTAACGGGAGCCGGTGCTGAATACCGCGCCGAGTCCTTAGAAAGTTCGAACCTTGGGTCACGTGAACGTTCCTATATATCAGGGTTTTTAGACCATAAGGTGACCTTATTGAATGAAAAACTTACACTCATTGCGAATGTACATTATTTCAATTTATCCATGAATAACCAAGTTTATCAAAAGATATTACCGGGTATTGAAGGTGCATTTAATCCAGGTTCCCGTCGTTTGCTTATTCCTGTGAAAATATACGCAAATATTGGTCAAAGCTACCGTGCGCCAACCTACACGGATTTGTTTTATCAAGATTATTCCAACGTTGGGAATCCGGATCTTCAACCGGAATATGCTACGAATGCCGAGTTGGGGATGGTTTGGAATGTGACTTGGGGGACAATGGTTTCTGGCAGTGCAGAACGCTTTAAATCGAAATTAGGAGTTGAAGCTTCCGTTTATCGTCGGAATACAACGAATATGATTGATTGGGTAAGAAGTACTACGAGTAGTCCGAATCCTTGGACCCCAGTTAATTTGGCCAATGTGATATTTACCGGGTTTGAAAGCAGTATAAACTATCGTTGGAATGGAAATGGCCGCATTATGATTCGTGAATTATCGTTGGGGTATAATTATTTAGATGCATCGCATCAATTTGCAGATCCCTTACAGCAAACGCAATCCAGGTATGCATTTTCTGGTATGAGAAATCAATTAATTACAAAGCTAAGCATGAATATCACCCATTGGGTATATGCTACCGTGGCGTACCGTGGAGTGGACCGTGTTGGAGGGAATGCATATTCCCTGGTGGATGCGAAACTCACGGTTAATCCATCGCGTAATTTTTCCGTTTTTCTAGAGGGTAACAACCTCTTTAATACCGATTACATTGAAGCGGGTTATGTGCAAATGCCGGGACGTTGGTTCAAGGTAGGCGTACAGGTCAAGTTTTATGAGTAGGAAATACTCTCTTCAAATACTGGCTCCCAGCCCTTCCAATGATGCTTGAAACCCAGCGTTTCATTGTGCCAGATAAAGGAGAAGGTTCCGCCGTATTGTTTAACCAGTGCTTTTAGCGTAGTAACTTCCTCAATTGCTTGAATCGGTGATAGGTTCATGTATTCATTCAAGGTGCCGTCCATATAGCAAAATGGCTGTAATTGCAATGAAGTTATTTCGTTGGTTTTTAAATTAAACCAAGGGGTTTGACGAGCGGTTCCCATCCGAAATCCAGTAGTTTCGGCGTATCCCATGGTGTAATCTATTTGAATATTTTGTTCAATTAAATTATTGTAAGTATCAGGTATTGAAAGTCTTAGGAAGTGTTGCCTACTGGTTTTAATTTCTTTTTTCGTTAACCCTGTTAGGCGATGAATTTCAAGCGCTAGGTTGGTCCCATTCGTATAGGTATCGTATCCGGGATGTATTCCGATTTCACATGTCGATGCTAGCTTGGTAATGATCTCACCTTGTTGAGGATTCGTATAGCTTAGATTTTTATTAAACGCTCCAAAATCAGCAAGCAGCCAAAAACAGCGTGTTTCAGGATATAGTTGAGCGATTCTTGAAATGTGGTCAAAGGTATCAAAGGGATCTTTTCGTTTTTGAAAAAGCACCTGAATACGGTCTTTAACCCGATTAATGCGACCCTTGCTGAGATCTTTCAGGATTCCAGCGATCGTTCGAAACGTGCCTTTCCCTTTATATGCAAATGTGGAGTCTATGTCAACGGTGGGTTGAATGTTAAATTCTGAGTCAGGGGCCGAGTTTATACCAATAAATTTCAAAAGATTAAGCGCCCAGCGGTCACAAATGGGTTCGTGTAGCCAACCAAAAACCGATTGTATGCTGCATAAGGCAGGAAAACGGTCATGTGCATCTCGTTCAACCTTCCAATATTCTTCATAGCGAGACAATACAAAAAAGATGGATGCAACAAGGTCCGGACATTCATTAAAGGACATGAATTCGATATCATCCTTTGTTACTTTATCCAGCGAAATCTGATGAATCTCTTGATCAAATAACAAGGAGCAAGGAACAAGGGTCGGGACATCCGGAATCGTGTGCGTCGAATAATTGAATTTTTGCTGGTTTGAATTGCAGAAGTAGGTCAGGTCGGAGGTAAACTCATACCTCAAGCCACGGGCATTAAACACAAAATCGAATGTGTACGTGAGTCGCTTGGTGAGTTTTTCAACAAATATCAGTGTCATAAATGTTCAATCATCAAACGACAAATTTCTTCGGAAGCATGTCCGTCACCAAAAAACGGGGGATAGGTGTAATCTTTTTTAGTTGTTAACTGATGGTAAGCCTCAATGAGTTTCTTTTCGTCAGAACCTACCAGTAGGGCGTTTCCATTTTCGACAATTTCTACCCATTCAGTTTGTTCCCTAAGAATGATGCAAGGTTTTTTAAAGAAAAAGGCTTCTTTTTGTACGCCTCCACTGTCGGTAATTACGAGGCTACAGGTGTTTTCTAGCGAAATCATGTCTAGGAATCCAGCCGGGTCAATCACTTGAATTCCCGGGTTTAGCTGTAATTCTTCTGCTAAAACGGGATCTAAGAGTTCCGTCATTTTCTTACGTGTTCTTGGATGCAAGGGCAATACAATCGCTTGGTTTGAAATCCGTTGAATTTGCAATAAGCCCCGAATAATTTGATTTAAATGTTCGGGGTTGTCCGTGTTAGAATCGCGGTGAATGGTGCAAAGGATAAACCCTCCGGGAGTGAGTTGTAGCTTTTCAAGCAGCCCTTGTTTTTCATTTGCAATACTCGAAAAATACATGCTGTTATCAAACATGATGTCACCCGTTTTGAAAACCAGCGGATGATCAATGGATGCCTTGGAATGAGTTGTCGTGCTAAATCCTTCCTTTATTAGATTGGTTATTCCTTGGTTGGTTGGTGAAAAGAGTAGGGTAGAACAATGATCACAGGTAATTCTGTTGATTTCTTCGGGCATGGATTTGTTGTATGATCGCAATCCAGCTTCAATGTGAACGACAGGGATGTGGATTTTAGAAGCGGCAAGGGCTCCGGCCAAGGTAGAATTGGTATCGCCGTATACGAGCAAGGCATCTGGCATTTCCTTGAGTAAGATGGCTTCAATACCTTCCATCATTTTTGCGGTTTGAACCCCATGGTTTCCACTTCCTACCGAAAGGTTGTAGTTGGCTGTAGGAATCCCCATTTCGGTAAAGAAAATGGCAGACATGTTGTCATCATAATGTTGCCCAGTATGTACAATTACTTCGGTGATTTGGTCTTTGAAATGCGTATGAATTGCCCGACTAATCGCCGCAGCTTTAATGATTTGTGGGCGAGCTCCAATAATTGTAACGATTTTCATTCCTGATCTAATAAGCCTTCATCGGCGAAGCTAAAGTAGCCAAAATCGCTGTAAATGATGTGGTCTAGAATAGGTAAATCAATGAATTTTCCAAATTTTCGATAGTTCATGGTAAGTCGAATGTCTTGTTCACTGGGCTTGGGATTGCCGCTTGGGTGATTGTGACAAAGAATTATTGCAGTAGCTTTATACTCGAAGGCTAATTTGAACAAAACTCTTCCGTCGGCCACCGTTCCTGTAATTCCACCGCGAGAAAGGCGATGCGCGTGCAATATTTCATTGTTGTTATTGAGTAAGAGAATTAAAAACTCTTCATGTGTAAGCAGCGAAAAAGTGCGCTTGGCAAATCGATACACATCCCTTGAATTACGGATGATTTTACCTTGCACGGGGGAATGAGCTGAAAATCGTCTTCCCAATTCAAAGGCGGCCAGCAGGGTGGATGCTTTTGCCGGACCAATGCCTTGAAAACGAGTCAGGGTATCTTGGGTGACGCCAAAAAGTCGGCTTAAATCATTTTTGGAATAGACTAGTAGTTCTTGAGCCAATTCTTTCGCATTTTTCTGATGTGATCCTTTGCCAAGGAGTAATGCAATAAGTTCTGAGTCTGTGAGGTTTCGAACACCTTGAGCAATTAGTTTGTTTCTTGGTTGATCGGAGGAGGGTAGTTGTAGTATGCGCATATAAAAAGCAGTGTCAATAACGCTGCTCTTTATACTTTCGTATGCAATGAACTATTTTTTATAAAATGGTAGCTTAACTACTTTTGCT
The DNA here is from genome assembly GCA_947500755.1 of Flavobacteriales bacterium. Lineage (GTDB taxonomy): Bacteria > Bacteroidota > Bacteroidia > Flavobacteriales_D > Crocinitomicaceae > UBA952. Next base: position 22,532 of record CANMTO010000027.1, read on the forward strand.
AATACGCCTTTATCTCTGATTTCAACGTAGATTTCGGAATCTAAACTGACATGAGCAAGATCAACATAACCTAATCCTATGGCTATTTTCATAGTAGGAGACATGGTTCCTGAACTTACTTTTCCGATCACCTTGTTTTGTCCATCAAGAATGCGATAGTCATGTCGAGGTATACCCCGTTCAATCATTTCAAACGCTACTAATTTACGTGTAACCCCGTGTTCTTTTTGAGATTTAAGTGTTTCAGAATCCACAAAGTCTTTGGTGAATTTAGTAATCCAACCTAAGCCAGCCTCAATCGGTGAAGTGGAATCATCGATATCATTTCCATACAGGCAAAACCCCATTTCCAAGCGCAAGGTATCTCTTGCCGCTAATCCAATCGGTTTAATGCCATAGGATTTTCCCGCTTCGAATACGGCATCCCATACAGCAACTGCAACTTCGTTCGGTACATAAATTTCAAAACCTCCAGAACCGGTATATCCAGTGGCTGAAATAAAGATATTCTGTTGTCCAGCGAAGGTTCCTTTGGTGAAGGTATAATATCCCATGTCGGATAAGTTTACCGCTGTTAGGGATTGCATCGCCTCAGCAGCCTTTGGGCCTTGAATAGCTAACAACGAATAGGCATCGGAAGCATTTTCCATCTCCACGCCCGCCGTATTGTGCGAAGAAATCCAGTTCCAATCTTTTTCAATATTTGATGCATTTACCACCAGTAAGTACTCCTCTTGACTAATTCTGTAAATGATCAAATCATCTACAATTCCGCCTTTTCCATTTGGCATACAGCTGTATTGGGCTTTCCCATCAAAAAGTACGGATGCATCATTCGTCGTTACGCGTTGGATTAAATCCAAGGCTTTTGGTCCCCTAAGGAAAAATTCTCCCATGTGCGACACGTCAAACACACCAACCCCTGTTCGAACGGTTTCATGTTCAGCATTTACTCCTTCATATTGTACGGGCATATTGTATCCAGCGAAAGGAACCATTTTTGCATTCGCATCGAGGTGTTTTTGAAGTAGGGCAGTGTTTTTCATGCTTATTTTTTAACGCGTTCTACATAAATGCCAGTTCGTGTATCAATTTTAATAATTTCCCCATTATCAATGAATAGCGGCACCTTTACTTCGGCTCCGGAAGCGATGGTTGCTAGTTTCATTGAATTCGTGGCGGTATCTCCTTTAACACCAGGTTCCGTGTAGGTAACTTCTGAAATAATATACATCGGTAAATCTACTACGAGTGGCGTTTCTTCTTCAGCGTGAAAAAGAATGTTGACCACCATTCCTTCTTGAAGGAAAAGTGGCTTCTCAACCATTTTTGCCGGAATATTTATTTGTTCGAAGGATTCATTATTCATGAATACATAGTCAGTACTTTCTTGATAAAGGTATTGATGCTCCCGGTTTTCAATACGCACAGGTTCGATTTTATGCCCTGCAGAAAAGGTATGATCTAAGACCCTGCCTGATTCGATTTGACGCATTTTTGTGCGCACAAATGCAGGACCTTTTCCTGGTTTAACATGTTGAAATTCAATGATTTGAAATAGTTTATCGTTGTGCTTGATACACAATCCGTTGCGGATATCTGCGGTATTTGCCATAAATTCTCGTTAAAATTGAAAGCAAAGATAATGAAAAAGTCAACGTTGCGCTGTCCATTTATTAGCTCCGGTTTAATGTGTTGTTTTTAATAGGCATTCCGTAACTGATATATTCTTTAGCTTCTGGCAGTGTATTCTTTAAGTGTTGATTTATTCCTTCAGCCGAATAGGAAGTATGTACCCTAAGGGTTCTTTGAGCGATTCAATATACGTTTCTATCTCAGTCTTGTCTCGCGATTAAAATGGTGTAGGACATTTTAAGGTAATTACTCCTTCATATACGGGATGCCAACATTGAATGGATTTAGCATGAAGATATAGTCTATCTTTTGCAATGCCATATAATTCATCACCGAGAATTGCGCAATTCAATCCTAAAGGATGTGCCGCATGCATTCTAAGTTGGTGGGAACGACCTGTTTTCGGGTAGAATTCAATGCGTGTTATCTTGTTTTTGAATTCAAGGACATTGTATCCAGTATGTGTTTTCTTTCCGTGCTCAAAGCATACCATTTGGTGTGGACGATGCGCTAAATTGAGGCGCAAGGGCAGTGTGATTATCCCTTCAAGTTCTTTAGGAATCCCATCTAATAAGGCTTCGTATGTTTTTGTTACTCGGTTTTTTGCAAATTGCATTTGCATAGCAGTCAATATTTCAGGGGATTTTGCGAACATCATTACACCCGAGGTTCCCATGTCTAGTCGATGAATCGCTTTAATGTATGCTCCCTTTACTTCCCTCAGCGCTAATCGATCTTCAGCCGAATCAAGGTCGCTTCTACCAGGTACAGACAGTAAGCCGCTGGGTTTATTGATGACAATCAAATAATCATCTTCATAGAGGATTTTTAAAGGCGCGGTAATTAAGGTGCTTAGGACGGGATTTTTTGCCATGGTAATGCCTTTAAGCATAAAACCTAGGATAGGTTCGCACTTCGCTCTACAGGCTGGGTAAAAATGTCCATGCTTTCGAATTTCGCCTATTGGAGAAAGACCCCACCAGAATTCGGCAAAACAAATCGGTTTCAACTGATTTAAGGCGGCAAAATGCAGCAGTTTGGGTAAGGCACATTCACCGGTTCCAGCGGGTGGGATTTCGCCGTTGAACGCAGTAAATACGTCGTGAACAGTTGATGTTTCGCCAGCGAAGTTCTGCAAGCGATAGGCCTTGAATAATTCTTGCTGAAGAGCGATGGATTGATTCGTGCGTTTCAATTTTAAGACCGCTATTTCATCCTGTATCACAGAAATCTTAGCGTTTATTTGTTCTAATCTGACTTGTATTTCCTTTTTTAAGGTTTTTAGGATGAGCTGTTCTTGTTTGCTTTCATTCGCCAATTGCCCTTCAACCTCTACCGATAGGTTAGGGGCCCTTCGTAGTGCATCTCGAAGACCCTTTTTTATTTTTATTGAGTTCTTTAGCGCTGTGATTTGCGCTTGCGCATGCAATTCGTATTGAGATTTCTCTGTTAGGATTTCACGCAACGGTTCACCATTCGTAAGGTCATTGATGCGGCGTGTTAATTTATTAAGTGCGCGCTCTCCTTGTTTAAAAAAGGCTTCTTGGTTTAACGTATCGTAGATAGGCGGAACAAAGCCCGGAAACTGAGTCGATTCGTCAATTTTACCTGAAAATCCAGCAAGGAATTTTATACCAAAGGGGGTATTAACAACCAAAACGCCAAACATTTTTCCAAGCGTGTTGAAGTCGTGGGCAAAGGTCTTAGGAATTAATTCTTGAAGCAGTTCTGCCGCGGTTTGTGCCCATGGATCTGGAACATATTGATGAGGGAAATCGAATAGGGTGGGTAAGGGGTCTGAGGGAAGTACATCATAGGTGTGCAAATAGACCTCCACGCTAGATTTACTCATCAATCCGGGAGATTTTATCTTCGAATAACTTGATTTTTCGGTCCTTGTATAGTCTGCCAACGGCTTGCTTGAATGTTTTTTTGCTCAATTGAAATTGATTATAGATGTCTACGGCTTCAGATTTATCGGTAAGGAAGAGGAATTTATGTTCCGATAGATACTCCCAAATCATCGAAACTGCCTCATCGTATTTATCCACCGTACCCGCACTCATTTGTAAATCTATTTTTCCATCGGGTCTAACAATCTTGGCATAGCAGGTAATGTGTTGACCAATTTTTACGGGGATTCTGCAGTCGCTTCGGTAGAGCATGCCGCTGTAACATTGATTTACGATTCCTCGCCATCCCAGTTCATGATGTTCAGTAACCATAAAGGTAACGCGCTCATTGCAAATGCTTTCGGGTGCTTCAATCAGGTGTTTGCGAATCTTCATTGAACCGAAAAGACGATCAGTTAATTCGTCATACTTTAAGAAAATCGGGTAAGTATCGCCAATTTCTACAGCCTGTCGCTGTTCAGCAAAAGGAATCATAAGGTTTTTATCTAAGCCCCAATCCGCAAATGCCCCGTAAGGATTGATTTCCACGATTCGCAATATAGCGCACGTATCAAGTGTCAATAGCGGTTGATCCGTCACGGCTACGCGTCTGTTTTCAGAATCTTTCATGAGGAATACCGATACTGGATCGCCTTCTTTAGCGCCATTTTCGAGATATTTGGTTGGAAGTAGTACTTCTTCAACGGTAGAATTTTCATCGATTTCAAGTTGAAAATGCTCAACCAAATAGGCTCCTTGAGGGGTAAATCGATTGATATATAGTGCGTTAAATTCGCCGAGTTTCATCATGGTTCAGGGGGTCTTCTTCTATTTTTTCGGTACTTTCCGGTAGTAACGCTTAAATTATCAGGATTCCTTCGGTCCCACCATTTCTTTTTAGGGACAGTGTTCTCATCCGAAGGGTTGATTTCAGGCGTTTGATTCTCTGATTCAGGGGTTCGAGCCACGTGGCTAATGTCTCCCTGATGTTGCTTATCTTCCGGATTAATCCACTTTAATTTGTAGGTTTCTTTTTTCACTTTCCCCGTCTTGGAATCCATGACATAAATAACTGATTCTTTTTCAGCCTCATCATTCACTGCAATCACATCTTCATTCAAGATGAAGCGGTCTTCGTCCCAAACATATGCATCGTAGGAAAAATCTGGCACGTAGTAAGAGTAGATGCCAGTTAATGCGGGCGTTTCTGGGGATAAGTGATCGAAAACAATTCGGTTGCGTTTCTCATCCATTTTTATGGACATGCTACTTTTATCGGAATACTCAAATATTACCCGTTTTTGTGTTTTGTTCTTGGCAACAAATAAGGGGCTACCAAATTTTGCAGCATTCCCTTTAAACACAAGCACATCAATAAGCTTAAAATTACTGCTCGTTGTGGCGCCATCCCAACCAAAAAGGACGTATTGCATATCGTTGTTATATTCTACCGGAATAATTCTATAATACAGTGCGCCATACCAATTTTTTGAATCAATAACCTGTTCAGGAATGAGGGTATAGGGGTCCGTAACATCCACCAAATTATACACACTGGTTGTTTCATTATCCGGATCTTTTCTGAGAATAAACCCCGCGTAGCTATACGTGAAATCAGTATATTCAAGATTCCAATGAACAATCCGTACTAATCCGTCTTCGCTTTTTAGATCGGCCACCGTTGGGAGCTGTGTGAATTCAAATTCAAAGGCCCCTTCTTTACGCACAAATTCACTCATTTCTTTTGTGAATTGAGTATTTATTTTGTTTATTTCACCATTGGTTTTTGCCTTGCGCAATTGCTGTAATTTTTCACTCAATTTAAGCTCCAATTCAGCTAAATTTTGCGCATCGGTAGCATGAACAAGAGAAAGAAAAATTATAAAGAAAAATTTACGCATGTAATAATAACGTGGATTATGGAGTTAAGTTACTGAGTCTAGACCATACTCAACTCATGAATGCATGAAACGGGATCCGGTGCATTGAACACATAACTACCCGCAACAAGCGCATTTGCACCTGCTTCTCGAAGCAGCGCGGCATTTTGACCGTTAACTCCGCCATCTACTTCGATGATGAATTCTAAGCCATGTGCTGTTTTAAACGCATTCAGTTCACGAACTTTATCAACCGCACTCGGTATGAATTGCTGACCTCCAAACCCTGGATTCACTGACATAATTAACACTAAATCGAGGTCAGAGGCAATATGTTTTATCGCTGAAACCGGAGTATGCGGATTTAAGGCAACACCTGCCTTCATGCCCAACTCTTTGATGGCTTGAATGGTGCGATGTAGGTGCGTGCAGGCTTCGTAATGAACGGTTAATAGGTCAGCGCCCGCTTTTTTGAAGTCAGATAAAAAGGAGTCAGGATTTTGAATCATTAAATGAACATCAAGCACCTTGTCGGTATGCTTTCGAACGGCACTTAAAATTGGGAATCCAAACGAAATATTTGGAACAAAAACACCATCCATGACATCGATATGAATCCATTCAGCTACTGAAGCGTTTAACATTTCTACATCGCGTTGAACATTGGCGAAATCACACGACAATAAGGAGGGTGATACAATCATTTGGATCTATTGTTAAGGGATTTTTTGCGCGTTGAAGTAAGAATACCAATCAGTTCTTCGTCACGAAAATAAATATCAATATGAAACGTGAGTCTTTTGTATTGCATCGTCACTGTTTGATACTCTACATATATTGGAATCCGATTTTTAAGTGCTATTGCAGTGTGGTCGCCAATTCGTATGAGTGAGTCCAAGGTGTCTGCGGGCATAGACCGTTTTCTGCGACCCTCTTGGTCGTAATCAAGCATCAGTTTTCCCAAATCAATGGGATTTTGACAGCGCATGCATCCGTGTGAATAACTTCTGACCTTCCGGTTGAAAAAAGATTTTTGAGGGGTATCGTGCACGTAGACGCTATGACTATTCAAGAATTCAAATTTTATAACGCCCAAGCTGTTCCATGGACCTGGCATTTGAATGACGTTAAACCCGCTTGGTCGATTACCCCAATTAATGGTCTTTGGATCTATTCGTGCCGTATCGTTGTATCGACAGAGCTTGTAGTGATGCCTGGCTAAATACCCCTGATTTTTATAGACATCCGGCATGATTTCTTTTTTTATGATGCTGGCGGGCACCTTCCAATATGGGTATATAATTATGGTCCTAATTTCGGATACGAGTTCAGGTGTTTGCGTGTTTCGTTTACCAACTACCACGCGATGAATTGCTTTAAGACTGTCATTTGCGAAGAAATACAATTGATATTCTGGGATATTAATACGAACGTATCTTGGACCATAAGCGGCATGTTGTCTTACTTTATCCAGGCTTATCGCAGCGCGTGTTAATCGGTGTTTATTGGATTCCGCAAGCGCCTCAATGGTGTAATCGTTGATGTCAAGCGTACTGTCTAATCCGTTATGTGTTTTGAAGGTAAGTAATGCATCTTCAAAATTCTTGATGCTGTAGCGCCCTGTTAAGTAGCCTTTTTGGGTTAAACTTTGAATAGCAAACTTGGTCGGATTATTTTTGATTAAGGAATCCTTCTTCGTAGAATAATTCTTGGTGTCGATGGTGTATCGTGTCGCGTATGCATAGATTTCCTCGGCTAATTTAACATAGTTCGTGTCTAATTTTGGCCCAAGATTAACTATATACTCATGCTGTTTAGCAGGGTTATTTATGGCGCTTAATTGATTCAGAACAGAAATTTTACTAAGGGATTTTGGCTTGAGTGTTTTGGAATCATACGTAAAGAAACCATCCCTAGCAACGGCGCAAATTCTAGAAAGATTGATGATGATTCTTAATTCTACTTCCACCGGATGCATGCTATCGCTGATGGGTAAGCAAAGCTCTTCCGGCACGCCATAGGCCAACGGGTTTTTGGCAATTGCAACGAGTGTATTGCCCCTTTTTGAAAAAGTGCTATCACTTAAGGCAATGCTCGGAGTAAAGTCGTTGTTCTCGTAAAATGAGGTGAGTTGATTGATTTCTTGCTGATTGAATGTACAGCGGAGAAGGCTATCGCTAGATAGATAACGTTCTAATTTAGTTGAAATAGACAACGAGGGGTCATTTAGAAAATCAAAATTCAGTTCAGGATCCCTGCTGCAGGAAACCACAAGACTGAAGAAAATTAAATAAACGAGATTAAAACGCATGCTGTAATGCAAATATACCTAATTTTGAGGGAATTAAAGGTGTTAGATTCTCATGATTATTTCTGCTACACTCCTTATTATCGGTCTAACCGCTTTGGTGAGTTATGAAGGGATTAAGCGGCCGTATTGGCGCGAAGGATTTTTATTTAATCCCTTTGAAATTTCTAAAGGAAATCACCTGTGGGGGTTAATAACCCATTCCTGGTTTCATGCAGATTATCAACATTTATTATTTAACATGTTCTCCCTATTCATGCTGGGCGGACGCTTAGAGCAATCATGGTCACTGTCTTTTGGTGATTCTAAAGGTATAGTAATGTATGTGACCTTGTATTTGGTGGGTGGGCTCGCCGCTACCATGATTCCATATATTCGTCATCGATATAATTCAGGGTATCGTTCGTTGGGAGCATCAGGTGCGGTTTCTGCGGTAGTTTTTGCAATGATTTTGTGGGAACCTGAATTGCCCTTGGGGCTATTGTTTATACCGATTCCAATTCCAGCCTATATTTTCGGACCCTTGTATTTACTTTTTGAATACCTAGCGATGAAACGCGGAAATACTGGAATCGCCAATGATGGACACATCAGCGGAGCATTGTTTGGAATTCTTTTTGTATTATTGTTAGCGCCAAATAAGGCGATTGATTTCATTCATATTTTTCTGAGCTAATGTTATTTGTAAACAACAACGGTAAGATACTTCTTGCTTCAGAGCCTGCCATCGAAGCGGGTAGTAGAGCATTTTTATACGGAGATGGTGTTTTTGAAAGTGTCCGCATTATGCATGGTCGGCCAATTAATCTAAATGCCCACATTCAACGACTTTTCAAGGGAGCTGAATTGCTTAAAATAAGAATTCCTTCCTACCTCACCCAAGAAGTGTTTCATGAGAAAGTGCTTGAGTTACTTGAAAAAAGTGAGATTAGGGCAGGGGGAAAATGCCGCATTAGTATTGACCGGATTGCTGGGGGAACCTACAAGCCCGCTTCCAATGAGGCCACTTATTTTATAGAGGTTTGGCCTATCGACGAACAGGATTTTTTATTGAACTACAAGGGGCTTGAGCTTGACATTTACAAAGACATAAAGCTGCATGCCAATGTCCTTTCTCCCTTTAAAACAAAAAACGGTCTCACCAAGGTACTTGCTGCAATCGCAGCAGAGGAATTGGGTTTAGACGATTTCGTGCTGCAAAATGAAAAGGGGAATCTGATTGAAACCACCAGTTGTAATTTGTTCATTGTCAGTAATGGTGTGCTATATACGCCTGGATTGCAAGAAGGATGTATCGCGGGAACCATGCGTATGCAGGTTATAAACCTAGCCATTCAAAATGGAATTAGGGTATATGAATGTCCCATTCTTCCACATAATTTACTGTCTGCCGATGAAGTGTTTTTAACCAATGCCATTTCAGGAATAAAGTGGATTGGTGGGTATCGAACAAAGCGTTACTTGAATAATACTTCACGCCGGTTGGTCATGCTGTTAAACGCTTTTTGGGCTAAGGAGTTGAATATGTCATGACTACCAGGTAAAGGCGTCTGGACCAAGCCACTTTCCTTGAGCTCTAAGTGTTTGTTCAATCACATCGCGCACACATCCAGCACCACCTTGATATGGGGAAACGTAGGTAGCAACTTCTTTTACATCAACGGATGCATCTTGTGGTGCCGCAGCCACTCCCACATTTTTCAATAAAGGAATATCCGGAATGTCATCCCCCATGTATAAACAACGTGCATTATCAAGCGCGTATTTACTCTTGATCTCCTCAAATACCTGTAGCTTGTTACTGCTTTCCAAACGGACTTCGGTTACGCCCAGCCTCAAGTATGTTTTTTTTATGAATTCAGATTCGCCCCCTGTTATCAAGAAAATGTGGTATCCCAATTTTGATGCATATTGAATCGCATAACTGTCCTTTACATAAATACTGCGTTGATAATCCAATCCATTGATTAACACATTGCCGTTGGTAAGGACGCCATCTACATCAAAAATAAACGTATTAATGGTGTTGAGTTTGATTTTATAATTCATTGGAATTGGTATGTTGTATGAATGCACTCAGGGCTTTGTATATTTCTAACGATTCATCAGCGAGCATGGATTCATGCGAGCGAAGGGTTTCGAGATCATTTCTTCGTGCTGGTCCTGTTTGCAAGTCTTTATCAACCAATAAGTTAGATATTGTTTGATTAATCAGGGGTTTAAATAGGGCGGGAGGAATGTGATGTTTTTGAGCCAAGGTTAATCCATGTTTCATGACGAAGTATCCAAAATTATTGATGAATACCGCCGCAAGATGTGCTGAGAACCGTGCTTCTTCTGTTTCTTCTGAATACTTCAGCCCCATTTCATAAAGGAATCGCAGGCCAATGTCCCGCGCACTTGCAGAAAATTCACCTAAAAATGGAACCGTTGAAAACGAAGGCAGGGAATGTTCTTGAATGGTTTGCAAGGGGTAAATAATCCCGATTTGTCGTGTTAGATACGCTTGAATACTAAACAGTCCAGCGCAAACAAAGGTAGGGATGTGTTCAGGTAAGCCAGTGAGTACTGCAGCGATGTTTCTATCTTGAACGCAAATTAAAAAAACATCAACCTCTTGAGAATCAAGTGCTGTTAGACCATGAGTGGTAATAAAACTATGAGTTTTTTCCGGTGAACTTCCTTGCACGAATAGTTCAACGCTGTCAATTCCCTTAAGATTATGCGCCCAAAAACTCGCTACATTGCCCGTTCCAATCAGGCCTATTTTCCATGGCATTGCTTGTATTTTTTACCGCTTCCGCAAGGACAAGGTTCGTTTCGATTAATTTTTGCATCAACCACAATGGGCTCTCGTTTCACGGGTTCTGTCATTGAATTCTGAATCGCTTCTTGATACCCTTGACTACCCTCAAATTTTGGAGACTGTCCGGAGGTACTTACATTGGTTTGTGATTTTGCGTAAGGATTTTGAGTTATTTCCTTATTCGTGCTTTGTGCCTCCTGTTCAAATGGGATATCTAAATTCATGAGCAGTTCCACCGAGGAAACATTCACTCTATTAATCATATTCTTGAATAAATCGTAAGATTCTAGTTTATAAATTACTAAAGGATCCTTTTGCTCGTAGGTGGCATTGTTTACGGCCGATCGTAAGTCATCCATTTCACGTAAATGCTCTTTCCATTCGTTGTCTATAATACCAAGGATTACGTGTTTCTCAAATTGTTTTGAAATGTTAGCGCATTGGGTGGTATATGCTTCTTGTAAATTCACCACCAGCTGCACTTCTCTTCGGCTATCCGTTAACGGGAAAACGATGTTCTTGTATCGATCCGACATGGTTTCATGTACATGTTTAACCTGAGGAAACGCCTTGGAGGCGAATTTTTCGCATTTGCGCTTATACTGAGATAACATGCTTTGATATACCAAGTTAACCAAGGTATTGGAATCTGAGCGCTTAAATTCCTCTTCCGTAACGGGAGACGAAATGCCTAGGATTCGAATTAACTCCACTTCGAAATCTATAAAATCTGCATGTATGTTTTGCTGTACTGTTTGTTCGCACAAATCAAAGAACATGTTGTCTACGTCAATATCCAGCCGATCACCAAAAAGCGCATTCTTACGAAGCTTATAAATGAGTTTTCGCTGAGCGTTCATGACGTCGTCATATTCCAGTAAACGCTTGCGAATACCAAAATTATTTTCCTCAACTTTTTTCTGTGCACGCTCTATGGATTTAGAAACCATCCCATGACTAATCACTTCGCCTTCCTTTAGTCCCATGCGGTCCATAATCTTGGCGATGCGCTCTGAGCCAAACTTCCGCATTAAATCATCCTCTAGGGAAACAAAAAATTGCGACGACCCCGGATCTCCTTGTCGACCTGAACGTCCACGTAGCTGTCTGTCCACCCGTCGCGAATCGTGGCGTTCGGTACCGATGATTGCTAGTCCACCCGCCTCTTTAACTCCTTCGCCTAGTTTAATATCCGTACCCCTTCCGGCCATATTCGTTGCAATCGTAACAGCTCCGGCTTGGCCTGCAGCGGCAACAATCTCCGCTTCTTTTTGGTGGTACTTGGCATTGAGTACTTGATGCTTAACTTTATTGAATTGTAACATTTTACTGAGTAATTCAGAAATCTCAACCGTTGTTGTACCCACAAGCACAGGACGACCTTCCGCTACGAGTCGTGCTACCTCTTCAATAACCGCGGCGAATTTCTCTCGAGCCGTTTTGAATACCATATCGTCTAGATCCTTTCGAACCGCCTTTCGATTCGTAGGTATCGCCACCACATCTAATTTGTAAATGTCGTAGAATTCTTTGGCCTCAGTTTCAGCCGTACCTGTCATTCCCGCCAATTTATGGTACATTCGAAAGTAATTCTGAAGGGTAACAGTGGCATACGTTTGTGTAGCCGCCTCAATCTGAACGTTTTCTTTTGCTTCAATGGCCTGGTGTAAACCATCTGAATATCGACGACCTTCTAAGATACGTCCAGTGGATTCATCTACAATTTTAACTTTGCTATCTAAAATCACGTATTCGACTTCTTTTTCAAATAGCGTGTAGGCTTTGAGTAACTGATTCACCGAGTGAATTCGTTCCGATTTAATGGAATAATCTCGGACTAACGTATCTTTCTTTTCAAGAAATTGCTCGTTATTAAGTTCTTCCTTTTGAAGCTTTGCGATTTCTGCACCAATATCAGGCATAATGAAAAAGTCTTTATCATCGCTGCCTGAAATCAAGTCAATTCC
>CANMTO010000028.1 GCA_947500755.1 Flavobacteriales bacterium
CAACACATGGAGGCGCTTCGTAAAGATGTGTGGTTGGAATTAAATGATTATCAAACGGCATTTGAACAGGTAAAAATATTAAATCACATGTTTTTCGAGGTTCATGGATTTGAGTGCACGGAAAGCTTTCAGCGCGATCTAGCGCATTTGAATATTGGAACTGTTTTGACTGAAAAGAAGGGTAATCCCTTGATTATTGGTTTGATTTATTCGATTATCGCAAATTGGTTAGAACTTCCAATCTATGGTGTTGATTTCCCAAAGATATTCATCTTAGCGCGTATGGATGAAAATAATACTTCTCTATTTAGCGAGTCTGAAAGTGAATATGGGGTGTTGTTTTATATCAATCCAATCGGAAATGGTATTGTGTTCGACGAGCAAGAAATACGGTCATTTTTAAAACAAATCGAAATCGAGCCAGAGCGCAAATTTTTTGAGCCAACGTCGAATACCACTTTAATTAATCGATATTTATTGGCATTTGAAGAAGCTTTTCAATTTAAAGGCGATACAGCGTATTTACAAGCGCTTTCTCAAATTAAAGCGATTTTGTAGTCTGATTTATTTTATTTGCCAACTGGCCACAGGCGGCATCAATATCTTTTCCTCTACTCCGCCGAACATTCACGATTAAGTTTCTGCGTTCTAAAAATTCCCTAAAGGCTTCTGTTTGGGCTTCCGTTGCTTTCGTAAAGCGAGAATCACCAATGCTGTTGTATTCAATGATGTTGATTTTACACGGTACACATCGCGCAAAAATAGCAAGGTTAGCAGCATCTTCGATTGAATCATTAAACGCATGAAACAGGATGTACTCAAAGGTAATTCTAGATCCGGTGCGTTCGTGGAAATAAATTAAGGCCTCACGCAATGAAGCCAAGTTGTTAGAGTCATTGATTTCCATCACTTCACTGCGTTTTTTGTCGTCGGCGGCATGCAGGGAAAGGGCAAGGTTAAAACGGACGTTTTCATCCCCCAATTTCATGATCATTTTTGAAATTCCAGCAGTCGATAAAGTGATCCTTCGCGGGCTTATGTTGAATCGATTGGGGTCGGTTAGAATCTCTAGCGCCGAAATGACGTTCTTGTAGTTGAGTAAGGGCTCACCCATTCCCATGAGTACAATGTTCGAGAGGGGAATCCCATAGTTGGTTGTCGCTAATTCATTGAGCACGACTACTTGATCTACCAATTCTCCGGCGCTCAAGTTTTTCATGAGTTTCAGCTTCCCTGTAGCACAAAATGCGCAGGACAAACTACATCCGGCTTGCGAGGATATGCACGCGGTCATGCGTTTACTGGTGGGGATTAGGACCCCTTCAATTACTTGGCTGTCAATGGTATTAAAACTACATTTTATAGTTTTATCGCTGCTTTTTTGAACGGTATCAAGCGCCAATCGATCAATGTGATAATGTGATTCCAGGTAGGCAATTAGGGGCGACCCAATATTCTTCATGGAAGAGAAATTGGCAGCATGTTGTTTCCATAACCAATCAAACACCTGTGAGGCGCGAAACTTGGGGAAGCCTCCTTGTACTAGGGCCTCGGTTAATTCAACTAAAGAAAGATTACGAATATTGGGCTTTTCCGAAGGCATATTTTATCTAGAAAGCATCACGGGCATCACAAGCATTAGAATATGCTCTGCATCGTTTCCACTTTCATGAGGCGTTAATAGACCGGCGCGAGACGGTTCACTCATCGATAATTGCACAGAATCGGTTTCCAGATTTCCTAACATTTCGATAAGAAATCGGGAGTTAAACCCAATCTCCATATCATCGCCATCGAAATTACACGTTAAACGCTCATTGGCTTCGTTGGAAAAGTCAACATCTTCGGCGGATAATTGCAGTTCAGCACCAGCAATTTTGAGTTTTACCTGGTGTGTTGTTTTGTTCGAGAAGATCGCAACGCGTTTCAGGGAGCTTAGGAAATGACTTCGTTCTATGGTAAGCACATTCGGGTTTTCCTTTGGAATCACTGCTTCATAGTTGGGATATTTCCCGTCGATAAGTCTGCAAACCAGGGTTAAATCATTAAAGGTAAATGTAGCATTGGATTCGTTGTACTCCAACTTCACCGATTCATCTCCACGTAAATTAGCCTTGAGTAAATTAAGAGGTTTTTTAGGTAGAATAAATGAGGAGCTAGAAGTGGTATTGATATCGGTTCTACGGTAACGCACTAGTTTGTGTGCATCTGTGGCAACAAACGTAATGTCTTCAGGTGAAAAATGACAATATACCCCGGTCATTACCGGACGCATTTCGTCTGTTCCAACGGCAAACAGAGTTTTATTGATGGCATTCGAAAGCAATTCACCAGTTACTTCAATGGAGCTGCTGTATGCTACTGTGGGCAACTTCGGGAATTCCTCACCGTTAAATCCAACCATTTTAGATTTGCCATTATCGTAGGTGATTTCAATGGAATAATTTTCTGGGTTAACACGAAAGGTGCACGGTTGGTCTGGGAGACTTTTTAGAACGTCGAGAATAAGCTTTGCCGGTATGGCGATTTTGCCATCAGCATCAGACTGAACATCCAAGTGGGTAATCATGGTTGTTTCTAAATCTGTGCCAGAAACCGTTAACTTATTTCCAGTGATATGGAATAGAAAATTATCTAAAATTGGCATTTTAGTATTGGTACTCAAGGCACCTGAAATGCGTTGTAGATGACTCAATAAGGTATTGCTGGATGTAATAAAATTCATAGCTTAATTTTCAACAAGCAAAGATAACAATACTTTATGAATTCTAGACGCCCTTCTCCCAATTCCAAATATTATTTCGTATTTACGATATCTGGGAAATAGATGTGTCCCATCAATAAGGCATTGAATACAAAATACTGGCACTTAACCAATTCTCCGTTTGGCAGTTCAGCCCAAAATAAATTCATATCCATTTCTACCATTTCTCCTACCTCATTCCGCTGTGGTACCTCACTTTTTATTCGATGCATGCGCAAGGTGGTGTGTTTTCCACCGCGTTCAGTGACTTTTAACTGAGAAAACAGGGGGCTTCGTTTGACGGAATCCACTTGTTTCTTACTCAATTCGATATTGGGAAAGTTAAAGTGAATTTTCTTGAATCCCTGCAGGTATCGATATACGTTTGCCGTATCCAGTACCCTCAATTTTTTACCATGAGATCTCACCTCAAACCGACGGCCTAAATTCTTGATGTTAAAACTGAGTGCAGGGATTTCAAAGTTCTTGAGGTCAACCGCGGTAATGTCTTCGGTATTAAGCGAAAATATTTCGGTACACATCCAGCGCTTGCGTTCTGCAAAAAATCGAGGGCTAATAATGCCATTCAGGCCTTTAATTCGCATCATTACCGGGTCTTTGCTTTTTCCTTCATCGGCAGTTTCTAAGAGCATAATTTGGCCATAATGATCCTGCGCTGGGGGGCCAATATACCAGGACTTTGTCCATCGTCCATCAATATAGTAAGACACCTTAATGTGCTGTGTCGCCATGAGCTCCGTGAATTTTGCTTTGGATTTTTCTGGGAGATAGCCCTTGAACTCTATAAGCTTAGCCGCTTCAAGAATAAATGAAACGTTAGGCTTTGAGACACAATCACCGTTTTCATCATGCCATTGACTGCCATCTTGAATCAGTTCCATGTGCTGCCCATAGGTGTCTTCAATGATGATTTTTGAAATTCGGGTGGTATCCGCTATCGCGAAATTGATCCACTCGGTATCTGAATTTCCTTTGTTTTTAATGAGGTTAACGGCAAATATAGCGAGCGCTAGTATTCCGAGGAGCAATGCGATTAAACTAAGTAGTTTCTTATTTTTTTTCATCGATTGATGTATTTGCGTTTTCTTGAAAACATCATTACAAACGCCACCAGGGCAACGAGTACAATGGGTAGAAACAAATTCAGGTATCGAATTCGTTCACCTTCGGCCTGTAGTTTCATTTTGTCCATTTCTTTGAATTCTATTTGACGGCTACGGATATCCAATACACTATTATCCCCCATCATGTAATCAACAAGGTTTTGTATAAATTCTTGGTTGCCATAAATTACAGGCCGACCATTTAAATCAGGCACCTTGCTATATTTTAAGGCATTGAAAGGGAACGGGGGAGATGAAACGTATTCGTACTTACCTCCTCGAAAAACGGAGTCATAGGCATTGGCAAGAAACTGACCATTTCCAACCACAAATACTTTGGTTTCTTTATTGCTTTTTATCTGTTTTTTTCTGTAATTCACAGGAATGAATGCTTCCAGGGTATCCACGTTAATCAGTACATCGCGATTAATGAAGTGGGAAGGGATGTTGCCCTCTGCCATTGCCGCGAGCGTAATTTTGTTAATTGGATCCGTCGGGTTTTCAACAAAGGCTGGGTTTTCACCGAATATCTGAAAATCCATTAAACTGATTTGTGGAGCTAATCCAGACCGGTTTGCATTCGATGAGCTCGTTAAGATTTTGGTGAGTTTCACGCCGGGTGTTTCAATTAATTGCAGTTCATTCGCGTATTCGAGCGATACGGGGTCGATGTTCCGAGTAATTGGGTGTAGCGACGCGCTTGCTAACACGTGGTATGGCCAACTCAAGCTGCTTGCATTGTCCATGCGTACCTTCCGATACCCACATATTCGGTCGAAAACATAGTTTTCATGAATGTTTATTCCATAGTCAAATAGCATTTTATCCAAGGTGAGATTTTTCCGAACCGAATGGTCCATAAAATTCTGCGCCAGTGAATCTTCGTGGTGAGCAAGTGTATTCATGAAGACCATTAAGCGACCGCCATTCATCACGAATTGATCTATAAAGTAAAGGTCCATAGCACTGAATGGCTGCGTTGGATCAGCGATAACTAATCCGTCAAGTTCGTTTAATTCATTCAGGGATTCTTTGGTGTTAAAGGTCAAGGAGGTAAGGTAGAAATATGGGCTTAAAACAGCCCGAGCATTCATGGTCTCATGCTCATTTAGTTCCCCATGACCTTGCAGAAATGCGATGCGTTTTTTGTCTTTTTGGCTGATTTTTCGCAAGGCGGAAAGCATGTTATACTCAAGGTTGTTAAGCGCATTTTCAAGGATCGGATTTAATCGATTCAATTCCATCGGTTCTCCATTTGGGGTGCCGGGAAGAAATTGAATGTATGTTTCTTTGACAACCCCATTTGAGGTATAGGTTACCTCTGCACCTGGCCACAAGATCAGTTGGGATTGCACCCCGTTTTTTACGTAAACTACCTTTGTTGGCAGTATTCCTTTTTCGAAAATTCCACGAAGGAAAAAATACTCCTCTTTCTTATTGGCATGACCCTCATTTGGATTTATGAATTGGTACTCTATTCGATTTCCAGCAATGGATTTAAAGTCTTTTAACTTGTCCTCTATCGCATTTCGAAAGCTTTGTATTTCTGCTGGAAGTTCTCCTTCTAAGTATATTTTTATACTTATGCGATTTTCAAAGTTCTTTTTGTCTGCAAGAAAATCAGTAGTCCCCTGTGCTAGTGAATATCGACTGTCCTCAGTCATGTCAATTTTAACATTGATCAATGCGCCAATGACATTGAGCAAGATGAGTAAAGAAAGGATTCCGAGAAAGTACCCCCAATTAAAAAAACTACTCCATTTAATCTGTTTCATGGTTATTTTTTTAGGGTTTTAATCACGGTGAGTGACGCACTTAAAAAGAACACGATGAACGATAGGTTAAAGATAATATCCCCGGCAACTACAACGCCTTTTTTAATGGAATCGTAATGATTACTCAAACTGAAATATTGAATAATAAAATCAAGGCTTCCGAATTGTGCAAAGGACCCCAATAAAGACAAGCCGTCATAGAACATATAGCACAAGGCTGTCGCCATGATGAATGCTACAATCTGACTTGAGGTTAAACACGACGCAAATATTCCGATGGCAACGAACGCAGCACCAAGTAGAACTAACCCAAGGTAGGAGGTAAAAGTAGCTCCTTCATCCACAATTCCGACGGGATTCCCTAAGTAATGAATCGATCCATAGTATACCAACGTTGGCAAGATAGAGATTAATAAGAGGGTTACCCCCGCAAAATACTTGGCGAGAAGGATGCCAAGGTCGCTAATAGGTTTGGTGAATAACAATTCAAGTGTCCCCGTTCTCCGTTCTTCTGCCATCGATCGCATGGTAATTGCGGGAATCAAAATTAGAAATATATAGGGTGCTGTATTGAAAAATGGAATTAGCTCAGCTTGAGCACTGTCTAATATGTTCATGTTTGAACTTAACATCCAATTGAATAACCAACATGCAATTAAAAAAATCACAATGAAAACATAGCCCACTACGGAGCTTAAAAAACTTCTAACTTCTTTTAGATAGAGGGCATACATAGACGTCCTGAATTAGTGAAGTTCAAAATTAGGATTTTTAATGAAATAGGAGGTCAACTTAATCTGATTTGACGCTTTTGTTCGTTCCTTCGAACTGTACATCAAGAGTCCAAGCCTCGGCCTTAATTTCAAACATTGGTTTTATGGTGCCCCAAAGGCCGTTAAACGTTTCTGATAGCCTGTAGTTCTCGAGGGCAGCTGTATCTTCCCAAAGGCTGTATGTAAAAACGATATTCGGACTCGAGTGGTCTTGAAGCAACTTCATTTCAATGCAACCTGGAAAATTTACAACCTTATATTTTACCTCCTCGAAGATTTCAAAAAAATCAGAAATGCGTTCCTCTTTGAAACGTAGTTTAACGATTCGGGTGATCATATCAAGGAGTCCAGATTTCTTACAGAGCCTTTGGGAAAGAACGTAACGCGAACTGGTTCGCCCAACCTCATACCAAATAAGCGGTCGGCACCACCGTTACCTCCGTTCGCACCCCGATTGATGGCGATTTCTAAGCGTCCGGTATCATTGAAAATGGCTACCCGCTCACTGATGGTAACATCATTATACGCTTTGGAGATTACATCAATGTCGTAGTTTCTTTTTTGGTAGCTAATAGTGAACGGGACATTTAACCCAAAACGCTCAAAATCATGTTTGAAAATATTCGTGATTATGTTTCCGAAATGATCAATGTGAATCACATTCCCTTGAATCATGTTGTGCTCAATAATCGGATTCGGGGTAAATGCTTTTTTGTAGGCATTCACTTCAACTGTAAAGTCTTTAAATGGAACTTTGTTCACGATATTACTCGCCAAGTCTACAAAACAGGTCTTCATCATAAAAGTCCAAGATTCAGGTTCCTCTTCAATACGGACATATCTGTAGAGCGCTTCGGGCACCCCCTCTCCTAAAAATGTTCCAATAAACCCGTTGTCATTCGAGATGAAGAAATGACCATCATATGTCAAGATAGACGGATAGGTTAGCTGATTTTCTTGAGATGGGTCTGTGATTTTATAGGGAAGATAGGGTTCGGTATCAACACCAACCAAATGAATGGTTCCGCGAGGAAAAGAGGCATAGCAACTTCTTAATTGGTAGGCTGCCTCAGCCACGTCAAAGGGCTTAATTTGATGCGTGATATCGATAAGTTGAGCCCCGTTTACCGCCTGTAATAGCCGGCCCTTAACAGAAGCTACATAAAAATCTCTCAATCCAATGTCCGATGTAAGGGTAATGATTTGCATTTTAAGAACGCAATGTTTGAGTTATTTTATAATTTTACCAAAAGTATAGTTTTTCAACACAATGTCGCCTGATAAATTGATTTTAATTGGAGTTAAGTAGTCGGAATATAGAACTCGGAGGGATAAATGCTGCTGCATTTTTTGGGGTAAACAATGAAAATCTAAAACATTTGAAAACCTTTTTCCCAAAACTTTCTATTGTCGCGCGTGGACACAAAATCGTTGTGAAAGGGGAAGACGAAATTATAGATCAATTTGAAGTAAAATTAACACTGCTTCTGAGACATTTTGACCGATTCAATTCCTTGTCGGAAAACAACATTGATAACTTAATGCTTTCGGATGGTGAGAAACTTCTTCATACCGATAACGGTTCCGAAACCTTGGTGCACGGAAATGGCGGGGTAAAAATTAAAGCACGAACGGTCAATCAAAAAAAACTCGTAGACTCCATTGAAAAGAATGATATGGTCTTTGCAATCGGTCCTGCAGGAACAGGAAAAACTTATACGGCAGTTGCTTTAGCGGTTAAAGCCCTAAAAGCAAAAGAAGTTAAACGCATTGTGCTCACACGTCCAGCGGTGGAGGCTGGTGAAAACCTCGGCTTTCTTCCGGGAGATTTAAAGGAAAAACTGGATCCTTATTTGATGCCTTTATATGATGCATTAAGAGACATGGTTCCACCAGAACGATTGGCGGAAATGATCCAATACGGGGTTATTGAAATTGCTCCCCTGGCTTTTATGCGCGGTAGAACCTTGGATAAAGCCTTTGTGATTTTAGATGAGGCCCAGAATACCACCATCATGCAAATGAAGATGTTCCTAACCCGAATGGGGATGACTGCAAAGTTTGTAATTACTGGCGATATGTCGCAAGTAGATTTACCCGGAAAACAGCGCTCTGGACTGGCCTATGCAACCTCAATCTTGCGAGATATTGAGGGCATTGGTATCATTGAAATGGGGCATAGTGACATCATTCGCCATAAGTTGATCACAAAAATAATTACCGCGTTTGAAACCCAAGAACAATTAGATAAACAAAATAAATATGATAGAGGCACTGAAAAGTCATGAGTTTAATTTTAAGGGTCAAACATCGGTTTATCACGGCAAGGTGAGGGATGTGTATTCCCTGGCCGACGGGCGATTAATTATGGTTGCTTCTGACCGAATCAGTGCGTTTGATCACATATTGCCAAGACCCATACCATTCAAGGGGCAAGTGTTAAATCAAGTGGCGACATATTTTTTAAAGGCCACGGCCGATCTAGTACCAAACTGGTTGCTTGCTACCCCAGATGCCAATGTTTCTGTTGGCATTGAATGCGAACCGATTCGAGTGGAAATGGTAATCCGTGGATATTTGGCCGGACATGCCGCGAGAGTGTATAAAGCCGGGAATCGCTTGCTTTGTGGTGTGCTCATGCCCGAAGGAATGAACGAAAACGACCCCTTTCCTGAACCAATCATTACCCCTGCCGTGAAAGCCGACGAAGGGCATGATGAAGACATTTCTAGAGAAGATATTATTTCGAATGGCCACGTTCTGGAGCATATTTATCTTCAGATGGAAGCGTATACTAGAGCCTTGTTCGCAAGGGGCACTCAAATGGCTAAAGAACGCGGGTTAATTTTGGTTGACACGAAATATGAGTTTGGCTTGAAGGATGGTCAGGTGATTTTAATCGATGAAATTCATACGCCGGATTCTTCCCGATATTTCTATTTAGAAGGATATGAGGAACGTCAGCGAAACGGAGAAACTCAAAAACAACTGTCCAAGGAATTTGTAAGACAGTGGTTAATTGAAGAAGGCTTTCAGGGATTAGAGGGGCAGCAGATGCCTGAGATGCCCGATGAGTTTGTGACATTGGTTAGTCAGCGATACATTGAGCTCTATGAAAGAATCACAGGCCTAGACTTCATTAGAGAAACGGAGGAGGAGATCATCACCCGAATAGAAAATCGGGTTTCTACGTACTTATTGACCTAAAATCTCAACAATAGGGCTTCCGGTCATGCTGCCCATTCGTTGTAGGTTTAACAGGTGTACCAATGTTGCAGCGATGTCGGTAATTGCGATGGGTCTATAAATTTCTTGTGGCTTCATCCGCATTCCATACCAAAGCAGCGGAACATGCGTATCATAGTTAAAGGCGGATCCATGTGAAGTCCCTTTGTGCTCAGATTTTTTACGAGATCCAACAGGCAGGTATCCCGGTTTGAGCATAAATATAACATCCCCACTTCGTTCCTTCGAATAACCATTTAGAATCATCTGCATCCAAGCGTCATCAATGATTCCGCGTTCTAAATCGGAACCTGTAACAGCGACTTTGACTTCAGGAAAAGTTCGGAGAATGGAAGCAACTTGTTGCTGTATCTCGCTGCGTGTTAATTTCAACGAATCTATCAAGGGAGTATTTAAGTAGATGTTTTGATTCTCTTCCGAAAGCATGAGATTATGGCCGTACAGCGCAAGGAGTGTTTCTTCAACTGTGTTTTTCGCATGCGACATATCAAAATACCCTCCAGGTAGTTTTTCGTCTATTAACTGTTGCGGAACGGGCACCACAGCATGGTCTGCAGTTAAAAACATCACATAGTTGTGTTTGCCAAGCTGTTGGTCTAGGGTGCGAAATAACCGAGCGAGTTCAAGGTCAAGGCGTGCATAAATATCCTCGATTTCAAGGGAATATGGACCAAAGGCATGGCCGGCGATGTCTGGTGTGGAAAAACTAAGACAAAGCATGTCTGTGGTCTCGTGCTTTCCGATTTGTTCACTTCCAATGAGTTCACATGCAAAATCGGTCAATTGCGTATTTGCGAATGGCATTAAGGTGAATAAATTGTAGTCTCCTTTGGCATATTCAGAGAATTTGTAGGGAAATGTTGGGCTTTTTGAGCCTTTAATCGTGACCTCGTAGGGTGAATTATCGACGCTTCTAGAATACTCAGAAATAGGTTTTAATAACTCCCAATCTTTAATGTATTGATCTGCAGAATGCGTTTGATTAAACGATTGTACCCATTCGGGTAATGCTTCCATATAATAGGAACTGGTAATAAACGTTCCACTGGTGTAGTCGAACCAATAAGACCCGTCACTCATGTGTCCACCCGGCAGTGCTGCACTCCGGTCTTTTATTGAAATCGAATAAACCTTGGAAGAGGGGTAAGTGATTTTTAGCTGGTCAGTAATGGTCATAGTCTCCAAATTATGTGGAGAAACTTGACCATATTTACTCGAAGGATTGCCAACCGGGTTTACCGTACTATCAAAAACACAATAAACGGATTGCTGGGTACTGCGATTGTACCAATCATTTCCAACAATCCCATGATTATATGGGGTTGTTCCCGTGTATATGGAGGCATGGCCTGGTCCGGTGTAGGTGGGAACATAATTGTAATTGGTGTTTCTACAATTCACACCGCGGTCTAGAAATCGCCTAAAGCCGTCTGTTGAAAAATGATGTTGAAAACGATACAAGTAATCATAGCACATTTGATCAACCACTACACCAACCACTAGCTTCGGCGTTTGAGCGAGGATTATTAATGGCAAAAAGCAGGCGAAAAAAACAAGGGTTCTCATTATCCTTTTCCTTTAGATGGTACTGAGGTAGGTGGGTTTTTAGGCGCCGGAGATACTGTTGGTTTAGTCACCGGGGCGGGCTGATTCACTGGTTTTGATACATTCGGGGCCTTTGGCTCGGGTGTTTTAAAATTAATGCTTGGCTTGGCAGGCTCTGAACTTGGTTTCTGCACGGGTTCGTATTCTGATGGTTTTGGCGATGAATCTATCGGTTTTGTTGGCATTGGTTGAGCTGCATTGTCAGGAAATTTTGAAGGGGCAATAGTGTTTGAATTCACGATGGGCCTCCTCAATTTGTCTAAAATCACGCCCTCTGTTGCCGGTGGTGGGGTAGGAATTGGATTTGGCGTGAGATTCAAATAATGGGCATCAAAAATACACCCGTTCATTTCTGCCTCTGAGACCCCCATTTGTTGACATCGATTTCTGGCGACATCGCGGTTATTATTAGGGATAGCATTAAAGGTTCGTATCACACGTGGAAAGGTCCGGTCCGTATAAAATGAAGTACTTAAACCTGGACGATAATCAAACAGACTCTGCTCGACAGAAACGCGATGGATTTCTGCAAAATCTTTGATGATTTCGTTTTGATACCGTTGTTCAATGTCTTGAGATAAGGAGGCAAATTCCGGGGTATTCATTCCCATAAAACCCGTAAGATTATTGTTTTGCCCGAATTGATTAACTTGAAATTCATCCGTTCTATTCCGGTTTGCATTTCCCAATAAACCCGTAGGGGCCGATAAATTACAAGAGGGAACATCTACCGTTAAATTGATAAATCCTCTACCCCCGCCTCCTCGATTGTCTATGATTACTTTTTCGCCTAAGGGTCCCGATACTACATAGTTCCTTCCAATAAGGCGGATGGTGCCTCCGCAGGACAGGTAATAGGTGCGTCCCTCCATGCGAATGGGCTGGCCATTAAGCCACAAGGGTGAATTCGAACCATCGGGAATATCCGCGGCATAGTAGGCTATTCGATCGTCATAAAGTTTAATGGCAACCGCTGTATTTAATGAAAAATCATCACTTTGCGGTTTTTGTCGGGCTTGAACCTCGAAGTGAGCTCCGACCTTTGTTAAAACAAATTCACCAACCGTTTGAAATGAATAACCGGTGTTGTCGTAAGTAACTAAGTGCGGGTCGCCAAAACTTCTCCCTTGTGCAGTTGCGCATACGGTGGAATTGTACAGGGAACTCATTAATTCGATAAATGCATCCGATGGATAGATATTCAACAACGTGTTTTGTAAGGATTCACGATCTTTTACGGGGGCCAGTGAAAAGAGCTCTGCAGGAGTTAAATCCTCCGGAAATGTGCGGTCGGGAACAGCTTGATTCGTATGAATCGCATGAATGGCATCGAATAACCACGAGCCGCGGATGGTATCCCAAGCCACCAGGTGTTGACGAATCGATTCATGGGATTGGATTCGTTGCCCATAACTGAGTATGGAAAAACAAATGCATGAGATATAAATGAACGGTTTCATGGTTCCTTATTTTGAATAAAATTTATAGCCTACACCTTTGATGGTTTGTATGTATGAGTCGCCAATTTTTTCACGCAACTTTCTAATGTGAACATCAATAGTTCGGTCACCTACAATAACATCGGTACCCCAAACATTTGATAATATCACTTCGCGTTTAAAAACCATGTTGGGTTTGGATGCTAATAGAGAAAGAAGTTCAAATTCTTTGCGCGGGAGTTGATAGGAAGTTCCCTTCACGTGAACCAAATGGGTTTCCCGATCGATAATAAAATCCCCCTGAGGTTTTTCGTCTGTTACCAACCGAGAAACCGATCGAGTTCTTCTAATCAGCGCATTTATTCTACTTATGAGCACCTTTGGTCTGATGGGCTTTGCAATGTAATCATCCCCTCCCGCATCAAGCCCAGCAATCTGACTGTAATCTTCTGCGCGTGCGGTTAGAAAGCAAATAATGATATCTTTCGTTGCTAAATTTGATTTAATGTGCTCACAGGTTTGTATGCCATCCATCACCGGCATCATTACATCTAAAATTATTAAATCGGGTTTTTTAATCGCGATTCGTGCTAAAGCCATTTCACCGTGTTCCGCTTCATCGGTCGTGTATCCTTCCTTCTCAAGATTATATCTGAGCAAGGCTCGAATATCTGCTTCATCATCAACGATTAGTATATGTCCCATTTGTTTCCGAAGGTAAGAAGTTTTCCTTGGAGGAAGGCTATGAAAAACACAATAAACTAAAGATTAACAAATTTTTAAGAAAAAAAGAGCAGGGATTCGTAACTGATTTAAATATTCACATTACCTTTGTAGCAGTAGTAGGTTAGGTTGATTAGTCAAGGGTCCTGGGAAACCAAGACTCTTGACTTTTCATAAATCAAAGTTCTTAAATTTGCCTACCATGAAAATCTCAATTTTACTTGCTGAAGATGACATAAACCTCGGGTTTGTGATAGCCGATCAATTGCGTTCGGAGGGATATCAAGTATCCTTAGCTACCGATGGGGTAGAGGCCCTGAAGCGCTTCGATGAACAACCCTATCACCTCTGTGTTTTCGATGTGATGATGCCTAAAAAAGACGGGTTTACCTTGGCAAAAGACATTAGGAAAATTAATAGCGATATACCTATTTTGTTCCTAACGGCTAAATCCATGACAGAAGACAAAATAGAGGGGTTCAATGCCGGTGGAGATGATTATCTAACCAAACCCTTTTCCGTGGAGGAATTGAATCTTCGCATAAAATCCTTGTTAAAGCGCGTAAATATTCGCACTGAAATTCCTGAAGAAAAAGTATTTAATGTTGCCAATTTTGTATTTGATACAGAGAATTTAACCCTTACCTTAGATGGAAAAGTTCAGTCACTCACAAAAAAAGAAGCGCAGATCCTTAAGCTTTTATTCAAATTTAAAAACCAAGTGCTTCCGCGTGAGGTGATTTTAAATACGGTTTGGGGTCAGGATGATTATTTTGTGGGGAGAAGCCTGGATGTCTTTATCACTAAACTTCGAAAATACCTAAAGGCGGATGAATCCATCGTGATTTCAAACATCCATGGCGTTGGGTTTAAACTCGAGCTGCATTCATGATACTGCACATAGAAACATCAACCAAGGTTTGTTCTGTAGCGCTGTCCAATCAAGGCATTTTGCTAGACGTGTTAGAATCGAGCAGTGATCAATTTATTCATGGGGAAGCCTTAACCACGATGATTCATGTATTGTTGAAACGGAATGCCCTAGAAATCGAATCCCTCACGGCCATATCTACCGCCCTAGGACCGGGTTCTTACACCGGATTGCGCATTGGATTGGCAACAACTAAGGGTTTAGTATTTGGTTTAGGAATTCCGTTTATTGGTATTTCCTCGCTCGAGAGTTTGATAGAACTTGCGCGTCTAAAACATCCATCCATGGCGATTGCGGCAGCGTTTGATGCGAGAAGAAATGAGGTGTTTCTGCGCGTACAACACGAGGAGAATGTCCTAATAGCAGATCGCCCGGAGGAAATCACTGGTGCTTTTATTCCGCCTGTTCAACCCTTGATGTGGGTTGGTGACGCCAATGAAAAATTGCGTGCACTGTTGCAAGTGGATCATCAGTTTTTCGATGATGAGACTACCCCTTCAGCCAGTGGGCAAGTACGTCTCTCTTTTGAACGATATGCTGCAGGCATGTTTGAGGATATTCAGGCAATTAAACCAAATTATACCAAAGCGTTTTACACCTCGGCGCCCGCTACATAACATTCAAGGAGTATTTTTGATAAAAAAATGTGTAATAGTCGGGAAATCTAACAATGTCTGTTAACTTTGTGGAAAGTTTGCACGGATGACGCCGAAAATTGATACCCAGATTGCTCAGTTAAGAACCATTTTTCATCAATTCAAAGCAAAAATTGAGCAAGAACGAAAAACCGTTGAACAGTTAAATGTTGAACTGGAAGATGCCAAAAAGGAAGTAGAACGCTTAACTATTGGGCATCAATCGTTCCAGCAAGAAATCACCCGATTAACTGCGTTGGCCGAAGCAAATATAAAACAACAGGCGATTGAACCAAATTTGTTCAGTGGATACTCACGAAACGAAGCGGAAATCGACGCGTTGGTAAAGGAAATAGATTTTTGTATTGCCCAGCTAAAGAATAACAATGGCTAAAGTATCCTTGAAATTAGATATTGCCGGAAGAACCTATCCGATTTCAGTATTAGAATCTGAAAAGGAAAAGGTACTCAGCGCTGCGAATGCTCTAAACGTATCCATCGAGGCACTTAAGAAGCACTATGCAGTAAATGATCAACAGGATTTGTTAGCAATGGCTTCGTTACAGTATTTAATGAAACCAAATACGGATTCACAACCGGATTTTAGTCTCATAGAACAGAAGTTAAGTGATTTAACGCGAGAGGCACAGGATTTAATCTAACAGTTCTTTTTACCAACCCTGAATTTTAATAATTTAATACAAGGGAATGGACGTACTAGGAATAATTATTGGACTTACCGTTGGAGGTGGCGGTGCATTCGCTGCACAACAATGGGTCGTTGGAAACAAAGTAAAACAGCGCATCACTGACGCTGAGAATGAGGCGGAACGCATCAAAAAAGAACGCATGCTACAAGCAAAGGAGAATTTCCTGAAACTTAAGGAAGAGCATGAGAACAACATTAAAGAACGCGAGCGGCGCGCGCAATCAAACGAAGATCGAATTCGGGGCAAAGAGAAATCCATCAATCAAAAATTAGAAGACTTAACCCGGAAGGAAAAAGACCTTGAACGAACCCAAGGAGAGTTAACCCAAAAGAGCAGTAGCCTGGAAGGTAGAATGCAGGAGCTTGATAAAATCCAACAAAAGCGAGTCGCTGAATTATCAAAAATCAGCAGTCTTCAACCGGAGGAAGCGAAGAAAATGCTCATGGATGCCCTAGTTGATGAGGCAAGAACGGCTGCGATGGTTCAAATTAAAGAAATTTCTGAAGAAGCCAAATTAAACGCGAACCGTGAAGCGCGAAGGATTGTGATCCAAACTATTCAACGCGTAGCTACGGAACAAGCCATTGAAAATGCCGTTTCTGTCTTCAACATAGAATCGGATGAGGTCAAAGGACGTATTATTGGTCGTGAAGGGCGGAATATCCGTGCCTTAGAAGCAGCAACAGGCGTTGAGATTATTGTAGATGATACCCCAGAGGCGATTATCTTATCTTGCTTTGATCCCATTCGTAGAGAGATCGCACGCCTTTCCTTACATCAACTCGTTTCCGATGGCCGTATACACCCAGCGCGAATCGAAGAGGTTGTGGCTAAAACTAAAAAGAACCTAGATGAAGAAATCGCCGAAACAGGCCGACGAACCTGTATTGATTTAGAGATTCATGGCCTACATCCTGAGTTAATGCGAATGGTAGGTCGCATGAAGTATCGTTCATCGTATGGTCAAAACTTACTGCAGCACTCTCGCGAAGTAGCGAATCTTTGTGCCATCATGGCTGCCGAATTGGGATTAAATGTGAAAGTGGCAAAACGAGCAGGATTGTTACATGACATTGGTAAAGTTCCGGATGAAGAACCAGAATTACCACATGCCATCTTAGGGATGAAAATCGCCGAAAAATATGGCGAAAAACCCGATGTACTAAATGCCATTGGAGCGCACCATGATGAGATCGAAATGAAAACCTTGATTTCTCCAATTGTGCAAGTTTGTGATGCAATCTCTGGGGCTCGTCCAGGTGCTCGACGAGAAATTGTGGAGGCATACATTAAGCGTATTAAAGAACTTGAAAACCTAGCGCTATCTTATGATGGGGTTGGCAGTGCCTATGCAATTCAAGCAGGTCGAGAATTACGGGTCTTGGTTGAAGCGGAGAAAGTAACCGACCAACGCGCTGAAGAATTATCTTTTACGATATCTCAGCGAATTCAAACGGAAATGACGTATCCAGGCCAAGTAAAGGTTACTGTAATACGAGAAAAGAGGTCGGTGAACTATGCTAAATAACTCATGCTATCCTCGGATTTAAAATTCATCGCAGGCCCTTGCAGTGCAGAGTCCTACGAACAATTAAGATCGGTAGCGAAACAATTAGAATCCGTTGATTTATTTGCGTTTCGAGCAGGTGTTTGGAAACCGAGAACGCAGCCTGGAGCGTTTGAAGGAGCCGGTAACATTGCCCTATCTTGGATGCGCGATATTCAAGCAGAATTTGGTGTAAATGTGCTCACGGAAGTAGCCAATTCTTCCCATGTCGAAAGCGTATTAGCGCATGGGTTTAATCTCATGTGGATTGGTGCTCGCACCACTTCAAATCCTTTTTCGGTTCAAGAATTAGCGGATTCCCTACAAGGAACTGAGGCTACAATTTTAATAAAAAACCCTACAAATCCAGACCTTAAATTATGGGTGGGTGGAATTGAGCGCTTATATAAAGCAGGAATCAAAAAGGTCATTGCCGTTCACAGGGGGTTCTCAACCTATGATAAACAAAAATATAGGAACCTTCCAAATTGGCAGATCCCAATCGCCCTGCGTGCAGAGTTCCCTGGTCTAGAAATTATTTGTGACCCATCCCACATCTCTGGTCTTGCCAATAATGTGTTTGAAGTTTCACAGAAAGCTATTGATTTAAAATTCGATGGGCTCATGGTTGAGGTACATCCAGATCCATCGATCGCTAAAACTGATGCAAAGCAACAATTAACACCAGAAGCCTTTAAGAGTCTATTAGTTAATTTAAAGGTGCGCAGTAGACAAGCCATTGATCAAGAAGAAATTAGGGAGCTACGAGCAAATATCTCTATTTTGGACCATCAAATCATTGAGGTATTCGCCAAGCGGATGGAGTTGGTGGAGCAGATAGGGCATTACAAAAAGCGCAATCATATTGCAATTTTTCAACCGAACCAATGGGAGGAAGCCTTGGCAAAGTTTTTAAAGCTTTCGGATGATGCAGACTTATCTAGGGAGTTTGCCGTAGAGGTATTTAAGTTGATTCATCAAGAATCCATCGATATCCAATCTAGCATATTACGCAATTTAGAGTTAGGTGATTCCGCTTCCTAAGGTCCATTTACCCGCAGTTATGGAAGCTCCGGTTTCCAAAAGTCACATGCAACGAGAACTCCTACTTTCTTTGTTGGCAGATTCCCCTTCTCAGTTATTAGGGAATTTTGAATACCTTCCAGATGATGTGCATTCGGCCATTCAGTGCATATTGCGCTTTGGTGCCCAGGTCAAGGTAAACGTCAATCATATGGAGATTTTACCACCAATTCCAACAGGGATTCAAGAGGAACTTACGCTTCATGTGGGTGAATCAGGGTTTTTAATCCGAAATGTGGTATCCATTGGATTTTTATTTGCTCGAAAACTTCGAATTCATGCAGAAGGTACCCTACTGAATCGGGCACTTCATTTTAATGAGGAGTTATTATCTCAACTAGGCCTAGTTCAACATTCTCGAGTACAGGAATGGCCCTTGATTCTAGAACAAAAAAGACCGATACATCAGGAAATCGAGCTCGATGCATCCACTACTTCTCAAATCGCCTCTGGCGTTGTTATCCGTTTAGCCTGCGCTCAAGGAGATCGGAGACTTTGTTTATTAAACCTTGTGAGTTTACCGTATTTCGAAATGACTCTTGATCAATTAAATAACCGAGGTCTTCACCTGAGTTGGGATGAACGCTGTATCGCGATGCACGGTCATAGGCCAATTCAAGGCGGCGCGATAAGGATTCAAGGAGATTGGAGTGGTGCAGCAAACCTTTTATGCGTTGGTGCCATGACAGGATCGATTAGTGTGCGTGGATTACAGGTCAATACAAAGCAAGCAGATGAGCGAATCTTGGATGTATTGAAATCATACGGGGCTGATATTCAAATTGAAGGGGATACCATTTCCGCGAGGCGAGGCTCGAACGCAGCGATTTCAGTGGATATAACCCATTCGCCGGATTTATTTCCACTGTTGTGTATTTTGGCAGCTTCGGCAGAAGGAAAATCAGTAATCATCGGAACAGAACGCCTTAAATCAAAAGAATCAGATCGTTTACAATCATCTATTGCCATGCTCGACGCGCTCGGTACCGAATATAAATTGTCGGGTAATAAAATTTCGATCAACGGCGGAATTAGACATAAACAGGTACACATTGAAACGTTTAATGATCACCGAATGGTGCTAGCCGCATTGGTGATCGCTGCCATGGAGGGCATGCAAGTTTCGGTTTCTGAATTTGCTTCTTTGAATAAATCTTTCCCTCAACTGAAACCTTTACTGCAATTATAAGTACACCCTTAAAATAATCAATTATGAAAAAAATCTATGTTTTAATCTTTGCTGTTATTGGTGGAATGAGTGCGCATGCGCAAATGATGCAAGGTTCGTTCTCGATAGACCCGTATGTAGGAGTTCCTAATTGGGCTAACTCTTTGTTGTATAATCAATATGATGGAGAGGAGCAGAATGTTCAAGAGTATAGAGCAGTAGGAAGTATGCTTTCCTACGGCGGAAGGTTTGAATACATGATGAGTGATAAGGTTGGTGTTGGTGCCGACGTAAACTACGAGGTATCAGGATTTGCCTTTAAGTTTCAAGATCAAGTGTATGCAGCCGATGGCAGTGGGCTAGGGGGCCTTACCACCTATGAAGCGCAATATACAGCCAAGAAACTACGTGCTATGTTGCGTTTGAATTATCATTTTGTACAATCAGAAAAAGTGGATATGTATTCAGCCTTTGCGGGAGGATATAAGAGTGTGAATAGAACCTGGGAAACCAATCCAAGTCACCCAGATTATCAGGATGCGAATGCTAATGGCGCATTAATTCCCGTGGCCTTAAGAATTGCAATCGGTGCAAAAGTGTATTTCACCCAAAACATTGGTGCTCATATAGAGTTGGGTGCTTTTGGTGGAGGCTTACTTCAGGCGGGACTTTCAGTTAAGTTCTAAGTAAATACGATTGATACAAAAAAAGGGAGGCTTGCCTCCCTTTTTTTGTGCTATTAATTTCGAATTAATTCTCCATAAGTTTAATCAAGTTCAATGCAGACCCTGCTTTAAACCATTCGATTTGCGATTGATTATAGGTGTGATTCAAGATTATATCATGTTGTGTTCCATGCTCATGACGAATTCGTAAGGTTATTGGTTTTTCAGGGGTAAACGATTCAAGATCAATAAAATCAAATTCATCATTTTCCTGAATTAATTCATAATCAGCTTCATTGGAAAAGGTTAAGGCCAACATTCCTTGTTTTTTCAAATTCGTTTCGTGAATCCGTGCAAAAGATTTTACAATGACCGCGGAAACACCCAAGTGTCTTGGTTCCATCGCAGCGTGCTCTCTTGAACTTCCTTCCCCGTAATTGTGGTCTCCTACAACAATGGAAGCAACGCCTGCGGCTTTGTATACGCGTTGAACTGCAGGTACCTCTCCATAGCTATTGGTGAGTTGATTTTTTACCTCATTGGCCTTCCCATTAAATGCGTTTTCAGCACCTATTAGAAGGTTGTTTGAAATGTTGTCTAAGTGTCCACGATATTTTAACCACGGTCCAGCCATGGAAATATGGTCGGTTGTACACTTTCCTTTTGCTTTAATAAGAAGCTTTGCTCCCATAATGTTTTTACCATCCCAAATAGGAAAGTTTGCTAACAATTGAAGGCGCTGAGAGTCCGGAGCTACAACAATTTCTATATGGCTCCCATCTGCTGCAGGCGCTTGATATCCATTATCTTCAACGGCAAAGCCTTTAGTGGGTAATTCATCGCCAACAGGAGGCGTCAACTTAAAGGGCTTACCATCCGCACTGATTAAGGTATCGTTTAACGGATTAAACCCTAAATCTCCGGCAATGGCTAAAGCGGCAACCATTTCAGGACTGGTAACGAATGCATGGGTGTTTGGATTTCCATCTGCACGCTTTGAGAAGTTTCGATTGAACGAATGCACAATGGTATTTTTTTCTTGTTTTTCAGCACCTGCTCGATCCCATTGACCGATGCAAGGGCCACACGCATTCGTAAACACTTTCGTTCCCATTTTCTCAAAATCGGCAAGAATACCATCTCGTTCTGCGGTATATCGAACCTGTTCTGAACCTGGATTAATTCCGAATTCCGCCTTGGGAGTAATTCCGTGCGCAACAGCTTGCTTAACGATGGATGCTGCGCGTGCTAAATCTTCGTACGAAGAATTGGTGCAAGATCCGATTAATCCCCATTCCACATCCATTGGCCAACCATTTTTTTCAGCTTCCTCACGCATTTTAGACACAGGTGTTCCTCGATCTGGCGTGAACGGGCCGTTGATGTGAGGTTCTAATTCAGTAAGGTTGATCTCAATGATTTGATCGAAATATGCTTTAGGATTTTCATAAACTTCCGCATCTCCTGTTAGATGTTCAGCAATTACATCGGCAGCGTCTACAACGTCTTGACGACCGGTTGCTATTAAATAACGGCGCATGGAATCATCGTACCCAAAAGTCGAAGTTGTTGCGCCAATTTCAGCCCCCATATTACAAATGGTTCCTTTACCGGTGCAAGAGAGAGATTGAGCTCCTTCCCCAAAATACTCAACGATGCATCCAGTTCCACCTTTCACAGTAAGAATATCGGCTACTTTCAATATAACATCCTTGGCGGAAGTCCAACCGTTTAATTGTCCGGTAAGTTTAATGCCAATTAATTTCGGAAATTTCAATTCCCAGGCCATTCCTGCCATGACGTCAACGGCATCAGCACCTCCAACACCAATTGCCACCATTCCTAATCCACCGGCATTTACCGTATGCGAATCGGTACCAATCATCATTCCGCCAGGAAAGGCGTAGTTTTCTAATACGACCTGATGAATAATTCCCGCGCCTGGTTTCCAAAAGCCGATTCCGTATTTATTCGAAATAGAAGACAAAAAGTTAAATACCTCATTATTTTGATTCAGTGAGTCTTGTAAATCTTTACTCGCACCAACGCGCGCCTGAATTAAGTGATCTGCATGCACGGTTGAAGGCACGGCAACTTGTTTTTTACCTGCTTGCATGAATTGCAATAAGGCCATTTGTGCTGTAGCATCTTGCATCGCTACCCGGTCTGGAGCAAAATCCACATAGGAAGCACCGCGTTTAAACGCTTCCGAAGCATTTCCATCCCACAAGTGCGCATACAATATTTTTTCCGTTAGGGTTAACGGTTTATTGAGTATTTGTCTCGCCGAATTAATACGCTCAGGATATTTTGAATATACCCGTTTAATCATGTCAATATCAAAAACCATAGTAAAATTTTTATTAGCGCAAATTTACTCATTTATCCCTAATTCAACGCCCATATTTCTGCCAATTCACGCATTTTTCACATAGAATTTTAATGTAATTTTGATTCATGTTTGAGGAGCTCGTTGTTTTTGACCTTTCTACGGTATTAGCCGGACCATCCGTGGCTACGTTCTTTGCCGAACTGGGAGCTAAGGTTACCAAGATTGAACATCCTGAACTCGGAGACGTGACCAGAACGTGGCGCATTCCCGATGAATCTCAAGAGGTAACGAGTTACTTTTCAAGCATTAACTATGGTAAGGACTACCTATGCAAAGATCTAAGTAAAACTGCAGATTTTGCTTGGTTGATGAATGAGCTTAAACGCGTGGATGTTTTAATCATGAATTTCAAACCCAGCGATTACACGAAGTTTAATTTGTCAAAAGAGGCCCTTCTTGCCATAAATCCAAGGCTGATTATTGGATCGATTTCTGGTTTTGGAGATGATTCCGATCGCATTGCTTATGATTTAATTCTTCAGGCAGAAACAGGTTTTATGTCGATGAATGGCGAGGCGAATCATCCACCATTGAAAATGCCAGTCGCACTCATTGATGTGTTGGCAGCACATCATTTAAAAGAAGGCCTTTTACTCGCCTTAATGAAGCTTCAAAAAACGGGAAAAGGGTCTTGGGTTAGTGTTTCCTTGTACAACGCAGCAGTGGCTAGTTTAGTAAATCAAGCTTCCGCCTATTTAATGAATGGGTTAATTCCAAAGCGAATAGGAAGTTTACATCCAAACATCGCCCCCTACGGAGAAGTCTTTACTACAAAAGATGACAAATTACTCACGTTTGCTATCGGCTCTAATCGTCAATTTAAGGCGCTTTGCGCCGTTCTTAATTGTGCGGAACTTGCAGATAATTCTCGGTATATATCCAATGAAGAACGTGTTAGGAACCGGAGTAATTTATCGAGTGAATTAACGCCCTTTGTTTCAAGAATTGAAGCGGAAACCTTGGAGGCTTTATGCCATGAACATCACATCCCAGTTGGGATTATTAAATCGCTAGATGAGGTATTCAGTACCCCGAACGCAATGGATTTGATTCGTCAGGAGCTACAGGGAACCACACAGACCCAACGGATGTCACAACTTGCTTTTAAATGGAAATAAGGGAACCGAAATCAGCAGCGGAATGGGCTTGTTATTACGCGCTTCGATATCGAGTGCTTAGACAGCCGTGGAATCAACCCATTGGATCAGAACGCGATGATTATGAATTTGATCATATGCATTTTGCGGCCTTGGATGACAACGAAATTGTTGGCGTTGGTCGCTTAGACTTTATCGAGCCAACTACACGGCAAATCAGATTTATGGCGGTTGAACCCAGCGGTCAATCCAAGGGAATAGGGGCAAGCTTAATGCGGCGCATGGAAGCGGAGGCTTGGGATTCAGGGGCGATTGAAATCATCCTGCATGCACGAGAAAATGCCCTGGGATTTTACGAGAAACTAGGCTACGTTTGTGTAGAACCGTCTCATTTACTCTTTGGCGAAATTCAACATTTTTTAATGAAAAAGAAAAAGGGATAGCCGTTGCCACCCCTTTTTCCAACCCTAAACCTAACTATTACAGTACAACGATGCGTTGTGTGTCTGCAATTCCTTCATTACTATATAAATTAACCAGATACGTTCCTGAATTCAAGGTGTTCAATTCCACTGAATTAAGTCCTTGGATATCTTTTTGGTAAATAACTCGACCATGATTATCAATTACCGTCAATTCAACCATTGCTTCTTCCCATCGGACCGTTGTGTTTCCCATGCTCGGATTTGGAAATACAGTCATGTTATTTGCAGACACTTCTGTTACACTATTTGTTTGATTATTCAATACAATGACCTCTACACTGTTCATACATCCGTTTCCATCAACCACCGTTACTTCATAGGTTCCAGCGGTAAGATTCGTTTGGTCTTCAGTATTTACGCCATTAGACCATAGGATAGTATAGGATGGAACACCACCGTTAACCGTTAATTCAATCATTCCGTCGTTGCCTTGTATTTCATCAGTTGCTATGGCATTTAACGTAATCTCAGCAGGCTGAGCAAGAGTATAGCTGCTTTGCGAAACGCATCCATTAGCATCAACTACAGTTAATCGATATGTACCAGCCTCCAAATTATTGATATCTTGGGTCGTTGCTCCGTTATCCCATGCATAAGTAAATGCAGGGTTTCCTTGAAGAACACTTACATCGATTGAGCCATTGGCTTGTCCGAAACACTGAATTTGAGTGACGACCCCATTCACTTGAACTGCAACCGGCGTATTCACTGTAAAGGTGGTGTCTGAACTACATCCGATGGCATCAATCAAGGTTATCGTGTAGATTCCAGTTTCAATTCCTGTTTGTTGAAGCCCAACCATTCCATTGGACCACGTTGCCGATACATTACCAGTAACGTTTGATGGGTTCAAGCTCACGGTGGAGCTAGTACTCAAACATGTTCCTTGAATAGAAATATTAAAAATGGCTTCATGCGTATGGTTTTGAGCCATCAGTACCGCTGCCGCTGCATTGAGTCGACCACTGCCAATTTTACCGGCATACAGGGGATTTAACGCATCAATATTAATTGCTGAATTCTTAAGGATGAATTCGATGTCTAGATTACCTAAGCATGGATTTACCGCAAGCATTAAGGCAACAGTACCTGTGACGAATGGTGCAGCGTAAGAGGTGCCAGAACTGTTTAAATACCAGCCATTCGACGGAACAATTGCTACGTTGTAACCCGGTGCCGATAGGTCTACCATTTGGTTGTGCTGATGAGTACTAAGCGGGTCTCCACTCACTTGTTCATGATTGTCTAAATCACCAATACTTGTTACGGCAAATACATGCGCATAGGCAGCAGGATATACTAAGGCATCCGCTGAGCTACAGGTATTACCATTTCCTGCTGCTGCAATGATGAAGGTTCCGTTATTATAAACTTCGGTTAGCACATCTTGCTCGTATTGATTAAAAAAGCATCCAGAGGTCCAACTTAAGTTTAGTACTCTAATCCCGCTGTAAGTAGCTACAAGCAATTCGTTGTAATTCATTTGATAAAAAGCAATAGAAGAATTAAATCCGATAGAACTTAACCCTAAATTATTGTTTGTGTTTCCCGCAGCAATGGCGCAAACGGCGTTTCCATGGGTAGGTGTTGCGGCGTTAGCTGCGTTATACGATACAATCTTTCCTGTCAATTCCTCGTGCGCTGGGTTTACGTTTTGATCACTAATTCCAATTAAAAAACTTGCATTACCTTGAGTAAGGTCCCAAGCTCCTTGCGCATTGATTAAATCCAATGCATAATTATTTGCCACCCCAAGATTATAGTCATTTGGAGTGTAAAGTACCTGATAGTTTGGCGCTTGTTCGATTCCTGAAATGAACGGAATTGCCGTCAAGGCATTCAAGAGCATTTCCTCTGTACATTCGCATTCAATTTCAAAAACCCGTTGAAGTTTTTCTTGTTTAGAAGCTGGCAATGCTTGTGTTACTGAGGTAATGGAATGGGCGCTTATTGTGGCATTAAATGCGACATTACTCGAACTTAAAACTCCATCTGCATTCATAACAGGGATTGCTGAAAGGTCATTGATTTGAGCCCATACCTTCGATCGTTGTCCGAACGTATAGCTGGTTAAACCTCCTAAGATTAAAGCGAAAAATAGTGTTATTGTTTTCATAAACTTTGGTATTAGCGTTGTTTGTTAAACCAAAGGTCATTACATAAAAGGTCTTGATGTGATGAATGTAGTGCGAGCACATGTAAAATACACGTACATACCGATGTTGCACTACGTAGTTATATGAGCGGTATTAAGTAGTTATACGTAGATTGGATGGTTTTTATCCGTTTTGAATCTTGACTTTCTGAATTGATTCGGTATGAATCTTTTTAGATTTTGTTTTACCGGGCTTGTGCACCTTTACTTTATACCACGTCGATTTTGCATGGGAAGGGGTCAGGTCTACGAGAACAAATCCATGATGCCTCAGGTTTACAAAGTCCAATGCGGGATTAAGGGCCTTATTTCGTAGTTTGCGTTCAACTGATTTTGTCTTGCATGACGAATACCGTTCATTGTAATTAGCAGATGTTACACTAGGGGCGACCCATTCAACCCCAAGTGGTTTATTTTTATGCTCAAGTGTTAAGGCTAAAGAGCTATGGATGTCACCCGTAAGCACAATGAGGTTATTTGCTTGATATTTAGCAAGGCTGATTTTATGAAATTCATCGAATAATTGATTTCGTTCTTTTAAATACCCTTGCCAGGTATCCATGCTTTTTTTTATACCGGCTACATCTGGTGGAATTGTAATGCTAGAAAAGAGAACTTGATTACCTAAGATATTCCATGCCGCAGTCGATTGATTCATCTCATTTACTAACCAATCATATTGATTTTTACCAAGCATTGTATTGCTTTCGAGGCTTGCATTTTCTTCAGAAGGTTGTTTTGTTCTTCCAGACATGCGCTCATCTAGCATATATAAGTTCGCGAGCGATCCGAACGCAAAAGACCTATTGACTTGGTATTGTGTATTGTCCGTGATGGGTAACCATTCAAAATATGCTTGTTGCGCTGCTTTTTTTCGAACATTCCATGCTCCTTCCTGCTCCTGATGATTTTGTGCACCATCCACATAGGCGTCATTGGCAATTTCATGATCGTCCCAAACCGAAATGAATGGGGCCTGTTGATGAATATACTGGAGTTGTTTATCAAGCCGATATTGTGCATACCGAGAACGGTAATCTTGAATCGTTAATAACTCCTTGGCAGGCAAATGCCCGCGATTTAAGGATTGATCACCGTAAACACCAGGACCATATTCGTAGATATAGTCACCAAGGTGCACTACAAAGTCTAGATCGGGTATCTTGGATAAGGATTCATACGCGTTGAAATAGCCCCATTCATAATTACTACAAGATACTACAGCAAACCTAAGGTTCTGCGGATTCGTTCCAATGGTTTTTGTTCTCCCAATCATAGAGGTGTCTTCCCCGTAAATGAATCGATAAAAATAAGCCTTGTCCTGGGATAGATTCGAGGCATTGATTTTTACCGCTAAGCCACGTGCTATTTCCACTTCGTATTGATACGTTCTGGAAATTTCTTTGAAATCTGCGTGTTCGCTTACCTGGCATCTCACTGCGCGAAATACTTGAAGTTTGAATGGGTTAAGTGCGGTCCAAAGTACCGCCCCCTTTTCGCTTGGATCTCCCGATGCAACACCAAATGGGAATGCGCCCAACGGCTTTAATTGAGTATTGATTTCAGGACAGTAAATGGCTTCAATTTGTCCTTGAATAGGAAGGCAAATGAATAAAAAAGCAAAAATTATGATGCGCATTTTTTTTAAATAAAATTAAAGGAATTTATTCGAAATATCTTGATAATCCTGAATTTAATCTAAATTTATGCTAAATAATCTCCATGAAAAAATTCTTTCTTCTAGTTATTTTATCTGTTAATATTTGTTTTTATGCCCAAAGCATTATTTGGCAGGACGATTTTGAAAACCCTGGAACTTGGATTTTGAATAGCTCAATAGGAACCAATGGCTTGGATGCAAATTCTTGGTTTATTTCTGACGCCGAAGGCGGCGTCGCTCCGGGAAATTGCGGAATTGCTGGTAACGGTAACAAGACCTTACATGTAGGGTGTCAAGGCGCATGGTGTGTCGGTTCAGGAGCAACATACAATGCCGGCGATGGCGGGTTCGGAATTATAGATGCAACTACAAATAAACGTGTATACAATAGCACCAATATAAATACACTGAACATGGGCGCCTTGAATTTGTCTTTTGATTACATCGGTATTGGGCAGCCAGGAGCTGATTTCGGCAATGTAGTATACAGTGTAGACGGTGGAAGTAATTGGTCTATTTTACAGGGTATAAATTCAGGTACAACCTGTGCCTCAGGACAAGGACTTTGGAGTAGCATTGTTGCCTTATTGCCCGCTGGTTGTTCCAATATCTCCACACTAAGAATTGGATTTGAATGGCATAACGATAATGACGGTGCCGGTTCAGACCCTTCCCTAGCTATAAATAACGTGAAAATTACGTCCCCAGTTCAACCATCCGTGACTGCTTCTTACATGCTTTCCAGTGACACACCTTGCTTAGGCGACTGCATTTCGATTACCAATACAAGTGCTATGGCAAATACGTATTCATGGGATTTTGGAAACGGTCAAACTTCGGCCTTGCAAAATCCGAATGCGGTTTGTTATGGTTCTTCGGGGACATACAACGTTCAATTGATTGCTTGCGATGGTATTACCTGTGATACGAGCCTCATGTCAATAACAGTGCAACCCCTTTTAACAGGAACGGTGAATGTAACAAGCACAGGTTCTTACACATGGCCATTCAACGGTATGGTTTATACGTCCTCGGGGACGTACGTAGATACCGCAGCGAATGCAAATGCTTGCGATAGCTTGGTTACCTTAACCCTAACTATTTTAACCGGCGGAATTAATGACTTGAATGGGTTCTCTTCAAAAAAAATAGTCAGAATTACTGATTTGAGTGGCAGAGTAACGGTAAAGAGACCGGGCCAAATCCTCATACTGTATTTTGAGGATGGAACAATGGAAAGGGTTTGGATTGAAGAATAGTAAGCACTTAACTATGAGAAAATTATTATTAGGTTTTTGTTTTGCGTTGATTTGTGTGTTAACCAATCAGGTTAAGGCTACACATATCCTTGGCGGAGAAATTTATTACGATTCCTTAGGAAACGGTTTTTATAAAGTAACATTTGAGATTTATAGGGATTGTAACAGTGCAACGTCCTATGATAATCCGCTCGTTTATACTATATTCAATGAAGATGGAACGTATTACTCAGAAGAGGTTGTTTCCTTATTTTCTAGTGCGATATTACCCATTGTGTATGATGACCCTTGCGTAACTCCTCCAAATAATATATGCGTTGAAAAAGGAATCTATATTGATACCATTCAATTGCCATTCAATCCATCCGGGTATCATATATCTTATCAACGTTGCTGTTGGGCAAATAATATAGACAACATCGTAGATCCTGGAAATAATGGAATCACGTTAACAACGTTTATTCCAGGGAGTGCATTAACCCCCGTATACAATCAGGGAGCACGATTTACTAATTATCCCCCCTTGGTGCTTTGTGCACAAAACACCTTAAACTTTGACCATGTAGCTTTTGATCCGGATGGTGATTCCCTCACCTATGAGCTAGCAGATCCACTACTGGGCGGAAGTATAGTCAATGTGATTCCAAACCCAGAGTCACCTCCTCCATATGCAGGGGTTGCTTGGAATGCAGGGTTTAGCACCCTCTTGCCTTTTGGAGCTGGATCCACAATTACCATAAATCCCCAAACAGGTATGATGGCATTCACCCCGAATAACATCGGTAACTTTGTGGCCGGGGTGAAGGTTAATGAATACCGCAATGGAGTATTGATTAATTCAAAAATCAGAACATTTGCGTTTAGAGTGGTTGTTTGTCAGGTAGATATTCCGATTTCAGTGAATATCACCGGACCGCCGCAACTGGTTGAGGATTGTGGTATTGCAGGCTTTATCATCTCAAGATTAGATACAACAACAAATTTAGTGGTACAGATTGGGTTGAGCGGAACCGCCACCAATGGAGTAGACTACCCATTCATTCCCAATGCATTGACCATACCAACGGGTGTTTTTTCCGACACCATTACCATTGAGGCCTTATTGGATAGTTTAACCGAATCTACCGAGACCGTATTTTTCAGTGTTATTGTTCCAAATCCGTGCGATGGAACCTTTGATACCACGTCTATAGTTCTAAACCTCGTAGATTACCAACCTTTGTCAGTAATTGCTACTGATTCTATTAATGTTTGCGCAAACGGCGGTGAGATTCCATGGCTGGGATGTGCGGTAAGTTTTGGATTACCCCCGTATCAATACATCTGGAGTCCCGGCTCTTTTCCAAATAGCGATACGGTTAGTCTTGGTGGCGTTTT
The DNA here is from genome assembly GCA_947500755.1 of Flavobacteriales bacterium. Classification (GTDB taxonomy): domain Bacteria; phylum Bacteroidota; class Bacteroidia; order Flavobacteriales_D; family Crocinitomicaceae; genus UBA952. Next base: position 30,592 of record CANMTO010000028.1, read on the forward strand.
GTTGTTACCTAACGAAAACTTATTCTCTATCGAGGTTCAAGACCAGTGCGGAAAGACAGTTGGATTAAATTCGATATTAGTTTATAATCAATGTCCCTTAGAGGCACCGAATGTGTTAACCTTGAATGGGGATCTTACCAATGATGTTTTTATTATTCAAAATTTAGCGGATTACAATAATGTTCGCTTACAAGTATTTAACCGTTGGGGGAATCTAGTCTATGAAAATGCAGATTATCAGAATGATTGGTCCGGGTTAACCATGGATGGAAAACCACTTACAGACGGGGTTTATTTTTATACCGTATTACCCGACGGTGAAAAGTATACCTACGATGACCAAGACCAAACCAAGTTTTTACTGGCTGGATTTTTACATATCTTTCACTAGTAAGTTAAATTTTATTCGCTATATCTTAACATCAAAGAAGCGCGGCACCAGGTCCAAATGAAAACATGGTGATGGCGCACTAAAGGTCATTCAAGTGCTCTAGTGGGACTTCAATTGAAAGAGCCAAGGGCTTGATTAAACCTAAAAACATTCGCATTCAATTTGCAATAGGAATGATTACTTTATTTTCTATTAAAATTTTCAATTTTTTTACAAATGCTATTGTGAAATTAAATTAACATCGTATCTTTGCACCCCTCAAAGAGCGTTTGAGGTTATTATATATTGTTAAATTAAGAGTATTTTTATGCCAACTATTCAACAGTTAGTTCGCAAAGGAAGAACGGCGGTAGTAAAGAAGAGTAAGTCTGCTGCACTTGATTCATGTCCTCAACGAAAAGGGGTATGTGTTCGTGTGTATACAACCACTCCAAAAAAGCCTAATTCTGCCATGCGTAAAGTGGCTCGTGTACGTTTAACGAACGGTCGCGAGGTCAATGCTTATATCGGAGGTGAAGGTCACAACCTTCAGGAACACTCCTTAGTGTTAGTTCGTGGTGGTCGTGTGAAAGACCTGCCAGGAGTTCGTTACCACATTGTTCGCGGTGCTGAAGACACCGCAGGTGTTCAGGGACGATCTCAACGACGTTCAAAATATGGTACTAAACGACCTAAGCAAAAATAATATAGTTGTAATTCAACGATAATTTTTAAGCGATGAGAAGAAGAAAAGCAAAAAAAATAGCCATTTTACCAGACCCAAAGTTCCACGAACAGGTTGTTACCAAGTTCGTCAACAACTTGATGTACTCTGGGAAAAAAAGTTTGGCATTTAAAATATTCTATGAAGCTATTGAGCTGATTGAAAAAAAGGTGGAAGATACCCCAGGTCTTGAGGTATGGAAAAAAGCCATTGAAAACATAACCCCAAGTGTTGAGGTAAGAAGCCGACGCGTTGGTGGTGCAACCTTTCAAATTCCTACTCCGTTAAGAGAAGAGCGTAAAGCCTCACTTGCCATGAAATGGTTGATTGGGTATGCCCGCAAGCGAAATGAGAAAACAATGTCTCAAAAGCTAGCCGCTGAAATCATTGCCGCTTCCAAAGAAGAGGGTGCTGCTTTCAAAAAGAAAGAAGATACCATGCGAATGGCAGAAGCAAATAAAGCATTTTCACATTTTAGATTCTAAACGATGGCAAGAGATCTTAAATACACGAGAAATATTGGTATCGCTGCTCACATTGACGCAGGTAAAACTACCACTACAGAGCGAATTCTATTTTATGGTGGTGTAAATCATAAAATCGGTGAAGTGCATGACGGGGCAGCAACTATGGATTGGATGGAGCAGGAGCAGGAGCGTGGGATTACTATCACTTCTGCAGCAACTACATTAACATGGCAATACCGTGGGACACCATATCACGTAAATATTATTGATACTCCAGGACACGTTGATTTTACCGTGGAAGTGAATCGTTCTCTTCGCGTGCTAGACGGCCTAGTATTTTTGTTTTCCGCAGTAGATGGAGTAGAACCTCAGTCCGAAACTAATTGGCGTTTGGCTAACAACTATAATGTACCTCGAATTGGTTTTGTTAATAAAATGGACCGTCAAGGTGCCGATTTCCTCAAAGTCTGTAAACAAGTGAAAGACATGCTTGGGAGTCATGCTTTACCGCTTCAAATCAATATCGGTGAAGATGACAACTTCACCGGGGTGGTCGACTTAATTAATTTCCGTGGAATTGTTTGGAACGAGGACGATTTCGGAATGACGTTTAAAGAAGTTGAGATTCCAGCAGATATCATTGAAGAAGCACGCGAACTTAGAGGTAATTTACTTGAGGCCGTAGCTGAGTTTGATGAGACATTAATGGAGAAATATTTCGAAGATGAAAATTCATTAACGGAACGTGAAATTCTAGATGCTTTACGTCAAGCTACGATTTCCGGAAAAGTGGTTCCGATGATGTGTGGTTCGTCTTTTAAAAATAAAGGAGTTCAAGCAATGCTTGATATGGTGATGGAGATCTTACCTTCACCGTTAGATGTGGATGGTATTACAGGAATCAATCCTAAAACCGATGAGGAAGTAACTAGACAGCCATCTTATGATGAACCGTTCGCAGCATTAGCATTCAAAATTGCCACAGATCCTTTTGTTGGACGTTTGTGTTTTACACGAGTTTACTCTGGAAAATTAGATGCCGGGTCGTATGTATTAAATACAAGATCTGAGAACAAAGAACGTATTTCGCGTATCTTTCAAATGCACGCCAACAAACAGATTCAAATTCCAGTGTTAGGTGCTGGAGATATCGGTGCGGTAGTAGGTTTTAAGGACATTAAAACAGGAGATACACTGTGTGCTGAAAATGCACCAATTATCCTTGAATCGATGGTGTTTCCAGAACCAGTTATTGGATTGGCAATCGAACCAAAAACTCAGGCGGATACTGATCGTCTTTCAATCGGTCTATCCAAACTTTCCGAAGAAGATCCAACCTTCCGTGTTAAAACGGATGAAGATACCGGTCAAACGATTATTTCAGGAATGGGTGAGCTTCACCTCGAAATTATTGTAGATCGTTTAAAAAGAGAATTTAAAGTTGAAGTAAGTCAGGGAGCTCCTCAAGTGGCTTACCGTGAGGCAATCGCTGGTTCAACAGAGCACCGTGAGGTATACAAGAAACAATCTGGAGGTCGTGGTAAATTCGCCGACATCCTCGTTAAAATTTCCCACCAAGACAATGCCGAGAAAAAAGGCCTTGAGTTTATCAATAGCATTAAAGGTGGTAATATTCCAAGAGAATTTATTCCTTCCGTAGAGAAAGGGTTCAGAGAATCTATGAAAAATGGCGTGTTAGCAGGATTTCCATTAGAATCAATGAAAGTTGAGTTAATTGATGGTTCTTTCCACGCGGTGGATTCAGATTCATTGTCCTTCGAGTTGTGTGCGAAGATGGCTTACCGCTCCGCGTTAAAGTCATGTTCCCCGATTCTTTTAGAGCCTATTATGAAATTGGAAATAGTAACTCCAGAAGATTATTTCGGTGATGTTCAGGGAGATTTGAACCGAAGAAGAGGAATGCCAACAGGAATGGATGATCGTGCAGGAGCTAAAGTG
>CANMTO010000029.1 GCA_947500755.1 Flavobacteriales bacterium
AAACAAGGAAACCAAAAATTAAAAAAAGAATGGAACAATAGTTCGGGAGGAATCATTCAATCCACGGACGTTTCTGATGGGGAACTGGAAGATAAACAAGCCTATTCTGACAGTATTTTGGCTTATTATCACGAAAAATATCAAGCGCACCTCTCCAAAAAACAAGCCAGAGAAAAGAACCTACTGAAAGAACCTGAGCTCCCAGAAATGCCAACCTTTGAGGGGCCTGATATTGATGAGCCGGATTTCCCAAAACCGGGTACACTGCCCCCCTGGATTTTAAATGTATTACTTGTTATCGTTGTGGGATTTGGGTTATTTATCATCTTCTACCTTGTTCTAAAAAACTCAGGTAAATCCATGAATAATTTTAAAAAATTCGATGAATATTGGAATCCCGAAATTGTTCCGGTTTCAGACCTAGAAAACCGTCTAAAAAAGGCCATTACCAAGGAAAAATACAGGGAAGCTGTTCGGGTTTATTTTACGTTGATATTAAAGGAATTGATTCGACTAAATCAAATCAAATGGACCCGGGAAAAAACGAATCACGAATACCTCATGGGTCTAAAAAATAAGACGCATTACGCTCCCTTTAATGCAAGTATTCATGTGTTCGACGTAATCTGGTACGGGGAATACGAAATCGATAAACATCGGTTCAACGAAGTGGAGCCCACATTAAGTGCATTCTTAAACACCTTGAAGGCTCGTGAGTAAAAGAGGCATCTATATCGGAATTGCATTGCTCTTCTTGCTGGGTGGAATATTAATTTCCTTTATTCAAGGCAGGAGTACTCCGGGCAAGCTGGGGCATCAAAGCTCTGACTGGTATACCCGGTATGGGTTTGACAGTAAAGACCCGTATGGTTTGTACTATTTTAATACGCTTTTACAACAAGGTGTTGCCTCCAAAAAAATTCAGCACGTTTCGAATGAACGGATGCTGGATACACTCCTAAACCAAACATCAAAAACCTTGTATGTACTGATTGGTGATACGGTTACCTTAGAACCCAAACAATTTCAACACATTATTGCCAACGTAAAAGAGGGAGATGGCTTAATGCTGTTTGCAAACAAAACCTACCAGTGGGTTTATGACAGTTTGGCGCTAAAAGGTAATCTCAGCTATGCCTATGCTAATGAAATTGCATTAACTGCACGCGAAAAAACCTACACCTTACACCATATATATCAAGCCGACACGATTTATGGCAGAACATTTGGATTACAAGCGTGCAATAAACCGCCCCTTTGTCGGAATGAAGACCTCCTGGTTGAGACCACCTTTCCGCTTGAGTCTGGGGAGGTTTTAGTTGGGTTTTATCCAAAGGCAATCGTAAATTATCAACTCTTAAGTCCCGCCGGATTGGCGCATGCAGAAATGCTCATAAGTAAACTCAGAACCTACGACCGTGTCTTGTTTTTGAGTTACGCCACCCTCAAATGGCAATCGCACTATGTTTGGGAAGAAACAAGCCCCGAGGAAGAGCGATCCTTACTGAAATTAATTAACGAGCATCCCCCATTAAAACATGCAGTATACGCGCTGTTGCTAGGGTTATTGTTGCTCGTATTATTTGCAGGAAAAAGAAAACAAGCCATTACGCCACTTCCAGAAGCTCCAAGCAGACTTACGTCTAACTACATACAAACCCTCGCCTCCATTTATCAATCCCATGAATCACCCCTTGTTGCGTTTAATCTGGTAAAGCAGCAGTTTTTTCATGCCATACAACGTTCCTTCTACGTAGATATCAGTAAATATTCCATAGAAGATCAGGTTCGGACGCTGAAAGAAAAAACAAGTATCGAAGAGTCTTTTGTGCAAGAAACCCTGCGTTTACTCCATGTTCCGAGTGATCAGGTGGGAATGCCTCATGTCTATCTAACGGCCAATCGGACCCATTTGTTCTTGGAGCAGGCGGGTATTCTTCGGGTGCGAACGAACCCTAAGCAATTCCCTTTTATGCTCGGTCGTAAATCCGTGATCAGTTTTTTTTATGTCTTTGTAGGATTTGTATTCATCTTCATAGGAGGCTACAGCCTCGCCCAATCGAATGCCCTTGGACCGGGTCTTGCCGTGATTGGCGCGTTGTTATTCGGACTTGGAATATTGCGTTTTAGAAGGCCTTTATTGCGTGTGTTATCTCATGAAACCGCCGCCTTTTACCCCCTAATTGGAGCACCCATTCCCTGTAAAATCGGTTACGACGAGCAGGAACGTAGGTTGGCAATGGTGCCACACAACGGGGAACGGAAACTGATCCTGCCAACATGGGATTACGATAAGAATTCATATACCGCATTAATCACCTTAATTAAACAAAAAAGTCATGGAAGAACAACAACCAATGGATAAACTCAGCTTTGAACGCAACAATTCCGAATTATTATGGGTTGCACAAAAAGTAACCGCACTTCGGTCTGAAATCGGAAAACATGTGATTGGACAAGAACACATGGTGGAATTATTATTAGCGGGAATCTTTGCGAACGGACATATATTGCTCGAAGGGGTACCGGGGGTTGCAAAAACCTTAAGTGCAAAATTAATTTCACGCCTGATGAAGGTTGGTTTTTCTAGAATTCAATTTACTCCAGATTTGATGCCTTCGGACGTAATCGGAACGAGTGTTTATAATATGAAAGACGGCAAATTTATTTTTAATAAAGGACCGATTTTTTCAAACATCGTATTAATTGATGAAATTAATCGCGCTCCCGCAAAAACGCAAGCGGCCTTGTTTGAAGTTATGGAGGAGCGGCAAATCACCTTTGACGGGATTCAATATCCAATGGAATTTCCATTTTTAGTCATTGCCACACAGAACCCCATCGAACAAGAGGGAACCTATAGCCTACCAGAGGCACAATTAGACCGGTTCATATTCAAGATTACCATGAATTATCCAACCTTAGAGGAAGAAGCACAGATATTAACGCGGTACAAGGCGTCCAATGGTCCTCTTGACATGGACATGATAACACCCATGTTTTCCAGCGAAGACATCAAACGCGTTCATTCCTTAATGCAAGAAATGGTAGTTGAAACCAGCCTAATTCAATACATCGCGGCAATTACCCACCGTACCAGAAGCCACCCAAAATTGTACTTAGGGGCCTCCCCACGCGCTTCGCTATCTATGTTGCGCGCCGGAAAAGCGTTGGCTGCGCTTCGCGGACGTGATTTTATTACCCCCGAAGACATCCAGTATATTGCACTTCCAGTATTAACGCACCGCATAATTCTTACGCCGGAGGCAGAAATGGAGGGAATAACAACGGATGAAGTAATCCGTCAAATCCTTTCTGAAATCGAAATTCCCAGATAAATTAGATGCGTCAAATCAGCTTAAATAATCGGTTTTTCTTTGGGTTTGGGGTCGCCATTATGATTACGGCGCTTGGATATGTAGCTCCAACAATAATCTGGCTATCGGCGATTTCCTTTTTTGGCCTTGGGCTGCTGTTATTGGTTGATCTACTATTCTTGTTTGTGGTGGTAAAACCCGTGAAATACGTCAAACACTATCAAGAAAAACTGAGTTTAGGTGACCAAAACCCCATTAAAATTAGCTTAACCAATGTTGGAAAAGCACCAATTTGGGTTACGGTACATGAAGGGTTTCCGATTGACATGCAAGCACGCAACACACACTACGACGCGTCATTAAACCCCTTCGAACGTCTTGAAATCACCTATGAATATATACCGAAGAAACGAGGGGTTCATGCCTTTACGGATACCTATATATTTACTAAATCAATTTTCGGCTTGCTAGCACGGAGAACGATCATTCCACACCAAGCACCAATCCATGTTTATCCCTCGATTTTACAAATGAAGCGCTTTGAACAGATGCTGTTTCAACAAAACAAACTTCAAACGGGCATTAGGCGGGTGCGTAAAATAGGGATGTCAAGAGAGTTTGAACAAATTCGGAATTATGTGCCTGGTGATGAAATCAAAAGCATCAATTGGAAAGCAACCAGTAGGAAAAACGAACTCATGGTTAACCAGTACCAGGAAGAGAAATCACAAAATGTGTATTGTATCATAGACAAGGGGCGAATCATGCAAATGGAATCGCTAAGTCTTAGTATGCTGGATTACGCGATTAATTCAACCTTAGTGTTGTCTAATATTTGCCTGCACAAAAGCGATAAAATAGGGTTATTCACCTTTTCGGATAAACTCGGAACCACGCTCCCAGCATCGAATAAACGGAATCAATTGAAGAAAATCCTTGATCAGTTGTATGCGCAAAAAACAACCTTTCAGGATTCTAATTTCGAATTGTTACAGCAACACATATCAGACAAGGTTCGGACCCGATCTTTACTCCTTTTGTTTACCAATTTTGAAAATCCTTTTACCCTACAGCGGTCTCTACCCTATTTGCTACAATTGAAAAAAAGAAACCTTTTAGTAGTGGTCTTGTTCAGAAATGAAGAACTTGAACATTTTTCAAGCTTGAAACCGGATAATCAACGGCACTTCTACCAAGGTGTCTTGGCGAGTAAAATGATTATTGAAAAAGAAAAAATGGCCAAACAGCTTAATGCGATGGGAATTCAAACCATTCTTACCAAACCAGAAGAATTATCTACGGCAGTAATCAATAAATATCTCAGCTTAAAAGCCAAAGGACTTTTGTAAAATTATTGTTCAAGAAGGACGACTTATTTGTAACTTTGTACAAACATTTAACATAAAAATCATGGCTTTCGAACTACCTAAATTACCTTATTCCTACGACGCACTGGAACCCCACATGGATGCGCGTACCATGGAAATCCACCATTCAAAACACCACCAAGCATATACAACAAACCTCAATAACGCGATTGCCGGAACCGACATGGAGCATGCGACAATCGAAGAAATCCTCTCCAATTGTATGGATAAACCAGCGGTGCGTAACAATGGCGGTGGATTTTGGAATCACACCCTGTTTTGGGAAATCATGAGCCCTAGCGGTGGCGGAATTCCAACGGGACCCTTAGCGCAGGCAATCGATGCTGCCTTTGGTTCATTTGAAGGGTTCAAAGACGCCTTTGCTAAAGCGGCAACTACACGATTTGGATCAGGGTGGGCTTGGCTGTGCGTAAGTAACGGAAAACTCGAAGTATGTTCAACACCGAACCAAGACAATCCTCTAATGGGTGAAGGATGTCAAGGCACGCCAATTCTTGCCTTAGATGTTTGGGAACACGCCTATTATTTAAATTACCAAAATCGCAGACCAGATTACATCGAGGCCTTCTTTAATGTTATCCATTGGGATGCGGTTTCGAAAAACTTTGAGGCTGCGCATTAACCCTTAAGTTTCAAATATTGTATTATTTTAGTGGCCTTGTTGCTTTAATTGGAGAACTAAGATTCGGTGCACTGCTGCTGCTTTGAGCTGCTAGAGAAGGAGCCCCGCGTTATGTTACCTTTAAGTTAACATTGCGCAATAGTTGGAAAAATATCAAGTGGGCTTAATACATTTGAAAAAAATAAATTAATCATGGCCGGATTCTTAAGTTACTTTTTACCCAAGGATAAAGTATTTTACAACCTCTTTGAAAATGCAAGCAATAACTTACAATTAATTGCTGAAAAATTGGTTCAAGTGGTTCACGAGGCCGATTATAATAAACGGGAAGCCCTGATTAAAGAAATGCACGACATCGAGCATGACAACGACAACATCACCCATTTAATTTTTGTAGAACTTGGGAGAAATTTCATTACCCCTTTTGACCGTGAGGATATCCACAGTTTAGCAACGGCATTGGATGACGTTGCGGATTATATTTATTCTGCCGGTAAAAAAATTAATTTTTACAAAATCGACCCCATACAAGACGAAGGAATCCAAAAAAGCTCGGAAGCCATTCTAGAGGCCGTGGTTGCGCTAAAACAGGCGGTTATGGAATTAAGAAACCTGAAGAATACACAGAAAATTATTGATTGTGTGATAAAAATCAACAGTGCTGAAAATAGTGCCGATGCCATATTCGACATGAGCATTGAGCGCTTGTTTGACTCGGATGTAGATGCCAAAGAATTAATCAAGCGTCGCGAGTTGTACATGGTGTTGGAAACCGCTACTGATAAATGTGAAGACGCAGGAAACGTAATAGAGTCCATTGTTGTGAAATTCGCTTAACCCTAGTATCAGATGTTCACCCTTCTCATCGTTGTTATTGTTATTGCCTTACTGTTTGACCTAGTAAATGGATTTCATGATGCGGCAAATTCAATAGCAACTGTGGTTTCCACCAAAGTACTCACCCCGTTTCAAGCGGTAATTTGGGCCGCGTTTTTCAACGTGCTTGCGTTTTGGGTATTTGATATGAGCGTGGGTAATACGGTTGCAAAAACAGTGGATAATACGGCCATTGATTTGTGGGTTATCCTCGCTGGATTACTAGCAGCTACCGCATGGAATTTATTAACATGGCGGCTAGGAATCCCCTCATCATCCTCGCACACCCTCATTGGAGGATTTGCAGGAGCGGCGGTTACTCACGTAGCGATTGCCAAAGGATCACTCTGGGCTGGGTTTGGTGTGATCGCAGGAAAACAAATATTGGTGGTCATCTTATTTATCTTTCTTGCCCCCATCATTGGTGGCTTAATTTCGTACCTGATTACCGTGGTTACCATTGCTCGAAATTTTTGGTACAAGATGTTGGTAATTATTGCGCTAAGTGCCATTACTATGTTTGGCATGGTTTATATGATCGAGTTTTTGGATATAAAACCCATCATGATGTACATCCTTGGTGGAATGATTTTAATTTTCATTCTTGTTTATACCTACCATTACCTATTATACCGCAACCGTCCGTCTTCGATGCGGGAGGCCGGAATGCATAAAAAATTACAGCTACTTTCTTCCGCCGCCTTTTCTCTTGGGCATGGGGGAGCAGATTCACAAAAAGTAATGGGAATTATTTGTGCCGCATTATTGGTTTATGGAAACCAAGCCCGAAAAGAAGGGAAAGAGGATCAAATCGGTAAACAATTTACCGTAACCGAATTGGTAGAAGTTAAATACCACAATTCTGATGGAAAACTGGCAAAGTTTAAACCGGAATGCGCTACCTTGGATACTGCGATTTATTTTAAAGTTGAAAAAGAGATTATTGACCCTCAAGGTAACCGAATCTTTGACAACAAAGGTCATCTGGTAGCAAACGCTGGAGTACCTCACCATTCATTGAAAAGCATTAATGATTCACTGCATCAACTTGAAGTTTATTTGAATGGTAAAAACCTGCATGATGCCCACAACCGAGCTGTTATTTTTTACGGGGAGCGCTTAAACAGGAATTATATCTATGCTGGAGTATTTAACAGTGTAGTCGACCAAAAAGACCGATTGCTGTCGGGATATAAAATTGAAACCAAAGTGCATTCAGAAACCATGCCTTTTTGGATTGCCTTTGGATGCTATCTCATGATTGGTCTTGGAACCTTAATGGGGGGCTGGAAAATTGTAAAAACCATGGGTTCTAAAATAACAAAAGTAACTCCCTTGGAAGGTGTTTGTGCAGAAACAGCAGGGGCCTTAACCCTGTTTACCGTTTCAAACTTTGGTATTCCTGTATCCACAACGCATACCATTACTGGATCCATTATTGGTGTTGGAGCCACTCGCCGCTTAAGCGCGGTACGTTGGGGTGTTACCATCAATTTATTATGGGCGTGGATTTTAACAATTCCTGTAAGTGGAGCCCTCGCCGCTTTAATTTATGCTATCATTTATTTTTTATAAGCAATTTTTTTAGGTTAACAGTTTGTTTACATTTGGATTATTTACTACATTCACATCGTAAATTTAAAATTGTAAAACCTATGAAAAAACTGTTACTTTCCATAAGCGCGCTCTTTTTCGTTGCTTATGCCTCTTCTCAAGTAATTTGTAAGGGAATTTCTCCTGCAGCAATTGCTGGGAATTATACCTTCACTTGGGCTGATCCTGCTGGTGGCTGGGGCACTCCAGATTTTTTAACTCCTAATACATGGGTTGAAGATACCCTAATGCTCGTTGAAGATGGAACTGCGGGTACGAATCCTCAAGGGAATCCCATTTCGCAAGAGGGGTGTTTTCCTTTGACGAATGACCTGACCGGTAAAATTGCCGTAGTTTTCAGAAACACTTGTGAATTTGGAGATAAAGCGTTTAACGCACAAACTGCTGGTGCTGTGGGAGTAATTGTTGTTAACCGTAATCCAGGAGAATGGATTAACATGGGACCAGGAGCTCAAGGAGCTAATGTTACCATCCCTGTAGTAATGCTTGACTTTACAGACGGAATGAACATCATCCAAGAAATGGCAAACGGTTCGGTTGTGATGTTCCTTGGAAACAAAATTGGTCTAAATCCAAACGACGCAGGAATGACTGCCTCAACTACTCTTATACCAAAACAAGGTGGCGTTGTATCGTTCTTGGCTCAGAATGGTTCAGAATTCAACTTTGAACTGGGGACACGTATTTACAACTTTGGTAACCAAACGCAAGCGAACGTATCGCTAAACGCAACGGTTACAGACCCAAGTGGAAGCGTAGTTTACAACAATACCGTAAACGGTTTGAATATCAATGCAGCGGATAGTATAGATGTAGATCCAACACAGGCTAATGCATTGCCTCAATTCTCATTGGCCTCTTACCCAATGGGTCGCTATACCTTAACGTATACCATTTCGCTAGGCAATGGAACCGCAGATGATGATTCATCTGACAATTCAGCGAGTTATGATTTCGTAATCCAAGATTCATTATACACCTTTGCTAACGTTGATGTTGCTACAGGAAATGCTGTGCCTACTACGCATTATCAACCAGGAACATTCAATGCCTCTTACTCTATTTGCACCGTGTTGAAAGATGCTAATGCTAGTAGAATTGCTGCTACTGGATTGCATTTTTCTGCAACAACCCTTGCCGCTTCGGGAGTTACCCTTGACGGAGAAGAGATTGTCCTTACCATGTACAAATGGGAAGACAACTTTGTTGACTTGAACGATGCTAACTTCGGTTTCACAACCTTAAATCAAGTTGCTGGAGGATTCTATAACTATCCTAGTGATCTTCAAGGTGATTTAGTGTATGGCGCGTTTGACCAAGCCGTTGTGTTAGAGGATAATGTACGTTACTTAGCATGTGCTCAAACCGTAAATCTTGATGTTTTTTTAGGATTTGAAAGTTCAAGAGACCATACATGGAACTACAATTACTATGCACAACCTATGTCGCCAATTGAAAGCGATGGCACATATTATGCTGCTGGATTTGGAACAGATGTTCCTAATGGATTAGTTCTTCGCGTGATCGATGCAAACAACATTGGATTAGATGAAGCTACAACAATTAATGGTCGTGCCTATCCAAACCCAACTACAGACAACATCGATTTAACCATCGACGGTGAAGGAGCTGCACACGTAGTTGTAACTGATATTACCGGTAAAATTGTTTCTTCTTCTGCCATCAATTTAGTGAATGGTGCTTCTAACTATTCATTAGAAGGATTAACAAACGGAATGTACATTTTCAACGTAACACTTGAAAACGGAAAAACTGCACAATTTAACGTAGTTAAGAAATAATCAACCATAGTATTTATGGGAAAGGGGCTTCGGCCCCTTTTTTTATGTCCTCCTTTGGGTATCTTTGCAGTATGAAGAAACAGGCTTTCACCGTTACTGCTGCGCTTCCCTATGCCAACGGACCCCTTCACTTAGGACACGTGGCAGGGGTATATTTACCCGCAGATATTTTCGTTCGCTTTTTGCGTTTAAAAAAAGATGATGTCTTATTTATTTGTGGAAGTGATGAACACGGTGCAGCGATAACCCTTCGAGCAAAAAAAGAAGGCATAAGCCCTCAAGAAATAGTTGATAAATACCATCACCAAATTCAAGATGCCTTTCAGCGCTTTGGAATTTCCTTTGATATTTATCACCGAACTAGCAGCCCACTTCACCACAAGGTCTCCTCGGATTTTTTCAAAACCTTGCACGAAAAGAATGCCTTTACACAGGAAACATCCATGCAGTACTATGATGAATCTTTTCATCAATTTCTTGCCGATCGATACATCACCGGAACCTGTCCGAAATGCCAGCACCCTGCCGCTTATGGTGACCAATGTGAAAAATGCGGTTCTGATTTAAGTCCTACCGACCTCATTAATCCGATTTCTACGCTCTCTGGATCCATTCCTGTTCTAAAAGAAACCTCTCATTGGTATTTACCTATGAACGAACATGAGGAATGGTTAACGGATTGGATACAGCAAGGGAAATTAGATGGTGTGCAACAACATAATCCTGCAACTTGGAAGAACCAAGTTATCGGTCAGTGCATGTCATGGCTTAATTCGGGATTAAAACCACGGGCCATGACACGTGATTTAGATTGGGGGGTGCCCGTTCCCTTACCTCATGCGGAAGGCAAAGTACTATACGTTTGGTTGGATGCGCCCATTGGGTATATTTCGGCGACCCAAGCATGGGCTACTGAGCACGGAAAGGATTGGCGAACATACTGGGGGAAAACCGAGGCCGAAGGCCGTAAATTAGTTCATTTCATAGGAAAAGATAACATCGTGTTTCACGCAATAATTTTCCCGATTCTGCTTAAAGCACATGGAGATTTAATACTTCCAGACAATGTGCCAGCCTACGAATTCCTGAACCTGGAGGGAGATAAATTCTCTACATCACGCAATTGGGCGGTATGGTTGCATGAATACCTGGACGCCTATCCAAATAAAATAGACGAATTAAAATATGTGCTCACCTCAATCGCTCCAGAGAACAAAGACTCGGAGTTTACATGGGCTGATTATCAAGTTCGGGTGAATTCTGAATTGGCAGATATTCTTGGAAACTTTGTCAATCGAACGATTGTCCTTACCCATAAATACTACGAAGGGGTGGTGCCTGAATCTGGAGAATTAACTCCCGTTGAGCTTGAGTTATTTGAAAAATTAAAAGCCGTTGAAGCACGCATTTCAACCTTAATGTATAGTTATAAAATTCGTGAGGCCCAACAGGAAATGATGAACATTGCTCGCCTCGGTAACAAGTACCTTGCGGAAGAGGAACCTTGGAAAAAAGTAAAAACCGCCCCTGAACGGGTTCCTACCATTCTGAATACCTCGCTACAAATTACCCGAGAATTGGCACGAATGGCTCAAGTCTTTTTACCACAGACTTCGCACAAAATCTATCAGATGCTCAACATAGCTAAGGATGAATGGAATACCATGCTTCCGTTAATCCCTGCAGGACATGCATTAAATCCTGCGGAGATCTTATTTGAGAAAATTAGCGATGAGTTAGTCACTGAAGAAAAAGCTAAACTTACACCAACAACCACTCCTAATAACCCTTTTCCCGCCATGAAAGACTTGATACAATTTGATGACTTTACTAAAATGGATATCCGCTTAGGCACGGTGCTAAGTGCTCGTAAAATGGAAAATGCCGATAAACTGCTGGTATTGACAGTAGATACAGGTATCGATGAGCGAACCATTGTTTCAGGAATTGCACAGCATTATTCTCCGGAAGAGATTACTGGGAAATCCGTGGTTGTATTAATGAACTTAGCCCCTCGAAAAATTCGCGGGGTAGAATCCATGGGAATGCTCTTAATGGCCGAAGATAGCGAAGGAAACTTGAGTGCTTTGGTTAGTGAACGTGGATTTGAGGGTGGCCCTACGATTGGATAAACTTACACGTAGCCTTTATCTTTTGCCCAACTGCTTAATTGTGCTGCATTTGGCAAATCTAATTTCTTTAAAATGTTATGTCGGTGTGTTTCGATGGTTCGATGAGAAACAAACAATTTATCGCCAATTTCTTTGGAGGTTAGTCCCTGTGCGATGAGTTTTACGATTTCGATTTCCTTCATCGTGAGTTCTTTTTTCTCGGTATCATCTACATTCAAGAGGGAGGCAAAATAGCGGTCTTTAATTTCTGCTGCAATAAACACTTCTCCTTTAGATACGGAATGAATGGCGCTAATCAGCTCGCTCTTATTGGTGTTTTTAGTTAAGTACCCTTTGGCTCCTAAGGAAAGAAACTTCTTTACATACGTAATGTCGTCGTGAAGAGATAATCCAATCACTCGAGTTTTGGGTAAGGAATCTAAAATCTTAGTGGCCGCATTCAACCCGGAGCCCGATCCCAAATTAATATCCATTAATACAATATCTGGTTTGTGTATTATGGCTTGATCAAAGGCCAACGCTTCAGAGTCGGCGGTACCACACACTACAATCTGAGGCGCATCTTTTAATAAACTCGACCAAGCTTCACTAATGAGCTTGTGGTCGTCAACAATAAGAACTTTAATGAAATCACTCATGGGCTAAGCCTTTTGAGTAAAGTTACGCATTCAAGGCTTCAGCACCACCAACAATTTCTAAAATTTCATTGGTAATCGCTGCCTGACGCGCTTTATTGTAGCCCAATGTAAGGGAACGCTTAAGGTCTGAGGCATTATCTGTGGCTTTGTGCATAGCTGTCATTCGGGCACCTTGTTCGGCAGCGATAGAGTCTAATAAGGCCTTAAATAGTTGGGTCTTTAACGATTTTGGAATTAACTCGGAAACAATATCCTCTTTATTTGGCTCAAAAATATAATCGCTTGGTCCTGCATTTTGACTAGCCACTGGAAGAATTGGCAGGTAATTTTCCACCTCTATGGATTGGTTTGCCGCATTTAAAAATCGGTTATAAACCAATACGATTTTATCTACTTGCTTAGCTTTGAAAAGCCGCATGAGTTCCTCACCAATTTCTGCGGTACGTTCAAAGGTTGCGTTCGCCATGATATCTTCAAGTGGAGCCAATGTATCATTCACAAAATATGCATCCGTCTTTTTAATGACATCTTTTATTTTTTTTCCCAAACATACCACAGATACGGTACTTTGGGAGAACTCATTCTTGATTAGGGTATTGACGCGCTTGATAATGTTGCTATTGAATCCTCCACAAAGGCCACGATTAGAGGTAATTGCTACAATCAATATGCGCTCCTGACCTCGGTCCTCTGCAAAATCATTCTCAGATAAATCCAGGGAACTGCTTACATTTTCAAGAATGTAACGCAATTTAGAGGCATAGGGACGTAAGCGCGTAATGGCATCTTGCGCACGCTTCAATTTGGCAGCAGAAACCATCTTCATGGCAGAAGTAATCTGCATCGTTGAAGATACTGAGCTAATTCGATTACGTATTTCCTTTAGGTTTGGCATAGTAATTCTACCTTGTAATTAGTATTTCCCGGCAAGATCTTTAGCGCACTTAGTTAACACATCTGTTAACTCATCGGTAAACTGACCGGCTTTAAGCGCTGCTAACACTTCTGGATGATGGCTTTCAACAAACGTTAAGAATTCGATTTCGAATTCCTTCACTTTCGATACAGGAACATTTTGCATTAATCCTTTGGTTCCTACATAGATAATGGCAATTTGTTTTTCAACAGGGAAAGGATCTCCTTCGCGTTGCTTCAAAATCTCCACATTTCTTGCTCCTTTATCTAACACCGCCTTAGTTGCTGCATCTAGATCCGAACCAAACTTAGAAAACGCTTCCAACTCACGGTATTGTGCTTGGTCTAATTTCAAGGTACCGGCCACTTTTTTCATGGACTTAATTTGCGCAGAACCTCCAACGCGTGATACTGAAATACCCACATTAATTGCCGGACGAACCCCTGCATTAAACAAATCTGACTCCAAGAAAATCTGTCCATCCGTAATGGAAATTACATTGGTTGGAATATAAGCCGAAACGTCACCCGCTTGGGTTTCAATGATCGGCAATGCGGTTAATGAACCTCCTCCTTTTACTTTTCCTTTCAAAGATTCAGGAAGATCGTTCATTTGAGCGGCAATTGTGTCATCTTTAATCACTTTTGCTGCACGCTCTAAAAGTCTTGAGTGAAGGTAGAAAACATCCCCAGGATACGCTTCGCGACCTGGCGGACGACGAAGTAGTAAGGATACTTCACGGTAAGCAACTGCTTGTTTTGACAAATCATCATAAACAATTAAGGCGGGCTTACCTAAATCTCTAAAATATTCACCGATTGCTGCTCCAGTCATTGGGGCATAAAACTGCATTGGTGCGGGGTCTGCTGCATTAGAGGCAACAATCACGGTGTAAGCCATGGCACCAGCGTCTTCGAATTTCTTAACAATTCCAGCAACCGTAGACCCTTTTTGGCCAATGGCTACATAGATACAGAACACAGGCTCTCCTTGGTCGTAAAACTCTCTTTGGTTAATGATCGTATCAATAGCTACGGTAGTTTTTCCGGTTTGACGGTCACCGATGATTAATTCACGCTGTCCTCGTCCGATGGGAATCATGGCATCAATTGCTTTAATTCCGGTTTGTAGCGGCTCATTTACCGGCTGACGAAAGATTACTCCCGGAGCTTTACGCTCAATGGGCATTTCAAATAATTCACCTGTAATTGGTCCTTTTCCATCAATTGGATTTCCAAGGGTATCTACCACTCTTCCTATCATTCCATGGCCAACTTGGACTGAAGCAATTTGTCCGAGACGTTTTACTGTATCTCCTTCTTTTACTGCGGAAGAACGACCTAATAATACCGCTCCTACGTTATCTTCCTCTAAGTTTAGTGCAATTCCTCGCATTCCCCCGTCGAATTCAATTAATTCACCGTATTGAACGCCATTGAGTCCAAAAATCCGTGCGATACCATCTCCAACTTGCAATACCGTACCTACTTCTTGCAATTCAGCTTCTGTTTTTACACCTGACAATTGTTCTCTTAAAATTGCCGAAATTTCTGCTGGGTTTAAATCTGCCATTTTGATTAATTAAATGTTCTTTATTTTACTAATTCTTGTCTTAACGCTTTTAATTTACTTGAAACAGATGCATCGATCTGTTTATCTTCTACACGGATTACAAAGCCACCGATTAAGGATGGATCTACGGACTCAGTGAGGCTTAAGGTTCCTTCAAATGCAGGTGCAATGCGGGCTAAAATGTCTTGTTTTGTTTTTTCTGTTAATGGGGTAGCACTGACAATAGAACCCGACACAATGCCACGTTTTTTCATCAGTTGGCGTTCAAACTGGTAGGCGATTGCGGGCAACAAATGTTCTCTTCCATTTTTTGTTACCAACGATAAAAACTGCATGGTCACCGGTTGAAAACCTGAAAAAACCTCCGCATAAATGGAAATTTTTTTGTCGGCTCTAACCACCGGCGAGTTCAAGAAAACTCTGAAATCATTCGAATCTTTTACCGTTCCAACAAACTGAATTAAATCATGTTCTACTTCCTCTACCCAACCTTTTTCAAGGGCAAGGTCTAACAGCGCTTTGGCGTATCGTACTGCTGATTTCGTTGATGCCATGGTTAGTTCAATTGGATATCTTGCACCATTTTACTTACCAATGATTTTTGCTTGTCATCAGCCGCTAATGATTCTTTGACTAAAGATTCAGCTATGTCCACAGAGAATGTGGCAATCTGGGCTTTCATATCGGCAATCGCTGAATTCCGTTCATTATTAATCGCCTGTTTGGCTGATTCAATGAGTTTTTGACCTTCAGTTTTTGCTTTATCTCGCGACTCTTCAATCATTTTTAAACCTACTTCCTTGGCTTCTTTCAAAATGGCATCGCGTTCCGCTCTTGCTTCTTTTAAAATTCGTTCATTCTCTGCCTGAAGGGTTTTCATTTCTTGACGGGCCTTCTCTGCCTCTAGCAGGGCTTCGTCTATTTTCTGACTTCGGGCATTTACTGCACTTAAAACCGGCTTCCAAACAAATTTAGCCAGTACTAATAACAAAAGACAAAACGTAATGCCTGTCCAAAATAATAATCCGAAACTTGGTGATACTAAATCCATTGTAATTCTTTTTTACCTTATTACACTTAAATTAATTATCCCCGCCAATCGCGGGGATAATTATTAATAACGACTAGGCGTTTGCCCCAAGAAAACCAACAACCACTCCGAAAAGTGCAATCCCTTCGATCAAGGCTGCTGCGATAAGCATCGCGGTTTGAATTTTTCCAGAAGCTTCAGGATTGCGGGCAATCCCTTCTACCGCAGAACCGCCGATACGGCCAATTCCTATTCCAGCACCTAACACGGCTAATCCCGCGCCAATTGCTGCTACACTACCAAATACTGCCATTGTATATAAATTAAAAGGTTACTAAACTAATGATGATCTTCCTCCACCGCTGCTCCAATGAACAACGCCGACAAAGATGCAAACAAATACGCCTGTAAAAATGCTACCAAAATCTCCAATACCGAAATAAATAAAGCCATTGGGACCGACAAGAAACCCCAGGCCGCAGATTTGTTAATGAATATAATTGATATAAGTGCTAAGATAATAATATGGCCTGCGGTCAAGTTAGCGAATAAACGAATCATTAAAGCGAAAGGCTTTGTAAAAATCCCCACCAATTCAATAGGAATCATAATAGGCAACAAGACCCATGGAACTCCCGGGGTAGCAAAAATATGCCTCCAATAGTTTTTGTTCCCGCTAAATACCGTTACTAACAAGGTGCAAACCGCCAAAAACAAGGTCACTGAAATATTTCCTGTTAAATTGGCTCCTCCCGGAAACACAGGAATCATTCCGAGTAAATTATTTACTAATATAAAAAAGAACGCGGTGGTAATAAATCCAATGTACCGCGTATGCTTAGCACCATGAATGTTCGGCTTCACAATCTCATCTCGTACGTATACAATTAGAGGCTCAATAAATTTCGCGATGCCCCTTGGCGCTACTGCCCCATTTTTTTTGTAATACACAGCTGTGGATAACATAACAACTAGCAAGATGAGTGCCCCAATAAACAGAGATAATACATTCTTCGTTATTGAAAGGTCTAACGGCATGGCATTTTTAGGGTGTGCTCCATGAAACGCTAGCTTCCCGTTATTCAACTTGTAAATTTTTTCATGAAGAAGCGCATATCCTTCCGCTGGACCCTTACCCACCAAATATTCAGACGGTTTAAGTGAATCTGCCACAGGAACGGCTTTTCCGCGATATAAATGACTTGAACTAAACACTTTAATGCCATTGTCATAGATGATAACTGGCAAATAAATCGATGTTCCATCATGACCCTCTCCCCACAAATGCCACTCATGCGCATCCAATACGTGATGCATGATGGTTTCTGTAACGTTGAATTTCTTTTCTTCGGCTGCACTACCCGTGAATGCAAGAAACAAAAGAGATGTCACAATGCTTAATAAACGTATAATTGCGGTTCGACTCATTTTAAAATTGGCCTGAAAATTGGCGCAAAGGTACAAATTCTTTTCTGTTAAGTTCACTTATTTATTTTCTTTTTCTCTCGAATTTTCAACGTGGTCTTTTTTGCGGATTGCTTGGTACATTTTTATAGCCAGCATTAACAAGAGAGCTACTGCAAAAAATCCAATCGTTGCATAAACCCAATTCAAGGAGTCTTTGAGAACGACGATAAACACGATAATCACGAGGAGTAGGGTTGCAACCTCATTCCATACCCGCAGCGCCCCCGAGCCCCAAAAAAATCGGTCGGCTTTAAGGTCGAAGTAAATTTTCTGACAAATGAAGTGATACACCAATAACAACAGTACAAACCCTAATTTAAGGTGTATATACAGTTGTGTCAAATAACTGGGGATGGCCACGAGCATCAAGATCCCAAAAATCACCGTGAGCATCATTGCAGGAGTAGAAATGATCCACCATAATCGGCGTTCCATGATCAAAAATTGCTTGGTTAGTATGGATTTTTCAGGGTCCTCTTTGCCATTGGCCTCTACATGATAAATAAACAAGCGAACCATGTAAAAAAGCCCTGCAAACCAACTCACCATAAAAATGATGTGAAGCGACTTAATTATTCCTACATTTGTTTGTATCCATTCCATGGTTCAAAATTACATTTTTATCAGTATGATTGATAATTCCGCCGGAAGGTTTTAATATTGTAGCCGTGATTCCACTTAAATTTTCAGCATTGCTTTTGAACTTATTTATCACCGTATGTTCGGCGGGACAAATTCTTTCGTTAAGCGGTTATTATGAAGGCATGAATCTTTTTGTCTCCAATCCGATTAAAAATGACGGGTATGGGTATTGCATTCACAAAGTGTTGGTGAACGGAAATGTGCTCCCTGCCTCTATTCAAACTGATTATTTTGAAATTGATTTGAGTTTATTCAATTTAAAAAAAGGAGAAGAGGTGTTTATAGAACTAGAACACGGCGAGGGCTGTCTTCCTTCCTTTGTGAATCCCGAGGTCCTGCTGCCTTACAGCACCTTTGATTTAATTTCAATCCAAGCAAGTGCTGAAGGAAAGATTTCTTGGAGCACAAAAAACGAATCCGGAAAACTTACTTTTTTGGTGGAGCAATATAAATGGAACCGATGGGTGCTTGCCGCTGAAGTGCTGGGCAAAGGATCAAAAAACACGAACCAATATACCATTGATATTCTTCCAACCAGTGGTTACAATAAGGTGCGCGTAGCACAAATTGATAATACCGGTCAGAAACGCACTTCTAAAGCAGTGGGATTTACATCAACCATTAAATCCATTAAAAAAACACCGTCTAAAGTGAAATCGAACTTATACTTCAAGGCAGAATCCGTTCTAACGAAGACAAAGTTTGAGATATACGACGCCTACGGAAACCTATTAAAAAAAGGCTTCGACCACACCATTAATTGTACTGATTTATTGAATGGAATTTACAATATCAACTACGATAACAAATCAGAAAAATTTATTAAATACTAATGCTTTTAAGAATTGAACACCTTGGGATTGCGGTAGATAGCCTCTCTGAAAGCATTCCGATTTACGAGGCCCTACTTAATACCCCATGCTATAAACAAGAAGCGGTTAGCTCGGAAGGGGTGAAAACAGCCTTTTTTCAAGTTGGACCCAATAAAATTGAATTACTCGAAGCAACAAGCCCAGATTCCCCCATCGCCAAATTTCTTACGACAAAAGGAAAAGGATTTCATCACGTTGCCTTTGAAACAGACCATATCCAAAAAGAAATTGACCGATTAATTGCTTCGGGATTTGAATTAATTCATCACAGCCCAAAACCAGGGGCGGACCACAAAATCATCGCCTTTTTGCATCCAAAATCCAGCGACAAACTCCTGGTGGAACTGTGCCAGGATAAGCAAGACAATGGCTAATAATTTGGATTGTTTCTAAATTATTATTTCATGACAATTTCATGACAATTAACATCTAGTTAATCGTGAATTTTGCCACACTAGAAACGAGTTATGGCGAAAGAGGTGTTGAATTATTTACATACCATCGCGTTTACGCATCGGAATTTTGAAGTGACGAAAATCGGTCTACTTCATGTTGCTTTGGACGAACAATTCACTCGATTAAATCCTGTAAAACAAGACTTTAAGCTTGAAGAATTGCTTATGCTTTCCACGTGCAACCGAGTGGAATTCAGCTTTGTATCTAACGGGGTGGTTGACACCGAATTCATGCACCAGTTCTTAAGGGCAATTTATCCATCCATTGGCGAAGAAGACCTTGCCTCATTTGTAATAAAACTCGAACATTATCATGGCATGAATGCTGTGGATCATGCCATGTCTGTGGCATCCTCCATCGATTCTATGATCATAGGTGAACGAGAAATTATCACCCAAGTTCGTCAAGCTTACGAGCATTGTGCATCCATTGGACTCACGGGAGACTTACTGCGCATCCTTAATCGACACGTCGTGGAAACCGCTAAAAAAGTGTATACTAGAACCTCTATTTCTACCAAACCCGTATCGGTGGTTTCTCTGGCTTACCATCAATTAAAAAAACTTCAAATCTCTTTAGACGCCCGGTTCTTAATCATAGGTGCAGGAATAACCAATACCACCATGGGGCGTTTTTTGAAAAAACATGGATTTAAGAACTTTGCCGTATTCAATCGGACCCTTGAAAAAGCAACGCTACTTGCGAATGAGTTAGGTGGCTTGGCCTACCCACTCCAAGAATTACATCTTTACCAAGGTGGATTCGATGTGATTATCAGCTGTACCGGTGCCGACCACCACCTTATCACCCCGACGCTATACGAGCTGCTACTACAAGGAGACCAACGCCAAAAAACAGTGATTGATATTGCTATTCCACAAGATTTAGATCCTGTCATTATACAGCAACATGCCGTTAAACATATTTCTGTCGGCTTCCTTCAAAAAATTTCCAACGAAAACTTGAAAGAACGCACCAAGGAATTAGCCCACGTAGAAGAAATATTGGCAGAAGCTCACAATGAATTTCAACAAATCTTACAAGTTCGGCAAGTAGAATTAGCCATGCGTGCTGTGCCGGAAGAAATCAAACGCATTAAATCTGATGCGATCAACGAAGTATTCAAAGAAGAAGTTAATTCATTAGACCCACAATCCAGAGAGGTCTTAGAGAAAATACTAGGGTATGTAGAAAAAAAATACATCGCAGGGCCGATGAAATTGGCCAAAGAAATTCTGGTTCACCATGGATAAACCACACATTCGCATAGGAACACGCGGAAGCGATTTAGCCCTTTGGCAAGCCAATCATGTGAAAGGAAGGTTAGAATCACTCGGATGTGCGGTAAGCATCTACATCATCCTAACCCAGGGGGACCGTATTCAGGATTTAAGCTTTGATAAACTCGAAGGAAAAGGGTTCTTTACTAAAGAAATAGAATCCGCCTTACTCCGTGGTGATGTAGACTTGGCCGTTCATTCGCATAAAGACCTAGAAACTACACCGCCACCCGGATTAGTGATTGCCGCTGTATCTGAGAGAGAAGACCCAAGTGAACTCCTTCTGATGCGCACGGAGTCACACGATCCTTCCGAAACCTTCGAATTAAAAGCAGGTGCTCGAATCGGAACCAGCTCGGCTCGTAGACAAAGTTTATTGCGAAATTTTCGTCCGGATTTACACATTGAGGAGTTACGAGGCAATGTTCCTACCCGCATTGAAAAACTGCGCACCGG
Source organism: Flavobacteriales bacterium (assembly GCA_947500755.1). Classification (GTDB taxonomy): domain Bacteria; phylum Bacteroidota; class Bacteroidia; order Flavobacteriales_D; family Crocinitomicaceae; genus UBA952. Next base: position 21,081 of record CANMTO010000029.1, read on the forward strand.
ACAGTACGATGCTATTTTATTAGCCAAAGCGGGGGTGTCGAGATTAAACCTAGACACGAGCGATTTGATAACACGCACCTTAGACCCCAAAGAATTCGTTCCAGCACCGGCCCAAGGCGTACTTGGTCTTCAAGTGCGAGAAGCAGATATCCAAACCTATGATTGGGTTAGAAAATTGAATTATGCACCAACCGAACATCGCATCCACATAGAACGTGAAGTGCTCCGGAACATGGAGGGGGGCTGCCAATTACCACTTGGGGTATACAATGATGGCGAGGTAGTACATGTTTCTTATGCGAAAACCAAACACGATGCCGCTATGCTTATAAAGTTTCCGCTAGAAGGGGGTCAAAATCCAGTTCCCTCCATCATTGAAACCTTACATGCCTTGTAATGAAGGTGTTTATTTCTTCTGAATTAGAAGCTAATCACTCCCTAGTTGCCGCATCCATCTCCTTAGGGTTTCACCTGATACAACAATCCTTACTTTCTTTTTCAGCGGTAGATGACCTCCCTACTAGACCCTATGACATTGTATTTTTCAGCAGTCCCAGAGCGTACGCCTTTGGCAAACAGTTTATTCTTCCAAAAACGAAGGTAGCCTGTGTATCAATCGGTACAGCGAAGCATAGCATACATCCCATCGACTGGTGTGGGAATTCACCCAGTCAGCCAACACAAACTGCCCAGGATTTCAAACAATGGGTTGGCGAACGGCGGGTATTATTTCCTGTTTCTTCTCGCAGCTTGGGAAGCATTTCATCGGTATTCCCTCCAACACAAATCGAATGCCTTACGGTTTATAAAACGATACTGAACCCAAGGGATGTAGAAGTCTGTGCAGTTTACATTTTTACAAGTCCGAGCAACGCAGAAGCCTTTCTAGTGCAAAACACCATTCCACGCGGGGCTAAGGTTATTTCGAAAGGTGAGAGTACGCAAGATTTTTTACAACAACATGGAATAGAATCCACTTATTTCACCGACGACTCAATTGACTGGGAGGCGGCCTTAGCGCCGTGGGTAAACCCATAGAAGTTCGTACCTTTGCACCATGAATCAAGATACGATTGTTGCCTTAGCTACGGGAGGGACGGGTGCCTTATCGGTGATTCGGCTTTCTGGCCCTGAGGCAAAAGCGATTACACAAGTTCATGTGCGCAAGGACTTAGGTTCCATTGACAGCCACACCGTACATTTCGCCTTATTCAATGCCCTTACACGGGATTTGAAACCCCGTTTAACCCCCATCGATGAAGTATTAATTACCTACTTTGCCCACGGAAAAAGTTTCACTGGTGAAGAGACAATTGAAATTCATTGCCACGGTTCATCGTACATACAACAAAGCATCATACAATCGCTGGTTGCCGAAGGGGCTCGTCTTGCTACTCCCGGGGAATTCACGCAACGTGCCTTCATAAACGGAAAATTAGATTTATCTCAAGCAGAAGCGGTAGCCGACCTCATCGCCTCTCAAAGTCAGCAAGCACATGCGATGGCTTTGAATCAACTGAGGGGAACTTTCTCACATGAATTGAGTGCCCTTCGTGAAAAATTAATAGAATTTGCCAGCCTCATTGAATTGGAATTGGATTTTGGTGAAGAGGATGTCGCTTTTGCGGATCGAAGCGCATTGATTGATTTAGTACAACAGGTCTTAGCTAAAGTAAAGCGCTTAATCAGCAGTTTCGCGCTGGGTAATGCCATGAAAGAAGGCGTACCGGTTGCCATTGTAGGGGCTCCGAATGCTGGAAAAAGTTCTTTGTTGAATTATTTATTGGGTGAGGAACGTGCCATTGTCAGTGAAATCGCAGGAACCACCCGCGATGTGATTGAAGAAACGCTGAACATCGACGGCATACGTTTCCGCTTAATGGACACCGCGGGGATTCGAGAAACCTCAGAAACAATAGAAGCAATGGGTATTGCCCGTTCGCAAGAGAAAATAACCCGAGCGCGGGTGGTACTTGCCCTAAGTGATGCGAGCAACGCGTCGCAAATGGAGGCAGACCGCGTGTGGGTAGACGACTTGCGGGTGAGCTATCCGGAGAAAGAAATTCTGTGGGTAGCTAATAAAACGGACCTGCATGCGGTAAATTTACCGGTTGATTATGCGATTAGCGCCGTAACCGGTGCGGGGATCAATGCCTTAACCCATGCCCTGAGTGAACGAATAAAGCAAGACTTTGATGTGAACCAAGAAACGATCGTTTCTAATGTGCGGCATGTGGAAGCGCTGGAGCAAACACAAACGGCTTTATTCGCAGCATTGAACGGCCTGCGCCATCAGCTCCCGGCAGACTTGGTTGCGATGGATATCCGCTCCGCCATGCGTTCGTTGGGCAACATCACCGGCGAAATTGAAATGGACACCGATATCTTAGGGACGATCTTTAGTCGGTTTTGTATCGGGAAGTAATTTAGGGCGCTGGGTCAATAACACAACGTACAGAAAACCCATTGCCTTTTAAATTCAAGTCTGAGTTTTCAAATTGCGTTTTACTTCGGGCATCGGTAATGAGGTGATCTACATTAAACGCTACCCCAATGCGATTGGCGTGATTACCATAAATACCATATTGGCCATGCGAGCTCGTCCAAAAATTTACATATCTCCCCTTGCTTTGTCCATCGTACCAATTAAATGAAGCCTCTAAACAGCTGTATCGACTTCCTACTGGTTCAATATTAAACGCATTCAGTTCATGAACTAAGGTTGCCTGTGGTCGAAGCCACCCTTCATTGGATTTAAACATCCTGGCGCATTTCTTTACTCCTCCTAACTCATTAATCAGCGAAGTCCATTCGTTGATGCTCGGAATATGCGAACCATTAGGCGCAATACCACGAGGATCTTGCACGGCATACCAATTATATAAAACAGTGGTTTGATCTATACCAGTCTCGTCTTCGTAATAACACCAAGCTGGTCGCTTATTTTTTGATGCATTCAACCACTCTTCTGCCGTTTGGGCTTGAGGTATAAGGTCGCCATTATTAAACCGAGTAACACGTAAATTCTCGGTGGTCCATTGGTGTTCCCCCATGGATAGAACAGGGTACGTATTTCCATCCACATCGGCAATTTCCTGAGAAAACAAGGGATTATGTACATTAATTAAAATCCACAATCCAAGAAGGCTTAAGATTTTCATAGCTTGACTTTTCCCAAGCAACGAATTAAACCCGCACTGTTACAATACGACAAAAAAAAAGGCCGCAATTGCGGCCTTTAAAATGTTCGATTTTTAATTAATCACGTTGACGTGCTTCAGAAACATTGATGTTTCTTCCACCCATTTCGTAATTTGCCAAAGCCTCCATGGCTGCTTTAGCTTGATCATCGCTTGGCATCTCAACGAAACCAAACCCTCGTGAACGCTGAGTTTCACGGTCTTTAATAATTTTTACAGAGGAAACCTCTCCATACTGAGAAAACAAATCTCCCAGTTCTTGCTCACTCAAGCGAAAGCTCAAGTTTGAAACATACATATTCATAAATAAAACTTAAATAAATAAAACAAATACAATGAACATCGGAGTTGGACAGGCCCTCAAAACCACAAGTGATATCAAGAACATATACAATGATCTTTTGTCATTACACTGCAAAATTACACCTAATTATTTAATAAACAATGAAATTGAGCTTATTCCTCATCATTCACTACATAATTACCACACGCCTTTATTAAAGGGCCCAAATTATACACCCGTTTATTCATGTTATTCGATAGGGCAATGACACATATTGTATCTTGCCGAAGCGAACAATACAGGCCCGTATTTCCATGCCACCAGCCCGTATGAAAAAAGAAGGTGTCTTTGCCTTTTTTCTCCTTTAAGCGAATGCCCAATCCATAGTTTCGAGTTCCTGGATGTTCATAGCTGTATCCCCTGAACATTTGTTTTCTCAATGAATCACTTAAAAATACGGATAAGTACGTTCCTCGATCCAATTTCACCAAATCCCGTGCTGTAGTATACAAGTTCTTATCGCCATAAATCGCATCCAGGTATGTAAATCCATTCCACATTCCATTTTGATTGTAGTTTCTACAAAATTCATCATACTGCGCTTTGGAGGTAGCTATGATAGAACTTTTCATGTCAAGGGGATCGAAAATCAAGGCTTTCATCGCTTTGGGAAACGGCAGTTTGGTGACTTTCTCTACAATGAGTGCAAGCATCGCATAGTTGGTATTGCAGTATGCGAAATGGGTGCCGGGTTTACTGTTTAATCTGATGTTAAACTGTATCATCAACCGAATGATGTCCGCGTTATTGAGAAGGGTCTTACGATCGGTATGGGCATCTGCAAAATAACCATAGTACGGCAGCCCACTTCGATGTGACAACAACATGTTAACTGTAATTTCTTTGTAAGGGAATTTTGGTAAATAATGGGTAACCTTTTGGTTTAGTGCGATTTTACCTTGATCTACCAAGCGCAATACCGCTAAGGCAGTTGCTACCTTACTGATTGAGGCCACATGAATTGGGGTTTCTAAGGTCATTTTAATCTGCGCTTCAGCGTTGGAAAATCCGGCGGCTCGTGAATAAATTATGTGGCCATTTTTTGCGATCAGGTATTGTCCGCTAAAATTACCACGGCTAATCCACTGCCGATAATAGCCTCCCGCACTGTCCAAAAGGTACTGTTTTCGGTCAGCGGTAGGTGCAGGCATCATCACATCAACCTCCCTTCTAATTTCTTTTTGGGTGGTCTTTGCCTCACAGGAAAACAGAAAGACCGACATTCCAATTAAAAAGCGGTATAAATAACATTTCATAGCCGGTAAAATTAGTAATTTTGAGTATGGAACCTGAAAGTTATTCCCTTGCTTTTGAAGAATTACAACGGATTGTTTCAGAAATGGAACGAGGAGATGTTGGTATTGATGAGTTGTCGGTGAACGTAAAACGTGCGGCGGAACTCATTCAATACTGTAAAAACAAATTGAAAGCTACGGAATTGGATGTGGCTGAAATTCTAAAGCAACTTGAAGAGGAAGGCGACGGCGCATAGCGCTTAATTGCTACCTTTGCAAAAAACAATTATGTCCGATTCTCGCTACCAAGCGCGGGGTGTATCCGCTGGAAAAGAAGATGTCCACCAAGCCATAAAGAACATCGATAAAGGGTTATTCCACCAGGCTTTCTGTAAAATCGTTCCCGACTATTTGACACAGGATCCCGATTATTGCATTGCGATGCATGCAGACGGAGCAGGCACAAAATCCTCCTTAGCCTATATGTATTGGAAAGAAACGGGTGATTTATCCGTTTGGAAAGACATTGCGCAAGATGCCTTAATCATGAACATAGATGATTTACTATGCGTGGGGGCCACCGGACCAATTTTGGTTTCCTCTACCATTGGAAGAAATAAGCGCTTAATTCCGGGGGAAGTAATCAAAGCCATCATTGAAGGCACCGAAGAGGTGTTATCCATGCTGCGCACGGCGGGAATGGATATCCATTCAACGGGCGGAGAAACAGCTGATGTGGGCGATTTGGTACGCACGATTATCGTAGATTCTACGGTCGTTTGTCGCATGAAACGTGCCGACGTAGTAAGTAATCATACCATTAAACCAGGAAATGTAATTGTAGGGTTCGCCTCTTACGGGGAAGCATCATACGAAAGCGGATACAACGGCGGGATGGGTAGCAATGGGCTAACGGCCGCACGTCACGATGTATTTAATAACGCATTGGCCGAAAAGTATCCTGAAAGTTATGATCAAGGAATTCCTTCGGACTTAGTTTACAGCGGGTCAAGATCACTCACGGATACCGTAGAAGGTTCTTCGATCAATGCCGGAAAACTTGTGCTTTCACCAACACGAACTTATGCTCCTTTACTCATCGAAATCCTTTCCAAATACCGAAAACAGATAACCGGTATGGTACATTGCTCGGGTGGGGGACAAACCAAAGTACTACATTTTGTAGAGGCAGTACACATCGTAAAAGACAATATGTTGCCTTGCCCTCCCTTATTTCGAATGATCCAAGAAGAGTCAGGTACCTCATGGCAAGAAATGTACAAGGTGTTTAATATGGGGCATCGTTTTGAGATCTACACGGATGCGCTTACTGCGCATGAATTGATTGCAATTGCGCAGTCATTTAACATAGAAGCCCAAGTAATTGGTTCTGTAACGCCCTCAGAACAAAAACAAGTGACTATACGAAGTGAATTTGGAGAATTTCATTATGAATAACGTCTTTTTTGCAAAATTCCTTTAAGAAAAGAAATGGTTTTCTTACTTTTGCCTCCCGTTAACAACGGTGGGATGGGTGAGAGGCTGAAACCAACAGTTTGCTAAACTGTCGTATGGGTAACTGTACCGCGGGTTCGAATCCCGCTCCCACCGCAATAACGTGAAGGTTGGAAGGGATGAGAAACCGAAGGGTTCGTGCCGTAGCGAAGCGAAGACCACCGAAGGTAATCCCGCTCCCACCGCAAAACGTGAAGGTTGGAAGGGATGAGAAACCGAAGGGTTAGTGCCGTAGCGAAGCGAAGACCACCGAAGGTAATCCCGCTCCCACCGCAATAACGTGAAGGATTAAATAAAATCACAGCACATCAACATCGGTTGATGTTTGTTAAAGATACTAGAAGATGATACGTTCGGGGCGTAGCGTAGTCCGGTCATCGCGCCTGGTTTGGGACCAGGAGGTCGCAGGTTCGAATCCTGCCGCCCCGACTGGGGATGAGCAATCATCCCCTTTTTTTTTGGTCGCTAGCTTCTGCCTTCATTGTTTTTAGGGAAGAGAAGCAGCTGGATAGTAATATAGGTCCCGTAGCTCAGTCCGCCACGGCGGAAGCAACTGCCAAATGTTGCACTGAGTATTGAAATTTAGGTCCGCTAGCTCAGTTGGATAGAGCAACTGCCTTCTAAGCAGTAGGTCTCAGGTTCGAATCCTGAGCGGATCACAAAAGGAGTCCACTTCGATACGAAGCGGACTTTTTTGTTTATACCGAATAAAGCTTGCTTTAATGAGGGTAGAACAAAAAAGGCCGGACTTTACGCAGTAACGTGGACTTTATGCTTGGATTGAGCCCAACACCTGTGTTCACGAAGTAATCCAATACCGAATAACCCTTGCTTTAATGAGGGTAGAACAAAAAAGGCCGAGCTTTACGTAGTAACGTGGACTTTATGCTTGGATTGAGCCCAACACCTGTGTTCACGAAGTAATCCAATTACATGAGGGTAGAACAAAAAAGGCCGGGCTTTACGCAGTAACGTAGGCGCTAAGCTTGGATTGAGAGAACACCTGTGTTCACGAAGTAATCCAATACCGAATAACCTTTGCTTTAATGAGGGGAGACAATATTAGAGGAAATCTTACTGCTTAATCAACTTGTTTTGCTGAATAAACTGACCTTGTTCGGTATAAAAATTCAAGAAGTATGTTCCAGGAGCTAAGGTGTTTTCAAAATCAATTTGCAAGCGTGTAGATTCCATGTCGTATTCCGCAACCAACTTTGCATTGACGTCTAATAATTGCAATTTAATGGGGTCTTTTTGCTCTTCTGGTCCTTCCACGATGCTGTAGGAGGTCGATGGGTTGGGATATACCTTAAACGTTAGATTCGGTTTATCCAACATTACTACGGTAGGGCTAATTGCAATGAGCTTGTCGGGTTGTTCGAATCCGTTATGAATAAAATTAGTACCGACTTGACCGCCGAAAATTATAGGTTCACCAATGGTGTAAACAACGATTTTATCATTGGTAAATGAAGAACCGGTAGATGGAGCCGCCCACCTTCCTGCCGCAGCATAAACCACGCGATCAGGCATACTTGTTTGTGCTATCAATGAGCTACTTGCAACAAGAAAAAAGAATAAAAAAGTTATTTTCATTAGGGTATAATATTAAATTCAATAACACTGATTTTATTCAGGCAAACCCCGCCTGATAAGGTAGTGCCCGCAGGCATCCAAAGAGGCAATATGGTATAGCTGTGTGTGTATGACAAATTCGAATAAGAGGCCGGCTGCGTACCTTGTCCCACTTTTGTAGGAGTCCCCGCAATTTCTATCGCCGTTGATTCAAAATATGCCGGATTGTTGCAACCACCATTTGTGCTCTGGTAACCAGACGCTGTTTGCCCAATATGATAGATTACACTTTCAATCTTCCATACTTTACCCGCTGGAACCGTTTCTATAGCAGTAACCAATTTCACTTGATTGAATTGCAAATTGCCCTGAGCCATTATGCAATGTCCCATTGAAACAAATACAAGAAATAAGAGGCACTTTTTCATATCAACTAAGGTACAATATTAAACTCAATTACTGAAGCAAAATCCGAAGAACATACGGTGCGAATTTGGTCGCCCGATTTAAGCCATATTGGGAGTTTATTTCCAGTGGTAATATAATTGGCTCCTGATGAAGCAGTTGCCATGTTCCCAAAGAAATAATAGTTGTTGTTATTAATAACCAAGGGACGATGGTAATTCACATTAATGCACCCTGAAGAATAATTACTATTAAACGTTACTTCGCTTTCCGAATACGATTCTACCTTCCATACTTTTCCAGCAGGGACTGTCATGCTGGTAGTGCTCACCGTTACTACTTGATTAAACTGTAAATTTCCTTGAGCATTAACGGATCCAAGGAGGAATAGAACCACTACAAAAAGAAAAGTTTTCATGGTATGATATTGAATTCAAGAATACTTAACATCCCTCCCGCACCGCCGCCATTTCCGCCAAAAGTAACCGAAGTTCCTGAAGCTAACCAAAAGGGGAAATTAACATTGTGTGCCGAAGAAATCTGTTGACGCATGTTGTAGTACACACCGTTGTAGAGCATGTACGCATAGTTGTTTGAAGGAGTATTCAACATGCAACTCTCAATTTTCCAAACCTTCCCGGCAGGAACAGTCACGGGGGTGGTGTTAGCCGCGGCAAAGGCCATGTTGATCACCTGATTGAACTGTAAATTCCCTTGAGCATGCGCTTCATTAAACAGTAAGGCAAAGAAGAGAATAACGAAATATTTCATGGTATAATGTTAAATTCAAGAACAGAAATAGAACTCACTTTGGTACCTACTGCTAAGGTGGCCCCTGAAGGTAACCATAACGGTAATTTTGTGGGTTGTGCACTTACTTGTACTAATAATGGTGTGGTGCTATTCACCGCCATTCCTACATTATTCATCCAAAAACCGCCCCCACAGCACCCATTAAACCCAACTCCTGTAGTAGCCACATGCTCTTCATGCACACATACCGAAGTACCATTTACTTGAATGAATCGACTGTTTGAAGGTAGAGCCGTACCACTGGTAGGATAGCGTTCTTCGCCGGACAAGGCACTTTCCACTTTCCAAACCTTTCCAACGGGAACTGTTTCTAAGGCAGTAACCAATTTAACCTGATTAAATTGCAAATTGCCCTGTGAAAACAATCGTAATGAAAGTAAAAGAAAAACAATAATTATAGATTGTTTCATGGTACGATATTGAATTCGATGATGGAAATAAGCGCGCGATTTGCGTAAATGGAAAACTGGCCATTGTATCCTGCATTTAACCAAATCGGAAAATCGGAAACTGTTTTTGAACTGCTCGCGAGGTTTATGCCATATGTTGTCGCCCCATTAGGATAAAGCATCAAGGCATTTCCCGTCCAATTAACCGCGGATTCTATTTTCCACACTTTGCCTAACGGTACCGTAAAATTGACATTGTCGTAATTATTCGCTATTCCACCAATGTTGTAGGTGATAACCTGATTAAACTGCAAATTTCCTTGAGCATTTAATACACCAAAACAAATTAAGAAAAGAAATAAAAATGGATTCCTCATGGTACAATATTGAATTCTAAGATGCTAAACCATCGATACGCTGTTGATGAACATGCAGAATGTCCCAGAACTGTTCCTTCCGGAAGCCATATTGGCGACGATGCGGAATGACGATAATAGCCCCCTGAAGATACAACAGGGCCACTATGTTCAAATGCCACTTGATTATTTAGATACACATAAACACAGGCGGAATACCCCCCTATAGACTCTATTTTCCAAACTTTACCAAGGGGTACTGTCCACTGTGCTGTATTATTAGCCGAAGCAGACAACAAGAGCACCTGATTAAACTGCAAATTTCCTTGCGCATTATACGATCCAAGGAAGAACAGTACCAATACAAATAGAAAAGTTTTCATGGTACAATGTTAAATTCTATGATGCTCATCCAACGATAGTTTGATGCACAATTGAGGGAATAGATCGTGGTGCCTGCGGGCAACCAAAAGGTGCTCGTGGAATTACTGCTTTGATAAGCGCTTCCTCCAAGGTATACATTTCCCGAACGAAAAGCAGCGTTGGTACCATCAAAACTCCACCCACATTCACTGGCCCCTGAATTACCCGAACCAAATCCTTCCACTTTCCATACCTTACCCACTGGAACCGTTCCTAACAGCTCATTGGAGGCTTGATTTGTACTTAACAACAATGCTTGGTTGAACTGCAAATTTCCTTGAGCAACAACGGATGTAGCGATTATCAAGAATAAGACAAAGGTAGTTATCCTCATGGAACTAAATTAAATTCAAGTACATTAACCGATAATACGTTGGTCCCAGCAGATAATATAGATCCTGCGGGCAACCAAATTGGTGCGTTCCCAATGCCTACAGAAATAGATGAGATACCAGTTTGCCCATTTCCATACAAACTTCCCTTCGATTCACTCGATAAATAATATACCGTTTGGTTATTAATATTTATTGTAAAATCAAGGGTTGAATTTCCCCATGAGGTTGTGGTTGGTCTTACCCCGGGCAAAATGTTCTCAATTTTCCATACTTTACCCGCAGGTACTGTTTCCGATGTGGTAACTAATTTAACTTGATTAAATTGTAAATTACCCTGTCCATTGATAAAAACACTTACGCCAATAAACACAATGCCGAAGAATATTTTCATGGTAAGACATTAAATTCAACAACACTCAAACTCATTATATTCGTGGATGCTGCCAAACTAGTGCCTGCCGGCAACCAAATCGGGGCATCAAAAATCCGATAATCCGCGGCAGCTGCATACCCGTCTTGACTCCAATACCCATCGTTTCGTCCAACTTCCCTGGTTATTGTGGTTTGCAAAAAGACTGGTGTACCATTGACCAAAACAATAAAATTCTTGGTACCTCCCGCACTTGCTTGGTTAGGTAGACGGTTCAAATCAATCGCTAATTGAGACGAGGGCAGGTAGTTTTCCAGTTTCCACACCTTTCCAACGGGAACCGTTTCAACCGTACTCACGAGCTTAACCTGGTTAAACTGCAGATTGCCTTGAGCGCATGCATTGAATACAGCGAAAAAGGCTGTTACAACGATAAAAACCCTTCGCATCACTATTAAAACCCGTCGGTCGTATAAATTAGGGTATTTGCCGTCGAGGAATATCCGGCAGCACCTCCCCCACCTGCAGCAGCTCCTGCGATGGCCGTCCATGCTGAACCGTTATAGTAATAAAATCCAGGTGTATTATCTGATTGATAAATCAATAATCCAGTTGCCGGGGTTGAAATTGCATTACGTTGGGTTTGAGTCATAGTCGGTAGCAAAATTCCTTTCGTTGTAGAATTTACTTCCAAGGCAGCAGATGCACTTGGCGATACGGTACCGATACCTACACTTGATCCGTTGTTAAAAACATTAGCGCTATTTAATACCCATTGCGAACCATCCCAATACGGGGTGTTACCAACAGCAGAACCACTGGCCAATAGTCCGGCAAGACCTTGGGGACCTTGAGGACCTACTGCTCCCGTCAATCCTGTTGCTCCCGCGGGACCTTGTGGACCGGCAACACCTGCTGGACCCTGGAGGCCAGTTGCACCAGTTAAACCTGTTGCACCCACTGGACCTTGAGGGCCTGCTACGCCAGTTGCGCCCGTTAAACCTACAGGGCCCGCTGGACCTGTTGCACCAGCTGGACCTTGAGGACCTGCTACGCCAGTTGCGCCCGTTAAACCTGTAGGACCCGATGGACCAGCTGCACCCGCTGGGCCTTGAGGACCTGCTACGCCAGTTGCGCCCGTTAAACCTGTGAGACCCGCTGGACCTGTTGCACCAGCTGGACCTTGAGGACCTGCTACGCCAGTTGCGCCCGTTAAACCTACAGGGCCCGCTGGACCTGTTGCACCAGCTGGACCTTGAGGTCCGGCGACTCCTGCCGGACCTGCTACACCAGTTGCGCCTGTTAAACCCGTTGCACCCGTTGCTCCTGCAGCACCGGCATTTCCTTGAGGGCCTTTAATATTCCCCGTTAAGGTCCATGTAGAGGCGGCAGATTTATAATGCACATCTCCTGTTGCGGTGTTGAGGTAAAAATCTCCCATACTGCCTAAGGCAGCTGCTGGAGCAGTTGCTCCATATCGCCATTGGTTTAATTGTACACCGGCCGTTTTTGCATACAAGGCATAAGGAGCACTCATAAGACGCTGCGAACCGTAATCTAA
>CANMTO010000030.1 GCA_947500755.1 Flavobacteriales bacterium
ACGAACCGACTTCGACGCCATATTCAATTCCAGGCCTTCGACCGCATCAAAGATGGTGAACTGTACATTGCATGATCCCTGGTTTGCCAAAAACAAGCCATTAAGTTCGTCAATCAAGAGGTGATTAAGGTCCTTGTTCGGTATACTTAAATGTAACCCTTTCACACGTTTTTCACGCAAATGTTGTAAGAGTTCTACTTCGTTTAAATTAAATTCTAGGTGCGTTCTGTACCGTGGTATTTCTATCCGTCCGCGCAAGGTTAAAAATACCCCGGGCTGCAGTAAATGCTTATACTTTAAATAATTTTCACGGAAAATATTCAGCTTATATTGGTCGGTATAATCTTCAAAAATTACCGTTCCAAAGGGGTCGCCATTCTTAGCAATCCGGTGCTCTATGGAGGTAACGACTACCGCCATTATCAAATCGCGACCTTTATACGATTCCATATCATGCAACATGGCTAAGGCCCCGGAGCAAAAGGCATCAATCTCCATTTTATAATCATCCAAGGGATGCCCAGAAATGAAAATCCCGATCACTTCCCGTTCTTTGGCAAGCTTATAGCTTGAAGACCATTCATCACAGCCCGGAACTTTCGGTTCCACTACATCAAATCCGGAGCCTTCACCAAAGAGGTCTTGCTGGTTTGATTCTTTATTATCCTGAAAGGAGGTGCCGTAACGAATGATGTGATCTAAAAACAAGCGATTCGCGCCTTCTTCCATAAAATATTGTGCCCGATGCAGTTCACTGAAAGAATCAAATCCACCCGCATACACTAAATTCTGCATGGCTGTTCGGTTGATGGCTTTAAAATTCACCCGCCGACTGAAATCAAAAATACTGGTGTATCTTCCCTCTGCACGTCCTTGAATAATCGCTTCTACTGGTCCTTCACCAATTCCACGAATGGCTCCCAAGCCAAAACGTATATCCCCATTCGCATTCACCGTAAAATTCAAGCGTGATTCATTTACATCTGGACCAAACACATTCACCCCCATACGGCGACATTCCTCCATAAAAAAGGTTACTTGCTTGATGTCGCTCATGTTATTGCTTAGCACGGCGGCCATATATTCAGCCGGGTAATTTGCCTTAAGATAAGCCGTTTGATAAGCCACCCATGCATAACAGGTAGAATGCGATTTATTGAACGCATAGGAAGCAAAGGCTTCCCAGTCTTTCCATATTTTCTCCAATTTATCGTTGGCATGCCCTTTTGCATAGCCCCGCTCTATAAAAACCGGACGCATTTTATCCAGTACCTTACGGTCCTTTTTACCCATGGCCTTTCTTAGGGTATCGGCCTCACCTTTGGTGAAATCTGCCAATTTCTGAGAAAGCAACATCACTTGCTCCTGATACACTGTAATCCCGTAGGTTTCTTTCAAATGACCTTCACAATCATCTAAATCGTAAACAATGGGCTCTTCGCCGTGCTTTCGTTTGATATATGAGGGGATATACTCCAAAGGACCTGGGCGATAAAGGGCATTCATCGCAATAAGGTCGGCAAAGACTGTAGGTTTTAATTCCCGCATGTACTTTTGCATTCCGGGGGATTCATATTGAAATATCCCCACCGTTTCACCGCGTTGAAAGAGCTTAAAGGTTAGTTCATCATCGGTAGGAAATTGATCCGGATCCAGTACTATCCCGCGATTCTCTTTAATGATTCGCACCGCATCCTTAATTAGGGTAAGGGTTTTCAAACCAAGGAAATCCATTTTAAGTAGGCCTGCTGATTCTGCTACGGAGTTGTCAAATTGGGTACACACCATGACAGAATCCTTCGCCGTAGCGACAGGAACAAAATTCGTGATATCATCGGGGGTAATAATCACCCCGCAGGCATGAATCCCAGTATTTCTAACCGATCCTTCAATGGCTTTAGCTTGTCGTAACACATCCGAGGCAGGACCTTGTCCTTGAAATATCTTCCGTAATTCCTTGGCATTATTCAATGCTTCTTGATTGTTTTTCAATGCATCCGCGAGTGCGGGATCTTCTAATTCGAATAACTTCTTGAGTGAAATATCTGGCACCAATTTGGCCAAACGATCTGCCTCTGGAAGGGGTAAATCCAATACCCGTGCCGTATCTCTAATCGCTGATTTTGCCGCCATGGTTCCATAGGTAATGATTTGAGCTACCTGATTTGCACCATATTTATTAATCACATAATCAATAACTCTACCTCTTCCTTCATCATCAAAATCAATATCAATATCGGGCATTGAAATCCGATCTGGATTTAAGAACCGCTCAAAGAGGAGGTCGTACTTAATGGGGTCGACATTGGTTATCCGTGTACAGTACGCTACGGCAGACCCCGCGGCAGATCCACGTCCAGGGCCTACGGAAACCCCCATGTCGCGTGCCGCATTACAGAAATCTTGGACAATCAGAAAGTACCCGGGATACCCCGTATTTTCAATGGTTTTTAACTCAAAATCTAAGCGGTCTTTGAGCTCCTCGCTGATTTCGCCATAGCGCTTTATCGCGCCTTGATACGTTAAGTGTTTTAAAAAGGCATTTTCGCCATTTTTTGTACCGTTAATGTCGTCATTTGGATCAATGAATTCTTCTGGAATTTCAAATTTTGGGAGTAACACATCGCGCGACAAGGTATAGGCTTCACATTTTTCAATGATCTCGGCAATCGATAAAATAGATTCAGGCAAATCCGCGAACAAGCGCTTCATCTGTTCAGGGGTCTTGAAATAAAATTCATCATTTTCAAACCCGTGACGATACCCTCTTCCGCGACCAATCGGTGTAGACATCAACTCGCCGTCCCTTACGCACAATAAGACATCATGTGCATTGGCATCCCCTTGGTTCACGTAATAACTGTTGTTTGTAGCCACCAATTTAACGTCATGCGCCTTCGAAAAACGAATTAATACCTCATTCGCATGGTCTTCTGCCTCCAATTGATGTCGGTTGATTTCCAGATAGAAGTCTTCCTTAAACATAGATTTCCACCACAACAAAGCGGTTTCAGCCTGTGCTTCACCCACATTCAAGATGAGGGAAGTGATTTCACCATCCAAACCACCGGATAATACAATGATGTCCTTGGCGTATTGTTCAACCAACGCTTTATCAATTCTCGGGAGGTAATAGAATCCGTCGGTATAGGCAAGAGACGATAATTTTATCAGGTTTTGATATCCGTTTTTATTTTTTGCAAGGAAGACCATTTTATACCCTAGATCTTTGGTATCTCGATTTTTATGATCAACGCATACATTAAATTCGCAGCCAATAATAGGAAGGATTGGGCGCTTGGTAAAGGGGGAACCATTTTCTTCAGCCTCGGCTTTTTCTTGTAAAACTTTCGCGTTGTAATCACTCAATACCTTTTCAAATTGAAAGGCCGCCATCATATTGCCGTTATCGGTCAAGGCAAGGGCGGGTAAATCTAACTCAATAGCTTTGTTAATCAGTGATTTAATTTCAGCCGTAGATTGTAACAAGGTGAATTGAGAATGGACATGCAAATGGGTAAAGGGCGCATCTTCTAATTCAACGGGCAACTCGGTAGCATCCGTTCGCTGGGTTTTATCGGATTGCTTTAAGGCTTTACTGGCCTCCTTTAAGTTCTGATGCTCAAGTCCAACCAAAGCGATGGTATTCGGATTCGCCTCCTTAAACCGCAAGCCATATCCTTCATCCGTTTGAAGGCGTTCCGATGAATAATGAGCACGCCGCATTAACTCAAGAAAACAACGCGTAGTTGCCTCAACATCCGCCGTAGCATTATGTGCTTCATTGAAGGACTCTTTAAAAAGAAACCCATAAAGTTCAGTCAGGGTAGGTAATTTAAACCGCCCGCCTTTACCTCCAGTTAATTGAACGAGTGCTGCACTTTCCTCCGTACATGTATCCAACACCGGAATGTTTTCCAAGGGAGAATCCATTTCCATGCGCACAAATTCACATCCCATCACATTGACATCAAATTTCAAGTTATGTCCTACTATGAACTTCGCTTGCTTTAGGTCATACAAGAATTCAGCGATCACCTCATCGAGTTCTCGTCCAACATAGTTTGCTAGGGCCGTAGAAATTCCATGCACTTTTTCAGAATCAAAGGGAATAGTATACCCATTCGGTTTAATAATCGCGGCATTATGTTTCATTAATTTACCGGATTCATCATGCAATTGCCAAGCCAATTGAACGACACGAGGCCAGTTATCCGTATCCGTAATAGGAGCCTTGAAATTACGCGGTAACCCGGTGGTTTCCGTATCAAAAATTAAGTACATAAAGATGAAATTTGCGAACCTTAAAGGTACTAAGTTTTTTAGGTGGATGAGCTGTTGTTGAAAACTAATCTTGGAATTAATCTAAGCTAACTTCCACATCCCAATTGGCACGCACTTTAGGGATTTTAGTGTAGCGTTGAACGGGTTCCGCTGCCTCTTTTGTTTCTGGGCGAATGGCATCCCATACGCCATTTCCATTGAGGTCATCAATCAATACCGCCTGATATTCCCCCGGTACCAAGTGATCAAAGGAATCTTGGTTTTTTGCACCCGGTAAATAATAGGAGGACGCCACTGTTTTTCCATCCTTTTCCAACAAAAGAAGTTTACCCGACGGATTATTTTTAAAGGTTACCATCAAGGAACCCAATTCGGCCTCACCAAAACAAACCAAATCAAGGGTAGTTGGGAGCACCTTATTTCCGTTAAGCCCCTGAATGGCATTTGATCCTATGACTAATTTTAATTTACCTGCAGTCCAAGTTTGTGGAACAAGTTGGATTCGATTACAATCCACCAGTGCCGATTTAATGGGCACCTTGCTTGAATCCGCTCGCATCAAATACATGGAATTCAGTTCAATCAGTGAATCAAAAAAAGTATTTCCGGTGAGAATAATCGAAGGCCCAACACAAGGCTGGGATACTTGGAGCTTCAGGGGTGTGGCTTTTTCCTTTTCCGTATACAACACAGAAACAGAATCTAATGGGATAGAGACCACTAAGGCTCCTGGTTCAAATGGACCGAGGCTTATCGCTATGGAATCTCTACCTAGCCGGTACATGGGGGCTAGCTGGCCATTAACACGAACATCACGCAATGAAATCTCTTCTGGGAGGTGCCCCGTTAACATTTTTGGAGGCAAGACTTTAAACGAATGCATTCGATTTAATTCGCGAGGTGTTGAAAGCAGAAGCGCCAACGAGTCATTTGTTGGAATACCAGACTTAAAACGAATATCTTGGGGTTCATTCACATCGATTAACCCGTTTCGATTTAAATCCAAAAAAGCTTTCACATAAAAAGAATCTACCGGTAAATACTCCAAACTCGCCCACCCTTCTTCGTTGCTCTTCGTGAGGTAACGGGGTTTCGCACTGGTATCTGAAGCATATAGACCAACCGTTACTCCAGTCATGGATTTCTTTGAATACGCATTACCAATTCGATATACTTGTTTTGCAGAATCTAAGGTTGAACCCGTTGAAAAAACAAACTGATACACTGAGTCATTGCCCTCTGAAATATCCTTTACACCTCCGTCAATGTATAAACTGTAGGTGGTGTTGGGATTTAGCTCCCCTTTCAGGGTAACCATCACTGTTTTTTTGGTCAAAACGACCGTGATTTTAGCATCTGCAGGTTCAAGACGGAACGTTTCGATGGGGTTTTTTAATTCGATATACTCATCGAACTCCAAGCGTATAAGTGTGGGATTGATATTCAATGCGCCCATCGTTGGCGTGCTCGAAATTATTTCCGGCGCTTTTACATCTCGTCCGCCGCCAGTGAGTGTACCGACTTGAGCACAACCAAATAACACAAGCAGAGAAATTCCTAATAATATGCGCTGAACCATTCGAGGATTTTTTCTAGCTGAATTTTATCGACCTCGTCAAAGGTAGCAAATTCATCACTATCCACATCAAGCACAGCAACAAGCCCTCCCGCTTTAAACAAGGGAACCACAATCTCACTCTTTGATTGATCACTGCACGCAATGTGGCCAGGGAATTCATGTACATTTGGCACAACCATGGTCCGTTCTTCTAACCACGAGACACCACAAACCCCGTGTCCTTTTTTTATGCGCGTACAAGCAATCGGACCCTGAAACGGTCCCAATACTAATTCATCTGCCTGTACCCGATAAAAACCAACCCAAAAAAATCCAAAGGTTTGTTTCAAGGCCGCCACCAAATTGGACATGTTCGCTACATTATCCACCTGCTCATCCATTAAGGCAGGCAATTGCTGCAATAAGGTTTGGTATTTATCGTTTTTTTCGCCGCCGCTGATAATTAATTGTTCAGACATGGCACAAAATTCCAATAATTAATCGTAATTCGCAATTAAATTCACTGTTGAAATGGACGCAATACAAATTGAAAAAATCCTCTTTTTGGATATTGAAACGGTACCACAAACGTACACCTATCAAGACCTAGACGAAACGGCTCGAACCTTATTCGAGGGGAAAAATCGGATGAAAATCACCGAAGAAAAACCCGCAGAAATGGTCTATAAAGACCTAGGAGGGATCCAATCTGAATTCGGAAAAATCATTTGTATTTCCGTGGGTATGGTAAAAGACAGCAGCACGGGAAGAACGATTCGCGTTAAATCGTTTGCGCATGACGATGAGCACACCCTGTTAAGTCAATTCAAACGTTTGTTAGACGACCATTACAAAAACGCCATCTTGTGCGGACATAACGCCAAAGAATTTGACTTTCCATATATCTGTAGAAGAATGTTGATTAATGGGATATCACTCCCCTTAGCCCTTGATATTGCGGGTAAAAAACCATGGGAAATCCGTCACTTGGACACCATGGAACTTTGGAAATTTGGAGATTATAAAGCATATACGGGATTAGCGCTGTTGTGTCATGTGTTTGGGATTCCTACCCCAAAGGATGATATTACCGGGGCCGATGTAGCTCGGGTATATTACGAAGACAACGATTTAGAACGCATTGCTGTGTATTGTGAAAAAGATGTGATTGCCTTGATTCAGGTTTATTTGAAAATGCATTTAGAACCCTTAGTATCCGAAGGAAATATTACCCACGTGCCGCTAAGCCCTCAAGGATAATTATTGATTTCAACGCCGCTGTTTCTGTCCGTAACCTCGCGTCTCCCAAGGTAACTGGTCGATAGTTTGCCTTCAAAGTCGCCTGCACCTCATCCGGTGTAAAATCACCTTCCGGACCAATAAGCATTCGAAATGGTCCACGGGCATCAATCCTTTCGCGTGGCAATGCATCATCGCAATGCGCTACCCAACCTCCCGGATGTTTCGTTAAAAATTCGTTCAAGGGCATCGGTGCATCAAGGATGGGTAAATACACCCGCTTAGATTGTTTCATGGCCGATACCGCAATTTTATGAATGCGCTCCATATTAATCTTGGTGCGCTCTGTACGTTTGGTTAACATAAATGTAAACTGGGTGCATCCCAATTCGGTTCCTTTTTCTACCAGCCATTCCATACGGTCCATATTCTTGGTTGGTGCAACCGCCAAATGAATTGGACTGGTAGGCTCCTGAAAATCATAGTTAAGCACCTTCGCTGTGCATTTTTTAGGATGCGCGTCGAGTATGGCTACCGAATAAAGCCCACCTTTCCCGTCCAAAACCTGAATTTCATCACCCGGTTGTTTTCTCAATACACGAATGCAATGTGCAGATTCTTCCTCGGTTAGTACCAAGGTTTCTGCGGAAGGTAAAAGATTGGGTACGTAAAACATCTTAGGCAATTAATTGAATAACCAATTCCCGCAGCAAGGTATCACTTACCTCGCTCGTACTGCCCACTCCTTTAGATTTTAAGTCATATTGATAAAGCAGCTCAATATTTTCAGCAACTTTTTTAGGATTATAATGATTCCTGCTATTCATGAGTTCACCGGCAACGAAGGCATGCACATTGATTGCCTTTGCGATCCCCTCTCTACTCTTATCTTGAATGAAATGAATGCGCATCAACTGGGAGAAAAATTTAAATAGAATCCCAATTACCGGCACCAATTCACCCGCCTTTGGATTAGCCTCAAAATACTTCACAATTTTAAGGGCCTTAAACAGATCTCTTGCGCCTACCGCATTATTTAATTCAAAAATATTATACTCTTTAGAAATCCCAATGTGCTTTTCAACGAGAACCTCATCAATTTTTTGACCTTCAGGCAGTACAATCGCTAATTTATCAACCTCATTGGAGATTCTTGATAAATCATTTCCAATGGATTCGGCTAGAATGTGTGGAACTTTTGAGGAATGGGTAAAGCCTTTTGAACTCAAGAGGGTAGTAATCCAATCTGGCAACTGATAATCCCTGATTTTTTCAGCCTTGAAAACCACGCCATTTTGCTGAGCAAGTTTTGCGAATTTAGTGCGTGAGTCAACCGATTTATATTTATGTGCAATGACAAAAACTGTACTTGGGACCGATTCGTTGAGGTAGCTTTCTAATTCCAATAATTGCTTGAATTCTTGGGCTTCTTTTAAAATAACAAGCCGCCGTTCAGCCATCATTGGGTATTGCTTGAGTACTCCGATCAAGCTCAATAAATCGGCTTCTCTTCCATAAATTACTTGTTGGTTAAAATCTCGTTCATGGGGTTCAAGTACCGTATCTTCAAACAAATCCACCAATTTATCAATGTAAAAGGATTCATCTCCATGCAATAGATAGATTGGCTCAAATTCCTTGGCTTTAATTTTCTTCTGTAATGCTTTAAAATCCATTAGCTATGTATTTCCCAACGTTGAACCAACTCAATTAAGGTATTCACTGCGGCTTGCATATCTTGAACTACCACATACTCTTGTCGAGAATGAATGGCCATTTCTCCGGTAAATATATTCGGACAGGGTAAACCCATAAAAGATAAGCGCGAACCATCTGTACCTCCACGAATAATGGAACGTTTCGGGGTAATCCCAGCCTTTTCCATGGCTTCAACGACATAATCGGTTACGAAAGGACAATCGGTTAATATTTCTTTCATATTTCGGTATTGTTCCACACGCTCATGCGCCATGCGCGCACCAGGATAGTTGGAAAGTACTTCATTCGCTATGGCCACTAATTGGTCTGCATACTCGGTTAAGTTCGCGGTAATATGATCCCTCAAAATAAACGAAACGGTAGCGGACTCTAGGCTTCCTGAAATGGATGTGGGATGAACAAATCCTTCGCGGTGGCTTGTGGTTTCAGGAGACCATCGATCGCTTGGCAAGGCGGCAACGAAATCACTTGCTATTTTAATGGCGTGTTGCATTTTACCTTTAGCATATCCTGGGTGTGCGCTAACGCCAGTAAAAGTAAAGGTCATGCCATCGGCAGAAAACGTTTCATCTTCCACTTCGCCCAAGGGACCTCCATCCAGCGTATAGCCATAATCTGCCCCGAGTTTATCCATGTCGAGTTGTTCTACCCCACGGCCAACTTCCTCATCCGGTGTAAATAGAATACGAATCTTCCCGTGTGAGATTTCGGGATGTGTTAAGAGGTATTTTGCTAGTTCCATAATGATGGTAACGCCTGCTTTATCATCAGCGCCCAACAAGGTTAAGCCAGAGGCGGTAATTACATCTTGGCCAATTTTTCCACCTAAATAGGGTTGATTTTCTACCGTAATTACTTGGGTAGTATCCTCTGGAAGTGTAATTGGCGACCCATTCCAAGTACGATGAAGGATTGGTTTCACATCTTTCCCGCTGCAATCTGGTGCGGTATCCATGTGTGAACAGAAACAAATGGTCGGTAGGTTTTGATTCGATGAATTTGACGGAATGGTGGCAAACACATATCCCCACTGATCCATTTCAACGTCGGAAGCTCCTAGTTCGATGAGTTCTTGGGTCAGCAAGCGGCCTAAGTCTTTTTGTTTTTCGGAGGAAGGGAAACTGCTCGAGTTTGGATCTGCCTCGGTATCGATGCGCACATATCGCATGAAGCGATCGGCTAATTCTTGTGAAAAATGCATGGTGAATGTCTTTCTACGAAAGTACAGAATTCACTTCGGATGCAAAACCAGAAAGGGAATAAAAGCCTTAAATTTTATTCACAGCCTGCAGGTATTCTAAAAACTGCTTAAAGGCTAGTGAACGATGGGAGACCTTGTTTTTTTCAGCGGTAGTAACTTCCGCAAAACTCTTATTCCATCCTATGGGTTGAAAAATAGGGTCATAGCCAAAGCCTTGATCCCCTCGGAAATCAGTCAAGATCGTGCCTTTAACCACACCCTCGAAATACCGCGGTTCGGTTCCATCCACATAGGCGATTACGGTACGAAACTGCGCATCTCTGTTGGGCGCAGGTTGAAGCAGAGATAGTAATTTTTCACTGTTAGCTCGGTCATTTTTATCAGGACCTGCAAAGCGCGCTGAATGCACGCCAGGTTTACCATGTAAAAACGCTACCTCTAAACCCGAATCATCCGCAAAGCAGGGAATCCCTGTATGTTCAAAGATAGCCATTGCTTTAAGCAGGGCATTTCCCTCCAGGGTCTCTGCCGTTTCCGGAATGTCTTGGGTAAACTGAATGTCATTTAGACTCAGTAATTCATACCCCTTGGGCAATAAGGCTCGGATTTCTGAGGCTTTGTGTTCGTTTTGTGTTGCGAAAAGTAATTTCATAGGGTAAAAATAAAGGAATTCATCCAATGGGAATATCCTGTTTACATGCGCTTGCACTCAACATTAAGAGCATTCAATCAATCACTTCAAACAATAATCTAACCTGAGGGTCTAGGATATATTCCCAATGCTTACCGCGCATGCCTTCGGGCACCATTACGCTTACCTCGCGGTCTTTTACAAAAACCTCTACCCGCTCTATATTACCCGATAGATCCTTGAAATTAATTTCCAAGGGAAATGAAAACAATTCCTTTTGGGTCTGAGTGAGCACAAGAACTTCACTGCCTTGAGAAACTTCTTTCAAGATTGGATGTCCTCCGCGGTATACCCATTGGGTTCGAAAGAGTTCCAAGTTTTTTAACGTATGGGGCTGCATACTTCTAAAAAAGTCTAGCGAATTGGCATTGCGGAACTTATACGTAGCGTAATACTCGGTTAGGCCAAGAAAAAAAGAGGAATCCCCCATTTCGTGACGAAGCATGTGCAAAATCCAGGCTCCTTTCTGATACGCATTTGGATTAAGTAATAAATTGAGATTGGTGGTAAGGGAATCCACCAGGGGGTTTTTAAACGATTCATGAAAACGGATAACCTTTTTACGATCTTGAGCCATTTGCGCTAAGAACGCAATTTCTCCTTCGGAATATTGAATGTAAACATTGGTTAGGTAAGTAGCAAAGCCCTCGCTGAGCCACAAATGTGCCCAATCACTTTCGGTAACGGTATTCCCAAACCATTGATGTGCGATTTCATGAGCCACCAGGTGTGTACTTCGTGTATCCGCATTAAGTGCTTTTTCATCATAGAAAATACATCCCGCATTTTCCATACCGCCATAACGTGTTGTCGATTGCACATTGTTCAAATTAGGAAAGGGATATTCACCAATTTTGTTAGAAAAAAACGATAAAATCGCTGGAGCTATGCTAAAGGTGGAAAAGCCTTTGATACTGTCTAAGGGATACACCGTTGCGGTTATGGGAATCCCGTTTACGACACCCATTTCTTTTGTAACCAAGGTCGCCGCACCAATTACAGCGACCTTGGTAGAAATTGGCACATCCAAACGAAAGGTCCATTCCAACGCATTTCGTTCTATTTTCGGTGTTTTAGACAACAATTTACCGTTAGCAACGACCAACATATCGTCGGGGGCTTCCACGATAAAATCGTAGGTAGCTTTATCCGATGGATGGTCATTACATGCATACCAACAGCGGGCTCGATCTGGCCAATTATCCGCAAAAAAAGTAGGGTCTCCAAATTTATTTGCACCTATAATTAAACCATCACTAGGCTCGCCACTTAGCTGAATATATAATTGGATGTCACCCCGTTGTAGTTGATCGGGTAAATCAACATGTAATTGTTCTGCCGTTTGTTGCCAAGATAATTCTTGATAAGGTGCTGAAACGCTAATTACTTTCATGCCACCCTTATCCTTTTTTGGGCCCATTAAATCCAGCGATAACGAAGATGTTTGTTGCGCTAAATGAATGTCTATGGATTCATTCAAACTAATTGTTTTGGAATCTTTTGATAACACAATATTTAATGAATAGTGCTGAACATCGATGTTGGATTGACCAAAACTAACCACTAATCCAACGTAAAACAAAACAAAAGGCAGTAATTTCATAGGGTAAAAAGTGAGCGGTATTTTTCTTGATTGGCTTGAACAGAAAACCGATTCCGAATGCATGTTTGCGCATTGGCACCAAGAATTCTTCCACGCGATGAATCAGAAAGCAAGGCATTCATGAATTCAAACCAATCCTCCGTGGTCTTGGCGATGAATCCATCTTGACCATGTGTTATAATCGACGAATTCACCCCAACATTAGCGGCAATGGTTGGAATCCCTAGCGCCATATATTGCAGGGCCTTAAATCCACATTTCCCCTTAGCCCATTCGGTATCCTCAAGGGGCATAACCCCCATTGAAAATTGACTTAAGTCTTCAATTTCTGTGGATTTATTCCAGCGAATAAACCGCAGATTTGGAATGAAAAAGGTTGGTGGTTCATTGGAAATCACTACAAATTCAAAGGCATGAACAGCCGCTAATTTTTCTAAGGCAGGAACGATTGGTTTTAAATAATCCACGGTAGTATGCGTTCCAGTCCATCCTATGATTGAAACGGTGGAGCGCTTGGGATCCGTGCCTAAGGCATGGTAATCCATGTCAATGGTAGTGGGAATAATAACCACACGTGCATTATACCTTGACGCGTACGAAGCTAAAAATTCATTTCCGACAGAAACTCGGTATGCCCAACGAATAATGAATTTTACTTTCCAATACGCTTTCAATCGGTGAATGAACCGATGTTGTTTGCTATAATTTGGCAACCAAATGGCATCATCAAAATCATAAACAATTCGCTTTCTTAATACCTTAGCGATCAGCCACTCAAGAATCGGAGGTCCTACCGGTGATGCTTCGCGATGAATAAACACATAATCTACAGAAAACAACGTTGCCAAGAGCATAAGGCGTCGAATGAATCCCAAGAGTATTTGAAATGACTTGGCTATGGGCTTATTTGACTGATAAAATATTTCCCAAGCGTTTGAGCTTAAAAAGGGATAACTTGTGGTATGAATGTGCTGAGTACCTAACCACGAAAGATACTGCTCTACGCGAAAACGTTGCGAAGGAGCTTCACCTAACGGATACGGACAAAGAATAGCAACCTTAATCATGGTACAGCATTTTTGTATAAACCTGTTGATACGCTATAATGCCCTGCTCAAGTCCTAAGGTGCGTATGGCATAGGTTCGAATGGCATTTGAATCAAAGCGCATGCGTTGAAAATCCGTTACCGAGGAAGGAATATCATCCCAAGAGTTAATGCAAATCCCGGCGAGCCCCTCTTGGATTAGGGCCTGGGAATCCCCAATGCCTACATTGCTTATTACAGGTACTCCCATCGCCAAAGACTCGCCTAATTTAACCGGTGACGAGGCGCGTTTAGAAAACGCCGGCTCGATGAATTGAATGCTCGCTTGGGCTAGATTAAGGTATGAAGGCACCTCGTGATGGGGTGCGCTGTGAATGATCACGCGCGAAGAAATGAGTTGAGTTGAGTTAACTATTGCTGTTGCTGCGACGGTGTCTTTTGTGAGAATCAAAAAATACCAAGAGGAGTCTAACGCAGATAAGGCGTTAAAAAAAACAAGTTCTTGGTCCAATCGATACCACGTACCCACGGAACCCACATGAATTAACACCTTGCCCTCATCAGGTATACCTAAGGAACGCTTAAGGTTCAATGGTGGGGTGGCGGGTTGAAATAATTCCGAATCCACACAACAAGGGATCACAGTCGATTTATTTTCAACGATACCTGAACCGTAACGTTCCGAAAGGGACTTAATCCCATCGTGGGTGAGGGAAACAAGTGCATCACTTTGCTGAACAAACTCCTGTTCCTTGCGGAGGAAGTAGCGGTATATCCATCGATACAGGAGATTATGTTGCGGCCATAAGTTCCCATCAACACGCTCATCTGCCCAAAGGCCACGCATATCAAAAATCACCTTCCTCCCTTGGTTAATTGACATCGCGACTAGCATAGGAAGGTAACTGCGACAATGAATAATCGTGTGAGCGGATGTTAGTGTCCTCCTAGCCGCACGTTTCATCCGCCAAAGATCATATACCGTTGAAATCACAGCCGGTTTCTTGGTGTAGGAAAGTGGTATCCATTGGATATCTCTTCCTTCAAGCTGTTTGTGTACGTATTGTTTGTGAGCGGAAAAGGACTCCTTTTTTTCAAAGGAAATGATAACGAAGCCCATTCCTTGTTGTTCCAGTCCGAGCAGATAGGGCAAGATTTGAGCTTGTCCCAAGGGATCGGTTAATCCGTCGTAGGATAAATAAAGGGTTTTCCCGTGAAGGTCCATGCCTCAAAAATAGGCAATATAACCGAAGTGAATTTTTCCGGAACGTGCATCAAAGGGATTATTTTTTTCAAGACCCAAGGCGTAGGCCAAGGAAAAAATTCCGACGGTTGATCCGATATTCGCTCCAACACCAAAGCCCATCGGCGCATCTTTTTGATAGTTATTGTTGCTTCTGTTTTCATAGATGGATTGATCGAAGAACGCAAAAACAGCCGAATTCTGATCGAGTAAATACCGAAGTTCCACTTGATTTACACTTTTCGTGGTGGCTAGAAATTGTTCTTCGTTAAACCCTCGCTGCGTATTCAACCCTCCAAATCGATAACATTCATTTGAAAAAATGGAAGGTGCCAAATAGGTATCAAAAGATAACTGATAACGGATAACCCACCGCTTATGTATGGGAATAAAATGCTCCAGATTCATGGAAACTTTAGCATTGACAACCTTTCCTGATGAATCGTTCAAAACACTCCGTTGCCCAATGAATCCTTCCAATTGAAAGGCAAGTCCTGCCCGTGGATTGGGTAAATAATCCAATTTCTTGTAGTTAACACCGAGTCCGTACATGGAATTTTTCAGGGAGGTCACATTTAAGAACTCTGCACTGCTGTTGGCCGCATACAATCGATTACTTCCGAAATAGGAAAACATACCTTTAAGCTGCCAATGCCTACCCACTTGATATTGTATTCCAAGCGTTGATTTCAGTTCTAGAAAGGTAGAATCCCGTTTATATAAATTCAATTTCACTTCGGTTCCGAGCAGGGAATTGAACAAGTACGGATAGAGTAACCGAAGATTAAGGAGTTGGGTAGCGGGTTTAATACTTCGCCAATTGAAATCCAGTTGTTCCGCTCTACGCAGGGCGTTGTTTAGTTTCAACTGTAATTCACCGGTTAATCCAATTTTCTGGCTCACGGGATTCGGTTGTAAGCCTAACACGCCATTAACATTGGAAGATTTGGAGGCCTTTAAATACAGAAAAAGGGTCATGCCATCCTTCGAAAACACAAAATCCGAAGGTTTTATTGCATCAATAAAGGTGAGTTGCTCAATGCGTGCATCGACTTCTTTTAGCTTATCTATGGAAAACAAATCGCCTGAACGAATTCCGATAATTTGTTGAATAGGTTTCAAGGCAATGGAGGAGTCACCTTTAATTACTAGTTCTTTCCATTGCATTCTGCGTCCTTTAATCAAGGAGGCATGTAATGAAATCAATCCCTTTTCAAATCCCAAGGAATCAAAGTCGTATGCGGCAAAGGGGTATCCATTGTTTTGAAAGGTACGAATGACCTGTTCTAATGCTGAGGCATAAGCACTCGGGGATTTAAACAAAAATGCATCAGCGATACGCACTGCTGAACGCGCGTATTCCTCAAACCAAGGAACAAGCTCCGGGGAAAGTGAAAGTTGAACCCCCTTAAATTTTTCCCCGGCAATTACCTCGACCCTAATATTCGGTGCTGCTTGGAGCGAATCAACATGGAGTGTGGCCGTATAATACCCGAGTTCTGTTAAATACAAGGACGCTTGATTTAATTCGATGGCAAGGAATTGACGTGATGAAAGGGCATGAGGTTTTTTAAAAAACGCAGAAGAAGCAGCGTCCGAAGGGACTGAAAATAAATAGCTTACACTCATGTTTTGGGCAAAAATCCCTAAAAAAAAGAATAGGCTACTCAGTAAAACTACATACTTCATTCTACGTATAATACTTTATTTGAATATTAAATTTTCAACATTCGAGCAACCTTTTCACAAATTTTGTAACTTTATATCGTCAAGACTCGTTAGAGGATACACAAACAACTAAAACTCACAATTATGAAAACGAAGGTAAATGTTTTAATTCTATTGGCTGTTGTTGCATCCGTGATTTTATCATCGTGTGGTGCTTCAAGAAAAGCTGGTTGCGATGCTTACGGGTCTACGAAGACAGAAATTCAATCAAACGATTTAGCTTCAAAGTAAGATATACGCATTTTTCATCGCATTAAGCGCTGAAGGTACAAGGCCATTTCGGATTGTATGTTCAGCGCTTCTTTTTTTGCAGCCACCTCAAAATCCGTTCCTGTTCCTGCATAAATAATGGATCGCGAGGCGTTTACTAGCAAGCCACAGTCTTTATTTGCACCTGCACTAAAAACCTCATCTAACGATCCTCCTTGTGCCCCAACACCAGGAACCAACAGGAAATGTTCCGGCGCAATCCGTCTGATATCCGCTAATTGTTCGGTACGCGTGGCACCCACAACAAACATTAAGTTTTCAGAAGTCCCCCAATCCATTACAGTAGAAATCACCTTGGCGTACAAGGGTTGTCCGTTTTGGTTTGCAAGGTACTGGAAATCGTTTGCCCCTTCATTGGACGTTAATCCAAGTACAATCGCCCACTTGCCATCAAACTTCAAAAACGGTTGAACGCTGTCTTTCCCCATATACGGAGCTACGGTAACGGCATCGCAGGGCAGTGTTTCAAAAAACGTTTTCGCATAGGCCGTTGAGGTATTGCCAATATCTCCGCGTTTTGCATCGGCAATAATGAAACATTCTTTCGGGATATACTTAATCGTTTTTTCAAGGCTTTCCCATCCTTTCACTCCGAGTGCTTCATAAAATGCCGTATTGGGCTTGTATGCTACGGCGGATTCCGAGGTTGCATCAATGATCCGTTTATTAAATTCAAAGATTGGGTCCTCGAATTCCAATAGATGGGCTGGTATTTTTTCCATGACTGGATCTAAGCCCACACACAGAAAGGATTGTTTTACGAAAATTTGATGTATGAGTTCGCTCCGTGTCATGATTCTTGACCTTTTAGTTTTTCAGCATTCTCCGCCATGCGCAATGAATCGATTATTTCTTGAATGTCTCCATTCATAAACGACGCCAAGTTGTAAATGGTTTTATTAATTCGGTGGTCTGTAATTCTCCCTTGCGGATAGTTGTAGGTTCTAATTTTAGCAGAACGGTCCCCGGTGGAAACCAAGGTTTTTCGTTGCGCTGCACGTTCGTTATGGATTCGATCCAATTCTGCTTGGTATAAGCGGGAACGCAATACAGAAATTGCTTGCTCTAGGTTTTTGTGTTGAGATCGCCCATCCTGACATTCCACTACCACCCCGGTAGGAATATGCGTTAAACGAATGGCCGATTCGGTTTTATTAATGTGCTGTCCTCCTGCACCCGAAGCTCGGAAGGTATCTTTACGGACATCATTCATATCCAATTTAAAATCCACTTCTTCCGCTTCCGGAAGCACGGCAACGGTAATTGCTGAGGTGTGAACTCGACCTTGTGATTCGGTTTCTGGAACGCGCTGTACGCGATGTACACCAGACTCAAACTTCATTGCGCCATAAATCCCGGCCCCAGTGATTTGAATTGTAATTTCTTTAAACCCTTTTGTTGTTCCTTCTGAGGAGTTAATTACTTCCGCTTGCCAACCTATTTCTTTAAAATACATGGTGTACATGCGGAAAATATCTTCTACAAAGATACAGGCTTCATCACCTCCGGTTCCGGCGCGCAATTCCAAGATGGCATTTTTATCATCTTCCGGATCTTTTGGAATCAGCATCATTTTGATTTCTTCTTCCAATACTGGACGTTCTTGCTCCAATGCATCGATCTCTTCTTTAGCCATTTCACGCATTTCAGGATCGCTTTCTTGTTCGAGCAATGCCTTACTAGAGCTTAAATTGGATAAGACATTTGAATAGCGTTGGTAATATCTTTCTAGTTCTTCTAATTCGCGATATTCCTTGCTCAATTTAATAAAACGCTCCATGTCAGAAATGATGTCCGGATCGGTAATCATTTTTCCGACTTCTATAAATCGAAAGTGGATGGCTTCAAGTTTGGAAAGTAAATCGCTCATGCATTAAATTGTGTGCAAAGGTAAGGAATTGAGGCTAATCTCAGCTTATTATCCCGCATAGTGCACTCTAAAGTATACTTTCAATGCCTCTCTTCGCAGGATGTGCCACGCTAAATTTTCAAAGAAATCTGCGGTGCTTGGGTTTAATACTTCTGAGGTTTCCGCTAAATCAACACGGTATAAAAACTCTAGCAGCGAACCGGGTGCAAGTTCACGCAAGAATACAACGAGATGCTGATGCATTACCGAAAGTTCTACACCCTGTAAAGGAGATATGACCAATCCAAGCGCATGGGTGTCTTTTTCTAGTTGGGCCCAAACCGCCTGAAGCAATTCATGCATTGACAATTCGGTACTTAAGGTAGAAAACTGCGGAACCAGTTGGTTTAAACTTGAGGGAGCCATGTGCTATTAAACGTTAAAAAAATGAAGGCCTTAAAAATTCTAGCTAACTTAAATAGAAAACAATAACACACACATCTTATGTTAGTAAAATTATATTCAAGCAGTGTCTTCGGAATTACTGCTACCACCATCACTGTTGAGGTAAATATCGATAACGGATTAAATTTTTATTTGGTAGGACTACCAGATAATGCCGTCAAAGAGAGTCAGCAACGCATCCGTGCAAGTTTTAAAAATAACGGATTTCATTTCCCGGGGAAGGAAATCACCGTGAATTTAGCCCCAGCGGACATACGAAAGGAAGGCTCTGTCTTCGACTTACCGATAGCCCTTGGAATCCTCGCTGCAAGTAATCAGCTAAGGCATGACAGCCTGAGCTCTTATCTCATCGTAGGTGAACTTTCCTTGGATGGCTCACTTCAAGCCACGCGGGGCGTGTTAGCTATTGCCCTGCAAGCACGAGAAGAGGGATTTAAAGGAATCATCGTTCCAGAAATTAACGCCTCTGAAGCTTCGGTTATTGAAGGTCTGGAGGTATATGGCTTATCCAACTTAACTCAGGTTGTGAACTTCTTAAACGACCCAAGCACTTGCTTCCCTGCAATAGCCCCGGCCATGGATGCATACGAACAATCAAACTTTGAGATTCCTGTTGATTTTAAAGAAGTTAAAGGACAGTTTGCAGTGAAGCGTGCCTTTGAAATTGCGGCAGCGGGTGGACATAATATCATACTTATAGGGCCTCCAGGATCAGGGAAATCCATGTTAGCTAAGCGCTTCCCCACCCTACTCCCGAGCATGAGTTTAGAAGAGGCCTTGGAAACCACTAAAATTCACAGCGTCGCGGGAAAAATAAAACATACGGGAGGATTAATAAGACAACGTCCATTTCGAAAGCCGCATCATACGATTTCAGATATTGGGCTAATCGGGGGCGGAAGTTACCCCCAACCCGGCGAAATATCCTTAGCACATAATGGGGTATTGTTTTTGGATGAGCTCCCTGAATATAAACGAACGGTGTTAGAGGTATTGAGACAACCCTTGGAAGACCGCACGGTAAGTATTTCTCGAGCAAAATTCAGCATCGAATATCCAGCGGGGTTTATGTTGATTGCGGCCATGAATCCTTGTCCTTGCGGGTATTTGAATCACCCCGAAAAAGGATGTTCGTGCGGGCCGGGCATGGTGGATCGCTATTTAAATAAAATCTCTGGACCCTTACTGGACCGCATCGATATGCACATTGAGGTGCAGCCGGTAAAATATGATGAATTAACAGGAACAATGCCACAAGAAGATAGCCGAAGCATACGGGGAAGGGTTGAAACAGCGAGTAGCATTCAAAAGAAGCGCTACAAAAGCTCGATGGCGCACAACAATGCCCAAATGAGTCGGAGTGAAATTGAGACGCATTGTGTATTAGATGAGTCTTCGCAGGCCTTGCTGAAACGAGCCATGGTGCACTTAGGCTTATCTGCACGTGCGTACGACCGCATCTTGAAAGTAGCCCGGACCATTGCGGATCTGGAGGGTTCTTCGGACATTCAAACACCGCATGTTGCCGAAGCCATACAATACCGCAGCTTGGATAAAAGCAGGCTGGGCGCTTAAAAAGCGGAATGGTTTTAGTATTTTTGATTTATGAGAAACATCTTTTTGTTGCTAATTTTTTCACCACTTTTGGTATTCAGTCAATTCCAAATTGGTCACCGAACTATAACCTTCAACGACCCTACCCGTAACGGTGGATTTGGATCAGGCGGAGGTCCTGGACGTCAAATTCAAACTGAAATCTATTATCCCAGTTATAATTCAGGTGAAAACACCCCGGTAGCTACGTTTCCTGATTTCCCGGTTATCGTGTTTGGTCATGGGTTTGCCATGGGTTGGGATGCCTACCAAAACATTTGGGAACACATAGTGCCGCAGGGTTACATTATGGCCTTTGTTCGCACCGAAGGAAGCCTAATACCCTCGCCTAGCCACGCTAATTTTGGCGATGACCTAGCCTTAGTTGTTACTAAAATGTTAGCCTTAAACACTACGGCAGGTTCTCCTTTTAATGGAACCGTAAAACAGAAAGCAGTTATCATGGGCCATTCCATGGGTGGTGGAGCTACCATGCTTGCCGCAGCAAACAACAGCTCCATTGCGGGAATTGTGGGATTAGCTCCAGCCGAAACCAACCCAACAGCCATTGGAGTTTGTCCAAACATTACGGTTCCTGCCCTCATTTTTTCGGGTTCTAGTGATGGTGTTACCCCTCCGGCTGAACACCATATTCCTATATATCAAGGAATTGCTTCGACTTGTAAATCCTTTGTGAGCATTACCGGTGGAGCGCATTGTTATTTTGCCAACCCCAATTTTAATTGTGATTTTGGTGAAGGCACTTCCTCGCAAGGGATTTCGATTTCAAGGGCAGAACAACAGCAACTTACCTATGCAATCCTTGATCCGTGGTTGCAGTATGTGTTAGGTTCTGATTGCTTTGCATTCACTGATTTTCAATGGAAACTGAATAATACCATAGGAACCATAAATCAAGGTACGTGTGCTCCTTCAGGAACAAACGCAACAATCTTTTACGACAACATGTCAATCTTATGGACGACAACACCCGGAACGGCCTATCAATGGTATTTGAACGGTCAAATCATGCAAGGAGAAACCAATGATAGTTTAGTACCACCGGTTGATTTAGGAGGAGATTATTCCGTATCGGTATTCTCTCCATCGGGCTGTGAAACAAGCTCCTTCATTACCCTTCAAGGATCTATCAGTGTGCTACCATTGGATTATCAGTTGATTTACCAAGCAACGGAAAATACTATTCAGATTACTACAAATACACCGTACACTGGAAGTGTTAGTCTGCAAGATATTCATGGTCGAATCATTCAACAAGAAGTAGTTAACGCAACAAGTATGAACTTCTCAAGCAATCAATTATCCAAAGGGGTTTACTTTGTGCGCTTAGGGAACTTGCCTGCAAAACGAATACTTGTCCACTAAATCAAGAGTGCCTCTAAAGCTTCTCGACCTTGCATGGGTTCATGAGCTCGTATGATTCCATCCTGTGGCACTAACCAAAGGGGTAATTCAAATCCAATCACCAAATCCAAATCGTGCGTTGAAAGAAGGATACCTTTCTGCTCTGAAGTAGCCAATTCTTTAAGTAAGGTAAAGAGTTGTTTTCGGTGATAAAAATCCAAAAAGGCGGTAGGTTCATCCAAGAAAATATAGGGCGTATCTTGCGCTAAGGCCCGTGCAAGGCCTACCAATTGTCGTTCACCATCGCTCAATGAAGAAGTAAGTTTGTCTCTTAAATGCTCCGCGCCTACCCGTTTCAGCGCATGTTGTGCAAGCTCAACATCCGCTTGTCTTGCACTACCCAAGATGCCTAAATAAGGAGTTCTGCCGAGTAGGACATAATCCAATACCTGCAGTTGAGATACACCCGCGAAATGGGCATTAAGCCATGCAATTTTAGTGGCTAAGGATTGTGGTGACCAATGCACTAATTCTTTTCCATCAATACACACCGATCCGCTTAGGACAGGAAGTGAGCCACGCAAGGTTTGAAGCAGGGTGGATTTTCCACTGCCGTTCCTACCTACCAAAGCCACCAAATCCCCCGGATTCAGCGTTAACAATTCAGCTGATGCGATGGATTGCGTATAACCGATATGTAACTGCTTAGCCTGTAACATGCCTGTTTTTTAAAATCATCCAACTTACAAAGGGTACTCCCAAGAGTGCAGTTAAGGCATTCAAAGGAATCGCCACGTAGGATTCAAGTAGCTTAATCGAGAAATCACACACCCCTAAAAATAACGCACCAAAAAGAATATTAGAAATCAATAAGACACGATGATTTTGGGTTTTCATTAGCAATTTTGTAACGTTGGGAATGGCCAGTCCCACGAAGGCAATTGGACCGGCAAAGGCCGTAATGGTACCGGTAAGTATCCCAGCAATCAAGATGCTCATGATACGTAACTGACGAATAGAAACTCCAAGTGATTTGGCGATGTCTTCTCCCAACACCATGGCATTGAGTGCACGCACCTGAAAAAGCGAAAGAATAACTCCAAGGCTTGTAATTATGGCAATCCATGGGATTTGCTGAATGGTCACCCGTTGCAAACTACCAAAATTCCAAAATATATATTGTTGTAACTCTTGAGTAGCCGAAGATGCTTGAATAATTGCAATGATGGCGCCAATAAAGCTGCTCAACATTAATCCGATGAGCAATAAATGAACCGCTGAACGCAATTTAAGGGCAAAGAGCAACATGATTGCGCCCATTCCCATAGCACCAATTATCCCCAGAAAAATCAAATCCGTAGTGGATCCCAAGGCGGTAATTCCTGTCATCATCCACAGGGCAACCAATAAGGAAGAACCGGAGGTGATTCCCAAAACATCGGGTCCAGCCAAGGTGTTTTGAAATAAATTTTGCATCAACATTCCCGCCACGGAGAGCGCAGCGCCAGCTAAAAAGGCCATGAGAATTCTAGGCAGTCGAAACGACCAAACTACGGTAGAAGAAACTTCATCCCTTGGATTGGTTAAGGCCTGAAAAATGTGTTCCCACGTGGTATTGAAATACCCCGTTTTCAAATACAGCAAGAATACCACAAGGAGCAATATTCCGGCGGAGAGAAGCAAGATCAGGTGGGATTTAGTTTGGTTCATTTTACTTCCCGGTAAAAATACAACGTTTTATCGGCTGAATTCCCTTGTTTGATTCGAATTAAATCGCGCAGCACGATGTCTGGCATGAGGGCACTTTGTTCCCAAAATTTATTCAGATCGTGTGAGTAGCAAAAAATCGAACCCTTAGTAAACGGTCGAAGTTGAATTGTTTTAGGAAAAGCGTTCAGGATGGCTTGCTTGGTAGGGAATCCTGGATTTAGCCAAAGTTCACACGCCTCAGCCTCTTGATAAATGCGTTCAGCTCCCACAGCCATACTTCCCGTACCCTTATAGTTCATAGAGAAGGTGCAAAAATCTACTTGATTAAAAAAATGTGCTTGAAAACTATTTTGCAGGGGGGAATACCAATAGTCTCCCGCAAAATTACCCACCAATATCTTTTGACATGAATTTCCTTTGGGAAGCTTATTGAATTTATTGTATCGTTTACAGATGGCCTTAAACTGTAGTTCGGCTTCATCAAAACGATTAGTAATTGCCCCGAAAAACAACAACCATTCGGCCTTTCCTAAGGGGTGTTCTTCGCGCCAATCGAAATTAGGAATCCATTGGATACCTAGGGCCTTGAATCGTTCTTCGTTGGCTTGATCCAAGGGCTCCATGCCTGCAGAAACCCACATGTTAATGTGCTTTTTTGAAAGCGATTCAAATGGAATGGAAGTACCACCAAGTTCCAACAATTGGCCTTTATTAAATCGTTTTTTTAAGGTGGGGTCGTGTAGATATTTTCCTAAAGAAACGGCGCCAATGCATTCTCGAGCATTCAACGATGCAAGCATTCCCACATGGGTTGCAGCATTCGTCGCTACGCATATGTTTCTTACATCGAGTACTTCCATGGCACGTGATGAAGACCCCACGCGTTCAGGATGTGTAGTGCACCATAGGATTCGTGTAGGCGAGGTTTTATCCGGATCTTTAATAAATAGTATAATGCCATCCTCCGTTTTGGTATAAGAGAGCCATTGACTGTACCTTGATTTTCCGTTCGTAGCGGCAGCGGCTTTCTTTTCCGGGGTATTACACCCAAGAAGAAGAAACCAAAAACAAAGAAATAGGAGCTTAATACTGTTCTTTCTCATTCGGAAAATCCCCCGATTGTACATCTCGAATATATTCAGTGAAGGCGCCAAGCATTTCGTTGTGCAAGTTTCGATACTTTCTCAAGAACCGCGGATTAAACTCATTGTTGATTCCTAGCATATCGTGAACCACGAGTACTTGACCGTCTACCCCATTTCCCGCACCGATTCCAATCACAGGAATCTGAACAGTTTTAGCAACTTGAGTGGCCAGTGCAGCTGGGATTTTCTCGAGAACGATAGCAAAACAGCCGGCTTGCTCAAGTGCTTTAGCATCTTCAATGAGGCGATTTGCTTCTTCTTCCTCCTTGGCTCGTACTACATAGGTACCAAATTTATAAATGGACTGAGGCGTTAACCCCAGGTGTCCCATTACAGGAATACCTGCCGTTAAAATTCGTTTAATGGATTCTATGATTTCACTTCCTCCTTCCATTTTTACGGCGTGCGCGCCCGTTTCTTTCATGATTCGGATGGCACTATTCAAGGCTTCCTTTGAATTCCCTTGATAACTACCGAAGGGAAGATCAACCACAATGAGGGCACGTTGTACCGCACGAACTACAGACGCCCCGTGATAAATCATTTGATCCAAGGTAATTGGCAAGGTAGTTTCATGTCCTGCCATCACATTGGAGGCAGAATCTCCCACCAGAATTACATCGATACCTGCTTCATCAATGATGCGAGCCATGGAAAAATCGTATCCCGTTAACATGGAGATTTTCCGTCCGCTGTTCTTCATTTCTTGCAAGGTATGTGTGGTTACCTTTTTAACTTCTTTGTGTAATGACATGCCAAGAATTTGATTCAAAAGTAAGGAAAGTGGATTAAAGCACCTAAATAGGACACGAAGCAGTGTGGAAAAGATGAAATAAATCCTGAATTGAACGAGCAAAAACTAATTACTTTTGTTTTACCCGTAATACAACACGCATGGAACAACAGAAAACAGCAACAATCATCGGAGCAGGTCTCGTGGGATCACTTTGGGCCGTATATTTATCAAAAGCGGGATATAAGGTCACGATTTTCGAACGTCGATCGGACATTCGTCAAGCGGAAATCTCAGCAGGTAAATCCATCAATTTAGCACTTTCAGTGCGTGGTTGGACTGCCTTAGATAAAGTAGGCGTTGGGGATGAAATTCGAAAAATTGCTATTCCGATGTACGGACGAATGATGCATGATTTAGAAGGAAACTTGGCCTATCAGCAATATGGGAAAGAAGGGCAAGCGATTTTCTCTGTTTCACGGGGTAAAATCAATGCCACCATGATGGATATTGCGGAGAATCACGGAAATGCTACCATACATTATCAGCATTCATGCGATAGAGTGGATACAGAAACGGGCGAAGCGTTCATACACAACGAACTTACCGGGGAGCGATTCACGGTGAAGGCTGATGTGGTATTTGCGGCAGATGGTTCCTTCTCTAGTGTACGGTATAGTTCCTTCCAAAAACGAAATCGATTTAGTTACAGTCAGAACTACATTGCAGACGGATATCGAGAACTGTTGTTACCTGCCAATGAAGATGGATCCTACAAACTAGACAAAAATGCCTTACACATCTGGCCGCGGGGACGCTTTATGATGATTGCCTTAGCGAATGAGGATGGTTCATTTACATGCACCTTATTCATGCCATACGAAGATGACAAATACGCCTTTGATCGCTTAACATCCAAGGAAAAAGTAGATGAATTCTTTCAAGAGGTTTTCCCGGATTTTTATACCATGGTGCCGAATGTCGCTGAGGCATGGGAAGACCATCCCTTATCTTCTTTGTCCATTATACGTTGTAAACCTTGGCATGCCGGCAAAGTAGCCTTAATGGGGGATGCCGCACACGGAACGGTTCCTTTTTACGGACAAGGAATGAACGCGGGATTTGAAGATTGTCGCGTGTTGTTTGAGCTCATGGAAAAACACCAAGAGGATTGGCCACGCGTATTCGAAGAATACAGTATCGTTAGAAAACCGGATGGTGATGCCTTACAAGATTTATCGCTAGATAACTACTTAGTGATGAGAGATTATGTGGCAGACCCATCGTTTATCTTGCGCAAAAAAATTGAGGCGAAATTCAGTGAACTGTACCCTGAGCGTTGGATGCCGTTATATTCGCAGGTCACCTTCAGTAATATCCGTTATAGTGAAGCCTATCAGCAAGGACAGGTGCAGAATGGCATCATGGACGAGGTAATGGCCATGGAAGGGATTGAAGAACGCTGGGATTCGGAGGACGTAATGAATTTATTATTAGAAAAAAGTGCTCATTTTAATTTTAGCCATGCGTAGAATATTGATATTATCTGTTGTATTTCCTTGTGTATTATTCGCACAAGATTATGGGTTTAAAAAAGGATCTAAAGACAACGATTACCTGATGGTTCGTAACAAAGGCATTACCTTTTCAGTGGGTCCGACCTGGCAATTTACGCCAAAAACAGAGACTTATGAAATCACGGATAATGCGGGAAGTAGAGGGACGACCACAATAGATCCTTCAGGAAAGCTTGGGTTTTATGGAGAAATTGGACTGGTTGTTTTTCCTGCCTGGAAGGCTTTGATCCCTATGAAAAAACTAAAGAAAAGTCGTTTGCTCGATTACATGGATTTTACCTTGGGGTATCGCCAATACCGTGGGAAAGAACTCGTAACTACTGAATTTACGAATGCCCTAGGGGAAGTAACCAACAGTTTTGAATCTACGGGTAAATACTCGAATGGATTGGTTTATGGAAGATTTGACGCACATACCCTCTTATATTTTGGTAAAAAGAAAATCGAAAATGCACGTAAACATTTCATTGATCAATCGATTGGAATTAACATCGATTATAATTTACTACAAAAGTCAACGACCTATGAACCCTTAACTTCTTCTTACAATCCGGTGGTGAGTGAACTTAAATTTTATAAGCCCTTAGTGGTACAGTTTCACTATTCCATAGGTATAGGAGTGCGCTTCAATAGAGCATGGATGATGATACCCGGGATTTCAATACCGTTCGTTACCTTGCATGAGTGGAATGGGTTTAATGCCCGAATGAATTGGTTTCAATCTACCTATTGGCCTATTCAAGGACAGATACGCTTCATTAAATTATTTGAGCGGCAACCAAAATGTGGGGCTTACGGAGATACAAAGGATATGGAGCGAAATAAAAATTATCGCGACAAAAACTAAGAGAACCAGTTTTTCAGAATGTATTTCGGTCCTTTTTTCTTAAGGCGCTTAATGACATCGTCGCGATTACCGATATTACTAATTTTATAGACGTCATTGAACACAGGCCTTCCATCGCGATAAAAAATAAACTCCAAGGTGAGGTTTGAAATTTCATCCTTATATAAATTATAGATTGTTGCACGGTCAAGGCCTTCGGAGAACAAGGGCGGGTTTTCGGATTTTTTAAACCGGTTATCAAATCCTTTTACGTTCACCAAACAATACGTTGAAAATCCTTTTTCCTTTAGCGCAATTAATGAGCTGTCGCTCGCTAATACCTGACTTGAACCCCCTTGCTTCACAAAATTAGTTGCGGGAATTGCTTTAATATGCAATGCTGTGAAAATCTCACACAAATTCACTTCCAAGGCGTAGCGGTCTTCAGGTTTTTCAAACTGACCGATCACAACACATTCTTTTAAATTGAACGCTTGAGCCCAAGAAAAATGAAGGGAAATTACGAATAGGACAAGGAATAGATGTTTCATCTCAAGGTTAAAATACTTCAGTAGCAATCGCCTTTACTGAAGAGGAATTAGACATGGTGTAATAATGAATGCAAGGAACGCCTGCTGCTTTCAATGCTTTCGACTGTTGTATTCCCCATTCAATGCCAACGCGTTCGACATCGGCATTTGTTTTACATTTAATTAATTCACGTGAAAGTTCAACGGGATAATCAATGTGAAAATACTTGGGAATAAATGAGATATGAGTAAGGCTTTTTAAGGGCTTTAACCCGGGTATAATTGGCACGGTAATCCCTATTGCTCGACATGCACTTACAAAATCAAAAAACTTCTGATTATCGAAAAACATTTGGGTAACGATATAGTGTGCACCTGCTTCTACTTTTTTCTTCAAATGATATAAATCGTCCTCGAGGTTCATTGCCTCAAAGTGCTTTTCCGGATAGCCTGCAGCGCCAATACAAAAGTCAGTGGGGTCCATCTTGTAATCATCCATGAGGTAATGTCCTTGATTCATTTGGCCAATTTGGTGAATCAATTCATTCGCATGTTTATGCCCCCCTACTTCTGGAACAAAAACCGACTCACTTTTAATGGAATCTCCGCGTAAGGCAAGTACATTGTCGATACCGAGGAACTGAAGATCTATTAGTGCATTCTCTGTTTCCTCTTTATTAAATCCGCCACAAATTAAATGTGGGACAGCATCTACATTGTAGCGATTCATAATGGCAGCACAAATACCAACTGTTCCTGGACGTTTGCGAACTGCGATTTTTTCTAGAAGTCCGTTATCTCGTTCTTTATAAATAAACTCTTGTCGATGGTAGGTAACATTTACAAACTTTGGTTTGAATTCCATTAAAGGATCTATTCCATCATAAAGTGTTTGAATTCCCTTTCCCTTTAACGGAGGAAGGATCTCAAAGGAGAACAAGGTGTCCTTCGCGGCTTTTATATGTTCAGTTACTTTCATAGTCGGGGTACAAAGATACTACAAGTTTAATGAATCCCTTATGCCTTGGTTTCTTCAATTGCATGATAAATCTCTTGTGCAAAATGACGGGCTTGTTCCTCGGTAATTGTTAAGGGTGGTGCCAAGCGAAAGCTATATGGGTGTGAAAGAAACCAAAAGATAAGCATATGCTTTTCAAGGCAACGTTTTACCACACGTTCTACCCGTTCAGCCGATTCCATATCAATCGCAAACATTAACCCAATGTTCCGAATTTCTTTCACCTCTGAATGTTCAATCAGGACATCATGAAAAATTGCGGCAATCTTTGGCACGATTAAATAATCGATTTCTGTGGTGAGAACCTTTAGAAAAGCAGCCGCTGAAGCACACACCACCGGGTGACCACCAAAGGTGGTAATATGACCTAACATTGGATTTTCTTTAAACGCTGCCATATGTTCAGGACTCGTCACCAAAGCACCAATGGGTAGACCTCCTCCTAAGGATTTACCTAAGGTGAGTACATCTGGGATTACACCAAATTGTTCAAATGCGAAATTGGAACCGGCTCTTCCTAAACCACATTGAATTTCATCAAACACCAATAAGGCGCCAACTTCGTTGCAACGAGCTCTTAATGCAAGCAAATAGGAAGAATCTGGAATTCTAACCCCAGCATCACCCTGAATCGTCTCTAAAAAAACACCTGCTGTGTTTGTGTTGAT
Source organism: Flavobacteriales bacterium (assembly GCA_947500755.1). Lineage (GTDB taxonomy): Bacteria > Bacteroidota > Bacteroidia > Flavobacteriales_D > Crocinitomicaceae > UBA952. Next base: position 30,062 of record CANMTO010000030.1, read on the forward strand.
TTGCGCTAACTCTTCAAACTTATTAAGGGAAATAAAACGTATACCGGGAAGTAAGGGACGATAATTAGTCTTCTTAACTTCGTTATATGAGATGCTCAGGGTACCATGGGTACTTCCATGGTAGGAACCTTTGAATGCAATGATTTCGCTTCTGCCGGTTACACGTTTCACCAATTTCATGGCGGCTTCATTGGCTTCGGTACCAGAATTTACTGGATAAATGGCTTGTAATGTAGGAGGAAGAATCTTAGTTAGTTCCCGCGCAAAATCCATTTGTGCATCTTGAATGAATTCTCCATAGACCATAACATGAAGATGGCGTTCTACTTGATCGTGAATTGCCTTTTTTATCTGGGGATGACCGTGTCCAAGAGCACTAACTGCGATTCCAGAAATTAGGTCTGCATAGGCATTCCCTTGTTTATCATAAATAAACAAGCCTTCGGCTCGATCTACCTCAATGAGTAAGGGGTAGGGAGAAGTTTGTCCGAGGTTGGTTAAAAATTCCATGAAGACAAAATTAATGAAATATGGAGATTAAGACATTAGGACTTTTGGATATGACGACATTAGGACTTTAGGAGAAAATCCATTTTCCAAAAAGGAATATTCATCCTTTTTAAATCCTTTATTTATTTTTTGGCCCTAATACTCCTTTTAATTCGACAGAAGCTTTATTGCCATTAATGATCGAAATAAAATAATTTCCTTGAGCGAATTTAGGATCATTTAGACTAAACAAATTAATTCCTGGCTTCACTTCCACTGATCTTTTTAAAGATTCTTTTCCATTGGCATCTTTTACTAATAAGATGGCATTACCGATGAGCTCTTTATCATTCAATATTACCTGAAATGTTCCATATGCCACATTGGGATGAACCGAAAAATAGCCAGATGTTCGAATTATTGAATCAGCATTGTGACTCACCTCAATCAAATACTTGGAGTTTATCCGCTTGGCTGTCGTTAACGATAAGGCCCGAAAGGAGAGCGCAAGGGCAAGGGTCAGTAGACAAAATTTAACACCCATAGTATTACATTACGTATTAAGTAAAAATACGATTTGTTTATGAGACTATAAACATAATGTGAAATAAGTACGTCTTCATCATGCTGAAGTTGAACGTTAGGAGAAGTCTTGGATTATGGATAATGTAATCGTTCGTTAGAATTAGCGTCAATAAAAAATCCCCCATTCTTTCGAACGAGGGATTCCATATAGTTTATTTGTTTTCGCTTAGCGAATTACTTCTTTCAATACGTCAGTAGCGCGTTCACCATTCACGATTTGGATGTAGTAAACTCCTGGGGCTAAGTTCAAGTCTGTTACACTAAACATGTTGATCCCTGGTTTCACTTCAATCGTGCGGTTTAGCAATTCAGCTCCTTTGGTATC